>DASXNV010000055.1:0-56758 GCA_036494815.1 Caulobacteraceae bacterium
GCCGACACCTTCGTCATGGCCCCGGGGCAGAAGGCCGAGACCATCACCGATTTCACCGCCAGCGACCGGATCGACATCACCGCCTATCTGGCTAAGGGCCTGAACCCCAACTTCCACGACTTCGGCTCCTATTCCACCATCAGCTTCTCCACCGGCGAGACCATCAAGCTGCTCGGCGTCCATGCCAGCGACCTGCACCTCAGCGGCCACTACGTGGTGTAGCCGGCAGGGAGCTGGGTCTGGGGTGGATTTGGCATATGGTCCAATATGTTGGAGAATCCCGCTTATTTTCCTCCCCTCGGGCCACACTTCCCCCGATGCAGCGGTCCGTTTTCTGAAGGCTTGACCGCCCGGCGCCTTCGGATGGTTAGGATCTAGTTATCAATAATTTATGCTAACCGTCACTGTTATGGTGTGGGTAAACATGTTGAATACTACTTCATTCAAACATTTTCGGTAAGGTTACGAGTGATAGTTTGTAACCCGGAAATCAATAATGTCTTCAAGGATGCCTCGCAGGCGCCAGGCCGCCGCGCTCCGCCGATCCATTTCGATTTCGCGATCCTTTGCTGACGACCGCTCCGGCGCCGTGGCGATCCTGTCCGCATTGGCTGCGATCGCGCTGATTCCGTTGATCGGGGGCGCCTTCGACCTCAGCGGCGCCTTGGGCGTCAAATCGAGGATGCAGGACGCCTTGGACCAGGCGGTGTTCGCCGGTTCCCAGGCCGCTCCCCTGGTGCGCAACGATGTAGCCCGGCGCATGTTCATCGCCGACGTCGCCCAGACCACCTCAATCGTGGGAACGCCCAGCTTCATCACCACCCCTGACGGCGTCATGCGCGGCTCGGTGACCACCTCGGTGCCGACCCTGTTTCTTGGCGTCATCAATGTGCCGTCCCTGACGGTCAGCGTGACCTCGACCTCGGTCACGACGGAGAAGACCACGTCGGTGATGACCCAATCGACACAGCTGGTGAGCACGACCGGGAGCGGCGACAAGCTGCGCTGGGCGCCGCCGACTCTGAAAAATCCAATCACCATCACGCTAGGGACCGGCGACACCACCAGCAACCTGAAGCCGACCCAGGACTACATCATCAAGCTGCCCGCCAAGAAGAAGGTGGGCTTCACTTACATCCTCGGCGGCCACAATGTGGTGATCCTGGGCGGCTACATCACCCTCCCGGTGTCGGCGGACAAGACCAACGGCGCCCCGTCCCGCGCCATCTATATCAAGGGCGCGACTGGCGTCGTTCATGTGGAGGGCGTGCTGATCGACGCCTCGGGCGGCGGCATGTCGGACGGCGTGGATATCGCCGCGCCCGAGGCCACGGTACAGGTCGAGAACGTGCGCGTGGAAGGCATCTATGGCTACAACAACCAGTTCCACGCCGATGTGATCCAGCCATTCGGCGGGGTCAGGGACCTGCGGGTCGACAAGCTGACCGGCTATAGCGGCTATCAGGGCCTGACCATCGACCAGGATCAGGGCGCGATCGGGTCGGCCGAACTTTATCGGGTCAATCTGGTCGCCACGGGAGCCCAAGTGTGGGGCTCGGCCAATAATGGCGGCTATCTGCTGTGGCTGACCCCTCTCAGCAAATGCCAGCCGAGCTATCCGGTCACCCTCAACAATGTCTATGTCAAACCCCGCGCGACCCTGGCCAACGCCGTATGGCCGCCGGTGGGCGCTCAGACCGCCTGTCCGGCTTTGACCACGGCCAACGACCTGGTGGCCAGTTTCCCCAAACTGCCAGTGAGCGGCTATGTGTCCAAGGGCCTGCCGCCCCAGGGCGACTTCGTTCCTCAAGGCGTCGCTGGCCTCAACTACAGGTCGCCCGGCTATTTGGGATAGCCGCCGGCGCGGATGCTGCTTCCGCTGCGGAACCGGCGGAGCCTGGATGCGTATAGAGGTGATCGGAGTCCAGTGACCCTGGATCGCCTCGACGAAGGCTTGGCTGATGAACCAGCCCGCAATTCTACTTGAGACCGTGGCCTGCGTAGCCTGCGGCGCCGACGACGCGAGGTTCTGGGCGCGTGAAAATGGCTATGAGGCGGTCAAGTGCCGGCGGTGCGGGGTGGTCTATGTCAATCCTCGCCCCCCGCTGGAGTTGATTTCGGAGGCCGCACGAACGGGCCTGCACCCCACCGACGAGGGCCATCTCAATGTTAAGGCCAAGCGTTCGACGGCCAAGATCAGCCACTATGAGGCCCTTGTCGCCGATGCCTTCCATGAGGAGCTCGGCGCGCCGCTGAGCTGGCTTGATGTGGGCGCCGGCTATGGCGAACTCGTCGAGGCGGTCAGCGGCTTGGTGGCGCCGGGCAGCCGGGTGCTGGGGATCGAGCCCATGGCGGCCAAGGCGGCTGTCGCCGAGGCGCGCAACCTGCCGGTGTCGCGGACGCCCCTGTCCGAGGTGACCGATCGCTTCGACGTTGTCTCGCTGATCAATGTCTTTTCGCACATTCCCCACTTCCGCGATTTCGGCGCCCAGGTGCGCAAGCGGCTGAGGCCGGGAGGACACCTGTTCCTGGAGACCGGCAATGGCGGGGACCTGGATCGACGGGCCGACTACCCCGACCGCCTGTATCTGCCCGACCACCTTGTGTTCATCGGAGTCGAACAGATGCGCCGGCTGTTGGACGGAATGGGCTTTGACCTTGTCGCGACCCGCGCCCTGGGCCTGTCGAACCTGGCGCGGCTGAAGAACGTCGCCAAGACCATGGTCGACGGCCGCTGGCAGCTGCTGGCGGCGCTCAACTCGCCGTTTCGAACCGTATTTTACAAGGCTAAGGCGCGGACTTAGAATCTCGTCGCAAATCAGCCATCTTGGCCCAACACCTTAGCGGGGATCGGACGCAAGGTTCGCAGGTCGGGGGCGAGGAATGAACAGCAGCCGAAGTCATCGCCGGCTCGTCGCGGCGATCGTCTCGCTGTTCGTCACAGGTCTGGCCGCGGCGCCCGCGCCCGCACAGGATACGGAACGCCCGGAGCGCCCGGAACGCCCGGAACACGGTGACCGCGAGGCCAGGCTCTTGTGGGCGCCGCCGCCCCTGACCCATCCGGTCACCGTACAGCTGCACGATGGGCCGACCTACAATAAGCTCAACGACGATCAGGACTATATCGTCAAGCTGCCCCCGACCAAGAAGGTCGGCTCGACCATCCTCGAGGGCGGCCGCAACATCGTCATCATCGGCGGCTACATCACCCTGCCGGTGACGGCGGACAAGTCCAATGCGGCCATGTCGCGGGGGATCTATATCAAGAACAATGTGGGGACAGTGCACATTGAAGGTGTGCTGATCGACGCCTCGGGCGGGGGCATGTCGGACGGCATCGATATCGACGCGCCGCGCTCCACGGTCCAGGTCGAGAATGTGCGCGTCGACGGGATTTACGGCTTTTTCGACCAGTTCCATGCGGACGTGATCCAGCCGTTCGGCGGGGTCAAGGATCTGCGGGTCGACAAGTTGAGCGGCTATACCGCTTATCAGGGCCTGACCATCGACGTGGATCTGGGGCCGATCGGCTCGGCGGAGATCAGCCGGGTCAATCTGGTGGCCATCGGCGATCAGATCTGGGGGCGGCACAACAGCGGCGGCTATCTGGTGTGGCTGGCCCGCGACGCCAGTTGCAGAGCCGTCTATCCCATCCAGTTCCGCCAGGTCTATGTCCAGCCGCGCAAGGGCACAGCCCTGGCGAATGCGGTGTGGCCGCCCATGGGGGGCAAGACGGCCTGTCCGTCGGTGGCGGCGGCCGACGATACGGAAACCCGCTTCCCCGACCTGCCGGTCAAGGGCCGCATTCGCAAAGGTTTGCCGCCCCAGGGCGATTTCGTTCCGCCGGGGGTCGCCGGCCTGAACTATGTCTCGCCGGGCTACCGGCAGGATTCGCCGGACTGGAAAGACTGACTGGAAAGTCAGACTGGAAAGATTGTGAACCTCAGCCGGCGGCGACTTGAGCGCTCATTCGGATAGGGGCGGTCTTGCGGACGGCTGCGTCGGTCGCCGCCAGGGCGCCGCCGATCACCGCGGTGAACATGAACACGACCTTGGCGTGGGACAGGGTGTCGCTGACTAGCATGTGGGTCAGGTGGACGCCGCAAAAGCCGAGCAGGATCGAGGCGGCCTCCGGATAGTTCCGCGCCAACCGAAACCCGGACCGGAACAGCAGCGCCAGATAGATCAGCAGCAGACCGATCCCGAAGACGCCGAACTCGCAGGCGACCTCCAGAAAGATGTCGTGCACGTAGATGATGCCGGTTTCGTAGTTGAATCCGCCTATCCCGACTCCGAACAGGGGGTGCTGAAGGAAGAGCAGGGTCGCCATGTGATAGTTGTGCACCCGCTCTATGGCTGACGCGTCGAGCACCACCGCCCCGCCGTGGATATTGCCGACCAGCCGCCCGACGGCGTTTTGCAGCTCGATGGTGTGAGGCAGGAAGGGCAGGGCGGCGATAAGGCCGATCAGACCTATCACGCCGAGCGTGATCGGCCCCCTCAGCCGGATCTTGCTTTGGCCGACCAGATAGACCACCGCCAGTCCGCCCACGCACGAAATGTAGACGCCCCGCGTGGCGCTATAGACCGACACGTAACCGACAATGATCAAGGCCAGACCGCCGATGGCGGCAATGACGATCTGCCGGAGATTGAAATAATAGAACAGGCTGGTGACGGCGCAGAGGAGGATGAAGGGGAAGGGTCCTGAAATCCCCACATCCGTGCCGGTGCCCACCGACAAGCGGGCGACACGCACGGTGGTCAGGGTGCGGGAATGGAAGATAATGACCGCCAGCACCGTGCCGAGGATCAGGACGGTGACCAGCAACTCGCGGACAGTCTGAGTCAGACGCTCCGGCTGGCAGGTTAGCCGGCCGAGGATGTACATGGTGACCGCGGACAACAGCAGCTGTCCCGCCGCCACGGCGCCGGTCGCGGCGTCCGGCATATAGGACGCCGACATGGAATAGGCGGCGATGAACAGGATGAACGCCGCGTCCAGCTTGCCAAAGGCCAGGGGTGGCGGGCGGCGCAGGGCGTGGAAGGCGGCGACGCCTACGGCGAGGATCACGTAGATCATCGAGATCGAGTCGATCGAGGTGATCGAAGCCACCTGGTAGGTGAACAGAATTCCGGCCCACAGGGCGCCCGGCCAGAAAAACCCGGCCACCAGGGTCGACATTAACACCAGGATCGAAAGCAAGCCTGTCCTCCGCACGCGGGATCCCGCCCGGCTATCCTAGAGGGCCGGCGCGGCGAAGCAAAGACGCGGTGCGGACCGGGCGATGCGGTTGTTCGCCCCTGCCCACGATTCTTGCGGTCTTTGATCACGATGATTTTGGATTGGATCAATCCAAAATCATAAGACGTGGTCGATGTTAAAGAGCTAGAGCGGGTTGCGGGCGGAAAGCCGCTTCGCACTTTTCCTCAACCCGCTCTAACCCGCCGCGGCGATAGCCAGCAGGCCGCCGCAAATGGCCAGGTCCTTCATGAAGGCTGTCCGCTCGGTCTTGTCGGCGAAATCGGTGTGGAAGATGGCGGCGGTCAGCAGGCAGAAAAGCGCCAGGGCGCCCGCGCTGCAGCGCAGGTTCCAGCCGGCTAGCACCGCGCCGCCCGCGCCCAGCTCCAGGACGATCACCCCCACCAGCAGCGGCGCCGGAATGCGTCGCCGGGCCATGTGGTCCAGATAGGGTTTGGGCCCGAGGATCTTCACCGCTCCTGCTGCAACGAACAGCAGGGCGATCAGAACGCGTCCGGCGACGGCGGCGAGGTGGGATAGGGGCATGTCGGAGCCTCCAAAACGAGGGTCACCGTAAGGTGATATATCTATCACTTGCTGTCAATGGCGTTGCTGACATAGACCGCGCCGCCGCGGGTCTCGTCAGCCTCGGAAACTGTCCTTGGCCGCCCTCAGCGCCCCGAACCGGCGCGCGTCGCCGGCGCGCAGGAAGGGATTGGTCGCTTTTTCCAGGGCGATGGTGGTCGGCACGGTCGGCTCGCCCCGCTCGCGAGCGGCGAAGATCTCCTGGGTGCGCGCCTTGAGCACGGCGCCCTCGTCCACGCTCAGCGCGAAGCGGGCGTTGGAGGCGGTGTATTCGTGGGCGCAGTAGACGGCGGTGGCTTCCGGCAAGGCGGCCAGCCGCGACAGGCTGGCCCACATCTGCTCGGCGTCTCCCTCGAACAGGCGACCGCAACCCAGGGCGAACAGAGTGTCGCCGACAAAGGCGATCTGATCGGCCGGATCGAAATAGGTGATGTGGCCCAGGGTGTGGCCGCCAGTGTCTATGACCTCGAAGCGGGTTTCCCCCAATTCAACCATATCGCCGCCCGCAACCCTGCGATCCACCGGCGAGATTTTCTCCACCTCGGCCGGGCCCACCACCATCGCCCCCGTGGCGGCCTTGACCTTGGCGTTGCCGCCAGCGTGGTCGGGGTGCCAGTGGGTGTTGAGAATCAGATCTAGGCCCCAGCCCAGATGGGCGAGTTCGGCCAGGACGGCGTTCGCGTCGGGCGTGTCGATACAGGCGGTCTTGCCGCTGGCCTCGTCCCGGGCCAGGAAGCCGTAATTGTCGGACAGGCAAGCAAATTGGCGTACGATGAGCGGCATGGACAACCTCTGAGCGGCGAGGGCGACGGGGTGCGACGTGGGTGACGACAATCACCGGCGCGCGGCCTAAGATAGGCCCTTGCACGCCACTGATCGAGACCCATGCGCCGGGACGTCCTGGAACTTCGCCAATTCTACGCCACGCCGCTGGGCCAGGCCGCCCGGGCGGTGCTGTCGCGTCAGGTGGTCGAGGCCTGGGGCGCGGCGGCGCGCCTGGACCTGATGGGGCTCGGCTACGCCACGCCCTATCTGGACCCCTTCCGCGATCAGGCCCGGCGGGTGCTGGCGACCATGCCGGCGGCGCAAGGGGTCGAGGCCTGGCCGGCGGGCGAGCTCGGCCTGTCCTGCCTGGCGGACGAAGCGGCCCTGCCCTACGCCAACGCCCTGTTCGACCGCATCCTGATGGTCCACGCCCTGGAGGAAGCGGACAATCCGCTTGGCCTGCTGCGTGAGGTGTGGCGGGTGCTGGCGCCCTCGGGCCGGGTGATCGTGGTCGCCGCCAACCGGCGAGGTTTCTGGTCCGGCGCCGAATCGACCCCGTTTGGCCATGGCCGCCCGTTCACCCGTTTTCAGCTGGAAACCCTGGTGCGCGAGGCGGAGTTGGAGCCGGTGGCGTGGTCCCGAGCCCTGTTCGCACCGCCTTTCCAGTGGACCGCGCAGTGGGCGGATGGTTTCGAGACGGTGGGCGCGCGCCTCTGGCCCGCTCTGTCGGGGGTGATCCTGCTGGAGGCGGTGAAACAGACCTTTGCGGTCAAGCCCAAGGGGCGGCGCGCCCGCGCCCGGGTGTTTGCTCCAGGCGCATTGCATCCCTCGCCGCTGCGCCGATCGCCAAAATCCCAGGCCACTGGGTCGCCGGGGCCCGAGGGCTGTTTGACGCGCGGCGCAGAGCCTTTAGCCTAGGGATTCTCAATCCCGTCCGGAGACGCGCCATGAAAATGATCACCGCGGTCGTCAAGCCCAGCCGCCTGGACGAGGTGCTGGAGGCCGTCACCGAAGCTGGGGCGTCGGGCCTGACCGTGACTGAGGTGCGCGGCTATGGCCGCCAGAAGGGCAAGACCGAGGTCTATCGCGGCGCCGAATACGAGGTGAAGCTTTTACCCAAGGTCAAGCTGGAGATCGCCGTCTCCGACGACCTGGCTCATGGGGTGATCGAGGCGATTCTCCGGGCCGCCAACACCGGCAAGATCGGCGACGGCAAGGTGTTTGTGGTCGATCTTGAAGCTGCGGTGCGCATCCGTACCGGCGAACGGGACGCTGAAGCTATCGCGGGCTGATCGCGTTTAGGCTATTGACGGGATCGCCTGCTTTGGCGAGGGACATAGTGTCGACATCAAGCTGACACGATCGCCGTCGAGAACGGCCCGACTTGCGTATGGTTTTAGGGGATTTAGGCCGCATGAACCGCCTTTTGGTCGCCGTCGCTCTGGCGCCTCTGACGTTCGCCGCGGCTCAGGCCAGCGCGCAGACCATCACCGCCTCGACCTCGACGCCCATCGTGTCGAACGGCGTCACCGTCACCGTCAATCCGGGCGTTTCGGTCACGCCGACCGCCGCCGGAACCTCGACGACCCAGGCTGCAGCCGTCACCCAGAACGTCAGCGCCACTCCCGCTGCGCCCGTCTCGCCAGTCACCACAGTCAATAGTGTCAGCAACCAGGGTACCATCTCGTACACAGGCGTGAACTTCGCCACCGGCGTCCTGGTGAACGGCGTGGCCGGGGCGCCGGCCGGCTCGATCGCCAATGTCGGCACCATCAGCCTGACCGAGACCACCAACTACGTCGACACCAACAATGACGGCATCGTCGACAGCAATGGCAAAGCGGCGCCCGGCCAGTACGCCGCCGGTAACAATCGCTACGGCATCCAGACCGCGGGCGGCCAATTCAACGGCGGCATCGCCTCCGCCGGAACCATCAGCATCATCGGTGAGAATTCGGCGGGGATCCTGATCGGTTCCGGGGGCATCACCGGCAATCTGAGCAACCTGGGCACGATTTCCGTCACCGGCGGCAATTCGGGAACCAGCGATGTCAGCTACGGCATCGACGCCAAAGGGGCCATGGGTTCGGTCAATCTGGGCGGGACGATCACCGCCCTTGGCCAGAACGCCATCGGGGTCAATCTGGGCGGGCCGGTGACCGGGTTCGACGTCACGACAACCACCACCACCGACGGAACCACGACCACCACCACGACACACACGCCGGGCTCCGTCGACATCAACGGGACCATCACCGCGACGGGCTATCGTTCCACCACCGCCGCTACGGCGCCTTCAGAATTGGCGCTGATCCAAAACCAGGCGAGTTCCGAGCTGCTGCAGGGCGGCCCCGCCCTGGCGATCGGCGGCAGCGTCGCAAACGGGATCAGCCTGGATGCGCCGATCGCCGCGAGCGGCAGCGGCAGCAGCACCACAGCGGCGGTGGCCGGCGCGGTGATTACCTCCGACGGCCGCGCGCCGGCCGTGCTGATCGGTAGCGGCGCCGGGGCCATCAATATCGGCGCCTTTGGAACCCGGACCGTCGGCGCTTACGGCGCCAGCTCAGGCTATGGCCTGATCATCGGCGGCACGATCTCGGGGCTGGGCGTCTACGACACCGACAATGCCGGCAACCCAGTTGGCGCCAACGGCGTTCAGATCGGCGTGGGCTATATCAACAGCTCTACCGGCCTGATGAGCGGATCGGGTTCCGACCTGGTCACCATCACCAACGGGATCATGATCGACGGAACCATCCTGGCCAGCGGAATCTCCCGGACCGAAAGCTCTACCACTTTACGCGGCGGCGACGTCACCGCCTTGCACATCGGCGACGTGGCGGTCAGCACGCCTCTGACCACCACGACAGGCGCGACCACTCACGGCGCGGCGCTGAACGTCACGGGCACCATCAGCGCCGCCTCCACATCGACCGTGCCGGTCAATGTCACGGCGATTCAGCTGGATCAGGGCGCCTCGGTGCCCAGCCTTTACAACGCCGGCACGATCCAGGCGGGGATCGGCGGCATAGCCGGCGTGCTCAATTCCCCGGCGGCGGGGGGCACCCAGGGCGACGCCGTCGCCATCAGTGACAAATCCGGCAGTCTGGCCGAGATCACCAACAGCGGGACCATCGCGGCCTCGATCACGCCCATCGACGTGACCCAACAGGTGGTCGCGGGCAGCCGCACCATCGCCATCGACCTCAGCGCCAACACTACCGGCGCCACGGTCACCCAGGTGACGGATCCCAACCTGATCGGAACCACCGCGGCCGGAGTCACCACCACCTTCGTTCCCTCCATCAGGGGCGACGTTCTGTTCGGATCGGGCAACGGCGTACTCAATCTGCAAGCCGGCTCGCTGGTCGGTGGCATGTTGTTCGGGGCGGGAAGCGGGAACGACATCGAGATCAGCGGCGGCGCGGTCGCCGTGGGCCAGCTGTCGGAAGCCGCTGGCGGACAGCTGAAGATCAATGTCGCTGATGGCCTATTGGCTATCACCGCGCCGGTCAGCAATCCAGCCTCGTCCACGACCTTCGGCACGACTCAGGCCGCCAACGGAATTGGCGTTTCGTCCCTGCATATCGGGTCCAGCGGGCAACTGGTCCTGTCGGTGGGCGCGACCAGCGTCGCGAACAGCGCCAGCGCCAATAACCAGATCACTGGGCCGCAGCTAGTGGTGGCGCCCAGCGGCTCGGCGACATTCGATGACGGGTCCAAGCTTGGCCTGAACTTCACCTCCAAATTGACTCAGACCACGACCTACAACCTCATCGAGGCCTCGGCGGGCAATATTCATCTGGGCAATGTCGGCACGGTGCTCGGGGGTATTCCCTATCTCTATACGGGCGCAGTGTCCGAGACGGCGGTGGATTCCACACATGACGCGGTGTCGGTCACCGTCAGCCGCAAGACCGCTAAGCAACTTGGCTTCAATACCGCCGAGTCGTCGGCCTATGATGCTGTCTATGCCGCATTCGACACGCACGATACCGGCGCCGCTGGCGGCCTCGGTACGATTGAAGCTGCGATGTTGAGCGCCGACAACCGCGCCAGCTTTCTGAAGATCTACGATCAGATGCTGCCCGACTATTCCGGCGGGCCATTCGAGGACCTGGTGTTGGGCCAACAAGGTCTGGCCCGCGCCGAAGCAGAATCCCCGGCGAAGATGGAGGCCGACACCAACCGCGGCTGGGTGCAAGAAATCGGCTATGTCAACAACCGCAACGCCTCTGACGCCGCCAACGGTTATAACGGCAAGGGCTTTGGCTTGGCCGGCGGCATCGAACATGCGTCCGAAAGATCGGCCGTCGGCGTGGCCGCCGCCTTCATATCTTCCAGCGTCCATGACCTCGCGCGCTCGGACGGCTCGTCCCAGGGCGCCAACGCCGTTGAGGCCGGGGTCTATTGGCGTAGCGGCGGGCCGGAAGGCTTGAACCTCGGCGCCAGCGTCAATGGCGGCGTGGCGGTCATGGAAAGCCGCCGGGTGTTGATGGATCAGAGCGGAACCGATGCCGCCACGCTCTATCGCCAGGCCAAGGGCAGTTGGATCGGCGGCCTCGCATCGGCCTCGTTCAGCGTCTCCTACAAGGAGAGCTTCGGCCGCTACTACGTCAAGCCTGAGGTCCTGGCCGACTATGTGATGCTCTATGAGCAGGCCTATTCCGAACATGGCGGCGGTGGGGCCTATGACCTGACGGTAGGTTCCAAGCTCAGCAAGGAGGCCATCGTCCAGGCCGATATGGTGCTGGGCGCCACCTATGGCACAGCTACGCGCTGGAGCCCCGAATTGACCGTCGGGTGGCGTCAGAGCGTCTATGGCGGCCCGGCCGACGTCACCGCCAATTTTGCGGGCGGCCAGTCCTTCAAGCTGTCGCCCAATTATCAAGACAAGGGCGGCCTTGTCGCTCGCCTCGGCGTGCGCGCCAGCGGCAACTTCGCCGATTTCAGCGCCAATGCCGGCGGCGTGTTCCGGACCGGCTACGACACCTACGACGCCCGAGCCTCGGCGCGGTTCTTGTTCTAGGGCCGGATCAGCCGCCCGTCCGTGAACTGAACAAATCTTCCGGGGTCGTCGCTGGACGATCGTTCGACCCCGGGCGGCTGAGCAGGAAGATGGCCTGCTCGGCCCGCCAGTTTTCCGCCCAGTGGGCCGGGTCCATGGCCCGGGCGGGCCGTCCGTCGGACAGGGCGGCGGACGCCTCGATGCGTACGCCCAATTCTCCGCACAGGGCCGTGAAGTCGCGAAGGGTGCACAGGTGGATGTTGGGGGTCGAATACCAGGGCTCGGGCAGGGAGCCGGTCATGGGCATGCGGCCGGAGGCCAACAGGCCCAGGCGCACCCGCCAGTAGCCGAAATTGGGTAGAGAGACGATCGCCCGCTCGGCGATGCGCAACAGCTCGTTCAGCACCAGCCGCGGTTCGCGCACTGTTTGCAGGGTTTGGGACAGGATGGCGTAGTCGAAGGCGCGGCTTGGGAAATCGGCTAGGTCGCGGTCGGCGTCGCCCTGCACCACCGCCAGGCCGCGTGACAGACAGGCCGAGACGCCCAGGGGGCTGATCTCCAGGCCCCGGCCGTCGATGCTTTTTTCACGCGCCAACATCTCCAGCAAGGCCCCTTCGCCACAGCCGATGTCCAGCACGCGCGAGCCTGGCCGCACCAGTCTGAGAATCTCGCGGAAGTCCTCGCGAGCCTGGGCGATTTGAAACGCGTTCATCCTATAGGCCCCGCGCCCGTCCGGCGGCGTCCAGAAAGCCGCCCAACGCCCCGATCATCACCGGCTCGTCCAGGAAGAAGGCGTCGTGGCCCTTGTCGCTCTCGATCTCGACGAAACTGACCCGTGCGGCGGCGGCGTTGAGCGCCCGCACGATCGTCCGGCTTTCAGGAGTCGGGTACAGCCAATCGGACGTGAAGGACAGGACGCAGAACCGCACCTGCCGCGCGCGGTGGAAGGCGTTGGCCAGAACCCCGCCGTGAGCCGCGCCCAAGTCGAAATAGTCCAGGGCCCGGGTGATGTAGAGGTAGCTGTTGGCGTCGAAGCGGTCGACGAAGGTCGCGCCCTGGTGGCGCAGATAGCTTTCCACCTGGAAATCGGCGTCGAAGCCCCAGGATAGGCCGTCGCGCTGCAGCTCGCGGCCGAACTTCCGCTGCAGGGCCGTTTCGGAGAGATAGGTGATGTGGGCGGCCATCCGCGCCACCGCCAAACCTTTTTCCGGGCGCACGCCCTGGTGGGCGTATTCGCCGCCGCGCCAATCGGGATCGGCCATGATCGCCTGGCGGCCGACCTCGTGGAAGGCGATGTTCTGGGCTGAGTGGCGCGAGGCCGAGGCGACGCACACGGCCGAAAATAGCCGTTCGGGATAGTCCGCGGCCCATTGCAGCACCTGCATGCCGCCCATGGAGCCGCCGACTGCGGCGAACAGGGTCTCGACCCCCAGGGCGTCCACGAGCATGGCCTGGGCGCGGACCATGTCGGCGATGGTGATCATCGGGAACGCCAGGCCATAGGGCCTTCCGGTCGCGGGATCGGTGGATGAGGGACCCGTGGTGCCCATGCAGCCGCCGACCACGTTGGAGCTGATGATGAAATACCGATCTGGGTCGATCGCCTTGCCAGGACCCACCACGTGCGGCCACCAGCCCGGCTTGCCGGTGACCGGATGCGGCGAGGCCACATGATGATCGCCGGTCAGGGCGTGGCAGATCAGGACCGCGTTGGACCGGTCGGCATTGAGCTGGCCGTAGGTGCGATAGGCGATCTCCAGGCCGGTCAGGCTGGCGCCGCTGTCCAGTCGCAAGGGTTTGTCCGGGCCAAACCGCATCAGCCCGCCGTCAGTACCCACCATCTGCACTATACCCGCATCGCGGCCCATCGCCGCCTTGGAGCGTCCCAAGGCGTCGCTGTCAACCGATCGCTTCCACGGGCTCGCGGCTGAGGTTAAGGAGAAGGCACGGCGCAAGTCCGCGGGAGACCTCATGGCGCATCTGATCTTGCTGCGGCACGCCAAGGCCGAGTCGGCCTCAAGTTCCGGTCGCGACTTCGATCGCGGCCTGACCGAACGCGGCCACCGCGACGCGGCGATCATAGGCCGGGTGCTGGCCCAGGCCGGCTATGCGCCAGACCTGGCCATGGTTTCGAGCGCCCGCCGGGCTCAGGAAACCTGGGAAGGCGCCGCCCCCGCCTTTCCCGAGGCGAGGCTGGAGCTGAGCCGGACCCTCTACCTGGCCACCCGCGAGCAACTGGCCCAGGCCGCCGAGGAGGGACTGGCCGCCGGCTGCCTGATGATCATCGGCCACAACCCGGGCCTGCACGAACTGGCCCTAATGCTGCTGGGCGCCGGCCCCGATGGCATGGACTCCTTTCCTACCGCCGCCGCCGCGGTGTTCGACGTGACTTGGGGCAAGCCGGCCTTGCTGCAGCGGATGCTGTTGCCGCGGGATCATGGCGGAGGCGTGCTGTGACGCGGATCTACAAGCTGATCGACCGACCTTCCTGGGAAGCCGCCGTGGCCGCTGGGCGTTTCGACGGATCGCCGGTGGATCTGGCCGATGGCTACATCCATTTTTCCACCGCGGCCCAGGCGCCCGAGACCGGGCGGCGCTATTTCCAAGGTCACGCCGACCTGTTGGTCATTGGGTTCGAAGCCGAGGCGCTGGGCGATGCGGTGCGCTGGGAGCCGTCGCGCGGCGGCGACCTGTTCGCCCATCTCTACGCCTCGCTCGATCCCAGCCTGGCGGTGGAGACCCGCGCCGTCGCCCTGGATGCGGAGGGCGCGCCCCGGCTGGACGCGCTGACGCCTTGAGCGGCCTGCACGATCTGGCGTCGGTGGCCCTGCGCGGCCTCGACGCCGAGGACGCCCACCACCTTACCATCCGCCTCCTGGGCCTGGGCCTGGGGCCGCGCGCCGCGGGCGCCGATGCGGATCTTTCCACCGAACTCTGCGGGCTCAGCCTGCCTAACGCCGTGGGCCTGGCCGCCGGCTTCGACAAGAACGCCGAGGCGCCTGACGCCATGCTGAACGCCGGCTTCGGCTTTGTGGAGTGCGGCACGGTCACGCCCTTGGCTCAGGCCGGCAACCCGCGCCCGCGCCTGTTCCGCCTGACCGAGGATCAGGCGGTGATCAACCGCATGGGCTTCAACAATGCGGGCCTGGAGGCCTTCGCCGGCCGGCTGCAACGCCGTCGCCGACGCGGCGTGGTCGGGGCCAATATCGGGGCCAACAAGGACTCTGCCGACCGCATTGGCGACTATGTCACCGGCCTGACCCGGCTGTGGGGCCTGGCCGACTATTTCACCGTAAACATCTCCTCCCCCAATACACCCGGCCTACGCGCCCTGCAGACGCGCCAGGCGCTGGAGGAGCTTCTCGGCCGCCTGGGGGAGGCGCGGGCGGCGCTGAAGGCCCAGAGCGCGGATACGCCCATGCTGCTCAAGGTCGCGCCCGACCTGGATGACGGTGAGATCGAGGCCATCGTCGAGACGGTGCTGGCTTTTGGCCTGGACGGGATCATCGCCGGCAACACCACCATCTCCCGGCCGGACAGCTTGCGCAGCGGGCTCAAGGGCGAGACGGGGGGCCTGTCCGGCGCGCCGCTGATGAGCCTGTCCACCCAGACCCTGGCACGGTTCCACGCCGCCGCGGCTGGCCGGGTCGCCCTGGTGGGCGCCGGGGGCGTCGTCAGCGGTGCGGACGCCTACGCCAAGATCCGCGCGGGGGCCAGCGCGGTGCAGCTCTATTCGGCCATGGTCTTTGAGGGGCCGGGCCTGGTGACGCGCATCCGCCGCGACCTCGCCGCCCGCCTGCGCGCCGATGGCTTCTCCAGTCTCGCCCAGGCCGTGGGCGCGCGATGAACGCCCCGGACGCTAGTGCGGCGCCCCAGCCCAGCCGCTGCCACAGGGCGCTCAGCCTGGCGCGGCGCTTCGGGCCCCTGGTTCTGGTCATCCTGGCCGTGACGGCGGCCTTCGCCTCCGGCCTGACCCGACATCTGTCAATCCACGAACTGCGCGAACGGCGGGGGTTGCTGGCCGCCTATGTCCTGGCCCATCCGCTCCTCAGCCTGGGTGGCTATGTGGGCGTCTATATCCTGGTGGTGGCCCTGTCCCTACCGGTGGCCCTGGTCATGACCCTGACCGGCGGCCTGTTGTTCGGCCCCTGGCTCGGCGGCGGCGCGGCGGCGGTCAGCTGCACCCTGGGCTCGGCGGTGATCTTCCTGATTTGCCGCACGGCGGTGGGCGACGCTCTGCGCGGCCGCGCCGGTTCGATGATCGATCGGGTGGAAAAGGGCATCCAACGCGACGCCTTCGCCTATGTGGCCGCCCTGCGCCTGATCCCGGTGGCGCCGTTCTGGCTGATCAACCTGGCCCTGGGCTTTGTGAACATCCCCTTGCGCACCTTTGTGGTCGCCACGTTCGTCGGCGTGCTGCCGGTGTCGCTGGTCTATGCCGGGATCGGCTCAAGCCTGAACCAGGTGTTCGCCAAGGGGGCCAAGGCCAATCTGCACGCCCTGCTGCATCCCTCGGTGATGATTCCGCTGATCGGATTGGCGTTGCTGGCCCTGGTCCCGATCGTGGCGCGCCGGATTCGGCGGCGGCCCTAGTGCGCTGTTTATGCATCAATATTACCAAACTGCGGCTGTCGCCTTCGTTTGGATCGATGCCCTAGGTCCGCAAACGTCTTCATGCCTATAGTCTTGCAGCGGACTTGGCCGTAACGAACGGGCCGCGTTGCTCAATGACCCACGGTGAAGTAACCGGTTGCGATATGGCGGACGCTTCAGTCTCCGCGCCGTCCGAGCCCACCGTTCCCGAGCCCACCGCTCTGGAGGTTAAGCTCCCGCGGCGATCAGGCGAGGACGCCGGGCAGAGCTTCCGGCGCAGCGCGCGCCGACTGTTCTGGCCGGGCGGCCTGTCGTCACGATTGCTGATCCTGACCGTGCTGTTCGTGGCTCTGGCGGGCCTGCTGATCCTGCCCTCATCCATGGCCCAGTTCGAAGAGCGTTGGCTGGAAGACCGGGTGCGGGCGGCCGAGCTGGCCTCCCTGGCCGTGGAAGCCGCCCCCAACCAGGTGGTCAGCGACAAACTGTCGAACGAACTGCTGAACGGCGCCGGGGTGGTGTCGGTGGCGGTGCAGAGCGACGGGGTGCGGCGCCTGTTGCTGGCCGCCCCGCGCATGAACCGCACGCCCTACCTGGTGGACCTGCGCCGCGGATCGTCGCCGCAATCCCTGGTAGCCCCGTTCGAGACCCTGTTCGGCGGCGATCGCATGGTGCGCGTGGTGGACCGGCCGCGCTTCCGCTCTGGCGACTTCGTCGAGATCGTCGCCTCCGACGGGCCGCTGCGGCACGAGCTGCAGGTCTATCTGCTGCGCCTTCTGGCCATAGCCGCGATCATCAGCGCCGTGGCTGGCGGCCTGGTCTATCTTTCGCTCAACGCCCTTCTGGTGCGGCCCATGCAGCGGATCACCAAGGCCATGGAGCGGTTCCGGGCCGATCCGGACGACCCCAGCGCCAGCCTGCATCTGTCAGGCCGGCGCGACGAGATCGGCCGGGCCGAGGCGGAGCTGGACCGCATGCAGGCCGACCTGCGCGCCGCGCTCAATTCCAGGGCCCGGCTGGCGGCTCTGGGCGAGGCTGTGGCCAAGATCAATCACGACCTGCGCAATATGCTGACCAGCGCCCAGATCGCCTCGGGGCGGCTGGCCCAGTCGGGCGACCCCAAGGTGGCCCAGGCCCTGCCGCGACTGGAACGGGCGCTGGACCGGGCGGTGACCCTGGCCTCCAACGTCCTGACCTATGGCAAGAGCGAGGAAGCCGACCCCAGCCTCGACACCCTGTGGCTGGCCCCCGCGGTGGAGGCCGCCGCCGAGGACGCCGGCCTGACGCCCGAAGGCGTGCGCCTGGTCCTGTCGGTGGACGGTCGCGCGCGGGTGAGCGCCGACGGCGAGCAACTGCACCGGATCCTGGTCAATCTCTTGCGCAATGGCCGTCAGGCCATCACGGGCCAGGTGGAGAGCGACGGCCACGGAACGATCGAAGTCAGCCTCGACCAGACGGACGACGTCAGCCTGATCCGCATCGCCGACAACGGCCCTGGCGTGCCCGAGCGCGTCCAGGCGCGGCTGTTCCAGCCCTTCGCCGGCTCCGGCCGCCCCGACGGCGCGGGGCTGGGCCTGGCCATCGCCCGCGAACTGGCCCAGGGCCACGGCGGCGATCTGATCCTGGCCAGCACCGGGCCCACGGGCGCGGTGTTCGAGCTGAAACTGCCCGGCGCCCCTGGCCCGGCGACGCGGCGGAAGAAATAGCGCCTTTTTTAGAAGCCTTGGGCCACGCCCTCGCGCCGGGGATCGGCGCCGCCTTCCAGGCCATCCGGGCGACGGGCGACGCCGTGCAGGCCGGAATCCTCGCCAAAGCCATGCTGCAGCTTCATGCCCCGCGCCGCCAAGGCCTGGGCCACGCCTGGCGGGAACTTGTCCACCTCGGCGATATAGCCGTCACCGTGGGCGATCAGGTTCGGCAGGGCCAAGGCCTCGGGCAGGGGCAGTTTCCAATCCAGGAACCCCACCAGGGCCTTCAGGTTGTAGGCCAGGATGGCCGGCCCGCCGGGGGAGCCCAGGGCGACCACGAACCGTCCCTTGGCGTCGAACACGATCGCCGGGGCCATGGACGAGCGCGGCCGCTTGTGCGGGCCCGGCGCATTGGCGGCGGCCAGGCCATCGGGTGTCTTGGGGTTGAAGGAGAAGTCGGTCAGCTGGTTGTTGAGGAAAAACCCGTCGACCATCCGCCCGGAGCCGAAAATGCTCTCCACCGTGGTGGTCATGGACAGGACATCGCCCTGGGCGTCGACAATGACCATGTGCGAGGTGCCGCCAGGTTCTGGCGTAGCATCCGCCGCGCGGGCCAGGGCGCCGGCCGGCGCGCCGTGGGCGGGGGCGGGGCCAGCCTCTTGGCCGATCAGCCTGGCGCGGGCGGCCTCATAGCTGGACGCCAGCAGGCCGGGGGTCGGCACCGAGACAAAGGCCGGATCGCCGATGAAATAGTCGCGGTCGGCGTACATCAGCCGGCTGGCCTGGGCGAACTCGAACCAGGCCTGGGGGTCGCTGGGTCCGCGGGTGGCGATGTCCGTGTGCTCCAATATGCCCAGGCCCTCCAGCAGGGCCGCGCCGCCGGAGGGGTCGGCGGGCGTGCAGACCACATAGACGCGATAGGGTCGGCACAGGGCCTCGCCCCGGTGCGGGCTATAGGCGGCGAAATCGGCCAGGGTCAGGGCGCCCGGCTTGTCCCCCTGGTGCGTGCGATCGACGATGTCCTGGGCGATCTGGCCGCTGAGCAGGGCGCTCGGCCCCTCGGCGGCGATACGGCCCAGGGTCTTGGCGTAGGCCGGGTTCTTCAGCACGTCGCCGGCCGACAGTCGGGTTCCGTCCGGCTTGCTGAAATAGGCGGCGGCGTCCGGCCCGACGGCCTGGGGGATGCGGCTGTGGATGAACATGGACAGGCGCGGGGTGACGACAAAGCCGACCGTGGCCAGCCGCTCGCCATCGGCGAACAGATCCTTCCACGGCTTCACCCCGTGATCGTGCTGGGCCATGGACAGCATGGCGATGGCGCCCGGCACCCCGGTGGAGCGGCCCGACAGCACGGCGTCAAAGAAGCCCAGTGGCTTGCCGCCCGGCCCCAGGAACAGGTCCGGCCCGGCCCCCGCCGGCGCGATCTCGCGCCCGTCATAGGCGGTCGTCTTGTGGGTGCGGGCGTCGTAGTAGACCAGATAGGCCCCGCCGCCGACGCCCGAGCTCTGCGGCTCCACAAGGCCCAGCACCGCCTGCACTGCCACGGCCGCGTCGATGGCCGTGCCGCCGGCTTTCAGCACCTTGACCCCCGCGGCCACCGCCAGCGGATTGGCCGCCGCGACCATGGCGTGAGGGGCGAAGGCGGCCTTGACCGAGGGCTCCGAGGCCGGCGGCGCCTGTTGGGCGCAAGCTGGCGTCGCCGCCAGTCCCACCGCGCCCAAGAGCCAGACCAGGGCGCGGCCAAGCCGGCGCAAATCCACGCGAACCATCACGAAATCCAGTCCTGAACTATTCGTCTTCACCATAGTGCGGCCAGCGGGAGGCGGAAGCCCCACATGACCGCCTCGACGCCCGGACGGCAGGATTGTCGCCATTTTCAGGTAATCTGGCTCGCCCGTCGCGGAGCGAAGAGGCCAAAGCCCAGGAAACCATTCGATTTTATACGGCCCAAGCGGATTGATGCCGCAGCCGCCCGAAAAAGGCGCCAAGTACGCTTGCGCTCGGCGGCCTTCCTGGCTAGGTTCCGCGCCCTCGCCGTAAGGCAATGCGCGCCCGTAGCTCAGCTGGATAGAGCATCAGACTACGAATCTGAGGGTCGGACGTACGAATCGTTCCGGGCGCGCCATTTCGGTATAAAACTGCGAACGCCGAGAACCGCCGATTCTTCGCCGCCGTTAGCGGCGAGGGTCCGCAACAATTCCGTCCGCGACCCCATAATCCTGATCTGGCTGCGGTCGACGACCTCAATGCGCTGAGCGATGGCACGCAGGTGGTCGCGCCTGTAGGTGCCGTCTGGATTTCTGAGCTTCCGCCGTGCTGCTTGGGCAAATCGGCGAAGGCTCTCGTGGGTGATGATTGGCCCAAGCCGTTCCACTGCGGCCGCGGCCCGCTCGGCGTCGGCGCTTGCCTGGTCGCGGATGGCTGTAAGCTCGGCCGTTCGGTCCTTGAGTGATGTTTCAGCCGAATTGATCAGACCGTTCTCGATCGCCTCGTAGAGCCGCTTGAGCTTGGCTTCGGCCTCAGTGGCGCGCTGGCGCATTTCGCCGATGTGGGTCCAACGGCGCTCCTTCCACTCTTCGCGGCGATCCAACAGATGCTCCATCAATTGCGCCAGCCGGGTTGGCTCCTGCAGCCGCTTCTCCAGATGATCGATGACCGCCTCGTCGAGCCTGTCCATGGGCACGGTGAGGCCAGAACACAGAGTCTCACCCATCCGGGCCTTGGTCGAGCAGGTGTAATATCGATAGCGGCCGTTTTTGCCGGTGCGCAGGGTCATGGCTCCACCACAAAGCCCACAGAAGCAGGTGCCGGTCAGCAGCATTGGCCCGCTGACGGCGCGCGGCGCCATCCATTGCGGGCTGCGCGCCTTAAGGGCGTCCTGAACGGCCTGGAACTCGGCTTCAGTGACGATCGGCGGCACGGCCATGATAGCGTGCTCAGACGCGGGCTTTGGAGCTTTGGTCTGATAGTATCGGTAGTTGAACTTGTGCTGGCGGATATAGGTGGTGCGGGTCAGAATCTGATGCACGGCGGCGATACCGAACCTGCCGCCGTCGCGCGTGCGGATATTGCGGTCATTCAGGTGCAGTCGTGATCGACTTCATTCCCATAGGCCCGCTGCCACCATGCCCGAATAGGGCAAGTCGATAGATCAGCCGGACCGTCTCAGCGTGAATTGGGTCGATCTCCAGTTTCTTTTTGAGTTTGGCTCCGCGCTGCTCCGCGACGACTGCGCGGTAGCCGATGGGTGGGCGGGCGCCATTCCAGAATCCTTGGCGCGCGTTCTCCTTCATGGCCCGCAGGGTGTGCTTGGCGTTCTCCTTGGACTGGTACTCGTCAAACAGCGTCATGATCTGGCGCATCATCACGCTCATCGGATCGTCGCCCAGTTCCTGCGTGATCGAAACGATGCGCACGCCGTTCTTGGCCCAGCTTGCGGACGTAGAATTCAAACTGGAACTGATCGCGGAAGAAACGCGAGAAGGAGTGGACGACGATAACCTCGAACATGGGCGGCTTGAGCAGCGCCGCGTCAACCATGGCCTGGAATGCGGGACGGCGGTCATCGGTCGCCGTGCTTCCCGGCTCCACGAACTCCTGAGCTCCACCCCAACCCTTGCCGGAGCAGTAGGCCTCAAGCTGGCGGCGTTGGTCAGGGATGGATAGGTCGCTCTCGGCCTGACGTCCTGTCGAGACTCGCAAATAAAGCGCGGCCTTGGCGCTCGTGATCGTGGGCGAATCGGGAGTCGCCAAGCTGCTCATGCTCCAGGCACCTTATATCAGGGCGATGGGCCGAAGAGCTCGTCGAGCACCTCGGCGAAATGGGCTTCCAAAATGCGAAGCTCGTTTTCGGTGATGGGGACCGCCGTCGGCCAGTCGTCTGACGCCGTGATCCTTGTTGGGGCGACGGGGCGCCTCTGTGCCGCCGATGTGCAAAGCTTGGCGTAATCGTTGAGATCGAGGGGCGGCGGCTCGGACGGAAGGATCCCGAATGAGGGTCGGCGTTCGGCCATTGTGCGACCGTGGGCCGTTGCGCCTTGCGCGCAAGCGCTTCCTTTGCCGGTCGTGTCATGTCGTAAAAATACTTGCTGCCGGTAGGTGTGTTCACGCTATAATTCTATCGAAGCGGCATCGGCATTGCAATATCGCCCGCGATATTGGATATTGCCGCATGCGCTTCGTTCTCGACACCGCGACGATGGTCGCTGCGATCCGCAGCAATGCCGGCGCCTCAAACCGCTTATTGGCCTTAGCTCTGGAGCGAAGACTGACCATGCTGGTCTCGACGCCGCTGCTGATTGAATATGAGGCGGTCATGACGCGTGCGGAACACCTTTCTGCGTCGGGTCTGACAGCGGCTGAGGTGGGTGTTGTTTTGGATGCGGTGGCGGCGACTGCGGAGCCGGTAAGGTTGGCCTTCCTATGGCGGCCGGCGGCGCGAGATCCGGACGACGACATGGTGCTGGAGACAGCGGTCAATGGTCAGGCCGATGCTATTGTAACGTTTAACAAGCGCGACTTTGTCATGGTCGCCGAGCGATTTGGAGTGCGGGTGATTTCACCAGGCGAAGCGGTGCAGGAGATCAGACGATGAGGAAGAGCAATTTCGCCCTGCGGCTTCAGCCCTCGCTGCTAGACGAGGCACGCAAGCTCGCCGAGGCCGAGGGCGTGGCGCTGAACCAGCTGATCAACGTCGCCGTCGCTGAAAAGCTGTCGGCGTTGCGGACGGAGACATATTTCGCCGAGCGGGCGGCGCGCGCCGATATTCCCAAGGCGCTTGATGTTCTGAAGAAGGCCGGCGCGGGCAAGAAGCCCATGAAAGGCGACGAATTGGTCAGGTGAAGGTACCCCGCGATCCGCTTGATAGGGAGGCGTTTATGCGTCGAGCGAGTATCTACGGCATCACTTAGCGGCGCCGGCCGATGTCAAAAGGAGGTCCCCATGGTCGCCAGTACGCTCGTCCGCCAGGCCTTTGGTGATAAGGACCTTGCCGCCAACTTCTCGCGCGACTTTATGGCCGGCTACGCCGCCACGGCCTTCGGCGTCCTGCCGAAGACCGAGATCGATCTTCTTGTGTTCTCGCTCCTGGTGAAGGCCAAGGTGATCGACGCCGACGGTTCGATCTACCGCACTGCACGGGCCCTGATCAGTCCGTGGAGTTACTCACGTGTCACCTCTGGCGCTCCGAATGGGTGGCCCCGAATTCGCCCGGACCCATGGTCGGCGCCCGACGATCACCTCTGAAAATGAATGGCATCTGCCATTAATGGCAACGCTGCTACGGCCTTTATTTGATCGTGAATTTCATTTGGACGCCGGTTAGATTTCAGATAGACGCTAGATTGCTTTCGTTCAGACGCTCAAGGCGCTTCAGGTGGTCATGTTCAGTCGCCATTCGACCGACCGAATCCGAGAGGCCCTGGCCGATACCCGGGTGGTGATGCTGGCCGGGCCCCGCCAAGCCGGGAAAACGACCCTCGCCCGATCGCTCGCCGAGGAGGGACGAAGCTATCTTACGCTCGATGACGCCACCACGCTCTCCGCCGCCCAGGGAGATCCGGCCGGTCTGATCCGGGGGCTTGACTATGCCATCATCGATGAGGTGCAGCGGGCGCCCGATCTGCTGTTGGCGATCAAGGAGAGCGTCGATAGAGACACGCGTCCAGGGCGCTTTCTGCTCACCGGCTCCGCCAATCTGATGACCCTGCCGCGCGTTGCCGACTCCCTGGCGGGGCGGATGGAGACAATCCGCCTGATGCCCCTGGCGCAGTCGGAAATCCTGGGACAGCCAACGCCTCGGTTCCTGACATCACTGTTTGCAGGTCAGGCGCCAAAGGTGGGGCCGGTTCGGCTCGGATCCGACCTGATCGATCTGGTCCTGGCGGGCGGTTATCCTGAGGCGCTCGTCCGACGAAGCTGGCCCCGCCGACAGGACTGGTACATCAACTACACCGAAGCCGTGGTCAGCCGAGACGTCCGCGATATCGCCAACATCGATCAGCTTGATCGCATGCCCCTTCTGCTTCGGGCCCTTGCCGAACACTCCGGACAACTCGTCAATCATGCGGGTGTCGGCGCCAGTCTAGACCTCAACCATGTGACGACTCAGAAATACACGGGCGTCTTTGAACAGCTCTTCCTCGTGCGGACTCTGCCGCCCTGGCACAACAACGCCCTCAAGCGGCTGACCAAGAAACCCAAGCTTCACTTTCTCGACTCAGGCCTTCTCGCAACTCTGCGAGGACTCACCCCGGAACGCGTGGCGATGGATCGCTCCAATTTCGGCGCCGTGCTGGAGACGTTCGTGTTCGCCGAGGTCCTTAAACTGGCCGGCTGGAGCGAGGATCGACTTTCGCTCAGCCACTTCCGGGACAAGGAACAGAACGAGGTCGATATCGTGCTGGAGGACCGGCTGGGACGGATCGTCGGCCTTGAGATTAAGGCCTCGGCGACCGTACGCAGCCAGGATTTTGCCGGTCTGCGCAAACTCGCTGACGCTGCAGGCCCCCGGTTCTCATTCGGCGCCGTGCTCTACGACCATGATCAAACAGTTCCCTTTGGCGACCGTCTGATGGCCGCACCTCTATCCAGCCTCTGGGCCTGACGCCCGACACTGCGGTGCGCGCCCGCATCATCGATGTCGGCATAGGGCGCCAGAACGCTCGAGAGAAAGTCGCGAAGACTGCAGGCCACGATCACGGTGGCTCCCGCGGGGAGCCTTTCTAGGCTCGCCACGCAAATTGCGAGCGGCGAGCTACGACTCGACTTCGGAAACCGTGCTGGACGAAGCAAAGCTGTGCCTCGCTACGATCGGCGATCAAGCGGGTCCAACAGAGTGGATCCGATCGCCGCTCTAAGTTCGAACGAAAGCTCACGCAGGCTGTCGATTATGCGGAGCTGGGCGGACAGCGGCAGGCTGGCTAAGAGGCCCAACAGCCGTGACGAGGCTTGTGAGGACAGGATAAGGCTGGCGCGCCTGGCTAGGTCGCCATCAAGGCCCCCCACTTCGGGCAATCCTTCAAAGAAGGCCCAAACGGGCGCCTCAAGCGATCGGGCGAGATCGACCAGCATCGATGCGCTGACGCGATTGAGACCGGTTTCGTATTTTTGCACCTGTTGGAATGTCAGTCCAACGGAGCGCGCCAGCTGAGCCTGGGTGAGCTCTCGACGCTTGCGCCAAGCGCGAATTTGTTCGCCGACATGTAGGTCGACGGGGTGAATATCCTGATTTGGCATTGGGGCCTCGCAAAGGAGGTCGTGATGCGCCTCCAACAGGCTCTGACGCGCTTTACGACGGCTACCTCAGCAATTCAGGCGAAGTTCGCCGAAACGCTCAACGCGCGCTTGGCTCGCTCGGGCGGGCCTGCCGTCACTCAGCAGCCACGGCGCGCGTCAGCTGATTTGCGATGCAGTGGCGACATGGATCGCCACGACGGTGAATATCACTGCTGACACAAATTGTCGCACCCACCCGAGCGGAGGGGTAGCCATAGCTTCGACCAGGGGGTGGCCGCCGAAAGCGGTCGATGCTTAGCGCGAATAAGCGCTCCAGGCAGGCTTGGCGTAATTGAGGGAAGCGTCGATCCGAAGCGCCGCCCTCGGTGGTTTCCCCGACCTGATAGGATTATCGGTCGTCCCAAATTAAGCCCGTTCACGGATAAAATTATGGTCTTGATTCCACTGTAGCGCTTTGTGAAATGACTTATGGTTGAATCGGTATCACGCCAATTGAAAGTCGCCGCAGCCGCCTTCCTGGAGGGCGCTACCGCTTGCGCAGCAATAGAAACGCTTGATGCCAACTTTCTGGATTTTGCTCAAAAGCTCGGCTTTGAGTCCAGCATGTTCGTGCATCTTTCCCGTCCAGGTGCACCGGTCAAACCCCACGTCGTGTTCGGCGACAATGCGCCTTGGATCCGACACTACGCCGAGCAAAATTACGCGAACGTCGATCCGACCATACCCAGGGTGTTCCGCTCTCGTGAGCCCTTCACCTGGTATGATGTCGAACGTCCAGATGGCTCCCGACGCCAGAAGCGGTTCTTTGGCGAGGCCAGGGAGGTCTGGGCAGAGGATGGACTGATCGTGCCGATCCACGGACCCTTCGGCGAAGTCTCGGTAGTCAATCTGCTCAGCGAGAACAAGATCCAATTCGCCGGGGAGGATATGGCGATGCTGCAGGCCGTCTGTAGCGTCTATGCCTGCGTAGGCCTCAATCTCCTTCAGGGACCGCTTCCAGGGCCGCCCGAGCCGGCGCCGGCGCTCAGCCGGCGAGAACGCCAGTGCGTCTTCTTGATGTGCATGGGCAAGCACGATGCGGAAACGGCCCATATGCTCGGTATCTCGATCCACACGGCCAGGGGTTATCTCAATAGCGCCAAGGCCAAGTTCGGCTGCGAATCCCGGCCCAAGATGAGCCTGATGGCTCTGTCCTACGGCCTGCTGGTGCCGGACCAAGGCATGGTCTTCTAAACCCTGTCGATCGGACGGCTTCAGCCGCCGAGATGCGCCCGGCTGAGGGCGCCGTCACAGATGAAAATTCCATATTGAACATCACCCCGCGGCGGCGGCCAGAGCGGCGTTGCGCAGGGCTGCCACGCCCGCGGACACGATGTGTGAGTGCGCCGGAAGTGTTTGACGATGGCGCTCGCACGCGGCGCGTGGCGAGTCATTCGGCAGTAAATCTCCCCCAAAAAATCGCCCAAACCCCTCACTTCTGAGGAATAGACAGAGCTCCTCCTTGGGGCGAAATATTGCTCGTAGGAGGACCATCATGATCCACATCTGTCACGCCGGAAACCGGCATTTATACACGCGCCAGCTCGCGGAAATGCACCGTCAACGCTTTGAGTTATTTGTAAAAGTCAAAGGTTGGAACCTTCCTGTTCGCGACGGCGGCGAATATGACGAGGGAGACGACGACCGCGCAATTTATTTGCTTTCGATCGACGAAGAGGGCGGTTGCTATGGCAGCATCCGCGTGCGGCCGGCCGATGATTTTTCGATGATCATCGACCGCATGCCGCACCACGTCGCCGGTGGCGCAGAGGCCCTAAGGGCGGATCCGGACCTCTGGGAGATGGCGCGCTGGATCAACATCGGCAACGATCCGAGCGCCGGACAGGAAATTCGCATCGGCCTGATCGAATACCTGCTGCGCCGCGGCGCCAATCAATGTCTGGCGCTGCCTGATGTCGGCATGATGACCTATGCGATCCGCACAGGTTGGCGTCTGCGGGCCCTCGGGGGACCGCTGCCCTACCCGGAGGGCGGCA
Organism: Caulobacteraceae bacterium; assembly: GCA_036494815.1. Lineage (GTDB taxonomy): Bacteria > Pseudomonadota > Alphaproteobacteria > Caulobacterales > Caulobacteraceae > Poindextera. The sequence goes on from DASXNV010000055.1 coordinate 27,151, forward strand.
TCGCGGTGGCCGTCAGCCTGCCGATCACGGCCGAAGAGGTCACCTATCTTCGCGAGCTGACCGGGCGACGGGATGTTTTCCTGATGGAGGTCGATCCCAACGCGCCATGGGCGACGGCGCCGTTGCCGGTCATTGAGGCGGCCTATGTTCGCGAGGCGGCGCACGCCGCCGACTTCGAAGACTTGGTCGCACGCGCGGATCGGCGGCTGCGGGAAGAGGTCCAAGTCGGTCTCGACGCGTGAGCTATGCCGGGGTCAACCGAAGCCAGAGGTTCGGCGACGCCGATCACGGTCGAAGGCGCTGCGTATCTGCGTGCCGGCGTCCAAGCGTGGTCCGTCCCATGACCCGTGCGACGCAGCCGACGGGAGAGCGGATCTATGCCGCGATCAAGAGGCAGATTCTCCGGGGCGATTTTCGCCCTGGAGTTCGCATCGACGCGGCCATGCTGGCCGAGACCCATGCGGCCAGCCTCACCCCCGTGCGCGCCATGCTCTACCGTCTGGTCGGTGAGCGCCTCGTGGAGCTTCGGCCAAACGAAGGCTTTCGCGCGCCGCAAATCACCGAAGCTCAGATGCGCGACCTCTACGGCTGGAACCTCCAAGTCCTGCTGCTCGCCTTACAAATGTCGAGCCACGGCGAGACGCCAGGCGGCGCCGGCCTCTCCTCTTGGTCGGTCGGGGGACCGGAACAATGGGGTGTGGTCGAAGCGACCCGGCAACTCTTTGCGACTGTGGGGCGGCGCTCGGGCAATCCGTTTTGCGCAGGCGTCCTCGACAGTCTGAATGACGTCCTGCACAGCGCGCGCAGGATTGAAAGCGGGCTTTTCCCGGATCAGGCCGACGAACTGCGCGCCATGGCTCTGGCCCTGCTGCAGGATCAGCCCGGGGAGGGGCGACGCGCGCTCAGCGGCTATCATCAACGCCGCATTCGCGTGGTGCCTGAGATCGTGCGCCGCCTGCATCTGGGTCTCTCGGCGTTCGATGAATGAGGCTCTTGCTCGCGCGGCGCGCGTCAAAGCGCCATGGACCACCCGGAAGTCCAATCTTCGGTGGCCCGTTGCGCCGGGAGGCGTGAGGCCGCGAGGTATCATGGGCGGTGCTCGGTGGATCAATTCCTCTGGTCGAACAATACCGGCCGTTGAGAACACGCTTGAGACGTGCGCCGCCGCCTTTAGCCGAGGGCTTGGACATACGCGGCGGCCAGCCGGTCTTTGTGTCGTAGCAGCGGCGTCGACAAGATCAAGCGGGGAGGCGGACCAGCCCGCGGCGTCGGGTTGGGTGCGCCTGTCGACGGTTCGCACGGTCTCGCGGACCCGCCGGATAGGGCGGCCAAACCCTCCCCTCGCATCCGGCTGTCGAGGGCTTGTTCAGCGTTTTCCTCCGGACTGGAGCCCGAAGGCTCAAGGGCGCGCAAATTGGATTTCCAGAAAACTATATCGAAATCATCGACTTATGTTCTCTGGATCATGGTCCGACCCTCCTAGTCTGAACCTGCCACGGATGGTCCGTGGCGATCAAAGGGAGATCTGTCATGGAACGGATCAATGAAGCGCCGGCTGTCGAGCTGATCGACCTCGGTGTCGCCAGCATCGAAACCAAGGGCCCGCCCGGTGGCGCGGGTGAGGCGGATGGCCATCACCTCCTCGGCGGCATCGCCGACGAATAAGGCCTGCTGGGTCCGGCGCGGGGACATCGTCCACGCGCCGGATTCAAACAACTCAATGGGGAAACTTGAGGATGGGCTACAGTTTGGCCGAACAGGTCACATTCTGCTGTGTGTCGGGACACTTGGTGTTCCTCGATGTGCGTCATGACCGGTATTTCTGTCTTGGCGATGAGTTGGAACCCGTCTTTCAGGTGCTTCTAGCGGCTGGCGGAGAAGGGGTGGACGGCGTTGAGCGTCTTGTCAGCGCCGGAGTCATAGACTCGGGGAAGGGCGCTCCAAGCCCCATCGCCCAGAGCGATATCCCCTCGCCCTCTGTAAGCCTTCTGGATCTGCAGCTCCCTGCCCGGCCCCACAGCGCGCGGACCGTGGCGGAGGTGGCCTGGCGCCTTTGCCGCGCCAAGATGGATCTAAAGCGCCGGACGTTACGAACGAACCTCGATGCGGTGCGTGTGCGAAGGCGCCCCGCCGTGAAGGACATCATGTACCAGGCGCGGGTCATCTCGCTGGCGGCCGCGTTCAACCAGGCTCGTCGGTCTGTCCCTCTGGCGCCGCGTTGCCTGCCTGACGCCCTCGCCCTGCTCGATTTTCTCGGGTCGAGACAGGTCTTTCCGGACCTCGTCTTCGGCGTAAGGCTGAATCCGTTCGGCGCCCATTGCTGGGTGCAGTCCGGCGACATGGTGCTCAACGACCGCGCCGATCACACCTGGCTGCATACCCCGATCCTGGCCGTCTGATGACGGCACGTTTTTTTGCGATCGCTCGACCCGCCGTCCCTGACGGTGTCGTGCTGCGCGCCTTCGCAGCCAAGGCGATGCGCAATTTTCGTCTCAAGGCGGTGTTTGACGATGGCCGGCTACAGGTAATGGCTAATTTCGAGATGCCTGTGGCCAAGCTCCCCGGCCGGCGGGGCGTGATCTTGGGCTCTCTCTTTCGCCGAGGGGATTCAGAAGGCCCAGCGTCGTTCGACGAAACTGAGGGGGCTGCCGTTGAATCCTCGGGCGGCGCGAGCCTTCTCCGGTCACATTGGGGCGGCTATGTCGCCTTCGTCGCGCCTAGCACCGTTGGTCCTATGCGCGTTCTCCGCGATCCCTCCGGCGCCGCCGCCTGCTACTACATGGAGCGAGAAGGGACCTGTTTCCTATTCTCCGACGTAGACCTGCCGCTTTCGCTTGGATTGCTAAAGCCCCGTCTGGACCAGGACTTCGTCGCGCATCACCTGGCCTATCCAAATTTGCGCACCGAGCGCACGGGGCTTAACGGCGTTCGCGATCTGCTGGCGGGCGCCCGGCTTAGCCTGTCGACGGCCGGGAGCACAGTCGATACCTGTTGGACGCCTTGGGCCTTCGCCAGGCCTGAGCAACAGGTGAGGGACCGCGTGGCCGCGGTTCAACAGGTCCGAACCGAAACCGAGCGCTGTGTCCGCGCTTGGGCGTCCGGCGCCCAGTCGATCGTGCTGGAGCTTTCGGGCGGTCTGGATTCTTCGATCGTGGCGGCTTGTCTCGCCGACCAGCCGGCCCAGATCTCGGCGGTCACCCTGGTGACACCCGATCCCGGGGCCGACGAAAGACGTTATGCGAGCTTGGTCGCCAAGCAGATCGCTTCGCCTTTGGACGCGGTTTTTCTCGACGTGAATTCGGTGCAGGCGGGGCGTAGTCCCAGAATCGCGCTCCCGAGGCCAGGCCTGGGCTTGTTGCAGCAGGCTATCGACGGCGCCTTCTACGGATGGGCGGCGGACCGCAGCTTCGATTGCTTCATCACAGGTGGCGGCGGCGACAACGTCTTCTGCTCGCTGGCCACAGCGGCGCCCGCCGCGGACGCCCTCATCCGCCAAGGCCCGGGCGGCGTGTTCCTGCAAGCCGTCAGCGACTTGGCCGATGTTCACGGCGCCACGGTCTGGCGGTCCGGCTGGTTGGCTTTGAAGAAGGCCTTCCGTCGGCCGATCCGCTGGAAGCAAGACGTCCGGTTCCTGGCGCCTTCGGTTGTTCCGCCCAAGCCCTTCGCCCATCCCTGGCTCGACGCGCCACCCAGATCGCTCCACGGCAGCCGCGAACATATCGTCGCCCTGATGAGCATCCAGAACATATCGGATGGCAAGGAACGGCTGAGCCTGGCGCCAATCCATTATCCCTTGCTCTCCCAGCCCCTGGTGGAGCTCTGCCTTCGGATTCCAAGCTGGATGTGGATCGCCGGAGGACGCAACCGCGCCGTCGCACGGGACGCGTTCGAGGGGCGACTGCCCTCCGAGGTGCTCAGTCGGAGGCTCAAGGGCGATTTCACCGGCTTCTGTGGCGCCTTGTACGAACGCAATCGCCAGGATCTGAAGGACCTCCTGCTGGGCGGTTGGCTGGACCAAGCCGGCATTCTCGATCCCATCGCGGTCGAGGCCTATCTCGCCAATACGGATCCGCCGACGGATCTTGGCTTCTATCGGCTTCTGGAAATGGCTGGGGTCGAAGCCTGGGCGCGATCCTGGGCCGGGTTTTCGGCCTAGGCGCCGGGCGTCGAGGCCGCCGGCAGGCCATCGTGCTGAGCCGACCTGGAGGCTGCGAACCGCGCCTTCATCGCCTGCCAACGTCGATACTGCTCCGCCTTCTGCGGATCCGGATCGACAAAGCCCTGCAGCCAAAACCGGAACCAATCGAGATTGCGCTCGTAGGCCGCCAGTTTGTGGCGCGGCTCCGTCTTCAAGTGGGGCTCGTTGGGAAAGACGTACATTTCCGCCGGCGTGGGTGATTTCGCCAGCGGGACGAAATAGTCCAGCGCCTGAAGATATTCCTGCTCCGGCATCTGCATCAAAAGCGGGGTGTGGATTTGGCCCACATGGAAGACGGGAGACATTTGGCGCCATCGGTCCGGGGCTTCCTCAGGCGCGCCAAGCCCGAACAGCGCTGTCAGGCTGGCCTTGAAGCCTGGCCCTTGCAGGGCGTGGAAGCGATAATAGCTCGGGGTCAACGAGGTCGAGGTGACCGAGGCGGCGGCTAGAAGATCTGAGGTCATCGCCAACCAGACCGTCGTCTCGCTGCCGAAGCTTAGGCCGCCCATGCCGACCTTGGTCCGATCGACTAGGCCCTCGCCGCTGAGGCGGTCGACCAGACTGTGGATCCCGCTGGAAGCGATCTGGTAGCGGACGAGCTGGTCCATATGCTTTGGGTCCTGCGCCGGCTCGTCGATACAGACGGCCGCGATCCCCGCGCCCGCGAGGCTAGCCAGCGGCCACTCATCGCCCACGCCGCCGCGCAGATAACCGACACAGCCATAGTAGGTGAGGAAGAGCGGCGCCGGACCGGGGTGAGCCTGCACCGGCGGAAAATAAGCGCCGACGAAGTTGTGGCCCTGGCCGTCGCTCCAATGTAGCGGCGTGACCCGAGGGCCAGCCGCGGCGGCCAAGGCGGCGTTGGGATCATACAGGACGCGCCGCGCGCCACCCTCAAATGCGACCCGTTCCAGCTGGGGCGGCGTATCAGCCGCGGCGGTCACGCAGACCAGGGCGGCCTCGCCCACGGCGCAGGACTCGCCGATCCCGGAATTGCGGCCGCCGCTGATCAAGCCCTCGGCGTGGACGATGGGGCGAACCACCCCAGGCTTGATGTCCCACAGATAAAGCGACTGGGCGTGGCCCCGGTCGCGATCGATGGTGGTGAAGACGATCTGGTCGTGGCCGGGCCGCCAGGCTAGGGCGGAGATGTAGCGGTCCTGGCACTCAGGCGCCGGGCAGGGGATCCAGGTCGTGCTCTCACTCCCGCGCGCCATCCGTAGCCGCGTGACCGAGCCTTCGGTGACAAGGAAGGCGATTTCACCGGTCGCTGGCGAGCGGACCCGCAAATCGCTGATCGAGTCGGTCTGAGGCGCCGCCTTCAAAGTCGCGACCGGCTGAACGCTTGCGAACTCCGCCAGGTCGGCCGGGCCCGCTTCGTGGTCGGCAAGGCTGGCCAGATCGACGACGCGCTGATGCTGTGGCGCGCCGGACAACAGGCCCTGGCGGTTGGCCCAGCCTTGCGCCAGGCGCTGGGTCGAGAGCCGGCCATTGATCCAGCCGGAGCGGAAGAGATTTTGGCCGATCGGGGTTTGGGCGTCGATGAGGACGCCTTGGTCATAATCCTGCCGCTCGGCGCGCTCGATCGCCTCACGGGTGGCCCCGACGGTGTAGACCAGGCGCAGGCCATCAGGGCTGAGGACGAAGGATCCAATATCCGACGGATCGTGCGTGACAGGCTCGGCTTTCGAGCCGTCGCGCGCGGCGCGCCAAACCTGCACCTCTCCATTCAGCAGGGCGCGGTAATAGATCCAGCGCGAGTCGGACGACCATTGCGGCGGCTCGCTGACGACGCCGCCATAGTCGCTGTGCAATTGCCCGCCCGCCGCCCCTACCGGCAGGGCCGGAACCTCTCCGTCCAGGCTGCGGACCAGCCAAGTTCCCGCATAGTCATTGCGATCGACCGAGGCGCGATCCTCGCGAAAGGCGACGCTGCGGCCTTCAGGCGAGATGGCGACGCTGGAGAGGTCGGCGAGCTCGACCAGCATTTTGGGAGAGGGCGCGGCGCCGGCCGGCCAGGCCGCGGCGCAGATTCCGGCGAACAGCATGGCGCGTCCGGTCTGTAGAAAGGTCATGGTCGGATCCAAAACTCGATCGCCCCATCAGCGTCGGCGGGTACGGAGGCATGCGAAAAACTTGAGCGATCCGCGCCGGCCGGGTCAGGCCGGCGCGGAGGTTGGCCGTCAGAACCGTTCCTTGAGGGTGAGCGCGACGTAGCGGCCGATCGCAGACGCGTTGGTGCTGTCGAAATTGACGCCTGGAAACTGGACCGAAGCGCCTCGGGCGAAGGGCGGCGCATGGTCGAAAGCGTTGGTGATCGACAGCGAGGCCTCAGCCCCAGACAGCACCGGCGCGATCTTGGGCAGCTTGTAACTGAGGTTGAAATCCACCGTGGTCCAGGAGGCGACCGGCGCGCTCGGCGTCACGCCATTGTCGGTTTCGCCGTCGATGTAATTGACCACCCCCGTCGCGGCCAGGTCGTCATGGGTCCAGGTCAGGCCTGAGCGCAGGCGAAACTTCGGGGGGTTGAACAAGGTCCCGGTCAGGGTCACCGCCGGCGTGGTCGGAAGAGTCTTCTGGACGGTCCGCAGCCAGCTCGCGGCGCCGAACAGGTCGAGCCCGCCGTGTGCGAAGGGGAAGGACTTGCGGATCGACAGGTCGACCCCGTCGATCTTTTGCGCCGAGGCGTTGACATAGTGGTCCTCGACCAGGGCCACCACCTGGCTCGGGTCATAGGCGCCCGGCGAATAGTTGTAGAAGGCGCGGGCGGCGGCGATGGCCGAAGCCTGCTGCGCCGCCGTGGGATCGGTCGTCACGAAGGGCGCATAGAGCGGGCTCGACAGCGCCGTTCCCAGGGCGTCGATCGGCTGAACGATGCGGTTTGTATAGTCGATGTTGAAATAGGTCAGCGAGGCCTTGAACGCCCGTATCGCCGGCGGCGACCAGTCTACACCGGCCGTCCAGGAGGAGGAGCGTTCGGGCCGCAGGTTGGGGTTGCCGCCATAGTTAAGCAGCGCCGTTCCCGATTGGCTCGAGCCCAGGTCGGCCGCGGAATAGAGGAATAGATTGCGGTCCGAGACCGTCTGGATGAATTGGGGCGCCTTGAACGAGGTCCCCCAGGTAGCGCGCAAGGTGACGCCATCCACCGGCACATAGCGCAGCCCGACCTTGGGATTGGTCGTGCCGCCGAAGTCACTGTAGTGCTCGTATCGCCCCGCCAGGCTGAGTTCGAGAGCGTGCAGGCCAGGGCGCGTATCAGAGGGCGTCACCAACGGCGCATCGGCCTCACCATATACATAGCCAATGTCGCGGGCGCCGACGTCGTGGGTCGGCACAGTGTCGATATCGCTGAAGACCTCGTGCCGATATCCCGCGCCCAGGGCGACCTTCAAGGCGCCGCTCGGCAGGTCCAGCAGCGATCCGGTGGCGTTAGCCTCCAGCGAATTGGAGGTGTTGCGATAGTCGACGAAATAGGCGCCGCCCGTGTAGAGCACCGCCTGGTGGTCGTGGGACTGGGCGGCCGAGCCGTCGAGATCGGCGGTCCACCCGCCCGGCAAGGTCAGGATCAGGCTCGGCGTGACCCAATAGGTCTCGACCTTGGTGAGCGTGTCATAGGACGGATCCTCCACCGTCTCCTCGAACAGGCTGCCGGTCTGGCGCTTCGAATATAGAGCGTCGAGATGGACGCTGGCCCAAGAGGTCAGGTCCTGGCCGAGATTGACGAAGGCCGAGACGCGGTCCTGCGGCTGGAGCAGGTCGTCGACCGGCGCCGCCGTCGAGGTGAAGCGGCGCTGAGCGACGGTGACCGCCTCCTGCCGGTCATATTCCAGGCTGGCCAAGACATGGCCGCTCTCCCAGCTCTGGCCGCCGAGCATGCCATATGTCTGCTCCAACCCGCCGCCTTCGGTGGCCCCGCCGACCCTCTGGCTGAATTCAACGCCGTCATAGCTTTTGCGCAGGATGAAATTGACGACGCCGGCGACGGCGTCCGAGCCGTAGAGCGCTGAGGCGCCATCCGTCACCACCTCGATCCGCTGCACGGCGCCCAAGGGGATCGCCGAGATGTCGGGCGCTTCGAACAGGCCGTCGGGGACGAGCCGGTGGCCATCCACGAGGACCAAAGTGGCGTCGCTGCCCAGGCCCCTCAGATTGACGCTGGAGGCGTTGGTTGTGTTCTGATTGGCCTCATTGGTCGCGCCGGCGCCGGTCTGGACCCCCGGATTTTGACCCCCGGCATAGCTTTCGGGCAGGCTGCGCACCACATCGCCGACCGCAGCGTAGCCGGACTGTTCGATGTCATCGCGATCGATATTGCGGATCGGCGCGGCCGGCTGGGCGCCGCGAATATGGCTTCCGGTCACCACGACCACATCGGCGGACTTGTCGTCCTTCACCTCACTGGTCTCGCCGGGACTGGGCGGATCCTTGATGATCACCGTATCGCCCACGAGACTCATCTCCAGGCGGCTGCCCGCCAGGAGCGCTTTGAAGGCCTGGTCAGGCGTGTAGTGGCCCTTGAGCGCCGGCGCCTGCTTGCCGGCCAGCAGCGGCGACGGCGCCAGGACCGCGCGGCCGGTGGCGATGGCGACCGCGTGCAGCGAGGCGTCCAGGCTCTGGGCTTTTAGGTCGAAATCCTGTGGAGCGGCGCCGCCGGCGGCTTGGACCCCGCTGGCCCAGAAGGCGATCGCGCCCGCCGCCACGCCGGAAAGGGCCCAATGTCGAATACGCTTGGTGATCGCGGTCATGTCCCGTCCCCTCTTTGCGGATCCCGGATCGGGTCCGCCTGGGCCGCTTGACGGGCAGGGTCGCTTTCACCTCACAAAAAAGTTTTGGGTCGGAACAAATGCTGCGGCTTCTGGCGAGCGGATTTCGAGGGGACCTTCATCCATCCCCGTCGTCTCAGACCCAGGTGGCCCCTAAAGGTCGAAACCTCGGCGCGAAGCCGGCCATTTCAAGGAAACTTACTGCGATTTATCGGTTTTTGATAAGACGGGGTAAGATCCCAATAAATGCAGAGCCGACCGCCCGACCAAGGCTGTCCAAATGATCTAGAGCCGCCTTAGCCGCTTCCTGAAGTGGCCTCGCCCCTGGCCTGGGACCGCGAGTGAATTGGGCTCAGGACATAGTCGCCATTGGGATCGGTGGAGACCTGAAGGCCGAAGACCCCGGCCAGGCTCTGCGCCAAGCCGGCGGTGTCGGCGGCGCGAAAGACCCCGCTGACCTGCAGGGCGCCCAGGCGAGGGTCGGACAGGATGATCTTGTGGCGGCCATAGCGGTTGGCCTCGTCCACGGCCGCGGCGAGGGGCGTGTTCTCGAAGTCCAGTCGCCCGGACGGCCATAGGGTGTCCATGCCCGAGGCAGGACGCAGGGCGGGGGACGCCAAGCTAGGGCCGAAGGCCAGGGATTGTCCTGGCCGAACCCGGAAGAGGGTGACCGCGTCGCGCACCCGCCCCTGGGCCGTAACATCGATCTCGCCTTGAAAAGGGGTGACCGCGATTTGGTGATCCGCCCGTCGCCAGATGTCGAACAGGGCGTTTTGGGCGCTGACAGATCCGCTATCGGTGAGGACCATGAAGGGACGAGCCGCATCCGGCGCCACGCCGACGCGCACACGCCCTCGGGCGAGGCGAATCAACCGCATCGATTTGGAAAAGCGCGTCGCGACGACGGTGTCGGTATCCAGGGTGAGCTTGGAGCCGTCCGGCAGGCTGAGGGTGCGGATTTCGCCGACCTCGGTATCGCTACGATAGGGGGACCCTGGCAGGGTGGACCAATCCTCGACCCAGTTTGGCCCAAAGGGCGAGATCGCGATCAGGGCGACCGCCGCCAAGGCCCCGCCGAGCACCAGGATCCGCGGGGCCCAGACCCGCCGCGCCAGCTTGGGAGACGACCGGCTGTCCGGTCGCTCGGCCAGGACCGCCGCGTCATCCCAGCGCCGCACCAGGCGCTGATAGGTCTCGTCGTGACGGGGGTCCGCGGTCCGCCAAGCTTCGAAGCCCGTGCGATGGCGGTCGGCTTGAGGACCCCTGAGCCGGGCGAACCACGCGGCCGCCTCGCGGCGACGGCGGTCCTCGGCGCGGCGGTCGGCGCCTTTGGAAGGTCTCACGCGGTGGGCTCGAACAGGCGGTCGAGATGAGCGATGGCTTTCATCATGTGCTTTTCGACGCCGCTCTGGCTCAGCCCCGTCTTGGCCGCGATCTGCCCATAGGTGAGACCTTCGATGCGGTGGAGCAAGAAGATCTCTCGGGTCTTTGGGCGCAGTCGCACCAGGACGGCGTCATACTGGTCAAGCTTCTCGCGAAGCTCCAAGCGCTGCTCTTGATCGGGGCTCGTGTCGGCGATCGCTTCCTCGTCCAAGGGCTCGTGCAGGTGATCGCCGCGCGAGGCCTTGGTCCTGGCGCGATCGCGCAGCAGGTTGACGGCGATGGCATGCAGATAGGCTTCCGGATTGTGGGGAAACGTATCTCCAGATGTCCTGCGCGCCAGCCGCAGAAAACATTCCTGGACCATATCGTCGGCGTCCGTGCGGCCGATGGCGCGCCGGGCCAAAAAGCGAAGCAGCCTTGGGCCTTGGCTGCGAAACAGCTGATCGAGCTGGACGCCGGATGTTGCGGGACGCGGCGCGGGCTCCGAGACCTCAGAGGATAGGGCGCGCTTGGCCGCGGCGAGGGGGATGAGGTCCAGGCTCATCAGGCGCCCGCCGCCCATCGCCGATCGACCCAGTCGGCCGCGCCACGCCGCTCGCCATCGCTGTTCCATGCGCCCACAGGCCTGCCTCCAGAGTCAGAGGCGGCCCGGCGCAATCCGGGTTTTGAGCACAGGGCTTGAGGCGGCCGCGCCGAGATCGGCCCGAAAGCCGAAGCGCGTCCGCACGCGCGTCACCAGAGGTGACGTGTCGTCGGTCTTCTCAAGCGAGGTTCTCACGCCTCGGCGCCGCGGTTCAGCGGCGCACGTCCAGGCTAGAATGAGACACGCCAGGGTGGCAAGGGGTGTCTTGGCGCGATGGCGCCGTCGCCAGGGCGACGCCTTCATCGAACTCGGATTTGATCAGCAATGAGAGCAAAACCCTGAGTTTTGAGGAATTGAGGACGGGCGGCGCGCAGCGTAGGCCATGAGTCAGGTTCAACACGTGGGAGCGCAACTGACCCATGGCCGATCACAGGGGGCTTAGGCGGACCGGTCGGCCGACATCACGCGCCAGCGGTCGTCTGACGCTCGACCTGACATCCGTGCGCCTGGCTTCCGCGATCGCCGATCATTGGAGCATCCGCCGCGCCGCCGCCGCCCTGGGCCTTAGCGAGTCCTCGCTCAGCGAACGTATCCGCGGCCTTGAGGACGCCCTGACGGTGTCCCTGTTCCATCGCTCCGCCCGAGGCGTTCAGCGGACCCATGCCGGCGAAGCCTTCATGGAAGGGGCGCGACGCGCCTTGGAGCTTCTCGACATGGCCGCCAATACGGCGGCGCTGTCCGGCCGAGGTCAGGTCGGTCGGCTGACCGTGGGTCTCTGCGCCTCGCTGTCCTGGGGCAAGTTGCGGCGCGCGATCGCCGACTTCAAAACCGATCGCCCCGATGTTCTGCTCCAGCTGTGGGAGGGCGATCGTGGCGATCTGGTGGACGGCTTGAACGCGCGGTCCATCGACGTCGCCATTCTTTTGGGACGTCCGCATCAAACCCTCGGTGAGGCGATGACCCTGTGGCGCGAACCGGTCTATGTCGCGCTCTCCTCCCGTCATCGCCTTACGAGGCCGGCCAGCAGGCCGCGGTCCTGACCGCCGCCCGGGCCGGGGAAGCTGCATCGCCGCGGGTTCAGTCCCACAGGGTCAGTCGAGAGACCTTGCTGTCCATGGTCAGCCTGGGCTTTGGCATGGCATGGCGTTTCTGATCGAGTCCGATATGGGCCTGCGGCCTGAAGGCGTCATCTGCCTGCCCTTGGACGAGGAGGGCGTCGCCGCGACGACCCTGATGACGGCCTATCGCGATCCCAAGAATGACAATCCCGCCCTCAGGCGCTTCTGGTCACTGCTGAAGCGACGACGACCTCCTAACGATCCGCTCCTGAACCTAAGCGGCTAGGTCGCGGAGGGTTCGATCGCCCGGCGGGCCTTCGCAAATACTGGGTCCGACGCCATGAATCGGGCCAGCATGGGCGCGATCAGCTTGGCCGGCTACGAGGGCTGGCCGGTTTCCTGGGCCAGGACGCCGGCATAGGCTGTCAGATCGCGATGGACGGCCGCCGGAAGCTCGATGGTCAGGCGAACCGGCCGCTCATCGGCGATGGCCCCCAGCTTGAGTTTGGTCATCGGCGCGGCTCCCCGTTCGGCCAGGGTTCAAGAACCAGATCATATGCCGAGTGCAAGACTATGCCGACAGACGGACTTGGAGGGAGCGCAAGGTCATGAAGATGATGGGATTTGGATACATGCAACATCGGCATAGTCCTGGCTCCTACAGATGGTTGAGGAAGGCCAACAGCTTGTCGTCGGGGCGGTACTTCCCAGGCTTGCTGTCGAACGGGATGGTCCGGGCGAGGATCTTCTCTTTCAGCGCCAGGTCGGCGTCGAGATAGATCTGGGTGGTTTCGATGGATTCATGGCCCAGCCAGAGCGCGATAACGGTCTGCTCCACGCCGGCATGGAGCAGGTCCATCGCCGTCGTGTGCCGCAAGCAGTGGAAGGTGACGTTCTTCTGCTTCAGCGAAGGGCAGGCGTCGCCGGCGACCGCGATGTGCTTTTTCAGAAGGCGCTCGACAGCGTCGGCGCTCAGCCGGCCGCCGCGGATGCTTGGGAAGACGATATCGGCCTGGGCGAGGCCAGGTTCATCAAGCCACGCCGCGAGGACGTCGGCGACGGGCTTGCACAGCGGGATGACGCGCTGTTTGCGCCCCTTGCCCTGGACATCGACATGAGCGCCCTTGCCGAACGTCACGCTCGGCCGCGTCAGGCCCGTCGCCTCCGACAGGCGCATGCCCGTTTGCAGGGTCGTCAGCAGCAGCGCGTGGTCCCGGCGGCCGGCCCAGGTGCTCTTGTCCGGCGCATCCAGCAGTGCGTCGACCTCGGGACGTGTCAGGAAGTCGATCAGTTTGCGATCGAACCGCTTGGCCGGCATCGCCAGGACACGTTGTATCTGGGCGCTGTGCGTCGGCATTTCATAGGCGGCGAAGCGGAAGAACGACCGGATCGCGGTCAGGCGCAGGTTGCGGGTGCGGACGGTTACGCCTCGCGTTTTCTCCTGCTCGATCAGGAAGGCGGCGACGAGCGGCGCGTCGAGCTTTTCGAAGGCCAGCCTGTCGGGCGGCGTGCGCAATCGCTTCTGGGCGAAGCGCAGCAACAGCCTGAACGTGTCTCGATACGAGCTGATCGTATGCGCGCTGACCCGCTTCTGCTGCATCAGGCGCTGGGTGAAGAACCGTTGCAGGAGCGCCGGGAAGGTCGGGATCGAGGCCGTCATGCTGGAGCCTCCCATCGATGCTGAAGCCGCGTCATCGCCTCGGTCATCAGCCCTGGGTTCTGGTGCAGATACCAGTAGGTGTAGCTAAGCTGGGTGTGCCCGAGATACGTCGACAGCGCGGGCAACCGGCGCTCGGGATTGGCGCCTGCGCTGTAGCAACGGCGCAGGACCTCGACCGCCATCGTGTGCCTCAGATCATGCAAGCGCGGCCCCGTTGGGTCCGACGCGCCGCGCAGGCCGAGCCTCTTGGTCAGCCTTCGGAACGCCCGATCCAAGACCGAAGGGATAATCCGGCGGCCGGGCGAGGATATGAAGAAGGGCTTGGCGATCACGCCGGCCAAGAACGCATCGCGAGCTTCACGGTAGGTCTTGAGCTTGGCGAGGGTCGTCGCGTGGACGGGGACCAACCGGGATTTGCCGAACTTCGTATTGCGTATGGTGATGACGCCCAGATCGAGATCGACATCCTCAACATCGAGGTTCAGGGCTTCGCTAACTCGCATCCCGGTGACACTAAGCAAGCCGTAGATCGTGTAGCGCCCAAGGCAGTAGAATGGAGTTGCTCCGCCCCACTGATGCCAGCTTTCCGCCAGGATGCGCCTGATCTCCTCTTCGCTGAAGATATGGGGCCGGAAGGCGCTTCTCTGCCGCGGCAGCAAGTCCGCAGCCGGGATCTCGGTGCGGGGATCGCTGAGGATGCGGTGGCGAGCGAAGCTGCGCACCGCGCGCAGCCGCCCGGCCAGGTAATTCGCGTGGCCCAACGCCGGCTGCTGGGCCCATTTCACCGCCAGCTTCGCCGTAATGTGCGTCGCATGGCGCCGCTCCATGAAGTCGGCAAAATTCCGAAGGTAAAGCTCGTCCTTCCTCAGCCGGAAGCCGAGGGCGCGGCGCAGCTCCAGATATTCGGACACGTTTTCTCGCAGGCCGTTCACGGCGTCCCTCCCGGCCATGGCAGGGCGACCGCGCGAGATCGACCTTCGCATACCGCCGCGTGGCCTCCGGGCTGCGATGCCGCAGCACCTGGCCGATCTCCGTCAGCGACAGGCCCTGCCGCAGCATGTCCACGGCAAGCGCATGGCGCAGTTGATGCGCCCCGGTGATCTTCAGCTCGATCCCGGCGCGGTTGATCGCGCGGTGGACGATCTGGCTGATGTTGCCGTGCGGGCCCAGGCCATCGAAGGGCGCCCGCGAGCGCAGGAACAGCCTGCGACACGCCGATTCCGGCCGCCCGCTCTTCAGATAGGATGCGATCGCCTGGCCCACATCATGGGGCAGCGGCATCGGCCGTTCCTGGCGGCCTTTGCCATGCACCCTCAGCCAACCCTGCGACCAGTCGATATCCTCCAGCTCGAGGCGGACGATTTCCAGCGCGCGCAGCCCAAGCCGCGCCAGCAGCAGCAAGATGGCTCGATTACGCAGCCCCGCTGGCGTGCGCCACGTCTTGCTTGCGTCCAGAAGTCGGCGAACGCTCTCGGCCGGCATCGCCCTGGGGATCGACGCCATCGACCATCCCGCGACGCTGGGGACCGTCGCGGCCAGGTCGATCTCGATATAGTCGCGGTAGCGCGCGAACCGGAAGAACGACCGCAGCGCGGTCACCATGTCCTTCGCCGCGGCGAACGTCCGCCCTTGCGGCGCGTGTCGCCGGATATAGTCGGTGACGTCCGCACCCCGAATGGACGCAAGCCGAAGATCGCTCGGCCCGCTGACGCTTGTCAGGAATCGCCCGACCACGCCGGCGTAGCCGGCGATGGTCGAGGGCGCCAGACCACGGTCCTGCTGCAGGTAGGATCGGTACTCCTGCAAAACCTGGTCGATCTCGGATGCTTTGGCCGGCGCCAATGCCTCGCGCGCGATGACGCCATTGGCCTGAAGCCAGGCCCTTACATCGTCCAGCGCGAACCGCTCGTGCCGCTGCCGCGCCTTCGAGCGATGACGATGGGCCGAGTCACGAAGAAACCCCTCCTCGTGTTCAGGCTGGATCTCGCCAGCCGAAACACCCTCCTGCCCCAGCCACCGGCTGAAGTCACTGATGAAGAAGGTCTTCTTCCAATAGGAGACCTGAGAATATCCACGGCCCGCGAGATATTCCGAATAGGGTTCGAAGTACGGCGCCAGTGGCCCTTCAACTTCAAGCTCAGCAGGTCGCTTTCGACATGCTCTGCGCATCGACCAAAACTCAAAAGGCCGACCCCAGTCCGATAAGATTATGCCGACCAACTTTGTCAAATTTACGAGCGGAGCCAATGATATGCGTCGAAAACTCGGCATAGTCTTGCACTCGGCATATGACATTGTATTCCGCTAGCGGAATACAAGATCGCGGGTGACGATCACCCGGACCGGAAAGCCGGGCCGGATGGTGATGGTCGGCTGGACGGTGAGCGAGCGGCCGACCTGGCTGATGCTGTCAGACGCGCCCTGGCGAAGTGCGCTAACCAAGCCGCTGTCATTGGCTGAGGTTCCGGTATCGGCGCCGACGCTCAGGATAGGCGACAAGGTGGCTGCCTTGAAAAGCTGGCCCCAATGGTTGTCGACCTTATCCTCTAGCCCCGCATAGCCTTGGCTGTCGGCTACGGGTTGGCGCTCCAGCGCCACCGATCGCCCGTCCGGCAGGATCAGCCGCGTCCAGGCCAGGAGGGCGCGGCTTTGGCCAAAGGCGATTTGGGCGTCATATTGGCCGATCAGGCGCGAGCCTTGCGGGATGAGCAGAAACCGGCCCGTGGGGCTGTCATAGACGTCCACGGTCACGTGGGCGGTCGGCAGGTCGGACCGCAAGCCCGTCAGAAGCGCTGCGGCGATGACCCCGCCGGCCTGCAGGCTGTAGGGGCTCGCCGGTCCCTGCAGACGCTCAAGGCTCGCCACTTGGTGATCGGCGCCAGCATTCAGGAAAGCCGACTTGTGGTCGGTGTCGGAAGAGGAATTCGGCTCACGAACAGAGGCGCCAGAGTCGGCGACGGATGCGCCGCGTCCGGTCAAGCCCGCGACGCCCGCAGGCGCCGCTGCGCCTGAAGTATGATCGAGCGAGCCAGCCGCTGTCGTCGCCCCAGCCGAAAAAGACTGCTGGTCTGGGCGGCCTCACGGTCCTGTTCGCGGCGCTGCTGCGCCTGATCGGCGTGAGGTTCCGCGGCGCCTTGGGGCGCAACGTCCAGAGCCGCGCCGCCAGCCTTCAAGATCGGACGGCCGAGATCGTCCGGCAGCGGTGGGCCAAGCTCGGGAACCGGCGCGCCGCCGGGGCCCGTAGACTTCAATCCAGCATAGTCGCCAGGAAGGCGCGCCAAGCCATCGGCGGCCGGCTTGTGCTCCACATTGTAGAGTTCCTTCGGCGCGGATTTGGACTTGGTGGTGTGCAGCGCCAGGGCCAGGGCGCCGCCCGTGGCGAGCACCGCGCCACCGACCAAGACGGCGATGGCCTTGCGGGACAGCTGCATGACCGGCGGTCGCTTCGGCTGAAGGCTCAAGGCCGCCGCAATCTCCTGGTCGGATCTGGCTGACGGATCATCCGCCTCAGACCCCAAACTCTGGTGATTGGGGGCTCTTGGTCGAGGTTCATGACGCAGGCCCTCGATCGGTGCGGACGATACGGACCTTTTGCTGATGCGGGCCGCCGAGGCGAAGTTCGGCCGCCGCGAACAGGCGATCGACGATCATGTGGCGCCCGCGTACCCGGTAATTGACCAGTTCGGCGCCGCCATCGGCGCCGATGATCCACAAGGGCGGCATCTCTCCCTGGGCGATGCCGGCCGGGAACTCGATGAAGACGTGGGTTCCGTCATCGAAGGCCCGCACAGGTCGCCAGGGGGCGTCGTCGCCTTCGATGCGATAGCGAAACTGCAGGTTCTCCAGGTCCAGGGCGGAGAGCTTGGTGATCGGCGTGGCAGTTCGCACGCTTCGCTCGATCGTGGATTCCACGTCCCGCGAGTGGCTCGATGACCTCCGCCGGAAGGCTGGCCTATAGCGCGTCGAGGAACGCGAGCAGGCGGTCACTGGGCTTGTAGCGCCCACCCTTCTGTCCGGCGAACGGCTTGATCTTGGCCAGCGCCGCCTCCTTCAGCGCGAGGTGGGCGTGCAGGTAGACCTGGGTGGTCTTGATGGACTCGTGGCCAAGCCAGAGCGCGATCACCGAGCAGTCGACTTCGGCCTGGAGGAGCTCCATCGCCGCGCTGTGCCGAAGGACGTGCGGCGTCACCCGCTTGCGGCGGAGCGAGGGGCATTGCTGCATCGCCGTCTCCACATGCTGAGCCAGCAGGCGCTGCACGGCGTCTGAGCTGAGGCCGCCTACTCCAAGGCGACACGCGGTAACATCGGCGTTGAGACCAACCTCGTCTGATCCACCGCCAAGGAAGGCCGGCTCGAAGCCCAGTGATGGCTTTCCTCCGCCGTCCGCGGCGCCTCTGTTCCCCCGTGGCTGACCGCCTGCATCGTCAATCCTCCCGCAATGGGAGACGAACCATGTCACTGCCGATTTTCCGAACAGGCCGCCGGGACATGTTAAACGCGACCTACCGTCTGCCAGCGGTTCTTGATCCACGACTATGTTGGCCCGGGCAGGTCGCTGGCTTGACGCGGCCAGCTGGTTTGGACGCCGGCGTCGGCCGTCACCCGGCTGTATTGCCGCCGTCCACGAGCCATGTGGCGCCGGTCACGTAGCTTGCCGCGTCGGAGGCGAGGAACGCGACGACGCTGGCGATCTCGTCTGGGCGGCCCACTCGCCGCAGCGGGAAGGCGGCGCCTTTGCGCGCGAGACCCGCGCTGATGTCCTCGCCCGCGGACCGGATCCCCTCGAGCAGCATCGGCGTCTCGACGTCGCCCGGGCAGACGGCGTTGATCCGAACACCCTGGGGGCCATGGTCCAGCGCCATCGCTCTAGTGAGCTGCACCACGGCGCCCTTGGACGCGCAGTAGGCGGCCTCCCTCGCGCCGGCGACCACCCCCCAATCGGAGGCGATATTGACGATGCTGCCGTGGCCCTGGCTCACCATGACCCGCAGGGCGGCGCGCGAACAGCGCATGACGGCGGTGACGTTCACCTCCATGACCCGCGTCCACTCTTCATCGCTTAGCTCAAGCACCGAGCCGCGGTGGGTGACCCCGGCGTTGTTGACCAGGATGTCCAGGCGGCCGAACGCGGCCACGGCCTGGGCGACCAGGTCATCTGGAAGGGCCGGCTGGGCGATGTCGCCGGCGACGAAGCTGGCGCCGAGCGCAAGCGCGAGTTGCGAGCCCGCGGCCTCGTTGCGTCCCGTCAGCATCAGCCGCGCCCCGGCCGCGGCGAACCGTTCGGCGGTGGCACGACCGATGCCGGAGGTGGCGCCCGTAATCAGAGCCGTTTTTCCCGTCAAGTCCGCCACGGCGTCCTCCAGCTTGAAGAAAATTAGTCGGCGATCAGTCCCCTGAGCGCGCCGATCACCCGCTCCACCTCGGCCTCGGTATTGTAGTGGGCCAATCCGATCCTCAGCACGCCGTCGCTTTCATCCAGGCCCAGATGTCGAGCCAGCTCCAGCGCATAGTTGTGGCCGGACCAGACATTGACGCCCTGCTCAGCCAGCGCCCGGGCGAGGGCTTTATTGCTGCGCCGCGGATGGGTGACGGACACGGTCGGCACGCGCTCGTGCAGGCGATTGGGGTTGGTGATTCCCAGCACCCTAAGCTCCGGAATCCGCCGCAGCCCATCGATCAATTGCTGTGCAAGCGGCATCTCATAGGCTGTGGCGGCGGTGTAGGCGCCGGCGATCCTCGCGCCCCGCTCGCCGCTCGTGCCCGTGCTTTCACCGAGCCAGGCGAGATAGTCGACGGCCGCGGCCAGGCCTGCAAAGAGTTCCGTCTGCGAGGTGCCGACCTCGTGCCGGCCGGGCAGGCTCTGCGGCGCACAGCGCACGGCATAGGCGTAAAGGTCGGCCAGGATCGCTTCCTGGCCCCAGAGCACGCCCAGATGCGGGCCAAAGAACTTGTAGGCCGAGCAAGCCAAAAAATCGCATCCCAGCGCTGCGACGTCGGCCCGGCCGTGCGGAGCGAACTGGACGGCGTCCACATAGACGAGGGCGCCGGCGTCCTTCGCCAATTTGGTCAGCGCCGCAACGGGGTTGATCGAGCCGGTCATGTTGCTCGCATAGTTCAGGGCGAGCAGGCGGGTCTTGTCGTTCAAGAGAGGAACAAGATCTTCCGGTTCGATCCGCCAGGTGTCGAGGTTGGGCGCAAGCCACCGGATCGTCAGGCCGCGCTCTTCGGCTAGCCGCAGCCAGGGCGAGACATTGCCCTCATGATCCATGCGGGTGACGATGATTTCGTCGCCGGGGCTCCAGCCGCGGCCCAGCGAGCGCGAGATCTGAAAGGTCAGCATCGACATCGACTGACCCAGAACGATTTCGCGGCCGGTATTCGCGCCGAGCAGTTCCGCCGCGGCCTCGTGGGCGCGATCATAGATGGCGTCGGCGTCGCGAGAGGCCTGGAAAAAGCCGCCCAGATTGCTGGCGGCGCCGGCCATGGCCGCGCTCACCGCCTCGATCACCCGCCGCGGGACCTGTGTGCCGGCGGGGTTGTCCAGAAAGGCGACGCTCGAGTTCAAGGCGGGAAACTGGTCTCGCACCTGCTCGATGGGGAAGGCGTTCATGGTCATCTCCGCTATCTCGTCGCACAGTGAACCCCATATTGGACAGGCCGCCATCCTCCCCGAGGAGGAGGCGCAACAGCCAGGCTATCCGGCCCGCACAGTCTCCTGAAACAACAGGAAGAGCTCGAACTGGGTGGCGATGCCCAGCTTGGCGTAGAGGTTCTTGCGGTGTGTCTTTACGGTCGTGGTCGAGATGGAGAGCTGGAGGCTGATCGACATGGTGGAGTGACCGCGGAGCAAGAGCCGGGTGACTTGCTGCTCCCTTGGGCTAAGCACGCCCCCGCCAAATGCCTGAAGGGTTGCGTCCGCCTTGCTATCTCGCTCATTGGCCGCATGGGTTAGCCCGGCGTGGCGCCAATAGCGGCGAAAGGCGGCGGCCAAGAAGCGGCTGACGAGCGTCAGGCGGGCAAGGTCGTCGGCCGAAAAGCCCCCATCATCGGCTTTGCGCGACAACGAGATCTCCGCGCTCTCGCCCGCTGGCAGCTCCATGGCGATGCAAACCTCTTCACGGCCACGCGGCCAGCCCTCGGTCAGGTAGCCAATCTCCTCGGAGGAGGCGGCTGAAATCTTGTATTTTCCAAAATACTCACCGTCGAAAAAGCCGTCGGGAGCCAGATCGCGGATTCTATAGGCACCCGTCTTCAGGCCCTGGCGATACGCATTGTAGAACGGGTTGAGCACATACGTGTTCTCTACATAATTTATAAGGCCGGCCCTGGCGCCTTGAGCAACAAGATTGTCGTATACATGAATCGGATTGCTCTTGCCGTGATAGACAAACACGACGCCATACTCGAACGGAACTAGCCTTCCCAGCGCGTGGATCAACAAATGCGGAAGGATCGGTTCTTCGAGGTGGTCAACAATCCCTGCGCTGATGTCCGCCCAGTCGCGGGGAAGTGAGGGCCCCGAACCTGGCGAGCCATCACATCTTGAACCTGTCAGCACTACCGATCCCTTGAGACGCAATCGGAAATATATGGTTGTGAATAAGTCGGCGGCGCAAGCCTCTCGCGAGAGGGCGACCTATATCCAGCGTCGCTGAAGCGCGGCCGAACGGGAGACTACAATGTCCGCCTATGTGATTTTCATTCGCGACAAGATCATCGATCCCGACGAAATGGCGACCTACGCCGCGCTCGCCCGCGAGGCCCGGGGCCAGCACAAGCTCAGGCCTCTGGTCTTCTACGGCGATAAGGAGGCTCTCGAGGGTCCAGAGGTCGACGGCGTCGTCGTGGTGGAATTCGAGACAATGGACGCCGCCAAGGCTTGGTACAACAGCCCTGCCTACCAGGAGGCCAAGGCGCACCGTTTAAAGGGCGCGCAATACCGGGTGATACTCGCCGACGGCCTGCCCTCACCAAACTAGCCATCTCGCGAACGGGCGGGCCATACAAAAACGCTCCCGGTGCGGGGACCGGGAGCGCCATTGAGTTCAGCGCCCGGATGTCCCCCGACATCGGCAGCCAAGTGAATTTTGGCCCTGCACCTGCGGCCCCTGCAAGCGCGTCCTGCAAGATCGTGATCGAAACCGCCTGGCCGTGACACGCGAGACACAGGCGCGCGCCGATTGCGGGGCCGCAATGTCCGCCCTGGAAAGACCCTGATCTCGCCCTTGCGGCGCCGGATAGGCGAACCAATATCTTCATCACGGCGACGCGCTGAGGGTTGTCCCCCCCGACCCCGGCCCCAAGGTCGCCGTCTTAGCGAAGCGCCCGCGAGGTCTTCCCCCACCTCGCGGGCGCAACCGCTTCTTTCCGCACAGCGTCAGGGCGGGCGGGTCCAGCGCCGTCCTCTTCGAGGGTGACGCGCTAATTTGGGGTCGCGCTGCCGATGATCGCGAGGACGGCTCCGATCGCCATCACGACGAGACCAGGGAATGAGGTCTTAAGGCTGATCCCTTTCGGACCGAAGTCCATTCCCCGCATCAGCGCCCGGTCGAGATTGACCTTCCGGATCTGGTAGATGACCAGCCCAAGTCCCGCGAGGATCAGGACGACGCCGACGATCAGCAGGATCAGCCCCTTGCTCATTGCGCCCTCTTAAACTGCGCCCGGATCGATGCTGGCGACCAGCGTCATAGGGCCGCCCCGTGCCCATTGAGCAGCGCTTTGGTCTCGGGGAGGCTCTGTTGAACCCCGGGCGCCAGGGATCCGAGTTGGATCACCGTTTGGATATTGGCGGGTCGTTCGTTGGGTAGCGGGGCTCGGATCGAGCCTACGGCCGCGCCATTGACCCAGATTGGGCTTCCGTCGGCTTGCGTCAGCAGCGCCAGCTTTCCCGTCAGGCCAACTCGATTGATCAGGGCCGCAACAGATTCCGAAGTCCTGAGCATCGCAGGCGTCGGCCCGAAGACGCAAGTCACGGCCTGACCATCGGCTGCGTCACGGTCGGTGACGGCCTCGACCTTGTCGGGGCTGAAAGTGATCCGGGCGCCGTCTGTCGTCGTCAGATCGACCATGACCCCTCCTGGCTTCCGCAGCCTATGAGCGCCCAGCTTTCACCCGTTGGCAATAGCGGCGGGATTTCGGTGCGTCCGGTCTGTTCGACGCCAAAGCGCGGCCCTGACGCTCGCGCTTAACCAAGGCCTTACTCCATCGGGCTTATCTGGAGGTGTCTCAAAGCGAGCTCCTGTGTGATGACGCCTGACCTGGCCCGCCTTACCCAAATCCTGGCTCAGCTCGGCGGCCTTTCGCGGGCCAAGCTGGGGGCGGAGCTGCATGTGCTCGGCGCTCTGTTGTTCCAGCCGGGATCTTCGTTTTCGGTGTTTTCGCTGTTGTCCGCCATGATCATCGCCGTGGGGGCCATGGCTGCTCAGCGCCGGGCGCGCGGCCGGCGCTTCAATCCCGGGCTGATGCCCCGCGCGCTGTTTCCGCGGCGGATCGTGCGCAGCGCCTCGACCAAGTCGGATCTGGGCTTTTTTCTACTGAACGTCTTCGCGCTCGGGGGGCTGATCGGTTGGGGGCTTCTCAGCTACGGCGCGGTCTCGCACTGGACCCAGGAGACGCTCGTGGGCGCCTTTGGGGGTCATCCTTTCGGTGTGCTCGATCCTCGCCTGGTCCGGGTCGTCATGACCGGAACCCTGTTCCTAGTCTATGAGTTCGCCTATTGGCTCGACCACTATCTGAGCCATTCAGTGCCGTTCCTGTGGGAGTTTCATCGGGTCCACCACACCGCCGAGACCCTGACGCCGCTGACGGTGTTTCGGGTCCATCCGGTGGATACGCTGAAATTCTTCAACATCGTCGCCCTGCTGACCGGCGCGGCCGGCGGACTGGTCGGCTATCTCGCGGGCGGGTTGACGAACGATCTCAATGTCCAGGGCTCAAACATCATCCTGTTGGCTTTTATCTTCGTCACCGTGCATCTCCAGCACTCCCACGTCTGGATCGCCTTCACCGGCGGCTGGGGGCGTATTTTCGCCAGCCCGGCGCATCACCAGATTCACCACTCGGCGGACCCGGCCCATTTCGGCAAGAATCTCGGCAGCTGCCTGGCGCTGTGGGATTGGATGTTCGGCACCCTGCGGATGCCGAACCAGGCGCGCGAGCCTCTGGTCTATGGCGTCGAACCTGGCCAGGCCAGCCCGCACACCATCACCGGCGGCCTGATCACGCCTTTCGCCCGGGCCATTGCGAGCCTAAGGCCAAAATGGCTGACGCCGCCGCAGACCCTGGACCTCTCATCCGATCCCTCCGTGGGCCAGATCTAGCCGGCTCCTACCGTCCGGTGGCGATCCAGCGATCGACCTCGGGGATGCGGGCGTCGCGCACGGTGGCGAGATAGGCGATGCTGGCCACCGCCTTGCGCACGTCCTGGCGGGCGTCCGCCGGGATGTGGCTTTCCGCGAAGACGTTCAGCTTGTCGGTCAAGGCCTTGTCGGCGCCGCCAGTGATCAGCCGCGGGGCGAAGGTGGCGCGGCTGTCGGGCTCCAGCAGGGCGCTGATCCGCTGCCAGTGGCTCGCGGTGAAGTCCAGGGCCAGGGCCGGATGACGCAGCGACACCGCCTGGATGATCGTCGGGGTGGTGGTGGCCGGCGGCTCGCCCGATAGGGACAGCTCCAGGGCTCGCTGGGCCAGGGCGGGGTCGTCGACCTGGCCCAGCAGGCCATAATATTCGCTGCGTTCCAGCTCGGTGCGCGCGGTCTTGGCCAGGCCGTGCAGCCGTTCCCAGTCGGCGGCGTTCGCGTGCTGGGCCTCGATGGACATCACCGTACGACGCGCGGCGGCGTTCAGGCTGGAAGGATCGCCGAGGAAGCCGTCGAAGCGGTTGCGCGCCTCGGCGACCACGGCCGGATCGTTCATCTGGCCCAGGGCGGCCAGGAGCGCGCTGCGCATCAGGGCGACATTCTCGGTTTCGCCCGGCTGTTCGTCCCAGCCGATACGGGCCAGGCCGCGGGCCAGCACGCCGCGAGCATAGGCGCGGTATTTCGGCTGGCCGGGCAGGCTGTCATAGAGCCGGTCCAATCCTCGCAGGTCGTCGGCCAGACGGCTCCAGACCAGCGGGTCCGTCCGCGAGTCCAGCCGCACCGTCAGGTTCAGGAAGTCGGCCGTCGGCTCGTCGCCGGCGAAGGCCAGGGCGCGGCTGTCGTTCAGCAGGCCTATCTGGTCGTCGGCCGCCAGGTCGGAGAAGCGGGCCGTCAGGGCGGCGATGGCTGCGGGGGAATAGAGGCTGCGGAAATAACCGGTCTGGCCGGTGTTGAGGATCGCGGGCCCGCAGCCGGCCAGGTCAACCTGGCTATCGGCGGCTCCGGCGATCACCACATGGCTCGCGGCTCCGTCCAAGGTGACGGCGATCATCGGCACATGCCAGGTCGTCGGCGGCTGAGCCCCGGGGTCCACACCGTAACGGCCTTGGCTCAGGCTCAGGCTGGTGCGCCCGCCTTGGCAGCTCAAGGCGTCTTGCCGGATCAGCGGCACGCCGGTCTGCAGGGTGAAGTCGTGGGCGATCTGAGTGATCGGCTTGGCCGGCGAGACCGCATCGATCTCGCGCCACAGATCGTCGGTGACGGTATTGCCATAGGCGTGGGCGGCCATGTAGCGGCGCACCCCGTCGCGGAAGGCGTCTTCGCCCACATAGGCTTCCAGCATGCGGATCACCGCCGCACCCTTTTCGTAGGTGATGTCGTCGAAGGCGCCGCCGGCCTGCAGAACGTTGTCGATCCGGGTGATGACCGGGTGTGCGCCGTCGCGGGCGTCCATCTGCATGGCGCCCTCCTTGCCGTCCTGCGCCTGCAGCCAGACCTTCCATTCCGGATGGAAGTGATTGGTGACCTTGTTCTCCATCCACGAGGCGAAACCCTCGTTCAGCCACAGGTCGTCCCACCAGGCCATGGTGACCAGGTCGCCGAACCATTGGTGGGCCATCTCGTGCGCGATGGTGATGTAGACACCCTGGCGGTCGGCCACGGTCGAGACTCGCGGATCGACCAGCAGGTCTCGCTCGAAATAGAAGATCGCCCCCCAATTCTCCATGGCCCCGAAAAACTGGCTGGAGCCCGGCGCCGCGATCAGGTCGAGCTTGGGCAGGGGATAGGGCTTGCCGAAATACTGGTTGTAATAGGGCAGGATTTGAGCCGCCGCGTCCAGGGCGAAGCCGGCGCTGGCCACATCGCCGCGCTTGACCACCACACCCACGTCCACACCGTTCACATCGCGATGGACGCGCTCGAAATCGCCCAGGCCGAAGAACAACAGATAGGACGACATCCTGGGAGTTTCAGCGAAGCGCACGCTCTGCAGGCCGCCGCCAAGCGATGTGGTCTGGGCTATGGGCATGTTGGACAGGGCCATCTGCCCCTCGGGCACGGTGGCGGTCAGGGTGAAGCTCGCCTTGCGCCCTGGCTCATCCCAGGAGGGGACGAAGCGGCGGGCGTCGGAGTTTTCGAACTGGGTGAACAGCGCCCGCTTTGTCCCGCCGGCGGCCTGGTAGTCCAGAGCGAAGAAGCCCGAGGCCTGCTGGAAGATCTTGCCGTGATAGTCGAGGCTCAGGCTGTAGTGGCCGGGCTTGAGGGGGTGGGCGAAGCTGAAGGTGGCGGTCTCGACCTTCTCGTCATAGGCGATCGTGGGCGCGGCGGCCTCGCCGGCCAGGGCGGCGCGGTCGATGACCATGTCGGCCTCGTTGAGCACGATGCGGCTGGTGGCCTGGCGCACGGTCAGGTCGATGCGCACCTTGCCCTTGAACGTCAGGGCGGTGGCGTCGGGGGTGATGGCGATGTCGTAGTGGTCGGGGGTGACATCGCCCGGCAAGACGACCCGCTGACTGGCCGGGCCCGCTGGCTGGGCCATGACAGGCACGGCGGCGCCGAGGGCGAGCATCAGCAAAGCGACGCGCGCCGCAGGAACAAAAAACATGATCAACCTGTCGCGATTACAACTTGGCGCGGACCCTAGAGCGCATTTGGTGAAAGCGGGAGCGTTTTGCGACAGTCCGGGCCGTTCGCTCACTGACATAAACATATAAGGATATCTTTATGTCAGTGTTGACGCCGGCTGCAACATGGGGTCCTATTGCGCGTCGTGGTTCTCTGGGGTGTTCGCGTCCCAGGGCTAAGAGGGAATTCGGTGACGGCGCCGGAGCAGGCCAGCTCTGACGCCCAGGCCGAGGCTGCCCCCGCAACTGTAAGCGGCGAGCCGACGCCCATCTCGTGTCACTGGCGCCAGCGCCGGGAAGGCCGGGCGGAGGCTTTGACCCGTGAGCCAGGAGACCTGCCCCGACAGAAAACGTCCTCCGGCGGGGTGCCCGGTCAGGTCGCTGTTCAGCGCGCCCGGCCCTCGCCCGGGTGCGCGGGCCCGCGTCTGCGCCAAGCCTCGCCATCACACCTGCTCGGCAGAGGCCCATGTCCATCACAGTCGCCACCCTCGGATTTCCCCGCATCGGCCCGCGCCGCGAGCTGAAGACCGCCCTCGAAGCCTTCTGGTCAGGCCGTATCGACGCTCAGGCCCTGCTGGCCGCCGGCGCTGTGCTTCGCGCCAAGACCTGGGCGCGCCAACGCGACCTGGGCGTCCACCACATCCCCAGCAACGATTTCTCGTTCTACGACCACGTCCTGGACATCAGCGCCATGGTCGGCGCCATCCCCGCTGTCTATGGCTGGAGCGGCGGCCCGGTCGGATTGGACACCTATTTCGCCATGGCCCGCGGGGCGCAGGGCGAGGCCGATCAGGCCGATTGCGGCCATGGCCGCCACCCCGGCCTCGACGCGCCGGCCGCCGAAATGACCAAGTGGTTCGATACCAACTATCACTATCTGGTCCCGGAATTCACGGCCGGCCAAGGCTTCGACCTGTCCTCCACCAAGGTGATCGACGAGTTCGTCGAAGCCCGCGATCAGGGGATATTGACCCGCCCGGTGCTGCTGGGGCCGGTCACCTTCCTCAAGCTGGGCAAGAGCAAGGAGGCGGGTCTCGATCCGCGCACCCTGCTGGGCGGGCTGCTGCCGGTCTATGCCGAGGTGTTGAACCGGCTGGCCCGGGCGGGCGCGGAATGGGTCCAGATCGACGAACCCTGCCTGGCGCTCGACCTGGACGACGCCGACCGGACGGCCCTGAGCATGGCCTATGCCGCCCTGGCCAAGGCGGCGCCGGGGATCAAGCTGATGCTGACCCCTTACTTCGGGGGGCAGGGCGACAACCTGGACTGCGCCCTGGCCCTGCCGGTGGCCGGCCTGCATCTGGATCTGGTTCGGGCGCCGCAGGAACTGGAGCCGGTGCTGGCGCGTGCGCCGCGTGATCTGGTGCTGTCCCTGGGCGTCATCGACGGCCGCAATGTCTGGCGCGCGGATCTGGAGCGCATCCTCAATTGGCTGGAGCCCCTGCTCACCGACGACCGCGCCTTCGTGCTCGCCCCGTCCTGTTCGCTGCTGCATACCCCCATCGATCTGGCGGCGGAAAAGGCGCTGGATCCGGAGGTGAGCAACTGGCTGGCCTTCGCCGTCCAGAAGATCGAGGAACTGGTGGTGCTGGCCAAGGCGTTGGGCCACGGCCGCGCCAGTATCGCCGGGGTGCTCGAGGCTTCAAGCCGCGCCGCCGATCAGCGTCGAACCTCGCCCAAGATTCACGATCCCGCGGTCGCTCATCGGATCGCCGCGGTCACCCAGGTCATGGCCCGGCGTGGCTCTTCCTTCGCACATCGGCGGGCGGTTCAGGCCTTGGATCTGAAGCTGCCCGTCTTGCCGACCACCACCATCGGCTCGTTCCCCCAGACCGAGGCGGTGCGCAAGGCCCGCGCCGACCACGCGCGGGGCGCGCTGAGCGACGCCCAGTACCAAGGTTTTCTGCGCGAGGAGACCGAGCGCACGGTGCGCTGGCAGGAGGAGATCGGGCTCGACGTGCTGGTGCACGGCGAGTTCGAGCGCAACGACATGGTGCAGTATTTCGGCGAGCAGTTGTCCGGCTTCGTCTTCACCAAACAGGCCTGGGTGCAGTCCTATGGCTCCCGCTGCGTGCGCCCGCCGATCCTGTTCGGCGACGTCTCACGGCCATCGCCCATGACCGTGGACTGGTGGAGCTACGCCCAGTCGCTGACCGAACGGCCGATGAAGGGCATGTTGACCGGGCCAGTGACCATCCTCAACTGGTCCTTCGTGCGCGACGACATTTCGCGCGAAGCCGCCTGCCGCCAGATCGCCCTGGCCATCCGCGACGAGGTCACGGATCTCGAAGCCGCCGGCGCACAGATCGTCCAGATCGACGAGGCGGCCCTGCGCGAGGGCCTGCCTCTGCGCCGCGCCGATTGGGACGCCTATCTGGGCTGGGCGGTGGAGTGTTTCAGGCTGGCGGCGTCGGGGGCGTCCGACCGAACCCAGATCCACACCCACATGTGCTATTCGGAATTCAACGACATCATCGCCGCCATCGGGGCCATGGACGCCGACGTCATCTCCATCGAGACCGCGCGGTCGAAGATGGAGCTGTTGGACGCCTTCGCCGGCTACGCCTATCCGGCGGAGATCGGCCCCGGCGTCTATGACATCCACTCACCACGCGTGCCCAGCGTCGAAGACATGGCCGAACTGCTCCAGGCTGCTCAGGCGCGGCTGGGGGCCGGCCAGCTTTGGGTCAATCCCGATTGCGGGCTGAAGACTCGTAAATGGCCGGAAACCCGACTGGCCTTGGTCAATATGGTCGAAGCGGCCAAGCGGGCGCGGGCCGAAGCCAGGGCGTAGCGGCTTTTGGGGGGCGAGCCGGGCGGCCGTCGTTGCGACGGATCGCCCGCGCCGTCCTCAATGTTCGTGGAATGACCGCCAGAAGGTCTGGGTGAGGGGTTCGAACCAGTATTGCAGTGCGGTTCGCTTGCGCAGGGGGACGACCACGTCCACGGGCATGCCGGGCCGCAGGGCGCTTTCCTCGCCA
>DASXNV010000056.1:0-55444 GCA_036494815.1 Caulobacteraceae bacterium
CAGGTCGATATTCTTGGTGTTGGCCTTGGCCGCCAGCAGCGTGACGGTGCTCTCGACCGTCTCGGCCAGCGAGAAATCGATCTCCTCGATCTCGACCTTCCCGACCTCCAGCTTCGAGATGTCGAGGATATCGTTGATGACGGTCAGCAGCGCCTCGGCCGATTCCTGCACCGCGTCGGCATATTGCCTTTGCTCGCCGGTCAGCTGCGTCTGCATCAGGAGGCCGTTCATGCCCAGCACCCCGTTCATCGGCGTGCGGATCTCATGGCTCATATTGGCGAGGAATTCGCTCTTGGCGGTGTTGGCGGCGTCGGCCTCGTCCCGGGCGCGGGTGAGGGCGGTCTCGGTGCGCCGATAGGCCTCCATCATGTCGCTGACGTCGTGGGCATAGATCAAGAGACCCTCGCTGCAAGCGGCGGCCTCCAGGCGCACGACACCAGGATTTTCACAATCGGCGCCTATCACAACCTGCTCGGATTTCGACTTTCCGCCGGTAAAGCTCCGCAGCAGAGTCTTGACGCGATGCTCGCCGGCGGTCGGCAAGGCGGCGCTGAAAGGTTGACCGTCAATGGAGTCTTTCGGCAACCCGAACAACTGTCGCCAAGCGGGGCTGACAGCGATCACCCATCCGTCTTTATCGAGCATGGCGATGGGAAGCGGGGCGTCGAAGACAAAATCAGCGGTTGCGCGTTCGTAGTCGGTCCGAGGGGGTGCGCCGACCGGCGCGCCCGACTTGCGGTCCATGCTACGTCTCCATGGTCGTTGTGTTCGATTTGCACCGTATCCACGGCGTCTTAACGTTGCGTGGAGAGGCGCCGCG
Organism: Caulobacteraceae bacterium; assembly: GCA_036494815.1. Taxonomy (GTDB): domain Bacteria; phylum Pseudomonadota; class Alphaproteobacteria; order Caulobacterales; family Caulobacteraceae; genus Poindextera. The sequence continues at coordinate 821 of DASXNV010000056.1, forward strand.
ATTGCCGGTGGCGCCGGCTGCGGAGGAGACTTGGAGCCGTCGAGCCTTACGATTGGCCAGTGAGGACGGCGCGGCCCAGGGCCGTGATCGTAACCTGCGCGCTGTTCATGCCGACGCCTTCGCAGCGGGCTACGCCCACCAGACCGTCGCTGAGGGCGTCTTCCCAGACGGGCATGCGAGGGCAGGAGGTTCGCCAGGCCTCCATGGTCTCGCCATAGGTTCGCGGCCGCGCGGCGATCCAATCGAGCAGTTGCAGAGTTAGGGCGTCTATCGCCAGGAAGAATGTGGGCTCGACCTGCACGAGCGCCTCCGTATGCAAGGGAACGCCGTGTCCCGGGGCGTTCAAGGGAAATATAGGCGGCTTTTCATTCCTCGCATCCCCGAGTTATCCGTCTGAAGCTCGACGCCGGGCCTCGACCTGCCTTGTCCGGCGAGGGGCGGCTGTTTAGGTTGCGCCGTGGGGCGACCTTGTTCCGATTACCGAGATTATGATGACCAGCAGCCGCCGTCAGTTCGCCTCCATGCTCATCGGTGGCGTCGCCGCCACGGGCCTGTTCGCCGCAACCCGGGTCTTCGCCCAGGATGACGATGTCGACAGCCTGTTGAACGTCTTCATCAGCCCAAGCGGAAAGCCATTTCGGGCGCCCGCGGGCGCGCCCTATCCCGTGGTGGCCTGGTTCAAGGAAGCCGACAAGAACGCTGACGGCAAGATCGACCATGGGGAATTCATGGCCGACGCCGAAGCCTTCTTCAAAGTCCTGGACATAAACGGGGACAACGTCCTCAGCGGTTACGAGATCGCCGTTTATGAGCGAAGGATCGCACCTGAAATTCTAGGCTATCAATTCAAGGCCAGTGCGCTGGCCCGACCGGTGGGCCGCGACGGCGGGCTGTTGTGGAAAGCTCAATATGGAAGCACCGGCATGGGCAATATGGGGCAGGGCGGCGTGCCTACCTCTGTCGATCCGGCCGGGCCCCCGGAACCGTCCGAACCGAAGATCCTGCACGACCTCGACGAAACCCAGCAGGGCGCCTCGCCCTTCAGCCTGTTCGACGAGCCGGAACCCGTGACCGCCGCAGACTTCAATTTCAACGGCCTGATCAAGAAGGCCAATTATCTGAAGCTGGCCGATATGCACTTCACCCGACTCGACCCCGACAGCGACGGCTTTCTAACCCTGGCCAAGCTGCCGAAAACGGCCGTGCAGAAAAAGCTGGAACACACCCGCCGCAAACATAGGTAGGTGAGGCCTAGGGCCTGGCTTCGATCAGGTCCCAGAGATTGCCATAGAGATCCTCGAACACCGCGATAATGCCGTAGGGCTCGGTACGTGGGGGGCTCGCAAAGCGAACGCCGCGGGCGGTGAAGGCGGCATGGTCGCGCCAAAAATCATCGGTGTTGAGGAACAGGAACACCCGGCCGCCGGTCTGGTCGCCTATGGCGGCGGCTTGACGCGGATTGGCCGCCTTGGCGAGCAGCAGGCGAGATTCTGTCGAGCCGGGCGGGGCGACAACCACCCACCGCTTGTCCGGCTCCAAGATTGTGTCCTCGATCAGGCGAAACCCGAGCTGATCCACATAGAAGCCGATCGCTTCGTCATAGTCGCGCACCACAAGGGCGGTCAGTCCGATGCTTTGGCGCATTCCGCTCATCCCCCGCTAGGCTAGGGCTCTTGCGGCCTCATAGGCCTCCGCCGCCTCGATCCACACCGCTTCGGCCTTATCCAGCGCGGCCTGGGTCTTGTCGCGGCGGCGCGTGAGTTCGACGATGCGGGCGGGATCCTTGGCGAACTGCTTCGGGTCGGCCAGGCTGGCGTCGATCTCGGCCAGGGTCTTGGTTTCGCGGGCCAGCACCACCTCGGCGGCCTCCAGGCGGCGCTTCAGCGGGCCAACCGCGGTGACGGTCGGTGCTTTCGCGACCGGCTTCGCGGCGGGCGCCGCCTCGGCCTGGACCTGGGTGGGGGCGCGAGCGGCGACGCGGGCGCGGTCGAGCACGAACTTGGCGTAGTCCTCCATGTCCCCATCGAACGGTTGAACGGTTCCGTCGGCGGCGAGCCACAGCCGGTCGGCCACCAGTTCCATCAGCGACCGGTCGTGGGTGATCAGGATCACGGCTCCTTCATAGTCGTTGAGCGCGTCCAGCAGGGCGCGGCGGCTGTCGATGTCCAGGTGATTGGTGGGTTCGTCGAGGATCAGCAGGTGCGGCGCCGACATGGCCACCAGATTGAGCAGCAGACGGGCTCGCTCGCCCCCGGATAGATTGGCGACCGTGGTCTCCGCCTTGTCATAGCCCAGGCCGAACTGGGCCAGTTTTGAGCGGCGTTGGGCCTCCGACGACTCCGGTAAGGCGCGGCGGATGATTTCCAGCGGCGTGTCGGTGGGGTCCAGGGCCTCGATCTGGTGCTGGTGGAACCAGCCGACCTTGATGCGCCGATCGCGGTGCATGTGGCCATGCGAGATGGGCAGGGCGTCGGCGATCATCTTGGCGAAGGTGGACTTGCCCGCTCCATTAACGCCCAGCAGTCCGATGCGGTCATCGATATCCAGGCGCAGGTTGAGCTTCTTCAGGATCGGCGGACCATCATAGCCCACGCTGACCCCGTCCAGCCGCACCAGGGGCGGCGCCAGCGGCCGGGCGGGCGAGGGCAGGGTGAAGGGCGCGGTGCGCTCCAGCTGCACCTCTGACGCCGGCGGCAGCTTGGCCAGCATCTTCAGGCGCGACTGGGCCTGGGTGGCCTTGGACGCCTTGGCGCGGAAGCGATCGACGAACGCCTGCATATGGGCGCGCTTGGCTTCGATCTTGGAGCGCATGGCGTCGGCCAGCCGCGCCTTTTCCGCCCGCTGCTCCTCGAAGCTGTCATAGCCGCCGGTATAGAGGTCGAGCTTGCCCTCGCGGATATGCAGGATGAAGCCGACCGAATTGTTGAGCAACTCGCGGTCGTGGCTGATGATCAAGGCATTATAGGGATATTTCTTCAGGCGTGCTTCGAGCCAAAGGGCGCCTTCCAGGTCGAGATAGTTGGTCGGCTCATCCAGCAGCAACAGGTCGGGCTCGGCGAACAGGGCGGCGGCCAGGGCCACGCGCATGCGCCAGCCCCCGGAGAACTCCGCCATGGGCCGGGCCAGGTCCGCCGTGGAAAAACCCAGGCCGGATAGGATTTCAGCGGCGCGGGATGGCGCACGGTCGGCGTCGATCTCGATCAACCGGCCATAGATCTCGCCCAGGCGCTCCGGAGGGGCCGTGTCCAGTTCGGCGGTCAGGGACGCGCGCTCGACATCCGCGGCCAGCACGGTGTCCAACAGGCTGATCGGCGTGGCCGGATGCTCCTGGTCCACCGAGGCGATCTTGGCGGTCTTGGGCAGCTTGATCTCGCCGCTGCCCTGATGGAGGTGGCCGAGGATCAGTTTGAACAGAGTCGACTTGCCGACCCCGTTGCGGCCCACGAGGCCGACCTTGGAGTTTTGGGGGAGGGCGACGCTGGCGCCATCGAAGAAACGACGCCCCCAGGCGTCGAACACCAGCTCGGATATCTGCAACATGGGAAAACAGGGCGCGCCTTGGCGGGAGGGAAGCGCACGGCTATAAGCCCGCGACCATTTTCCTCCAACTCCCCATAATGAGCTTTGACCTTCCCATGACCGAACGCACCTTCTCGATCATCAAGCCGGACGCCACCCGCCGGAACCTGACCGGCAAGGTCAACGCCGTCATTGAAGACGCCGGCCTGCGCATCGTCGCGCAAAAGCGCATCCACATGTCGCGCGCCCAGGCCGAGGGCTTCTATGAAATCCACAAGGAACGCCCCTTCTTTGGCGAACTGGTGGATTTCATGATTTCCGCGCCGGTGGTGGTGCAGGTGCTGGAAGGCGAAAACGCCGTCGCTCGCTATCGCGAAGTGATGGGCGCCACCAACCCCGCCCAGGCCGCCGACGGCACCATCCGCAAGCTCTACGCCGAATCCGTCGGCGAGAATTCGGTCCACGGCTCGGACAGCGCCGATAACGCTGCGATCGAGATCGTGCAGTTCTTCAGCGACGCCGAAATCGTCGGCTGACACAGTCTCAGCTCATCCCTGCCTGCGCGGGGATGAGCTGAATTTTGTACCAACAACCTATATCGAACTATATTGAAGCTGTGATGGGCCCATCGGCCCGGCCGGCGATGAATTGCTCGACATAGGGGTTTCCAGAGCGGTCGAGATCGGCCACCACGCCCTGCCAGACGATCCTGCCATCTTGCAGCATGGCCACGTCGTCACCGATCTTACGGGCCGAGGCAAGGTCGTGGGTGATCGAGACTGTGGTGCAGCCCAGCCCCTTGACCTGTTCGACGATCAGGTCGTTGACCGCGTCGGCGGTGATGGGGTCGAGGCCCGTGGTCGGTTCGTCGAAAAAGATGATCTCGGGGCTGCCGATGACGGCGCGGGCCAGGCCGACACGCTTTTGCATGCCGCCGGAGAGGTCGCTGGGATAGAGGTCGGCGACATTGGCGGCCAGCCGCACCATGCTCATCGCCTCGATCGCGCGCTTCTTGGCCTCGGACCGGCCGACGCCATCGGCGTTGATCAGGCGGAAAGCGACATTTTCCCAGACCGCCAGGCTGTCGAACAGGGCCGCGCCCTGGAACAGCATGCCAAAGCGGCGAAACAGCGCCCGACGATCGTGCCCCGAAGCGTGGGTGACGTCGACGCCGTCCACTAGCACCTGGCCCGAGTCCGGCGTCATCAGGCCCATGGCGATCTTGATCGTCACCGACTTGCCCTGGCCCGATCCGCCGATGATCACCAGCGAGCGGCCGTGGGCCACCGACAGATTCAGGCCGTCCAGCACGGCCCGGCCGTTCAGATGAATGCGGACGTCGCGCCATTCCAGCTTAGAGGCGGTCTCGCTCATATGCGGCTGAACCAGGTGGTGAGCAGATAGTCGCTCATGAAGATCATCACCGCTGCTGAGACCACGGCGAGGGTGGTGGCGCGCCCGACCCCGCGGGCGCCGCCGGTGGCGTTATAGCCGTGGTAGCAGCCCATCAGCGCCACCATGAAACCAAACACCGCCGCCTTGAGCAGGCCGGACTCCACGTCCCAGGCCTGCAGGAAGTCCCAGGTATTGCGCACATAGACGGTGGGGTTGAAGGCCAGGGTGCGGGTGGCCACCAGCCAGCCGCCAGCGATACCGATGAGGTCGGCGACCACGGTCAACAGCGGAAGGCAGATCACGGCGGCCAGGATGCGTGGGGCGACCAGGTAGCGGAACGGATCGGTGGACAGGGTGCGCATAGCGTCGATCTGTTCGGTGGCGCGCATGGCGCCAAGCTCCGCGGCGATGGCCGCTGAGACGCGGCCCGCCAGCATCAGGGCCGCCAGCACGGGGCCAAGCTCGCGGGTGATTCCCAGCGCCACGATCTGCGGCATAATCTGCTCGGCGTTGAAGCGGCCTCCGCCGGTATAGATGTTCAAGGCCAGGGCCGCGCCCGTAAACACGGCGGTCAGGCCGACCACCGGCAGGGACAGATAGCCGATGGCCATGATCTGCCGGCCCAGTTGGCGAAAGAACCAGGGCGGGGTGAACAGGGGCAGCACCCCGCGAATGGCGAACATCGCCACATCGCCGGTGAACTGGAACACATCCAGGGTCACGCGCCCGACCGCGCGGATCGGATTCACGCGCCGGCGCCCCGATAGCTGATATCCGCCCGGCCACTCAGACGGGTGAGGATTTCATAAGAGATGGTCGAGCCGGCCGCGGCGACATCGTCCAGCAGCATTTGTGGGCCGAACAATTGCACCCTGTCGCCGGGGCGCGGCGCGGGGCCTTCGCTGACGTCGATGGCGATCAGGTCCATAGAGACGCGTCCCAAAAAGCGCCGCCTAGCGCCGCCGAGCCATCCATAGCCAGCCGGGCTTTGTGCGCGCAAGACTCCGTCGGCGTGGCCGGCGGCGACAATGGCCACACGAAGCGGTTTGGACGCCGTGTAGCCGGCGTCATAGCCAACGGTTTCGCCGGGCGGAACCTCGCGAACCTGAAGGATCGGAGCCTCGAAGGTGGCGACAGCTGCGATGCGTTCGTCGGGCCGCTCGAACGGGCCGCCGCCGTAGAGCGTGATTCCCGGGCGCACCAGGTCGTGAAGGAACTCGCCGCCATGGAAGATGCCGCCGGAATTGGCCAGGCTGGCGCGAGCGTTGGGAAACAAGGCGCGGATGTCACGGAAAGCGGCCGCCTGTCGATGGTTCATAGGATGGTTCAGGCTCGCGCCACAACTCAGGTGGCTCATGATCACGTCGATCTCAAGGCCACCCTGGCGCATCAGGCGTGCGGCGAGCGCGGCCGCCTCGTCGAAGCGCAGGCCCAGTCGGTTGAGGCCGGTGTCCACGTGCAGGGCGACGCAGCTTTCGCCATCAGCGACCCATTCATCGACTTGATCCGTAGAGTTCAGCACGGGCGTCAGCGACGCCGCATTCAGCCGAGACGCGGCGCCGGGTGGGCAGCCATCCAGCACATAGATCACCGCCTGTGGTCCCAAAAGCGCCCGCAAGGCCTCGCCTTCGCTGACCCGCGCGACGAAAAACTGCGTGGCGCCCTCGGCCCACAGGCGTCGACAGATAGGCGCGAAACCAAGGCCATAAGCATTGGCCTTGACCACTGGCGCGACCTGCGCCGATCCCGCCAGACGCCGTAACAGGGCGTGATTGGCGGCCAGGACGTCCAGATCGACGGTCAGGCTGGCTTGGCTGGGCGACATTCAACGACGGGTGCGACTCAATGGAGCAGGCATAAGGCGCCCGTAGCCTATTGTCCCGCCCGCCCTTCGAGCCGATATGAAAGATGACCCCCCCGTCACCCTGGTGACATAGGTATCTTTGCGGATGTGGACAGGCTGGCCCTGTGGTGCGACAAGGCACGCCGATTTGATGACCGTTCGAAGTGGAAGCGGACGGCGGGGATTTTGGACGCCATGAACTACAAAGCCGCTTTTAGAAACGCCGTCGAACAGGTCCGGGGAGAAGGGCGCTATCGCGTCTTCGCCGACCTCAAGCGCCATCGCGGCGAATTTCCCCGCGCGCGCTGGACCCATCCCGACGGCGGCCAGAGCGATGTGGTCGTCTGGTGCTCGAACGATTATCTGGGCCAAGGCCAGAACCCGGTGGTCATCCAGGCCATGCACGCCGCCATCGACGAGGCCGGTTCCGGTTCGGGCGGCACGCGCAACATCTCCGGCACCACCTGCTATCACGTGGCCCTCGAGAACGAGCTTGCCGATCTGCATGGCAAGGAAGCTGCTCTGCTGTTCACCTCGGGCTATGTGGCCAACGAGGCGGCGTTGTCGACCTTGACCAAGATCCTGCCCGGCCTGATCGTCTTTTCCGACGAACTGAACCACGCCTCGATGATCGCCGGCATCCGCAATGGCCGCTGTGACTACAAGGTGTTTCGCCATAACGACCTGGAGCACCTGGAAACCCTGCTGAGCGGCGCGCCGGCGGACGCACCCAAGCTGGTGGCGTTTGAAAGTGTCTATTCCATGGACGGGGACATCGCCGACATCGCCGGCACCATCGCCCTGGCCAAGAAATACGGCGCCCTGACCTATCTGGATGAGGTCCATGCGGTGGGGCTCTATGGCGTCAATGGCGGCGGCGTGGCTGAGCGCGACGGCGTTATGGCCGATATCGACATCATCGAGGGCACCCTGGGCAAGGCGTTTGGGGTCATGGGTGGCTATATCGCAGGCGACGCTGACATGGTCGACGCCATCCGCTCCTTCGCGTCAGGCTTTATCTTCACCACCTCGCTGCCGCCGGCCCTGTCGGCCGGCGCCGCCGCCAGCGTGCGCTGGCTGCGCGAACACAATGAAGTGCGCATCAAGCATCAGGAACGCGCCGAGACCCTGAAGCGTCGTTTCGCCGAGGCCGGGCTGCCGGTGATGCCGTCGGTCAGCCATATCGTGCCGGTGCTAGTGGGAGATCCCATCCACTGCAAGATGATTTCAGACATGCTGCTGGCGGACTATGGCGTCTATGTGCAGCCCATCAACTATCCGACCGTGCCGCGGGGCACTGAGCGCCTGCGCTTTACGCCCACGCCGTTCCATACCGACGAGATGATGGATCACCTCGTCGGCGCGCTGGACAAGCTGTGGTCGCGTTGCAACGTCAAGCGGCTGGGTGGTTACGCCGCCTAGGCCTTGCGGCCGCGTACGCCCTTGCCCAGACCGATCTGCTTGGCGAAGTCTGAGCGGCGAGCGGCATAGACCGGCGCCACCATCGGATAGTCGGGTGGCAGGCCCCATTTGCGGCGATATTCCTCGGGGCTGAGGTCATAGCGCGAGCGCAGATAGCGCTTGAGCATCTTCAGCCTCTTGCCGTCTTCCAGACAGACGATGTAGTCGCTCTGCACCGATCGGCTGATCGGCACCGCCGGCTTGCGCTTTTCCGGCTCCGGCTCGGCCATGGTCTTGCCGAGGTTGACCAGCGCCTCATGCACAGACTGGATGAACGGCCCGACGCCTGAAGCGGGCAAGTTATTCTGAGCCACATAGGCCGAGACGATCCCGGCGCTTAGGCGCAGCACGTCGTTGTCGTCGGTGGTGGCGTCATCGTGATCATTGCTCGTCATGCTTCTGGGCCCTGGGTACTGTCCAAATTCGCGCTTGGGCCTGCCCGGTCGGCAGGAAAGATTCGCGCCGAAACCCAACGCTTCAGCCGCGCTGAGGTTCCAGGCTTGCTTTACCGACTAGCCGTCGTTCGGCGCTTTGATCGTTCGACCCATCTGTATAAAGAGGGGCTATCCACCGCCTCCCGTTTCGAAAGGCCCGCCCCTTGACCGCATCCGCCGCCACGCTCGTCACCGCGCGCGACAGCTTCTTTTCCGGGTCGCTGGCCGACGCCGATCCGGAGCTTTTCGCCTCGATCCGCCATGAACTGGGCCGCCAACAGCAGCAGATTGAACTGATCGCCTCGGAAAACATCGTCTCGCGGGCGGTGCTGGAGGCCCAGGGGTCGATCCTGACCAACAAATACGCTGAGGGCTATCCTGGGCGTCGGTACTATGGCGGCTGCGAATATGTGGACGTGGCGGAGACCCTGGCCATCGAGCGCGCCAAGGCCCTGTTTGGCTGCGCCTTCGCCAATGTCCAGCCGCACTCGGGCTCCCAGGCCAACCAGGCGGTATTTATGAGCCTGATGCAGCCGGGCGACACTTTCATGGGCATGGACCTGGCCGCGGGCGGCCACCTGACCCATGGCAAGTCGGTCAACCAGTCGGGCAAGTGGTTCAATCCGGTGGCCTATACCGTGCGCCAGCAAGACCAGATCATCGACTATGACAGCCTCTCGGACATCGCCCAGGCCTCCAAGCCCAAGGTGATTATCGCCGGAGGCTCGGCCTATAGCCGCCATATTGACTTCGCCAAGTTCCGCGCAGTGGCCGACAGCGTCGGCGCCTATCTGATGGTGGACATGGCTCATTTCGCCGGCCTCGTGGCGGCTGGCCTGTTCCCTAGCCCTGTGCCGCACGCCCACGTGGTCACCACCACCACCCACAAGACCCTGCGCGGCCCCCGCGGCGGCATGGTGCTGACCAATGACGAGGAGCTGGCCAAGAAGATCGACTCGGCGGTCTTCCCCGGCCTGCAGGGCGGACCCCTGATGCATGTGATCGCCGCCAAGGCGGTGGCCTTCGGCGAAGCGTTGAAGCCCGAGTTCAAGGTCTATGCGCAGAACGTGATCGACAACGCCCACGCCCTGTCCGAATCGCTGCTGTCCACGGGGCTGAACATCGTCTCCGGCGGCACCGACAGCCACCTTATGCTGGTGGACCTGCGGCCCAAGGACGTGAGCGGCAAGGCCACCGAGGCCAGCCTGGAGCGGGCCTTCATCACCTGCAACAAGAACGGCATTCCGTTCGATCCCAAGTCGGCCAACATCACTTCGGGCGTGCGTGTCGGCACCCCCGCCGGGACTTCGCGCGGCTTCGGCAAGGCCGAATTCACCCAGATCGGCCAGTGGATCGGCGAGGTGGTCGACGGCCTGTCGCGGGATAAAAAGAACAACGGCGCGGTCGAGGACAAGGTCCGCACGGAAGTCTTGGCCTTGACGGCGCGCTTCCCCATCTACAATCGCTAATCTCAAGGCCGCAGGGAGGGTCGTTCTATGCGCTGTCCGTTCTGCGGCCATGCCGAAAGCCAGGTGAAGGACAGCCGCCCGTCGGAAGACGGCGCGGCCATTCGTCGTCGCCGGCTTTGTCCAGAGTGCGGCGGCCGATTCACTACTTTCGAGCGCGTGCAGCTGCGCGAGTTGACCATCGTCAAGCGGTCCGGCCGTCGTGCGCCCTTCGACCGGGAAAAACTGGTGCGGTCGATCTCCCTGGCCCTGCGCAAGCGGCCGGTGGACCCTGAACGGCTGGAGCGCATGGTTTCCGGCATCGTGCGGCAGTTGGAAAGCATGGGCGAAACCGAACTGGCGTCCCATGTGGTCGGCGAGATGGTGATGAAGGCGCTCAAGTCGCTCGATGAGGTGGGCTATGTCCGCTACGCCTCGGTCTATCGTGATTTTCGCGAAACCCAGGACTTCGCCAAGTTTCTCGGCGACGAGGGCCTCAGCGACGAAACCGCAGAAATCGCGGGCGAGTAGCAAAGCGAATGCTGGAAGAAAAGATTCGTATCCTGATCATCGAGGCCCGGGGGGAGGCTGGCGTTTCCTCCGCCCTGTCCGACGCGCTTTTGAAGGCCACGACCGAGACGATCCTCGCCGCCGGGGCCGAATATGCCGTGGTCTCGGCGCCGGGCGTGTTCCATTTGCCAGGTGCGGTGGCTCAGGCGGAAGTTGGCGGTAACCGCCCGGCGGGCGTACGCTATGATGGCTATGTGGCCCTGGGCTGCCTCATCCGGGGCCAGACCGTTCGCTTTGACGTTTTGGCCAGCGAGACCATGCGGGGACTGATGGATTTGACGATTGGCCGCAACCTGTTGATCGGCGCCGGATTGGTCACGGTGGACACCGAAGCCCAGGCCTGGGCGCGGATCGATGGCCAGCACGCCGATCGCGGCGGCGACGCCGCCCGCGCCTGTCTGGGCATGATCGCTCTGCGTCGCCGCCTGCTCGGCCTGACCCGATGAAACCGCAAATGCGCCAGGCGCGCACCGTGGCCCGACTGGCGGCTGTCCAGGCCTTGTATCAGATGGAGGTCTCGGGCATCGGTTCCGAAGCCGTGATTCGCGAATTCGTCGATCATCGCTTCGAGGGCGACCTTGAGGGGGAGGCGTTGGCTCCGGCCGATGAGCCCTATTTCAATGCCATCGTGCGCGGCGCCGTGGAGCATCAGGTCCAGATCGACCGAGCCATCGTCCGCCGTTTGGCGGAAAACTGGCGGCTAGAGCGGCTCGACGCCACCTTGCGCGCTATCTTGCGCGCCGGCGCCTTCGAACTGATCCATGCCGAGGCGCCGACCGAAGTGGTGATCGACGAATATGTCGAGATGGCCAAGTCGTTCTTCGAGGGCCCAGAACCGGGCTTCGTCAATGGCGCCCTCGACGCCATCGCCCGCGATGCCAGAGGCTGATTCACCAGAAACGCCGGTCGACGAATTCGACTGGATCCAACGTTGTTTGATGCCCCTGGCCGCAGGCACGCCCGAGGCGCTGGGCTTGCTGGACGACGCCGCCGTGGTGCGTTCGCGGCCGGGTTTCGATCTGGTGATCTCCAAGGACGCCATAGTCGAGGGCATTCATTTCCTGCCGGATGATCCGCTGGACGCGGTGGCGCGCAAGCTGCTGCGAGTCAATCTGTCCGACCTCGCGGCCAAGGGCGCGGAGCCCTACGGCTATCTGCTGGCCGTGGCCTGGGCCAGGCGCCACGGTTGGCCGGAGCGGGAAGCCTTCGCCAAAGGGCTAGCGGAAGACCAGCAGCGATTCGGCCTGCATCTGCTGGGAGGAGACACCGTCTCCACGCCGGGGCCGCTGACCGCAAGCTTGACCATTCTTGGCTGGGCGCCGGAAGGGCGCATGGTGCGGCGGGCCAATGCTCAGGTCGGCGACCTTGTGCTGGTGACGGGCGCGATCGGCGACGGCTTCCTGGGTCTGGAGGCCGCTGGTGGCGGGCTGGCCGGTCTTGGCGACCGCGAAAAAGCTTATCTGGCGGATCGCTATCGAATCCCCCAGCCCCGCCTGGAACTCGGTAGCGCCTTGAGAGACTGGGCGAGCGCCGCGGCCGACGTTTCCGATGGACTGATCGCGGACGCCGGGCGAATCGCCTTGGCCTCACAGGTTCGACTGGATCTGGATCTGGATCTCATCCCGCTATCGCCGTCGGCGGGGCTGTGGCTGGCCGCCCAGGTCGACCAGGACGCGGCCCGGCTTCAACTCGCCGGCGGAGGCGACGACTACGAGGTCATCTGCACGGCGTCGGAGACGGCCGCGTCGGAGCTTGAGCGAGCGGCGAAGACGCTGGGTCTGCGCCTGACGCGGATCGGGCGGGTCAAGGCGGGGCAGGGTGTGGATACTCGCCTTGGGGGCCGGCTTGTGTCCGCCCCAAGCGCGGGATATCGCCATGGATGACCGTAAGGTTCGCCTCACCCTTCTCCGCTATGGTCCAGCCATGCGTCGCCTGACCCTGCTCGCCGCCAGCCTCCTGACCCTTGCGGCGGCCGCCGTGCAGGCGGCTGAGCCCGCCAAGCCGGAAACGGCGGAAGACGCCGTGGCTCTTTCACCGGTGGCCCTGCCGGTCATCGTCGATGGCCGTCTCGCCAACTACGTGTTCGTCTCCGTGAAGGTCTGGCTCAATCCCGGCGTGGACCAGATGGTCCTCAGGGACAAGGAGCCCTATTTCCGCGATGCGCTGGTGCGCGCGGCCCATCGCGCGCCGTTTGTGATCAAGGGCGACTACAACCATATCGACGAAGGCAAACTTAGGGCCGCGATGCTGAGAGACGCGACGGCTATCGCCGGTGTTGGCGTCATCAGAAGCGTGCAGGTGGTCAGTCAAACTCCGCAGCACAGGCTGCCCACGTCGCACTGATCCAGTCCGCCGTCTGGACGGCGGTTGCGTCCCCCTTATAGTTTTGGCAACCTTCCCCAGTATTTCGCCGGGCGCGGCTTTTGCGCCACAGGGGAAAATCAAAAGGGAGGGGGCGGCCGTTCGGCCGGGCGCAGGCGAAAGCCTGGGTAACCCCGTGCGCTAGAAAACACGAAGGGGCGCTCACAACATGAGTTCTTACATTTGGCTGGTGATTGCAGCCGGGTTCGTAGCGGTGCTGTACGGTATCCTGCAATCCGCTGTGCTGATGGGTAAATCCGCCGGCAGTGAAAAGATGCAGGAGATCGCCGCGGCGATCCAGGAAGGGGCGCAGGCCTATCTGCGCAGGCAGTATTTTACAATTGGCGTCGTCGGCGCGGTCATCCTCGTCGCCGTCTATGTGCTGATCAGCCCGACCGCCGCGGTCGGGTTTTTTATTGGGGCTGTGCTTTCGGGCGCCGCGGGATTCGCAGGCATGCTGATCTCGGTTCGCGCCAATGTGCGCACCGCCCAGGCCGCCAGTGAGAGCCTGGCCAAGGGCCTGTCCCTGGCCTTCACCTCCGGCGCCATCACCGGCATGCTGGTGGCGGGCTTCGCCCTGATCGGGGTGGCCGGCTATTACGCCTACCTGACCCTTGGCCGGCATCTGGACCCGACCAGCCGTGAAGTGGTCGACGCCCTGGTGGCGCTCGGCTTCGGCGCCTCACTGATCTCCATCTTCGCCCGCCTCGGCGGCGGCATCTTCACCAAGGGCGCGGACGTGGGCGGCGACATGGTCGGCAAGGTCGAGGCCGGCATTCCCGAGGACGATCCCCGCAACGCGGCGACCATCGCCGACAATGTGGGCGACAATGTCGGCGATTGCGCCGGCATGGCCGCCGATCTGTTCGAAACCTATGCGGTGACCACGGTCGCCACCATGGTGCTGGCGGCGATCTTCTTCCGCGGCCAGGCGGCGGTGGGCAATATGATGCTGCTGCCTCTAGCTATCTGCGGCGTCTGCATCATCACCTCGATCATCGGCACCTTTGGCGTGCGGCTCGGCAAGAGCAACAACATCATGGGCGCCCTCTATCAGGGCCTGATCGTCACCGGCGTTCTGTCGGTCGGCGCCGTCTGGTTCGTGATCAACAAGCTGGTCACCGGGCCGCTGACCATCATGGCCGGTACGGCCACGGAAAAGACCTTTGACGCCAACGCCCTCTTCGGCTGCGGCCTCGTCGGCCTGGCGGTCACCGCCGCCATCGTGGTCATCACAGAATACTATACCGGCACCGGCTTCAGGCCGGTGAAGTCGATCGCCAAGGCCTCGGTTTCGGGCCATGGCACCAATGTCATCCAGGGCCTGGCCATGTCCCTGGAATCCACCGCCTTGCCGGCCCTGGTGATCATCGTCGGCATCATCGTCACCTATAAGCTGGCGGGCCTGTTCGGCATCGCCATCGCCACCACCACCATGCTGTCCCTGGCCGGTTTCATTGTCGCCCTCGACGCCTTTGGCCCGGTGACCGACAACGCCGGCGGCATCGCCGAAATGGCCGGCCTGCCGCATGAGGTTCGGATCGCCACTGACGCCCTCGACGCCGTCGGCAACACCACCAAGGCGGTGACCAAGGGCTATGCGATCGGTTCCGCCGGTCTGGGCGCCCTGGTGCTGTTCGCAGCCTACACCCAGGATCTGCACTTTTTCTCTCTGCCGGCCAATGCGGCCCAATTCCCCTATTTCGTGGGCATGGGCGATGTGCGGTTCGATCTGGCCAACCCCTATGTGGTGGTCGGGCTGTTCTTTGGCGGCCTCTTGCCGTTCCTGTTCGGGGGGCTGTCTATGACTGCCGTGGGCCGTGCGGCGGAAGCGGTGGTGGCCGAGGTTCGGCGCCAGTTCAAGGAAAACCCCGGCATCATGACCTATGAGGTCAAGCCGGAATATGGCCGCGCGGTGGATATTCTGACCAAGGCGGCGATTCGCGAAATGATCGTCCCCAGCCTGCTGCCGGTGGCGTCGCCAATCGTGCTGTTCTTTATCATCAAGGCCGTCGCCGGCAAGAGCGAAGCCTTCTCCGCCCTCGGCGCCATGCTGATGGGGGTGATCGTCACGGGACTGTTCGTCGCCATCTCGATGACTTCGGGCGGCGGCGCCTGGGACAACGCCAAGAAATATATCGAGGAGGGCAATTACGGCGGCAAGGGTTCGGAGGCTCATAAGGCCGCCGTCACCGGCGACACCGTCGGAGACCCCTATAAGGACACCTCCGGCCCGGCGGTGAACCCGATGATCAAGATCACCAACATCGTGGCCTTGCTGCTGCTGGCGGTGCTAGCTCACAGCTGATCAGGCCCATCTGATCGTCTGAAAAGAAAGCGCCCCGAAGCGAAAGCCTCGGGGCGCTTTTTTATGTAGGAAACCGGTGCGGTCAGCAGATCGTCGTCAGCGCCCTGGCCGCGAGCCGGGATTGAGATCGTTGTTGTTGTTCAGTAGGGAGCCTTGGCCGAGGTTGCCGAGCAGCTGTTCGAGAATACTCAGCTCACGTCCGCGGGTCGGGGTTTCACGGCCATTGAAGGCGATCACCCGGCCGTCCTTCAAGGATAGGGTCGACACCGTGGCCACCTTTTCGTCAGCCTTGTTGAACGAGACGGCGACCACATCGCGGCGAATGATTTTCGGCTTGTAGAAGCTCTCATACTGCGTGACCTGCGACACGTAGAACCAGACATTGGGATCGAAGGTCGAAACCGTGGAAGGCGAGCCCAGCCGGGTCAGGACGGTCGACTTGGTGTCCTCGCCGATCTTGACGTCCTGAGGCTTGGACTCGATGGCCTGGAAGCCCTGGAACATGCTGGTGGGCGTGCAGCCGGATATCAGCGCTGCCGAAACAAGCAGAGCGCTAAGCGGCGCAGCGACGCGGCGGATCATGAATAGCCTCACCAAAGACGGTTCCAAACTTTGACCTATCGCTCTCGAACCCTTAGTTCAATGGCCAGATAGCCGCTGGTGGCGGCGGAAGTGAGGCGCTCAGTGGTTCTCCAACGGTTGTTTCGACCGCGCGCGGCCCGTCAGACAGGGGCGACGCTCTATGAGGCGGTCACGCGCCAGGCGCGTCAGGCGGCGCTTTATGCGGGCCTGGGCGTTCCCGATACCGTCGAGGGGCGGTTCGAACTTTATAACCTGCATGTGGTGCTGCTATTGCATCGCCTGAAGGGGCTGGATGGCCAAGCTGGCGAGGTTAGCCAGGCGCTGTTCGACGCCTTTCTGCTGTCGCTGGACGACGCCTTGCGCGACATGGGTGTTGGCGATCTGTCGGTGGGCAAGAAGATGCGCAAGTTGGGCGAGGCCTTTTATGGCCGAGCCAAGGCTTATGATTCGGCCCTGTCCACGGATGGCGACGAACTGCAGGCCCTGGTGGGCCGCACCCTGTTCGCCGATGCGCCGCACGGCGATCTTGCGGCCATGGTCGACTATATTCGCCGCACCAAGGCTTCTCTGGCGGCGCAGCCGCTTGAAGCGGTGCTGGCGGGCGATCCGGCCTGGGCGGACGTACTAGCATGAGCAAGGATATTTCAGTCTGGCCGGAGACGATCCGATTGGGCGAGGCGGTTCGTTTTACGTCCGCCGCGCCGCTGGTGCGCGAATTGGCCGCCGATGGCGCCGCGCGTGGGCGAATCGCCAGAAGTCTCGACCTGATGTCCTTGGAAAGCCTCACCGCCGAGCTTCGCCTGTCCGGGTGGTTCGACGGGCTGAAAATCGAGGGGCGCTGGCGCGCTGACGCCACCCAAACCTGTGGCGTCAGCCTGGAGGACTTTCCCGTGGTCCTGGAAGGGACGTTCGACGTGCGTGTGGTGCCAGCGTCCAGCCCGCACGCCGCGGTGATTGAAGAGCCCGAGATCGAGGTCGATCTGGAAGCGGACGATCCACCGGACGTGCTCGAAAGCGATGTGATTGATCTGGGTGGCTATGTGGTCGAGCATCTGGCTCTGGAGATCGATCCTTTCCCGCGCAAGCCGGGCGCCACTTTTGAGCCGCCCGAACCAACAGTCGAGATTTCGCCGTTTGCCATCTTGCGTAACCTGAAGGGCTCCGAGCCAACGGGAAGCTCTTAACTTGGCTCGCGCTTGCATCCGTTCAAAGCGCCTGTATCGTCCGCGCGCCCTCGCCAGGCGCCAACCATTTCGAGGGGCCTAAGCGCCGTCGTGCCGGAATTCACCGTTATTTCCATCGACGCCATGGGCGGAGACCATGGTCCGTCCGTGGTCGTGCCCGGACTGGCGCTGGGCGCCGAGCAATGGCGTGCGCGCAATGTGCGCTTTCTGCTCCACGGCGACACTGTTCGGTTGGAGGCTGAGCTGGCGCGTCACCCAGCGGTGCGGCCGCTGTGCGACGTGCGTCATACCGATCTGGTCATCAGCGGTGACGAGAAGCCCGCCCAGGCCATGCGCCGTGGCAAGGGCTCCAGCCTGTGGAACGCGGTCGAAGCGATTCGCGACGGGCAGGCCCAGGCGGCGGTGTCCTCGGGCAACACCGGCGCCTTGATGGCCATCTCCAAGCTGATCCTGCGTATGGTGGTTCCAGATCTGGAGCGGCCGGCCATCGTGGTCAGATGGCCCACCTCACGCGGCTTCACCACCGTGTTGGATGTGGGCGCCAATATCGATTGCGACGCCGAGCGCCTTGTGGATTTCGCCATCATGGGCGCCGCCTTCCATCGGGCGGTGTATGGTGTCGAGCGTCCGTCGATCGGCTTGCTCAATGTGGGAGCCGAGGACCAAAAAGGCCGCGAGGATGTGCGCGAAGCCCATGGGCTGCTCACCGGCGGCGGGCTCAACTTGAATTACCGCGGCTTTGTCGAGGGTGGCGATATCGGCAAGGGTAGCGTGGACGTGGTCGTCACCGACGGCTTCACCGGCAATGTGGCCCTGAAGACCGCCGAGGGGGTGGCTCGCTTCGTCTCCGCTGAACTCAGGGCAGCCCTGACCTCGTCCCTGATCAGCAAGATTGGCGCCTTCATCGCCCAGGGCGCCTTGCGCAAGTTGCGCGATCGGCTGGAGCCGCCAGATGGCGGCCCGCTGCTCGGTCTCAACGGCATTGTGGTCAAGAGTCACGGCGGCACCGACGCCAAGGGGTTCGCCAATGCGGTGCGCGTGGCGGCGGATCTGGCTCAAAGCGAGTTTACGTCTGAAATTCGGCGCAATCTGGAGCAATTGACCGCCGCCTTGAATGAAAAGGCGCCCGAAGGGGACGCCGTGGTGGAGCAGAAGGCGTGAGTTCAGTGTTGCGAAGTGCAGTTACCGGCGTCGGCGGCTTCCTCCCCGAGGACGTGGTCACCAATGACCAGATCGCCCACATGGTCGACACCAGCGACGCCTGGATCGTCGAGCGCACCGGCATCCGCAGCCGCCGCCGCGCCGCCCCCGACCAGGGCACTTCGGACCTGGCGGTCGAGGCCGCCAAGCGCGCCCTGGCCGCCGCCGGCCGCACCGCGGCCGAAATTGACCTGATCATCGTCGCCACCACGACCCCCGATCTGACCTTTCCGGCCACCGCCGCGCTGGTTCAACGCAAGCTGGGCGCGCCGGTCGGCATCGCCTTCGATGTTCAGGCGGTCTGTTCGGGTTTCGTCTACGCCCTGAGCGTGGCTGACGGATTCGTCGCCCGCGGCCTGGCCAAATGCGCCCTGGTCATCGGCGCCGAAACCATGACCCGCCTGTTGGACTGGACCGATCGCGGCACCTGCATATTGTTCGGCGACGGCGCCGGCGCGGTGGTGGTCGAGCCGGTCATGGGGCAGGGGACTGTCGAGGACCGCGGCCTCCTGGGGTTCGCCCTGCGCTGCGACGGGACCAAGCAGGAGCTGCTCTATGTGGATGGCGGTCCGTCCACCACCGGCACGGTCGGCCATTTGCGCATGCAGGGCAACCAGGTGTTCCGCCATGCGGTGGTCAACATCTCCGAAGCGGTGGAGGCCGCGGCCAAGGTGGCCGGCGTAGCCACCGCCTCGGTGGACTGGTTCATCCCGCACCAGGCCAATCAACGAATTCTCGAAGGCGTGGCCAAGCGTCTGGGTATTCCGCCCGCCCGGGTGATCTCCACCGTCGGCGAGCATGCCAACACCTCGGCGGCGTCGATCCCGCTCGCCTGGGCGCAGGGGATGGACGACGGACGCATCAAGCCTGGCCAATTGCTGCTGCTGGAGGCCATGGGCGGCGGCCTTACCTGGGGCGCCTGCGTGCTTCGCTTCTAAAAGACGCGCGAACCCTTTGACTTATCGAGCGCTTCACGGCATTCACCAAGGCTTGAGACGGCAACATCCTGGATAGGCGATCCCGATGAGCGGTGAGACACTGACGCGTGCGGACCTCTGCGAAGCGGTCCACCAGGAAGTGGGCCTGACCCGAATTGATTGTTCCGCCCTGGTCGAACGCACCCTCGACCTGATCGCCGAGACGCTGGAGGCGGGTCAGACCGTCAAGCTGTCCGGCTTCGGCGTGTTCCAGGTTCGCTCAAAGCGCGCCCGCATGGGCCGCAACCCCAAGACCGGCGAGCCGGCTCCCATTGAACCGCGCCGCGTAATCGGCTTTCGGGCTTCGCATGTGATGAAGGGCCGGGTCGATCAGGGGTTGGGCGGCTAGAGGCGCCGAGACAGTTTGGACAAGGGCCCCGAAGCTTTTCGCACGATCACGGAGGCGGCCGAGGAACTCGGCGTACCGCAGCACGTGCTGCGCTTTTGGGAAACCCGCTTCTCGTTCATCCGGCCCATGAAGCGGGCCGGCGGACGGCGCTTCTATCGACCCCAAGACCTGGCGGTTCTGCGCGGGGTCCGCACCCTGCTCCACGACGAAGGCTACACCATCAAAGGCGTACAGCGCCTGCACCGCGAGCAAGGCGTGCGCCGACTGGTCGCAGCGACGAGCGACGCCGATTCCCAAACCCTGGAAGACTTCGATTTCGACGAGGCGCCATCGGACGCCACGGCGCCGGATCTGGTGAAACTGCAATCGGCGCTCAAGGCGCTGGAGGCGGCGAAGGCATGCCTGGACGCGGTCCTGACCGCGGATTTAAAAGCCTGATATTCGCGGGTTGCGGCGCAAGGGGCGCTTGCCTATAAGGGCGCTCCTCTCGGCGGAGCGTGGCGCAGCCTGGTAGCGCACTTGACTGGGGGTCAAGGGGTCGCAGGTTCGAATCCTGTCGCTCCGACCAGAGGATATAAAGCCGTGACGGCCCGAGGCCGTCTTCCCCACCGGCGTGAAGAGCAGCCCGAAAATCGCAGTCTAAGGCCAAGCCTGTTGACCTTGCCCCGTAAGGTCGCATGCTGGGGGTGCGGTTTTCGGGGGGAAGTCTTGGTTCGTTTTCTATTGGCCGCCTTGGCGGTGTTTTCGGTCGCCTGGGCGTCGCCCAGCCTCGCCGCCGATGTTTCTGCCTATGGGCGGTTGCCGGCGATCGATCAGGTCACTCTATCGCCCTCGGGGGCGAGGCTTGCCTACATCACCACAACAGGGGAGCAGCGGCGACTCGTCGTTATGGAGTTGCCCGAGAAGGTCTTGGTCAACGTACCGGTAGGCCAGACAAAGGTGCGGGATACCTACTGGGCCGGCGAAGATCATTTGCTCGTTAAGATTAGCAACACCCAGTCTGAAGACTACTTCTTTGCTCAACAGGAGCTCGATCAGTATGTATCCGTGAATGTCAACACGCAAAAGGCGGTTGCTATTTTTTCGCACGACCCGACAATATTTCATGCCGTTCTAGGGTTTGCGGGGTCTGGATTGGTTGGTGGTAAATACTATGGATTTTTCTCCGGGATTACTTTGGAGAAGGCGAGCGGGTTCGATGGCGCTGACAGGGAGCTGGGCCACACCTATCCCGATCTCTACAGGGTCGACCTGGATACCGGGGTCAATTTCCTCGTCACCCACGGAAGCCTGGTAGATCATCGCTGGCTAGTCGACGCCAAGGGCGTGCTTGCCGCACACACCAACTACGACCAGGCGACCACGAGTTGGGAGCTCTACGCCGATGGTCCCGGATACCATCTGGTGAGCAAGGTGACGGGCGGGGGCGATCTATTGGGTTTTGGCCGGACGGCCGGGACCGTCGTGATCAAGACGGACAAGTTGGAAGAGTGGACGCTCGCCGACCAAAGCCACGTCTCACTTCCGTTGGTAGATGGCCGCGAAGTCGACGGCATGCTGTCCAACCCGAATACGGGCCTGGCGATGGGGGTTTGGCTGCAAGGACCGGACGAAGTGCGTCTTTTCGATCCGGCGTTCGACGCGCGCTTTAAATCCATCCAAAGGGCCTTGAACAGGCCGACGCATCTTGAGTCTTGGAGCGCCGACTTCAAGCGATTGATCGTTGAGACCGACGGGAAGGGGGATTCGGGGACCTACTGGCTGATCGACGGCGGCGAAGCCAAAATTATCGACAACCCCTATCCCGATGTCGTTACGGCGACCGTCGGCGACAGTCAGGAAATCACCTACAAGGCTGGAGACGGCCTTGAAATTCACGGCATTCTGACGCTGCCTGAAGGGCGTGCGGCGAAGAATCTACCGATCGTCGTGATGCCTCATGGTGGCCCCGAAGGCCATGACAGCATCGGGTTCGATTGGATTGCGCAGGCCTTTGTCGCGCAGGGATATGCCGTTTTCCAGCCAAACTTCCGGGGGTCCGACGGCTATACGGACGCCTTCAGAGACGCCGGCTTCGGAGAATGGGGTCGCAAGATGCAGACCGATATTTCAGACGGTCTGGCGGAGTTGGCGCGCCGCCATGTGGTCGATCCCAAGCGGGCTTGCGCGGTCGGATTGAGCTACGGGGGCTATGCCGCCCTGGCTAGCGTAACGATCCAGCACGACATCTATCGATGCGCTGTCTCGGTCGCCGGTGTCTCCGATTTGAACGAGATGCTGGCTTGGGAACATAAAATGCACAATGGTAACCTTACGGACGAGGTCCGCTATTGGCGGAAATTCATGGGCGCCACATCCGATGGCGACACCTCGCTGCATAACCTGTCGCCCGCACGCCTGGCATCGACGGCCGACGCCCCGATTTTGCTGATTCACGGCGACGACGACACCACCGTTCCGATCGAGCAGAGCCGGTTGATGGAAAGCGCTCTACGCAGCGCCGGCAAACCGGTCGAATTCCTGACCCTGAAAGGCGAGGAACACCAGTTGCTGAGAGAGACTGGTCGCAAGGCCATGTTGGCGGCGGCGGTGGACTTCGTGCTCAAGTACAATCCGCCGGACCCGGCCGCGACAGCCGCGGCCGTCCCCGCTACGCCCCCCGGTTCATCCAGGTGATCAGGGGGATCAGGGGGGCGCCCCAGGCGGTTCCGGCTATGACGTAATAGATCAGCTTGATCAGTTTCTGGTCGGGCAGGTGGTCGGCGATATTGACCACCAGGATGATGTAGCCGAGCAGGAAGGCCAGGATCAGGAGGCCGCCGATGGCCTTGCGGGTGCGCGCGTTCATGAGGGCTGTCCTAATCCCATAAGCGCCCGTCGCCAACGGGGCATGGACGATCGGCTCAAGGCGGGCTAACCGGGCTGTCCTGATCAAAGTCCGCGTAACGCCGTCCGAAAGCCGTCGCCCCGCATGACCTCGTTTCTGAGATCGGACCGCTCGCGTCCCGTCGCCATCTGGCTGTTTCTCACCGCCGCCCTGGTCTTCGCCATGGTTATTGTCGGGGGCGCCACCCGCCTGACGGGGTCTGGCCTGTCGATCACCGAGTGGAAGCCTGTGTCGGGGGTCCTGCCGCCCTTGAATCAGGCTGCCTGGATCGCCGAGTTCCACAACTATCAGCGCATTCCGCAATACCAGTTCATCAATCGCGGCATGAGTCTGGAGCAGTTCAAGGGCATCTTCTGGTGGGAGTGGGCGCATCGGCTATTGGGGCGGCTGGTCGGGGTGGTGTTCGGCGTACCGTTCCTAGTGTTCCTGGCGCTGCGCCGCCTGCCGCCGCGGCTGATTTGGCGCTGTGTGGTAATGTTTGCGCTGGGCGGGCTGCAGGGCCTGGTGGGCTGGTGGATGGTGGCCAGCGGCCTGGAAAAGCTGGTCTATGTGGCGCCCGAGCGCCTGGCGGCCCATCTGGGCCTGGCCCTGATTCTCTATTGCGCCCTGATCTGGACCGGCTGGGAGGCTTGGAAAGGGCAGGGGCGTCCGACACGGCCCAGTCGCTGGAAGCCGGTGTCGGCCCTGTTCGCCGCCCTGGTCTATCTGCAGAGCCTGTTGGGCGCTCTGGTCGCCGGCAACAAGGCGGGGCTGGTCTATAACGACTGGCCGTTGATGAACGGCGCCTGGTTTCCCAAGAGCTATGTGAGCGGCGATCTGTGGCGCACCCTGCTGCACAGTCAGGCGGCGGTGCAGTTCAACCACCGCATCGGGGCCTATGCGGTTTTCGCCTTCGGCCTCGCCATCGCCGTTCATGCCGCCCGCGCGCCGTATCTGCCGGAGCGTTTCCGGGCCCTGGCCCTGACCATTGGCGTCCTGGTGATCCTGCAGGTGGGCCTGGGGATCGCCACCCTCATGGCGCATGCGCCCCTGATGCTCAGCATTCTTCACCAGACCGGCGCGGCCATCGTTCTTGCAGCCGCGGTCAGCTTCGCCTGGCGGGCGCAGCGACTGTCATAGGTATCTGAATACCGTATCGCGCAAATCCTTCTGAAATAAGGCTTTCTGGGGACTTTTGCCGCGCAGAAGTGTTGACAGTCGGCCTGGGCGCCTGTATCGCCCCGCCCTCAAGTCGAAGAGCGGTCCGCCGTTCGTCGCTAGCCCAAACGGATCGGACCCATGACGACCAAGACCACGGCCTCGCTGAAGCCGGCGGACGTCTCGAAGAAATGGATCGTGATCGACGCCCAGGACGCCATTGTCGGCCGCCTGGCGACGTTCATCGCCATGCGCCTTCGCGGCAAGCACCGCCCTGACTACACTCCCAATGTCGATTGCGGCGACTATGTCGTCGTGCTCAACGCCGACAAGGTGAAGTTCACCGGCCGCAAGCTGGATCAAAAGATCTACTATCGGCACACCGGCTATCCGGGCGGGATCAAGGAACGCACAGCGGGTAAGGTTCTCGCTGGCCGGTTCCCCGAGCGGGTCCTGGAAAAGGCCGTCGAGCGCATGCTGCCTAAGGAAAGCCCCCTGGCGCGCGCCCAAATGACCCATCTGCGCATCTATAACAGCGCCGAACACCCCCATGAAGCTCAGGCTCCGGAAGTCATCGACTTCAAGAGCATGAACACCAAGAACGTGCGGAGCCAATAAACATGGCCGAAGGTCTCGAGGCTCTGCAGAGCCTGTCTTCCAACCCCGCTCCCGAAGCGATCGTCTACGAACAGAAGATCGACGCCCAGGGCCGCGCCTATGCCACCGGCAAGCGCAAGAACGCCATCGCGCGCGTCTGGATCAAGCCGGG
The DNA here is from genome assembly GCA_036494815.1 of Caulobacteraceae bacterium. Lineage (GTDB taxonomy): Bacteria > Pseudomonadota > Alphaproteobacteria > Caulobacterales > Caulobacteraceae > Poindextera. The sequence goes on from DASXNV010000056.1 coordinate 25,242, forward strand.
CAAGGGCCAGATCACGGTCAATGGCCGCGATCAGGAAGTCTATTTCGCCCGCCCGGTGCTGCGCATGATGATCGCCCAGCCGTTCCAGGTCACGGACCGGGTCGGCCAGTTCGACGTCGTCGTCACGGTCGAAGGCTCGGGCCTGTCCGGCCAGGCCGGCGCGGTGCGTCACGGCCTGTCCAAGGCGCTGACCTATTATGAGCCCGGCCTGCGCGCCGTGCTGAAGCCGCACGGCTTCCTGACCCGCGACAGCCGGGTGGTTGAGCGTAAGAAATACGGCAAGGCCAAGGCCCGCCGCAGCTTCCAGTTCTCGAAGCGCTAAACGCGGTTCATCGCGTTTTCCTATCGAAGGGCGCTTCGGGTCACCGAGGCGCCCTTTTTCTTTGCCTATATTTTTTGCAATCACGGCCGTTCAATGCGGTCTGAACGGAGGCGAACATGGCCCCCAGGGTTTTCATCGACGGCGAAGCCGGCACCACCGGCCTGCAGATCCGCGCCCGGCTGGAGCAACGCGGCGACATTGAGCTGGTCTCCATCGACCCGGCGCGGCGCAAGGATCCCGAGGCCCGCGCGGAGCTGTTGAACGGCGTCGACTTGGTGATCCTGTGCCTGCCGGACGACGCCGCCCGCGAGGCGGTACGGCTGATTCAGAACCCGGCGGTGAAAGTGATCGACGCCTCGACCGCGCACCGGGTCGCCGCCGACTGGACGTTCGGCTTTCCGGAAAGCGCGCCGGGCCAGCGGCAGGCTGTGGCGGGCGCCAGGCGCGTATCCAATCCTGGCTGCTATTCCACCGGCGCCATCGCGCTGCTGGCGCCATTGACGCGGGCGGGACTGGTTCCCGCCAACTGGCCGGTGACCATCAACGCCGTGTCCGGTTATTCCGGCGGCGGCAAGGCGATGATCGCCGAATTCGAGGACGAGGCTTCGGCGGACTTCACCAGGGTTCCCTACCGGATCTACGCCACCGGCCTGGAGCATAAGCATGTGCCGGAAATTCAGGCCTATGCTCACCTGACCCACCGGCCTCTGTTCACGCCGGCCGTGGGACGTTACGCGCAGGGCATGATCGTTGAGGTCCCGTTGCAGCTCTGGGCGCTGCCGGGACGGCCGAAGCCGTTCGACCTGAACGCCAGCCTGGAAAACGCCTATGCCGGCGAGCGCTTCGTGGAGGTGGCTTCCGTCAAAGAGGCGGCCGCGGTGAATACTGTCGATCCAGAGGGCCTGAACGGGACCAACCGGATGAAGCTGTTCGTGTTTGGCAACGAACAGAACGGCCAGGCCCGCCTGGTCGCCCTGCTGGACAATCTCGGCAAGGGCGCGTCAGGGGCGGCGGTGCAGAACATGAACCTGATGCTGGGCCTGGACGAGGCGGCGGGGCTGAGCTGATGCAGTTGCGCCGGGCCCGTCTGGAGGACATGATCGCCGTAGCGGCGCTGCATCGGCTGACCATGCGCGCCAGCCTGTCCTACCTGCCGGAACTGCACACCGCCGCCGAGGACCTGGATTTTTTCCAGAGCCAGCTTTTCCCGAACAACGATGTGTGGCTTGTGGAAGAGGATGGCGCGATCCTGGGCTACGCCGCCCACAGCCCGGGCTGGCTCAACCACCTCTATGTCCATCCGGACCACCAGGGGCGCGGCGTCGGCGGCGCTCTCGTGCGCCAGGCCATGGTCGATGACGAGCATCTGCAGCTGTGGGCGTTCCAGCAGAACGACCGCGCCCGCGGTTTCTATGAGCGCCGCGGGTTCGTGCTCGAGCGGCTCACCAACGGCGAGCATAATGAGGAGCACGAGCCGGACGCGCTCTATGTGTGGACGCGGCCGCCTGAGGGGGCCACGAAAAACGCACGCTCGTGACCGCGCCCCTGTAACCGATCGGCGAAGGCGTTCGTATTGTGGACATGACCCGCACCCTGCCTGATCAATCCCGCCGAGCGCTGTTGGCGACCTCCGCCGTCTTCGGCCTGTTCGCCCTGGCCCGCACGCCGGCCCTGGCCGCCGATGCGGAAAAAGCCTTCGAGGGCTCGCCGTTCCGCAAGCTGTCCGAAGACGATTGGCGCAAGCGCCTGCCGCCGGCCTCGTTTCATGTGATGCGGGAGGAGGGAACGGAATACCCGTTCACCAGCCCGCTGAACAACGAGCATCGCAAGGGGACGTTCGTATGCCTGGGCTGCGAACTGCCGCTGTTCAAGTCCGACTGGAAGTACGATTCCCATACCGGTTGGCCGAGCTTCTACCGCGCCGTGGACAGCGCCCTGGGTCACAAGCGCGACTTCAAGATCGGCGCCGAACGCACCGAATATCACTGCGCCCGCTGTCTCAGTCACCAGGGCCACGTCTTCGACGACGGCCCGCCGCCGACGGGACTGAGGCATTGCAACAACGGCGTGGCGCTGAAGTTCGTACCTGCGTGAGGCTCATCGACCCTACCGCTAGATGAGGTGTGTTTTGCGGTCTTGAGCCAGAGGCTCGCGCCCCTGAGCAGACTATCACCCAAACGTCCTACATAACGAGCATTGAGGGGCTTTGGGAGGTTTCCGCTTTCTACCCCGACCGCTCGGTCCTTCAGACGATCACTGAATTGCTTTTGGCGGACCAAGTGCATTCGGCGCCGACCTGGGGGCTCAGCGTAGCTGTCGATCACGACGCTGAAGAATTGGATCGCGCTCTGGCTGAGTTTGCCAAGCAGGCTGACGGCTAAACAGTTTGATTGCTTCGGTCCGCTCACCACCCAACTCGGCGCTTACCAGGGTTCGCTTTGCGCACCCCAGACGCACGGCTTCGCGCCCTCCTACGACCGCACTTTCACAAAGCTCCCCGGCGCGTCCTCGATCGGCTTCAGTGGACCCTTGGTGGGATCTCGCGCGGGGACCATGGGGCCGGATTTCGCCGCCAGCCAATCGGCCCAGTAGTTCCACCAGGAGCCGGGATGTTCCTGTGCGCCCTCTAGCCAGGCGTCCGGAGTCTCGGGCAAGGCGCTGTTAGTCCAGTGCTGGTATTTGTTGGCCACCGGCGCATTGATCACCCCGGCGATGTGGCCGGAGCCGGCCATCATGAAGGTGGTGGGGCCGCCGAACAGCGTGGCGCCCTTATAGACCGAGCGGAACGGGGCGATGTGGTCCTCCTTGGAAGACTGCACGAAGACCGGGATCTTGATCTTGCCCAGGTCAAGTTTCTCGCCCCCCAGCAACAGTTCGCCCTTGGCCAGTTTGTTGTCGCGATAGAACTCCCGCAGGTAATATAGGTGCAGAGTCTTGGGCATCCGCGTCTGGTCGGAGTTCCAATAGAGCAGATCGAAGGGCTTGGGCTCCTTGCCCATCAGATAGTTGCTGACGAAGAACGACCAGATCAGGTCGTTGCCACGCAGGGCGTTGAAGGTGTCGGCCATGGTCTTGCCGGCCAGCACGCCGCCGCCCTCGTCCATGCGTTTTTCGACCTCGCCGATCCAGTTGTCGTCGGCGAAGAGCAGAAGATCGCCGGCCTCGCTGAAGTCCTGCTGGGCGGCGAAGAAGGTGGCCGAGGCGATCCGCTTGTCGCCCTTGGCCGCCATGTAGGCCAGGCTGCAGGAGAGCAGGGTGCCGCCGATGCAGTAGCCGACGGTGTTGACCCTATCGATCTTGCACTGGGTCAGGACGGCCTGGGTGGCGGCATAGACCCCTTCGACCATGTAGTCTTCGAAGGTCCTCGAGGCCAGGCGCTGGTCCGGATTGACCCAGGAGGTGACGAACACGCTGAAGCCCTGGGCGGTGAGCCAGCGGATCATGGAGTTTTCGGGGCGCAGGTCGAGGATATAGAACTTGTTGATCCAGGGCGGGAAGATCAGCAGCGGGATCTCGTGGACCTTGTCGGTGGTGGCGGTGAACTGCAGAACCTGGATGATCTCGTTCTGGAAGATCACCTTGCCGGGCGCGGTGGCGATGTTTTCGCCGACCTTGAACTTGTCGAAATCGGTCTGGCTGATCGACAGCTGGCCTTCGCCCCGCGCCAGGTCGGCGGCGAAATTGTCCATGCCCCGCACCAAGCTTTCGCCCTTGGTGTCGGCCATTTCCTTCAGGGCGGCCGGATTGGACATCAAAAAGTTCGATGGTGAGAAGGCGTCGGTGAGCATCCTGGTGAAGAACTCGACCCGGCGCTTGGCCAGGGGATCCACGCCGTCTACGCCCGACACAAGACCGTTTAGCCAGTTCGAGGTCAAAAGGTAGGATTGTTTCATCACGTCGAAGACGGGATTTTCCGACCAGCCCGGATCGAGAAAGCGTTTGTCGCCCTTGCTCGGCTCGACAACGGATTCAGCGCTTTCGCCGGTCGCGCGTCGGGCGCTGTTGCGCCACAGGTCGGTATAGCGGGCGAACAGGTCAGCCTGGGCCCGCATCAGCACATCCGGCTGTCCCGCCAGGCGGCCCATGACCTCGGTGAGGGCGGGGGCCACATGGAACGGGTCGGGTGTCAGCGCCGCCGGCCGGTCGGCCTGGCGCATGGCGGCTTCGGCGAAGGCGCCTTGAGCGGTCAGGGCGGCGCGAGCGAGATTGACCGAGATCGCCTCCAGGGCGTCGCGCTGTTCACCGGACAGCATGTCGAACATGGCCGCGCCAGCAGCTTCCGGCTTGGCGGCCACTTTGGGATGAGGGGGCTCGGCCGCAGCGGCCTTGGGACCCGCCTTCGGCGCGACCTTTGGCTTGCTCTGCGTCGAGGTGGGGGCTTTGGGGCGAGGCGAGGGCGAAGTTTTTTTGGGCGGAGCCTTGATCGCCGGCTTTGCCGCGGCCTTGGGAATAGGCGCCGGCGCCGGCTTACTCTTGGCGGTTGGCGCCGCCCTGGCCGGTTTGGCGGGGGCTGCTGCGATCGTCCGCACCTCGCTCGCCTTGGCGGCGGTGGTGGCCTTGGAGGCCTTTTTGCCGCCCTGGGCCTTAGGCTCCACCTTGGGCGGCTTGGCCGCTTTACGCGATTTTCCGGCTTTCGCAGTCGGATCGGTCGGCATGGCCAGCACTCTCCCTATGCGGGCCGGCGGCCGTGAACCAGCCGCGCGCCCTTTCGCTTCAGTCGATCATCGCATAAGACCGACTGGCATTTGTATGGTGAGAATTGGGTTTGTCGACTTCTGATCACGCGCCGGGGCGTTGCGGGGGCATGAAGGCGCTGATTGGCGCCGGCATCGCGCTGGTCGTGAGCGGTTGCGCCGCCGGCCCCGTCGTGACGCCGTTCAGCACCGGTCCGGTGGATTCGCGTTCGCCAGTGGCCGCGGATGTCGCCCAGGCCTCCAAAGCGCCGGGACCCTATCCCCGTTTCTCAGCGATCCCGCCGGTCCCCAAGGACGTACGTCCCGCCTCTGCCTGGAAGTCCGCTGTGATCGACGCCTGGAGCCTGAAGCGGGCCACCGAGGCGGAAGCCGCCAGTATTCCGTTCCTGCTCGCCAATACCGAGGCCTGGGCGAAAACCGAGCACGCCAGGATTCCTCAAAACGAATTGAAAGCGGTGTCGCCCGACGAAGCCTCCGAATCGGAAGCCTATGCAGCGGCCCAGCGGGCGCGAGCTACGCCGCCCCCGACGCCGCAATAAAGGCTCGGGGGCCAAAATCGCCATCCGTCTGCTGGATAGAAGAGCAAGGCTTCGTCTATTCATGCGCTCGCCAACGCACCGCGCGGCCCCGCGGGAGGGGCCAAAATCATGACCCACGATTTCCACCGCATCCGGCGCCTGCCGCCCTACGTCTTCGAAGAAGTCAATCGCATCAAGGCTGGCCTGCGGGCCAAGGGCGTCGACATCATCGACTTCGGCATGGGCAATCCGGACATGCCGACCCCCAAGCACATCGTCGACAAACTGATCGAGACGGTGAAGCGCCCCGACACTCACGGCTATTCCGCGTCAAAGGGCATACCGGGCCTGCGCCGGGCCATGGCCGGCTATTATGACCGCCGGTTTGGCGTGAAGCTTAATCCCGACACCGAGGTGATCACCACCCTGGGGTCCAAGGAGGGTTTCGCCAACCTGGCCCAGGCCCTGACCGCGCCCGGCGACGTGATCATCTGCCCCAACCCCGCCTATCCGATCCACGCCTATGGCTTCATCATGGCCGGGGGCGTCATCCGCCACGTGCCGGCCCTGTCGCCGGAGGAGTATCTGTCCGGCATCAGCCGCGCGGTGCGCCATTCCGTGCCGCCGCCCAGCGTGCTGATCGTCAGCTACCCGTCCAACCCGACCGCCCAGTGGGTGGGGCTCGATTTCTACAAGGACGTGATCGCCCTGGCGAAGAAGCACGACATGTTGGTGCTGTCGGACATCGCCTATTCGGAGATCTATTTCGACGACAACCCGCCCCCCTCGATCCTGCAGGTCGAGGGGGCCAAGGACGTGGCGGTGGAGGTCAATTCCCTGTCCAAGACCTTCGCCATGGCCGGCTGGCGGGTGGGCATGGTGGTGGGTAATGCGCGAATCTGCGCGGCCCTGGCGCGGGTGAAGTCCTATCTGGACTACGGCGCTTTCACGCCGATCCAGGTCGCGGCCGCCGCCGCGCTGAACGGGCCGCAAGATTGTGTCGACGAGATCCGTGGCATCTATAAATCCCGCCGCGACGTGCTGGTCTCCTCGATGAAGCGGGCAGGCTGGGACATCCCCTCGCCGCCGGCCTCGATGTTCGCTTGGGCGCCGATCCCCGAACAATTTCGTGAGGCGGGGTCGATGCTGTTCTCCAAGCTTCTGGTCGAGGAGGCCGGCGTAGCCGTGGCCCCCGGCCTGGGCTTTGGCGAATATGGCGAGGGTTATGTGCGCATTGGCCTGGTGGAGAACGAACACCGAATCCGCCAGGCTGCGCGCAACGTGAAGAAATTCCTGCAACAATCAGGGCAGATTCTCAGCCGGGTGCGAGACGAACTGCCGGCGGCGACGGAGTAGTGGCGAGCATGGCCAAGAAAATCTGGCGCGTCGGCGTCGCCGGCCTGGGCACGGTGGGCGGGGGGCTGCTGAGCTTCCTGGCCGAACGCCCGGATTTCGCGCCGGCGGGCGGGTCGGTAGTGGTGACGGGCGTCTCCGCGCGCGACCGCTCACGCCCGCGCTCGATCGATGTCTCCAAGCTCGCCTGGTTCGATGATCCGGTGGCCCTGGCCTCGTCGCCGGACGTGGACGTGTTCGTGGAGCTGATCGGCGGCTCGGAAGGCCCGGCCAAGGCCGCGGTCGAGGCGGCGCTGAAGCTGGGCAAACCCGTGGTCACCGCCAACAAGGCGCTGATCGCCGTGCATGGCGCTGAGCTGGCCGCCCTGGCCGAGGCCACCGGCGCGCCGTTGCTGTTCGAGGCCGCCGTGATGGGCGGCACCCCGGCGGTGAAGATGCTGCGCGAGGCCATGGTCGGTGATGAGGTCGACGCCGTAGCCGGCATCCTCAACGGCACCTGCAACTATATCCTCACCGAGATGGAGACGGCCTCGCGGCCCTTCGCCGATGTGCTCAAGGAAGCGCAGGCGCTGGGCTATGCCGAGGCCGACCCGACCACCGATGTGGGCGGGTTCGACGCCGCGCACAAGATTTCGATCCTGGCCGCCTTGGCCTTTGGCTGCGCCCCCAATTTCGCCGCCGCCGAGGTGGAAGGCATCGACCAGGTGGAGCTGCTGGACATCAAGCTAGCGGGCGATCTTGGCTATCGAATCCGCCTGGTGGCCCAGGCCACGCGCTCGGCCGATGGCGTGTCGGTGCGGGTGCATCCAACCCTGGCGCCGGTGGGTCATCCCCTGGCCGAGACCCGCGGCGCGCTCAACGCCCTTTTCATCGAGGGGCGCCGAATCGGCCGCATCTTCATCCAAGGTCCTGGCGCCGGATCGGGGCCGACAGCCGCGGCGGTCGCCGCCGACATCGCCGATGTCATGACCGGCGCCAAGCGGCCGGTTTTTCAGGCGCCTGCGGCGAAGTTGGAGCCCTTTACCAAGATCGACGCCGATCACCATGTGGGCAAAGCCTATCTGCGCCTATTGGTGAAGGATCAGCCGGGGGTGATCGCGGCGGTGTCGGAAACCCTGGCCGAGGTCGGCGTATCGATCGATAGTTTTCTGCAGAAACCGGTGGAGGATGCGGGGGGCGTGCCGATTGTGCTAACCACCCACGCAACACCGGAGGCGGCGGTGCTGGAAGCGGCTCGGCGCATAGCGGCGCTGCCGGCGGTTCTGGCGCCACCAAAGATGTTGCGTATCGCGCGCATCTGAAGCCGCACTCCGAAGAAAAGACCGGGCAGGAGACCCATGGATGAGTTCGACTGATCTGGATCGGAGCCTTGTGCTCGACGCTGTCCGCGTCACCGAGGCCGCAGCCATCGCCGCCTGGCGACTGGTGGGGCGGGGCGACGAAAAGGCCGCCGATCAGGCAGCCGTGGACGCCATGCGCACGGCCCTGAACACCCTGGAGATCGACGGCGAGATCGTCATCGGCGAGGGCGAGCGCGACGAAGCGCCGATGCTCTATATCGGCGAAAAGGTCGGCGTCGGTAAGGGCCAGGCTATCGACATCGCCCTGGATCCGCTGGAAGGCACTACCCTGACCGCCAAGGCCATGGCCAACGCCCTGTCGGTGATGGCCTGGGCGCCCAAGGGCACCATGCTCAACGCCCCCGACACCTATATGGACAAGATCGCCTGCGGTCCGGGCCTGGCCGAGGGGATCATCGACCTGGACGCCACACCGGCCGAGAACGTGGCGGCCATCGCCAAGGCCAAGGGCGTGGCGCCGTCCGAGGTTACGGTCTGCGTGCTCGACCGGCCGCGTCACGCCGACATCATCGCCTCGTTGCGCAGCATCGGCGCCCGGGTGAACCTTATCACCGATGGAGACGTGGCCGGGGTGATGAACACCGCCGAGCCCTCCACCGGCATCGACCTCTATATTGGCCAGGGCGGCGCGCCGGAGGGCGTTCTGGCCTGCGCCGCGCTGAAATGTGTCGGCGGGCAGTTCCAGGGCCGGCTGATGTTCCGCAACGCCGACGAGCGCGCCCGCGCAGCACGCCTGGGAGTCACCGATTTCGACAAGAAATACACTCTGCATGAAATCGTGCGGGCCGACGCCATCTTCGCGGCCACCGGCGTGACCTCCGGCGCGCTGCTGGATGGCGTTCGCCAGGAGGGTGGCCTGATCTGGACTCACTCGCTGGTAATGAATTCCTCCAGCCGCACGGTGCGTGAAGTGCGGATGAAGCGGACGCTTTAGCATAAGCTTCGAAAGGCCCGAGTCGCCGATCGGCTGGCGCGACCCTCATTATGGCCGTGGCCCCGGGGCCATCCTTCTTCCAAAGGGGAGAAGGAAAGAAGGAGACGCATACATCCTATGGACGACGCGTCCGGTCCTCTCGCCTTTCTCGGCGTCTCTCACTCTCTGAGCGGGCGCGCCTGGCGCGAACGGCCGGGGGACGCCAGCCTCGCCCGGTCGCACGCCCAACGCCACGGGCTCAGTGAGCCGCTGGCGCGGGCCCTGGCGTCGCGGGGGGTATCGGCTGAGGCGGTCCAGGATTTCCTGACCCCGACCTTGAAGGCGCTGTTTCCCGATCCCTCCAGCTTCACCGACATGGATCGGGCGGCCGAACTGTTGGTCGACGCCATTGAAACCAAGCGGCCGACCGTCGTGTTCGCCGACTACGACGTGGACGGCGCTTCCAGCGCCTCACAACTGGTGCGCTGGTTCCGCGCCTTGGGGTGCGACCTGCCGATCTATGTGCCGGATCGCATCACCGAGGGCTATGGCCCCAGCCCCGCGGCCTTCCGCCACCTGCGCGAACAGGGCGCCGAACTGGTCGTTACGGTGGACTGCGGCGCGGCGGCCTATGACGCCATCGCCGCCGCGGCCGAGATCGGCCTGGAAGTGGTGGTCATCGACCATCACCTGATGCGCGAGACCCCACCGCCGGCAGCGGCCGTGGTCAATCCCAATCGGCCCGGCTGCCAATCCGGGCAGGGGGTTCTGGCCGCCGCCGGGGTTACGTTCGTGCTGCTGGCCGCGCTCAATCGCGAGGCCCGGCGACGGGGCCTGTTTCAGGACCGGAAAGAGCCGGACATTCGGCAGTGGCTGGACCTGGCGGCCATGGGCGCCATTTGCGACGTGACGCAGCTTGTGGGCTTCAACCGGGCGCTGACCGCCCAGGGCCTAAAGGTCATGTCCGGGTGGACCAATCCGGGGCTGAAGGCCCTGCTGGAGGTGGCCAAGTCCAAGGGGCCGGCGACCACCTTCCATGCCGGTTTCATCCTGGGGCCGCGCATCAACGCCGGTGGCCGCATCGGCCGTTCGGACCTGGGTACGCGCCTTCTGTCCACGGACGATCCTCAGGAAGCGAGGGCGCTGGCCGAGGAACTCGACGGTCTCAACACCGAACGCAAGGAGGTGGAGCGCCAGGTGCAGGAACAGGCCGTGGCCCTGTTGGAAGGCCCGTCCAACCTGGATCCCGACCTGCCGATCCTGGTGGTGGCGGCCGAGCACTGGCATCCGGGCGTGATCGGCATCGTCGCCGGACGGCTGCGCGAACGCTATCGCAAGCCGACCATCGTCATCGGCATCGACCCGGTCACCGGGGTCGGCAAGGGCTCGGGGCGTTCCCAGCCCGGCGTCAACCTGGGCCGGGCGATTCAAGCGGCGTTCGACCAGGGCCTGTTGATGGCGGGCGGCGGCCACGCCATGGCCGCGGGCCTGACCGTGCGTAAGGGCTCCATCCCTGAGCTTCGGGACTTTCTTTGCCGGACCCTGGCCGACGAAAGCCTCGTTGCGGCCGGCCTCGACGCAGTGGAGATCGACGCCCTGGTCACGCCAGGCGGGGCGAGTCGAACCCTGTTCGAGGACTTCCAGCGATTGCAGCCCTTCGGTCCTGGTAATCCGGAGCCTATGTTCGCCGCGGCGGACGTGCGCGCTGAACAGGTGAATATGTTGCGCGGTGGACACATTCGCTGCCAATTATCAGATGGCCATGGAGGCCGATTGAAGGCCGTGGCTTGGCGCGCGGGCGATACGGAACTGGGCCGCCGCCTGATGGCGGGCGGCGGATCCCTGCATGTGGCGGGCCGCCTGAAGGCCGACGATTGGAACGGCCGCCAGGGTGTCGAACTGGAGATCGAGGACGCCGCCGACCCCCGCATGCGTGGCTAAGTGCGGCCGATCGTCCCAAAAACCCCTTATTTTGAAAAGGCCAACAGCTTTGCCGACTTTTTAGCCGGCCGAATTGGTCAGAGGCTTGCACCACCGAATGAAGGCGGATATATCGCCCTTCCTCGCCGCCGCGGTCCCTTCGTCTATCGGTTAGGACACCAGATTTTCAATCTGGGAAGAGGGGTTCGACTCCCCTAGGGACTGCCAGCGGGTGCGGTTGAATACCGCAATTGTGACCGCCGCGATGATGAATCAAATCTTGACGCCCTGTTCTTCCCAGAACAGTGTTACCCCTGCGTGTCCGTTCGTCTTTGTTTTTGGAGCGGGCGAGAGGGGCGGGATGTCTAGTTACGGTTTCAGCGAAGCTGATTCCCAAGAGGAATCGGTTCGTATCAGCGGCCATGTAAAGTGGTTCGACGGCGGCAAAGGTTACGGTTTCATCGTCCCTGACGACCCTAGTCAGACGGGCATGAAGGACGTGTTGCTGCATGTCACCAGCTTGCGGCAGACTGGGCGCGAGAGCGCGCTCGAAGGATCAGTCATCGTTTGCGATGTGGTGCGTCGGCCCAAGGGCTGGCAGGTTTCCACCGTCCACGAGATCGACGAGTCCGCGGCGCCGCCGGCGGCGGAACGTCCGCCTCGCGCGCCTGACCGTGATGGCGGCGGCTTCCGGCGGGATCGCGAACCGTATGATGCGCGCCACAGCCGGGGCGACCAGGGCGGTTTCCGGGATCGTGATCGCGCGCCGCCGCGCCGCGCGCCCATGGAAGCCGGGCCGCTGGAGCGGGCCCGGGTCAAATGGTTCAACCGCACCAAGGGCTATGGCTTCGTCATCCGCGACGGCTCCTCCGGCGACATCTTCGTCCATATCGAAACCCTGCGCCGCAGCGGCCTTGAGGATCTCCAGCCGGGTGAGGACGTGATGGTGCGGTTCGCCGAGGGCCCCAAGGGCCTGGTGGTGGCCGAGATCTCCACCGACGGGCATTGATCCGCCCACGGGTTGAGGGCGGCGTTTTTATTACGGGTTTCAGTGTGACTGAGCGTGAAGCGTGACTGAGCATGATCCGGCGATTCCTCCGCCGCCGGAGGGATTCGCCCAGACCCGCCCACGCGGGCCTTTCTCCACCCACAATGGCCCGTATTTCGAGGCCCGGCCGGACGTCGGCGCGGCGCAGGCCTTTTTCGCCCTGCGGCGGCATTGTAACGGCCTGGGCATCGTCCACGGCGGCATGCTCACCGCCTTTCTCGATGGCCTGCTGGCCTCCGCCGTGGGGCGCGCCACCAAGACCACCAGCGTGACCATCCATCTGTCGGTGGATTTCCTGTCCATGGCACGGGCCGGCGAATGGGTGATCGGCGAATCTCATCTCACCCGTTCCAGCAAGGAGATCGCCTTCGCCGAGGCGCGTGTTTTCGTCGGCGAAAAGGACGTGGCGCGGGCGTCGGGCGTGTTCAAACTGATGCATAGGAAAATCGAATAGAGCCGCTCCGTTGCGGCGCAGGGCGCGCCGTGGCAAAAGCCGCTCCCTGAGGTGACGGGGCGTAGCGCAGCCTGGTAGCGCATCTGCTTTGGGAGCAGAGGGTCGCAGGTTCAAATCCTGCCGCCCCGACCACTTCTTAGGCCCCTTTTGGGGGTTATCGACGCCTGGAGACCGACCGCATGCTCGCGCGCATCTACCGTCCGGCCAAGACCGCCATGCAATCGGGTCACGCCCAGACCCGTGAATGGGTGCTGGAGTTTGAGGCCGAGACTGCGCGCCTGCCTGATCCCTTGATGGGCTGGGCCCAGTCCAAGGACATGGACGGTCAGATCCGGCTGAATTTCGACACCCAGGAAGAGGCCATCGCCTACGCCCAGGCTCACGGCATCGCCTTTCGAGTCACCGAGCCCAAACCGGCCAAGCGCTTCCTCAAGGCCTATGCCGACAATTTCGCCTTTGGCCGCAAGCAGCCCTGGACCCACTAGACCGCCAGCCTGAGCCGGCGCCCTTAGCTCAACCGGATAGAGCACTCGCCTTCTAAGCGAGCGGTTGCTGGTTCGAATCCAGCAGGGCGCGCCATGGGCTTCAGGGCGAAAAATTAAGGCGAGTTTACCCGTCCAGCGCGGCGTCTACAGGGTTCGATGGGTTCGCGTTTCCGCAAACGCGTCCAATCCCCTGCGCAAGTCCCCGATCAGATCCTCCGTCGCCTCCAGCCCGATGTGCAGCCGTATCAGCGGGCCAGCGAGCTTGGGGGCGTGGCGGCGCTGGTGGAGTTGGTCGCCGGACGAGACAGCTAGGCTTTCGAAGCCGCCCCAGGAGAAGCCGAGGCCGAAAAGGGTCAGCTGGTCCAGAAAGGCGTGGACCGCCACCTCGGGCGCGGGGCGCAACAGGAAGCTGAACAGGCCGCAGGATCCGGCATAGTCGCGCGCCCACAGGGCGTGATCAGGCGAAGTGGGCAGGGCGGGGTGGATGACCGCGATCACCTCCGCCTGCTCGGCCAGCCAGCGGGCGATGGTCAGAGCGCTTTCGTCGTGCCGGGCCATCCGGACCGGCAGGGTGCGAAGGCCGCGCAGGGCCTGATAGGCCTCGTCCGGCGCCACCGCCCAGCCCATATGCATGACCCCGTCGGCCAGGGCCTTGATCAGTTTGGGGTCGCTCGCACAGACCGATCCCATGAACACATCCGAGGTGCCGCAGACATATTTGGTCAGGGCCTGGACGCTGAGGTCGATTCCATGGGCCAGGGGTTTGAACAGAAGCCCCGCGCCCCAGGTGTTGTCCATCAAGGTCAGAACGCCGCGCGCCTTGGCGGCCCGGGCGATGGCCGGGGCGTCCTGCATCTCCAGGGTCAGGGAGCCGGGGGATTCCAGCACGATCAGCCGCAGGTTCGGTCCGCCCAGGGCCAGGAGCTCCTCAGCGGGCAGGCGCGGCGGGTAGTAGCCGACCTTGACCCCGAACCGGGCCAGCATCCGGTCACAGAACCGGCGCGTCGGGGCGTAAATGGTGTCGACCACCAAGATCTCGTCGCCGGCCTTCAGCACCGCCAGCATGGCCGCGGTGAGGGCTGCCAGGCCCGAAGGGTAGAGCTCGCAGCCCGCGCCACCCTCAAGCTCGGCCAGGGCCTCCTGCAGCGCGCCCTGGGCGGCCAGGCCCTGGCGGCCATAGGTGATCTGGCTGTGGTCGTAAAGATCGGCGGCGCGGGGCATCAGCACGGTGGAGCCGCGCTGGATCGGCGGTCCGACGGTGCGGCTTATGGTCCCGTCTTTGCCGCGCGGGTGGATCAGCCTTGTGGCGTCCGCGCGGCCATCACCACCCTTGCCGTTCGGCTCAGCCACCTGCCGGACCCGTGGCCACAGGCGTGTCGCTCCGGGCGCCCCATTCGCTCCAGGAGCCGTCATAGACCGGCACATCGGCGCGTCCCAGACGCGCCAGGGCCAGGGCCAGAATGGCGGCGGAGACACCCGAGCCGCAGGTGGTGACGATGGGCCGGTCAATATCCACCCCAGCGTCGGCGAACAGGGCGGCCAACTCGTCGGCGGGCTTGAGCCGCCCATCGGCCACCACCGCGCTGGAGGGCAGACTGCGGGCCCCCGGCATATGGCCGCTGCGCAAGCCTGGGCGCGGCTCAGCCACCTCGCCGGTGAAGCGAGCCGCCGGGCGGGCGTCAAGCAGTTGGGCGTTGCCGTCGGTGAGGGCGGTCAGCACCTGGTCCAGGCTGCGCACCAGGTTTGGCTGATAGCGGGATTTGAACTCGCCATGCGGGCGCTGGGGCCAGCCAGTCTCCACCGGATGGCCTTCGGCGGTCCATTTGGGCAGGCCTCCGTCTAGCACCCAGACATTGTCATGGCCCATGACCCGAAAGCTCCACCAGACCCGGGGCGCGGAAAACAGGCCGTGGGAATCATAGATCACCACCGGCGACGACGCCTCGACGCCGAGGCGGCGGGCGTGGGTGGCGAAATCGGGCGGCTCCGGCAGCATGTGCGGCAGCGGATTGGTATGATCGGAGACTTCGTCGATATCCAGGAACAGCGCGCCCGGAATGTGCTGGCTGGCATGTTCGGCGCGGGCGTCGCGATCGGTTCCCGGCATGAACCAGCTGGCGTCGATGATCACCAGGTCCGGAGTGTCGAGATGGGCGGCCAGCCAGTCCGTCGACACCAAGGGATCTGTGGGCGAAGGCGCGTCGAACATGGAAGACCTCTCAGAGCCAGGGGGGAACAGGAAGGCCGCGCTCGGCCAGGAAGGCGGGATTGAACACCTTGCTCTGATAGCGCGAGCCGTGGTCGCAAAGAATGGTGACGATGGTCTTGCCGGGGCCGAGGTCGCGGGCCAGGCGGATCGCGCCGGCGACATTGATCCCGGTGGAGCCGCCGAGGCACAGCCCCTCGTGCTGGGTCAGGTCGAACACCTGTTCCAGAGCCTCAGCGTCGGGGATCTGATAGGCGTAATCCACCGTCAGCCCCTCCAGATTGGCGGTGATCCGCCCCTGGCCGATGCCTTCGGTGATCGAGGTTCCCTCGGCCTTGAGTTCGCCCGTCGTGTAGTAGCTGTAGAGCGAGGCGCCCAGCGGATCGGCCAGGGCGATGGCGACCTTGGGGTTCTTGGCGCGAAGGCCGATGGCCACGCCGGCCAGGGTGCCGCCCGAGCCTACGGCGCTGACGAAACCGTCGACCTTGCCGTCCGTCTGGGTCCAGATCTCCGGCGCGGTGCTCTCCACATGAGCCTGGCGATTGGCGACATTGTCGAACTGGTTGGCCCAGATGGCGCCATTGGGTTCGATCGCCGCGCGTTCTTCGGCCAGGCGACCGGAATAGCGGACATAGTTGTCGGGGTTGGAATAGGGGACGGCGTCCACCTCGACCAGTTCAGCGCCCAGAAGGCGGATGGCGTCCTTCTTTTCCTGGCTCTGGGTTCGGGGGATGACAATGGCGGTGCGATAGCCCAGGGCCGAGCCGACCATGGCCAGGCCGATGCCGGTATTGCCTGCCGTGCCCTCGACGATCAGGCCGCCGGGGCGCAGCAGGCCGCGTTTTTCCGCGTCGCGGATGATGTAAAGCGCGGCCCGGTCCTTGACCGACTGGCCCGGGTTCATGAACTCGGCCTTGCCCCAGATCTCGCAGCCGGTGGCGGCGCTGGCGCGACCCAGGCGGATCAGCGGGGTGTCGCCAATGGCTTCAACGACGCTGGGACTGACGATCATGGACGCACGCTCGCAAAGGCCTTCGGCCTTCGTCATACCCGGGCCGCTCCCGGGTATCCATGCCGATCAGGCACAGATAGGCGATCAGCGAAGCTTTCCCAGTCATATCGAGCGAATCCCATCCAAACGCCGCTCGACCGCCTCTGACGCCACCGGCGCCTGAGGTCTCGGCAAACAAACTTCACGTTTAAGTGACGAATGTGTCTGGATATCAAGAATTGAAGTTTATTTGATCGAATGCAATGGTCGCGTCGACCAACGTGTTCGATAATAGAAGTAATAACGCCTGCGTTGCGTAGTATGGTGTGTCCTACGCCCAAGCTAGTTCTTGTGTGACCTTGGACACATCGTTGCATGGAACTTACTTGCTTTAATTGACAGGCGAGATTTCAGTCTCGCCTTGCGGCATGCCGGCGTCCGTGGTGGTAGCGCAGAGGTGTGTCGATCGCATAGCGGGGGAGACGCTGTATGGCCGTCAAATCCACACGTGGCGCAGCGGGAGCGGGTGGCTCAGGGGCGCAGGCGACCTTGGCGATTCCGCTCATCAACAGGCAGCGCATTCCGTCGACCGTGGACTTTTTGGGGACGACGAGCGCGTCCGTGGCCGCAAAGCTGCAGCCGTTCCGGATCGCCTCGGCGAACCAAGTGTTTGTCGGCCTCGATGCGGTGAAGACCAGTCTGGCGCAGGTCACCGCCGCCTTGGCGCAGCCGGCGGTTCCAGCAAAGATTCTTGGGGTTCTGAACAATTCGGATGGGCTGCCGGCTGGGCAGGTGCAGATCACCTTCGATCCGGCTCAGGTCAAGGCTCAGCCGCCGGTCACCACGGTGCTCACTGGCGATGATGGCAGTTTCACCATTCCCATGCCCTCCGGCGCGGCCATGCCGGCGGGCGGCCTCACATTTTCGGTGCATGGCGCCAACACCAACAGCGCCTTCACGCTCCAGCCCGCGCAGATCGCCGCCAACGGCCTGGTCGGCGTAGTCACCCTGGACGTTCAGCTGTCGCCATTGCCGCTCTCTATCCTTGGCGCGCTTAAGGCGATGTTGCCACAGACGCTTCCGGACCCTGGGGCGCCGGATCCGGGCAATCCGACCGTCATGCCGACCGTCACCTTAGGCGAGGACGGCGGGTGCCAGATGTCGTTCAGCGCCAATCCGACCATGGACGAGTTTCCCTATGGCGTGTTCGTCCGCCTGGTCGAGCCGCGCCTGTCCATCGTCAACGAAGTCATTCGCGTTCGCATCGGCGACACCAAACGCTTTTTTCCGCTGACGATCTACGGCACCGGCGCCCTCGATGAGACCGTAACGGACTATGTGGACCGCATCCCGGTGGATCAGCCGCTGAGTGTGGACGGGTTTCGCGACCAGATCATGGGTGTTGGGCCGGACGGAATCTTCGTTGCGGACGAGACGGTTCCCATGGCCGCCTCGCTCGGCCTCGGCTACGTGCTGGAGCTGTCGCAGCGCTGGACCTTCAAGGGGGTCGGCCTGGGCGATCTGGTCTATTCGCTGCCGCTGGCGCCGGGCGAACAGCAACAGGTGGCCGTGTTCGAGCGTCGCGATACCTCAACCGTGACCGAGAGCGAGTTCTTCACTGAGGAGGAGGTCGCCACCCAGGCCGCCTTGGCGGACACCTCCACTCAGGCGACGTTCAACTCCGCCTTCTCGGAGGCGCAGCAGGCCGGCAGCTCCTTCCAGTCGTCTTCCTCGTCCTGGGGCGCGGGCGGGACCATCTTGATTTTTAGCGCCGGCGGCGGCGGCACCTCATCGTCAGGCTCGTCCAACGAATGGCTGCAGGGCCAGCGCGACACTGCCCAGCAGGCCGCCCAGACCACGCATTCGGCGTCGATGAGCCAAGCCGCGGCGCGGCGCAGCGCCGCACGCACCGGAATGCGGCTGGCCACGGCCAGCGAGAGCGAGTCGGTGACCACCAAGATCATCACCAACCACAACCACACCCGCGCCCTGACCATGCAGTACTGGGAGGTGCTGCGGAACTATGACGTGACCACGGTGGTGGACGGGCTGACGCTCGCCTGTCTTGTGCCCATGCAGATCGTCAGGTTCCTCCCCCCCGGGCAACCCATGACGATTACGGACCCGACCACGCTGGTCGGCGGAGGCGGCACGCTCGCCGACAATCGCGCCCCGCTGCTCACGCGCTACGCTTCGCTCATCAAGCATCTTGACGTGCTGCAACAGGCGGCGCCGGGCGCGTATCGTTATGGCCTGACCCTGCTGGCCCAGTTCGCCGCCGATCCCACGGCGACGGTGGAACCAGAGGGCGGCGTCGCCGAGGACGTGATCAGCCTCGCGCTGACTGGCAGCTTCCTGCGTTGCGAAGCGGTCTATGTCTCCGCCGTCACCCGCCGCAACACGCGCGTCGGCCCTGTCATGCTGGGAAATATTGCGACGCCGATCCCAGAGGACACCTTTTCGAGCCAGGACGACCTTCTCGGTTGGTTGCTGGGCCAGCGCCAGGCTGGCAGCTTCACCTTCACCGCCAATCTGGCGCTGCCGTCCTCGATCAATCGCGCCGATATTGTCGGATTCGAGATCACACGCAGCTTCAGGCAGGTCTCCTACACCTTGATTTCCGCGGCCATGGCCGAACTCAACGCCATAAATGGGACCTTTGGCGGCAGCTTCATCAGCGGCGCCATCTCCTCGATCCTCAGCAACGACCCGGCGGCCAATGTCCGCTCGACCGTCACGCTGACGCCCTCAGCGCTGGAATCCGCGCTCGGCGGCCCCATCCTGACCAATCTTTCGGCGGCTATCGTCGAGTTCGACGCATCGGGAAATCCAGTCACCAAGCCGCCGAACGAGACCTACGCCAGCGACTCCCTGGGCGGGGTCGAGCTTCCGCCTCAGCCCTATCCAGTGCCGGCGCTGCAGATCTCACCGGTTCTGCGCTTCCATGAGATCCTCGAGATCGAGCGCGCGCTGCATCACATCCTGCGCAATACCACGCTCTATTCGCGCGCCATCTGGGCCTCGCTCACGCCGGATGAGCGCGCGATTCTGCTGGACGGCTATACGATCGGCGTGCCCACCGGCGGCATCACCGATCCGAGCCAGATGGTGCCGTTACTGAACTGCGTTCAAAACCGATTGCTAGGGTTCTTCGGCAATTCGATGGTGCTGCCGTTCATCATTCCGCCGGCTGTGGCCGAGGCCATGCAGATCGATCCGGGCGCCATCCAAAAGTCGCTACTGGCCTATCAGCAGGCCAGTTTCAACCCGCCGACGGCGACGGTTTCGCTGCCGACCAAGGGGGTTCTCGGCGAGGCGGTGCTCGGTCATTGCGCCTCCGCCGAAAAGATCGATCTCACCCGGTTCTGGAACTGGCAGGATGCGCCGGCCGACACGGCCCCGGCCATCGCGGCCACATCTCTTCCCACCTCCTCGCCGTCGCTGACCACCGGCCTGACCGCGCCCAACTCACTGGGGGCTCTGCCGAGCCTTATCAACAATGTGCAGGCCGCGCCGCAGCCGAACACCAGTCTGCTGCAAGCGCTTGGCACGGCGGCCCTGGGCCAGAAGGACTTCGACGCATCCCTTACCGGGGCGGCGCAACTAGCCGGTCTGATCCAGAACGCCCAGAACACCGGTAACGCCGCGCGCGCCGATACGCTCAAGACCAGCCAGGAACTCACCTCCCAGGCGCTCACCACGCTAGGCAACATCGTGACCAGCCAGGGCGGCAATGGCGGATCAGGCAAGGGCGGGGGCAGTGGCGGCGACGGAAGCAGCGGCGGTTCCGGCGGCGGTTCCGGCGGCTCCAGCAGCGGTTCCGACGCTGGCGGCCTGGCCAGTTCCATCCTGCCGATCATCCTCGCGGCGCTGCTTTGATAGGACGCCCGCCATGGCCCTCCCAACCCTCAGCTCCATCGCCCCCATCTCCGGCCCCCCGGCTGGCGGAACCATCGTCACCCTGACCGGCACAGGTTTCACCGGCGCCATCGCGGCGGGCTTCGGCGACGCCAACGCCAGCGCGATAGCGGTGTCCAGCGACACTTCCATGGTCGCGGTGAGTCCCGCCGGCGCAGGCACGGTCAATGTCACCGTGATCACGCCTGCGGGCCGCTCGGCGGTCAATACCGCGGCTCAGTTCGCTTATGCGAGCGACAGCACCACCACGCCAGGCTCGCCGGCCTATTTCGTCGATCCGGCCCTCACATCGCAGATCGTCGGTAGCCTGATGAATCTCGTCGCGGCCGGAACCTCGCCCGACGCGGTCGAGGCCCAGTCGATCCTCATGCGCCGGCTTGCCCTTGAGGGCGACGTGGTTGGGTCGCGCGTGCCGCCGCCGCGCAACATCACCGAGATCGGCGGCTACCTCAATCTGCTGGGCACGCTCAAGGAAGGGGCCATGCGTGAGCAGACCTTGGCCGGGATCCTGGGGGTGGCGGGGCCCACCCCGGCCCTGGGCTGGCTCACCGGCCAGGCGCTATCGATGGTCAGCCTGCCCAATGACCGGCCGGCCGGTCCCGCCCAGCCGAGCCTGCCCCTGTCGGTATTGATCCGCGGCGATTTTATGCCGGCCTACCAGGGCGCGCTGAGCGCCTTGCACGCCCAGGGCGCGACTCTGCCCCTGGCCGGGCCGACGGCCTTCGCCTTGCCCCAGGGCGGTCCGGGCGCCGTCGCGCCAACGGATCTGTTGTTCTATACCGGGCGTGTCCTGCAACTTGCGCCCGCAGCGGCGCTTCAGGCGCCGGCGACTGACCCGCTTGGCCTGATCCGCGCGGCGGGAAGCACCGATCCGTTCACCATCGCCGCCAACGTCCTGTCGGTGGGTAGCGTCCCGGTGGCGCCGGCCAACTACGACGCGCTCCAGGCAAGCGGCGCCACCGTGGCCACGATCACGATCAATGCCGCCAGCTATGTTCCGTTGGCGCCGGTCCTGGCCAGCTTCGGCTTCTATTCCGCCTCACCGCTGCCAAAACCCGCGACGCCCTCGGACACCGCCTGGACGCGATTGACCAACATCACCGGTCTCGTGGCCGGTTCCACCCAGTTCGGAGACGAACTCGCCCTCATATTTTCGCAAAACACCATCGGCGCCAGCGTATTCGCGCCTATGTTGGCCTATCGCTGGAACGGAACGTCCTTCGCGCCATAGCGATCCTGGGGTGGGAAGCGCTTCACACCTTGGCCAAGCTCACTTGGATCACGTCGGTTCGGCCGGTGCGAAACCCCGCCTCGCAATAGCTGAGATAGAAGGACCATAGACGGCGGAAGCGCTCGTCGAAGCCCAGGCGCTGGATATCGTCCCAGGCGGCGTGGAAGCGCTCGCCCCATTCAGACAGGGTGCGGCCATAGTCCTGGCCAAAGCGGGTGACATCGCCCCAGGCCAGGCCGGCGCACTCGACCACTTGGCGCAGGTGTGGTTCGCTGCCCAGCATGCCGCCGGGGAATACGTATTTCTGTATGAAGTCCGCGCGGGAGCGATAGTCGTCGAACAGCTCTTCGCGGATGGTGATGATCTGCAAGCCGGCGCGGCCGCCAGGCTGCAGTACGTCGTGCAGTTTCTGGAAAAAGGTCGGCCAATAGCGCTCGCCCACGGCCTCGAACATTTCGATCGAGGCCACGCGGTCGAACCGGCCCTCCACGTCGCGGTAGTCGATCAGGCGAATGTCGGCCTTATCGGCCAGGCCCAGTTCGAACAGGCGCTTACGGGCGAAATTATACTGTTCGCGCGAGATGGTGACCCCGGTGACACTGGCTCCGATCTTGGCGGCGGCGAACTCGGCGAACCCGCCCCAGCCGCAACCGATCTCGAGCACCGTCTGGCCGGCCTGCAGATTCATGGCCCGCGCCAGGCTGGCGTATTTGTGTTGCTGCGCCTCGATCAGGCTCTGTTCAGGCCGCTCGAAGCGAGCGGCGGAATAGGTCATGCTCGGGTCGAGCCAGCGCTCATAGAAGGCGTTGCCCAGGTCGTAGTGGGCGTGGATGTTGCGCTGGGACCCGCGGCGGGTGTTGGGCCGCACTAGGTGGCGCAAGAAATTGACCGCCCGCATCACCGCATTGCCTTGGACGAACTGGGTCAGTCGCTCCCAGTTCAAGCTGGCCGATTCCAACACCGCGGTCAGGTTGGAGGTCGACCATTCGCCGGCCATATAGCCCTCGGCGAAACCGATATCGCCGGCCGCCATCACCCGGCGCACGAAATTGTAGTCGTGGATCACGACCCGGGCATGGGGGCCGGGCTCGGCGCCGCCCATGGTGATCTCGCGGCCGGAGGGCAGGACAAAGGTGACGCCGCCGGCGACCCAATGGCGCGCGGCGATCCGAACCGCGGCGCGAAAGGCGGCCGGCGCACGGCGCAGATCGGGCCACGCGGACGCCAGGGGATCGGGTCCGGGAGGTATGCTCGCATCGGTCATATGCCAGGCGTCTCCAAGGTTTCGGTCGCGATCGGGTTTTGTGACGGCTCGCCAGTGAGGCGGCCGAGGCTGGCGCCGGCCTTCGGGCCGACGGGGCGCGGCGCGGGCGGAGCGCCTTTCAACCACAGCCGCAAGGCCTGCCAGTGAATGGCGAGCACCACACCCAGGGTCATCAGGGGCATGGTCAGGAACAGCCTGAGCAGGGCGGCGTCGGTCAGGGTCCGCCGCTCCGCTGTCAGCCTGGCGTTGAAGTCCAAATGGCCATCAGTCAGCTTGACGATGGTCAGGTCCAACACCGCGCCCGGCGGGATCAGGCGGAAACGATAGCCGCCCTCGACCCGAAGAAAGGGCGAGACATAGAGGGCCTTGTCCGCCTCGTGGCGTTCGAGCGCAGCCCCCGTCGCCGGAACCACATAGGCGTGGGTCTGGCCGAAAGTGTTGTTGACCTCATAGATCACCGCCTCCAGCCGATCCTTCTCGCCGTGAACCAGATAGATCGACAACGGATTGAACACGAAGCCGAGCACACGGGGAAAGCAGAGCAGCCGGATGGTTATGGCGCTGGCTACGATCCCCGCTTCGGTCAGACGCGCCTCGACCCAGGAGCGAAGCGGCCGGCCATCGCGGGGGCCGTGATCGCGGCGGGCGAAGGAGAAAAGACCCGTGCGGCCGACCCGGAGAGTCAGCATCCGTGGGAAGCTGGTCTCCACTTGATCGATATCGATCAACAATTGGAAGATTCGGTAGCGAAACCGGTGGGGGCGAGGCCCAAACCGATGATGGGTTGTCTCACCCACATAGAGGCGGACAGCGTCCCTCATGCCACGGCCTGCACGGCCCCACCGAGCTTCGCAGGCGAGGTTAGTGGGCCGCCTTCTATACGGTGGTCGACGAAGCTCCAGGGTATGGTTCCGCCCAGAGCCAGAGCGACCCGCAGGCCGGCGGTCAGTCCGTCCTCGTGGAAGCCATAGCCCAGCCAGGCGCCGGCGTACCAGATCCCGCCGCGGCCCTGGATGCGGCCGAACCGGCGCTGGGCGGCGAGGGAGGGCGTGTCGAACTGGGGGTGGTCGTAGTCGAACGCCGCGAAGGTCAGGTCCGGATCGGGTGCTTCGGCCGGATTGAGGCTGACGAACAGCGGCCGAGCCGGATCGATGTGCTGCAGGCTGTTCATCCAGTAGGTCACCGACCCCGGCTTGTCCGCCCCCTCATACATATAGTTCCAGCTGCCCCAGGCCGCACGGCGCGAGGGCATCAATTTCAGATCACGATGCAGATAGGCGCGATTGGGCGCATAGCGGATGGCGCCCAGGAAGGCGCGTTCTTCCAGATCGGGATCGGCCAACAAGGCGAGAGCATGGTCTGAATGACAGGCGAGGATCACTTGGCCGAAACGCTCGACCTTGCCATTGGTATCCCGCACCTCCACGCCTCTTGGCGTCCGCCGGACCTGCGCGGCCCCCGCCGCGACCCGCACGTTCGGGCCGAGTCTGTCAGTGAGGGGCGCAAGATAGGAACGGCTGGTGTCCTTCACCGTACGCCAAGACGGCTGGACCATCTGCAACAGACTGTGATTGGCGAAGAAGCGGACGAAACTCTCGGCCGGAGCCGCTTCGACGCCGCCCTGGCTCGTGGACCAGATCGCGGCGCCCATGGGCAGCAGATAGTGCTGCTCGAAGGCAAGGCCGAACCCGCGCAGCCGCAGGTAGCCTCCGAGGGTCAGATCCTGCAGCAGGCCGGCCTCAAGATCGGCCAGACCCAGGCTGTTAAAGCGCCGGATGTCGGCCAGCATGCCCAAAAAGCCCGGGCGCAGCAGGTTACGCTTTTGCGCGAACACACCCCGCGGGAAATTAGACGACCATTCCACCCCTCGTCCGGCGAAGGCGAAGCTCATATCGGTGGATAGGCTCTCCACGCCAAGATGGTCGAGCAGGCAGACGAGATTGGGGTAGTTGCGGGCGTTGTAAACGATGAAGCCGGTATCAACGTCGATGGAAACGCCGTCATAGTCGATGGTCACCGGGTTGGCGTGGCCGCCCAGGCGGGTGTCTTTTTCATAGATGACGACCTGATGGCGGTCCTTCAGGGCGTAGGCGGCGCCTAGACCCGATATCCCTGCGCCGACCACGCCGATCTTCATCTGGTGTCCCGTTGGCTCTTGTGCGTTTAAGCTCAGCACGCCACTTCTACGGCCCTGATCGACCCTCGGATTAAACGGAACTCAAGATTGACCCAGCCCAACGCCGTCGTCGCCATCAAGACATCAAACGGCGCCGATGTCCGCATCGGAAACGCGGAAAAGTTGTCTATCATCGCGGGACCCTGTCAGCTGGAGAGCCGGCAGCATGCGTTGGAGACCGCCCACGCGCTGAAAGAGATCGCGCAGAGGTTGGGTGTCGGGCTGATCTACAAAACCTCGTTCGACAAGGCCAACCGCACCTCGGTCAACACCGCCCGCGGCATCGGCCTGGAAGAGGCCCTGCCGATCTTCGCCGAAATCCGCGAGGTGACCGGCCTGCCGGTGCTGACCGACGTGCATGAGCGCGATCAGTGCGCCCAGGCGGCGCAGGCGGTGGACGTACTGCAGATCCCGGCCTTTCTTTGCCGCCAGACCGACCTGCTGCTGGCCGCGGCGGCCACCGGCAAGGTGGTCAATGTCAAGAAGGGCCAGTTCCTGGCGCCGTGGGACATGAAGAATGTGATCGAAAAGGTGCTGTCCGGCGGCAACCCCAACGTCCTGGCCACCGAGCGGGGGGCGTCGTTCGGCTACAACACCCTGGTCTCGGACATGCGCGCCTTGCCGGTCCTGGCTCAGATCGGTTGTCCCGTGGTGTTTGACGCCACCCACTCCGTGCAGCAGCCGGGCGGGCAAGGGAGCACCTCCGGCGGGCAACGGGAATATGTGCCGGTGCTGGCCCGGGCCGCAGTGGCGGTCGGCGTGGCCTGTGTTTTCATGGAGACGCACCCCGATCCCGATCATGCCCCCTCGGATGGCCCGAATATGGTGCCCTTGAACCAGTTCGAGGGCCTGGTCGCCGAGCTCCTGGACTACGACGCCCTTGCCAAGCGGCCTCGGGCGGCCTGACAAGAGCGGTCGAACCCGGTATCGGTGAGCGATGCGCAAACCAGACCTTAGCCCAAAGGACTGGCTGGTGGTCGGCGGGGTTGCGCTGATCGCCTTGGTGCTGCTGGCGGCCATCCGCTGGCGGCACGACATCCTGCAGACCACCCTGGATCCGAAACAGCCGTTCCAGATCTATCGGCCGCCGCGGGAGCCGAACTATGCGGTCCGGGCGACCTGGGCCCTGCTGCCCGCCAAGGCGGATCAGCCCAATGCGAGCGATCCGCCGGCGGATGTGTTCTTCGTCCACCCCACGACCTTCGATGGCGGCAAGGACTGGAACGGGCCGATCGGGGACACCAACGCCAACCGCTATCTGGAGCGGGTGGTGCTGCCCAACTATGCGGGCCCGTTCCAACGGGTTGGACGGCTGTTCGCCCCGCGCTATCGACAGGCCAGCGTCTATACGGAACTGACCTTGAGGGACGATGCGCGGGAGGCGCGGGCCTTCGCCTATGGGGATGTGCGCCGGTCCTTCGATACGTTCCTCGACCGCTACAACCAGGGCCGCCCTATCGTCCTGGTGGGCGTGGAGCAGGGTGGGATGCTGGTGGAACGGCTCTTGAGGGAGGAGCTGGCCGCCCGTCCCGGCCTGTCGGAGCGACTGGCCGCCGTCTATCTGGTCGATACGGTGGCGTTGAAGAGCGACTATGGCCCGACCGCGGAAATCCCCGCCTGCGCCGCCCGCGGACAGCCTCATTGTGTGGTCGGTTGGACGCAGTCCTTCGATTTCGACAAGAAGGATATCAGCTCGACCTATGAGCGGTCCCTGGTCTGGGACGACCATGACCACCTGGTCAATCTGGGCGGGCGGCCGATCCTGTGCGTCAATCCGCTCCTGGGTGGCGTTTCGGACGAGCGCGCCGCCGCACGCACAAATCTGGGCGCCGCCAACGCCACCGACATGGAGTGGGGCCTGCGGCCCGCGGTCATGAGCCGCCAGGTCTCAGCCCAGTGCGTCCGGGGGGTGCTGCAGGTTTCCAGCCCGGCGTCGCCGTCCCTAAAAGTGACCGGCGGCTGGCTCGACCGGCTGAAGGAGCCTGGGTTCAACCTGTTCTACGCCGATCTGGAAGCCGACGCTCAGGCGCGGGTGGCGAGCCTCCTGACCCATCCCTAACCCGCCTCGGTGACGCCGCCGCCGGCGCGCCAGTCGAAGAGGGCCTGCAGCACTTGCACCGCCTTGCCGCGAGGACCGGTCAGGTCGGGGTCGCGGGCCAGGATCAGGCGGGCGTCGTCGGCGGCGACCGCGATCAGGTCGCGATGGGCCACAGGGTCGGCCAGGCGATAGGCGGGAAAGCCGCTCTGCTTCAGGCCCAAGGGATCGCCGCCGCCGCGCAGCTCCAGGTCTTTTTCGGCGATCAGGAAGCCGTCGTCGGTGCGCCGCAGGATGTCCAGGCGCGCCTCGGCGGTCTTGGACAAAGGCGGGTCATACAGCAGCACGCAGCTGCTTTCCCGGGCGCCCCGGCCGACCCGGCCGCGCAGCTGGTGCAGCTGGGCCAGGCCGAAGCGTTCAGCCTGTTCGATGACCATGATGCTGGCGTTGGGCACATTGACCCCCACCTCGACCACGGTGGTGGCCACCAGGACCTTGAGGGCGCCGTCGGCGAATTCGCTCATCACTGCGTCTTTTTCAGCCGATGGCAGGCGGCCATGGATCAAGCCGACCCCGGGGCCGATCACCCGGCGCAGATCTTCGGCGCGGGCCTCGGCGGCGGCCAGGTCGCTCAGCTCGGACTCGGCCACCAGCGGGCAGATCCAGAAGGCCTGGGCGCCATGGGCCACCGCCTGTTTCAGCCGGCCGACGATCTCGCCGATGCGGGGCATGGGCACGGCGCGGGTGGCCACTGGCTGGCGGCCCGGCGGCTTTTCGTCCAGGCGCGAGACATCAAGGTCGCCATAGACGGTGAGCTCCAGGGTGCGCGGGATCGGTGTCGCCGACATGGCCAACAGGTGGGTGGCCGCGCCCTTTTCCTGCAGGCGCTGACGCTCGGAGACGCCGAAGCGGTGCTGCTCGTCGATCACCGCCAGGGCCAGGCTGTGAAAGCGGACCTCGTCCTGAAACAGGGCGTGGGTGCCCACCGCAATCATGGCCTCGCCGCTGCCCAGGGCCATCAACTTGTCGGCCCGCACCGCGCCCTTGTCGCGGCCGGTCAGCAGCACGGTGCGCACCCCGTGGGTCTCCAATGGCCGGGCCAGGGTCTCGAAATGCTGGCGAGCCAGGATCTCTGTGGGGGCCATCAGCACCGACTGGCGGCCCGCGCCGGCGGCGTCGGCCATGGCCAGCATGGCCACCACGGTCTTGCCGGCGCCTACGTCGCCCTGAAGCAGCCGCGACATACGCTCGCCGGACATCAGGTCGCCGCGTACTTCGGCCAGGGAGCGGATCTGCGCACCGGTGAGCCCAAACGGCAGGTCCTTCTCCACGGCCGCCGACAGGGGCGAGGCGGGAATGGGCGGCGAGGGCTGACTGCGGCGCATGGCCTTGCGCTGGGCCATGGCCAACTGGTGGGCCAAGAGCTCGTCATAGGCCAGGCGGCGGCGATGGGGGGCCAGCGGCGACAGGTCGGCGTCGCTGGCGGGGGCGTGCAACTGGGCCAGGGCCTGGCGCCAGGGGGTGAAGCCTTCGCGGGCCATCCAGGCGGGATCCTGCCATTCGGGCAGCTCGGCGGCCTTGTCCAGCGCCTCCAGGGCCAAGCGGCGCACGGTGCGGGCGGGCAGGCCGGCGGTGGAGGGATAGACCGCCTCGCGCGTGGGGATCTCGTCGGCGCGCTCGATGGGCAGCAGATAGTCTGGATGGGCCATCTGCAGTTCGCCGCCATAATGCTCGATGCGGCCGCTGACAGCCCGCTTGGCGCCGACCGGATGGGCTGCCGCCAGGTGGTCGCCGCGGATCTTGAACCAGGTCAGGGTCAAAAAGCCCATGCCGTCGAAACAGCGGATGCGATAGGGCTGGGTGGAGCGGGCCGGCGAGATATGCGCGTCGATCACCACGTGCAGGGTGGCGACCTCGCCGTCCCGCGCCCGGTCGGCGGTCACCAGGTCGCGATGCACCAGGTTCTGCGGCGACAGGAAGATCAGATCGCGCACCGTCGGCCCGGCCAGTTTCTCGACCAGGGGCGCGACCTTGGGGCCGACCCCCTTCAACGAGGCGATCGGCGCGAACAATGGGAACAGAATCTCTGGTCGCATGAATCCAGCATAGCCTGGGTGGCGGGCCGCGCGCCGCCGTTCTATATCCGCCTACCCATGATCGACCCCCGCCTCAAGAAAATCAGCTATCGCGCCTGGCATCGCGGCTTCCGCGAAGCCGACATGATCCTGGGTCCGTTCGCCGAGGCGCGCCTGGAGGCCATGTCCGCGGCCGAGCTGGACGCGTTCGAGGCGCTGATCGATCAGCCGGATCACGATCTGTACGGCTGGATCATCGGGCGCGATGCGGCGCCGCGGCAATTTGAAGGGCCGGTGCTGGAACAGCTTCGCGCGTTTCACCTGACCCTGGGGCGCGGTGAGGCGAGGGGGGCTTGAGGCCGGTGGACCCATCCCCTGCGTTGGCGCAACCGCCGCCCATTTAACGAGATCTAGGAACACCGCGTGGCTTCGCCTCAAGACCTGAAAAAGATCGCCCAGAACGACGGCCGCCTGATCCTGACTGGCGCGCCGGAGGGCTATGACGCCCTGGTGATGGCCGATATCGCCCGGGCGCGGGGCGGGCTGACGGCGTTTGTGGCCCGCGACAGCGGCCGGGCCTCGGCCTTCATCGACGCCATGGGCTTTTTCGCCCCCGAGATCGAGATCATCCGCCTGCCGTCCTGGGACTGCCTGCCCTATGACCGGCTGGGCCCGTCGGGCGGGGTGGCGGCCCAGCGCATGGCCACCCTGTCGCGCCTGGCCAAGGACATCACTGCGGCCGACAAGACCGCGCGCCTGCTGGTGACCCAGGCGGCCACCCTGCTGCAGCGGGTGCCCCCGCATAGCGTGATCCAGAAGGCCAGCTATCACGCCCGCGGCGGCAACGACGTGGATATCGGCGACCTGGAGCGCTATTTCGCGGTCAACGGCTATCGCCGCGCCTCCACCGTCACCGAGCCGGGGGAATTCGCCATCCGGGGCGGGGTGATCGACGTGTTTCCGCCGGGCGCCGAGGAGCCGGTCCGCCTGGACCTGTTCGGCGACACCCTGGAATCCATCCGCGCCTTCGATCCGCTCAGCCAGCGTTCCACCAAACAGCTGAAATCCATCGACCTGTTGCCGGTGTCCGAGGCCCTGCTGGACACCGAGACCATCGCCCGCTTCCGCCAGGGCTATGTGGGCGCTTTTGGCGCCCCCGGCGACGACGCCCTCTATGCCGCGGTCAGCGAGGGCGTGCGCAAGGGCGGGGTCGAGCATTTCCTGTCCCTGCTCTATCCC
>DASXNV010000057.1:0-8517 GCA_036494815.1 Caulobacteraceae bacterium
TCGCCTCGGAGAAGACCAAGGCCTGGCTCCTGCTGCTGATCATGTTGCCGTTCTGGACCAACCTCTTGATCCGCACCTACGCCCTGATGGCCGTGCTGCGGGACGAGGGGTACATCAACTTCGGGCTGGGCGCGCTCTGGAACGGCCTCTCGCACCTGACCGCGCTCTTCGGCCATCCCCTGGTGGCGTTCGAGCCGCTGCCGCTGCTGCACAACAACTTCGCCGTCGTGTTCGGCCTCGTCTATGTCCAGCTTCCGTTCATGGTCCTGCCGCTCTATGCGGCCCTCGACCGGCTCGACCGCTCGCTGCTGGAAGCCAGCCTGGACCTGGGCGCGGGCCACTTCACCACCTTCCGCAAGGTGGTCGTACCACTGGCCACGCCCGGCATCATTTCCGGGATCATCGTCACACTGATCCCCTCGATCGGCGCCTATCTAACGCCGGACCTGCTCGGTGGGCCGGAGAGCATGATGATCGCCAATGTCATCGAGCGGCAGTTCAAGACCGCCAACAACTGGCCGTTCGGATCGGCCCTCTCCTTCCTGCTGATGTATATGACCTTCATCGCCATCGCCGTGCAGGCCATCGTCTCGCGCAACCGCAAACGGGCCGAAGCATGAGCCAAAAAATCGCCAAATCGCCCCCCGGCCCGCTGGAGTATCTGCGCCGCTGGCCGATCCGCGCCTGGCTGGTGGGGGTCTGCCTGTTTCTCTATGCGCCGCTGGTCACCCTGATGGCGTTCAGCTTCAACAACAGCCGCCGCAACATCGTCTGGCGCGGCTTCACCCTCGACTATTACGTACAGGTCTTCCACGACACCGACCTAATGGTGGCTTTCGGTAACTCCCTGACCATCGCTGCGGTCTCTACCGTCATGAGCGTCGTCCTGGGCGCGCTAACCGCCATCGTCCTCTGGCGCTTCCGTTTCCCGGTGAAGCCCGCGCTGGAGGGCGCGCTGGCCCTGCCGATCGTGGTGCCTGAGATCTGCATGGGCGTGGCCATGCTGGTCTTCTTTACTCAGGTGATGCGCTGGCCGACCGAGTTGCCCTGGCCGTTCAATCTGGGGGCCATCATCATCTCGCACATCTCGTTTTCGTTCAGCTTCGTGGCCATCGTCATTCGAGCTCGCCTGGCCTCGTTCAACCGAGAACTTGAAGAGGCGGCCAAGGACCTGGGCGCCAGCGAGTGGCGGATCTTCAGGGACATCTTGGTGCCGCACATGCGACCAGGCCTGCTGGCGGGTGCGCTTTTGGCCTTCACGCTCAGCCTGGACGACTTCGTCATCACCTTCTTCACCTCCGGACCGGACACCACCACCTTCCCGGTCAAGGTCTATTCCATGGTCCGCTTCTCAGTGACCCCCGAGGTGAACGCGGCCTCGACCATTCTCATTGTCATCACCGTCGCCCTGACCGCGATCGCCCTGCGCCTGCAGGGGACCGACGTGGCCAGCGACGTCGCCGGCGGCTGAATCAAACGCATGACCGAACGCAAGACCATCATCCGCTTCGAGAACGTCACCAAACGCTTCGGCAAAATGGTGGCGGTGGACAATGTTAACCTGTCGATCGAGGAAGGTGAGTTCTTCGCCCTCCTGGGCCCCTCGGGCTGCGGCAAGACCACCTTGCTGCGCATGTTGGCCGGGTTCGAGACGCCCACCGAAGGGCGCATCCTGATCGACGGCGAGGACATCAGCCGCACGCCGCCCAATAAGCGGCCGGTGAACATGGTGTTCCAGTCCTACGCCGTCTTTCCGCACATGACCGTGGCCGACAATGTGGGCTATGGCCTGAAGATCGATGGCGTATCTGCGGCCGAGCGCGCTCGGCGGGTCGAGGAAGCCCTGGCCCTGGTCAAGCTTGAAGGCTTTGGCGCCCGCAAGCCTGACCAGATGTCCGGCGGCCAGCGTCAGCGCGTCGCCCTGGCTCGCGCCCTGATCAAGCGCCCGCGCGTACTATTGTTGGATGAACCGCTCTCGGCCCTGGACGCCAAGCTGCGAGAGGCCATGCGCTCGGAGCTGACCATCCTGCAGGAAAAGGTCGGCATCACCTTTCTGATCGTCACCCATGATCAGGATGAGGCCCTGGCCATGGCCTCGCGCTGCGCCGTGATGAACCGCGGCCTGTTGCAACAGGTGGCCACCCCCAGCGACCTTTACGAATATCCCAACTCGCGCTTCGTGGCCGACTTCATCGGCTCGGTGAACATGTTCGAAGGCAAGCTGAGTGTGGATGAGGCTGACCACGCCATCATCGACAGTCCCGAACTGCCCGCCCCCATCTTCCTCGACCACGGCGTCACCGGCGGCCACCAGACCAACCTGTGGGTCGCCCTGCGCCCTGAGAAGATCGAATTGCACAAGCGGGTCAACGGCCAGGCCGCGCCGCTGCTGGAGGATGCCCGCGAAGGGACCAATGTCGCCGCCGGGATCATCCGCCAGATCTCCTACCTGGGCAGCGAGTCCGTCTACGAGGTCGAACTCGACAACGGCCGCCGCATCAAGGCGCTACGCACCAATCTCACGCGCCAGGACCAGGAAGACTTCACCTGGGACGAGCCGGTGTGGTTGGCCTGGCATGCCTGTTCGCCTGCGGTGCTGCTGTCATGACCACGTCTCGTCCCATCCTGGGCGTCGCCTGCTGCACCCGCACGGTGGGCGTCGAGCCCGCCCAGGCGGTGATGAATCGCTACGTGGTCGCGGCCATGACCTTTGGTGAGGTGGCCGCGTTGCTGGTCCCCGCCCTGCCCGATCTGATGAGCGCGCGTGAAGTCGCCCCACGTCTGGACGGGTTGTTGCTCACGGGCAGCCCGTCGAACATGGAACCGCATCGCTACGGCCAGGGCGACGCTGAGGACGCGGTCGGGCCGTTTGACCCAGGCCGTGACAGCATGACCCTGGATCTGGTCACAGCCATGCTCGACCTCAGCAAGCCGGTGTTCGGTGTCTGCCGCGGCCTGCAGGAGATCAATGTCGCCTTTGGCGGCGCTCTGCGGCGCGACACCAGCGCCAATCCCGAATTGATCGCCCACCACGCCCCCACAGAGGTTGGCTTCGAGGCCATGTTCGCGCACGAGCATGACGTGACCTTGACCCCCGGCGGCGTGCTGGCGCGCGGCCTCGGCCGCGACCGGCTCACGGTCAATTCCGTGCACTACCAAGGGATCGGCCGGCTCGGCGGCGGCCTGACCGTCGAGGCCCGCGCCCCCGATGGCGTGGTTGAGGCGGTCTCGGCCGAAGTCAACGGCGCCCCGGTGCTGGCCGTGCAATGGCACCCAGAGTGGCAGGTGGCAGCCAATCCGGATTCCCAAGGCTTTTTCCGCCTGCTCGGCCGCGCTCTGCGCGGCGAGCTGGCCGCGTCAGATTTAAGGACTGCGTTATGACCCTGAAAAACTACGACATCGCCGAGCTGCGCCGCCTGGACGTGGCCCATCACCTGCCCGCCCAGCAGGACCACAAGATGATGCAGGAATTGGGCGGCAGCCGCATCATCACCCGCGCCGAAGGGTCGACCATCTATGATGGCGACGGCGTCGCCCTGCTCGACGGCATGGCCGGTCTGTGGTGCGTCCAGGTCGGTTACGGCCGCAAGGAGTTGGCCGAAGCCGCTTACGAGCAGATGCTCGAGCTGCCCTACTACAACACCTTCTTCAAGACGGCCTCGCCGCCCACAGTGATGCTGGCGACCAAGATCGCCGAGCTGCTGGGCGGCAATCTGCAACACGTCTTCTTCAACAGCTCAGGCTCCGAGGCCATCGACACGGTCATGCGCCTTGCCCGCTACTA
Source organism: Caulobacteraceae bacterium (assembly GCA_036494815.1). Lineage (GTDB taxonomy): Bacteria > Pseudomonadota > Alphaproteobacteria > Caulobacterales > Caulobacteraceae > Poindextera. The sequence continues at coordinate 3,785 of DASXNV010000057.1, forward strand.
TTGGCAGGCCAAGGGCCAGCCGGAGCGCAACATCCTGATCGCCCGGGTCAACGGCTATCATGGCTCCACCATCGCCGGCGCCAGCCTGGGCGGCATGAAGCATATGCACGACCAGGGCGGCCCTTGGGTGCCGGGCATCGAGCACGTGATGCAGCCCTATCCGTTCGGTGAAGGCTTTGGCGAGGATCCCACCGCCTTCGCCCAACGCGCCGCCGACGCCATCGAGCAGCGCATCCTGGAAGTCGGTCCGGAAAAGGTGGCCGCGGTGATCGGTGAGCCGGTTCAAGGCGCCGGCGGCGTGATCATTCCGCCGGAAACCTATTGGCCGCTGGTGGAAAAGATCTGCCGCAAATATGGCGTGCTGTTGGTGTGCGACGAGGTCATCTGCGGCTTTGGCCGGTTGGGCTCGTGGTTCGGCTTCCAGCATTACGGCGTCAAGCCGGACCTGGTGTCCATGGCCAAGGGTATTTCCTCGGGCTATCTGCCGATTTCGGCTGTGGGCGTGGCCGACCACATCGTCGACGTCCTGCGCGAGGTCGGCGGCGACTTCACCCACGGCTATACCTATTCCGGCCACCCGACTGCCGCCGCGGTGGCCTTGAAAAATATCGAGATCATTGAGCGCGAGGGCCTTGTCGAGCGCACCAAGAGTGACACAGGCCCTTATCTCGCCAAGGCCCTGGCCGAGCTGTCGAAGCATCCTATGGTCGGCGAAGCCCGCTCCCTCGGCCTGATCGGCTGCGTTGAGATCGTTTCCCAAAAGGGCACGAACCAGCGCTTCGGCGGCAAGGAAGGCCTGGCAGGCCTGATGGTGCGCGACCTGTGCATTAAGCACGGCCTGATGGTCCGCGCCGTGCGCGATTCCATCGTCTTCAGCCCTCCCCTGGTCATCACCCACGCCGAAATCGATCGTCTGGTGGGCACCATCCGTCAGGCGCTGGACGAAGCCGAACCGGCGCTGCGCGGGGCCGAAGCGGCGGCGGCTTGACGAGCCACCGGTCGCGCGGGCCTAGCAGGATGGAAAAGGGAGCCCCACCCATGCCTGACTGGATCATCTCGCCCTGCGACGCCTCGGATCTGCAGGCGATCGTCGATCTGGTCAATTCGGCCTATCGGGGCACGTCCTCCCAGGCCGGCTGGACCACTGAGGCGGACTATATCGACGGCCAGCGCACCAGCCTGGATGACCTGAAACGCGACTTGGCGGCTGATACAGATCCGGTGCTGCTGACGATTCGCCAGGCGCCCGACAGCGAAATCCTGGCCTGCGCTCTGCTCGAGCGCGCCACAGGATCCGACGGCGCCGAGGTCGGCTATATCGGCATGGTGACGGTGAAGCCGGATCTGCAGGCCGGCGGAGTCGGGCGCGGCATGCTGCAGGCTGCGGAAGACTATTCGCGCGAGCGGGGCGCGGTGCGGGCGCGGATGACCGTGGTGTCAATCCGCAACACCCTGATCGCTTGGTACGAGCGCCGTGGCTACACCTTGACCGGCGAGCGGCGGCCATTCCCCTATGACGATGCGCGGTTTGGCGTCCCGCGCCAGGCGGGCCTGGAATTCGTGGTGCTGGAAAAGCCGCTGACGGGCGGCGCCTGAAGCATCATGGCCCTCTACAGCTCGGAAACCTACGACCTGGCGGAGGTCGATAGCCTGTGGCGGGCCACCGCACGGCCCGGGGCGGCGTTTCCCGCCCTGCAGGGCGACGTGCTGGCCGAGGTGGCGATCATCGGCGGCGGCTTCACCGGCCTGTCCGCAGCCCTGCATCTGGCTCGCGATCACGGGATCCAGGCTGTGGTGCTGGAGGCGGGGGCCATCGGCTGGGGCGCGTCGGGCCGCAATGGCGGTTTTTGCGTGCCGGGCGGCGACAAGCTGGGCCTGGCCACCATGGCCCGGCGATATGGCGTCGAAGAGGCCCGGCGGTTTCTGGCCCTGACCCTATCGGCCGTGGACCGCGTGTCAGGCCTGCTGCGGGATGAGCGCATTCAAGCCGAGCCGCAACCCGGCGGTGAATTGACCGTGGCCCACAGCCCGAAGGCCTTCAGGGCGCAAGAGCGGGAGCGTGAGGAGATCCTCGCCCTCACCGGCCACGAACGCGAACTGCTATCCGCCGAAGATCTGCGCGAACGCGGCCTGTCCGCCGGCTTCCACGGCGGCCTGCGCGAACGGGTCGGTTTCGGCCTGCACCCGCTGAACTACGTCCGGGGACTGGCCGAGGCGGCCGCGCGCCACGGCGCCAAGGTCTTTGCAAACAGCGGCGTGACGGATTGGACCCGCGACGGCGCCGGGCATCGCCTGCATACGGCGAAAGGTTCTGTGCGGACGGCCAAGGTTATCGTCGCCACAGGTGGCTACCCGCCCGAGACGCTGAACAAGGCGGTGGCCGGTCGCGTATTGCCCGTCCTGTCCAACATCATCGTCACCCGCCCTCTAACTCCCGACGAACGCAAGGCCCAGGGCTGGACCTCGACCCAGACGGTCTGCGACAGCCGCGCGTTGCTGCACTATTTCCGCCTGTTGCCGGACGGTCGATTCCTGTTCGGCGGACGTGGCGGTCTGGGGGGCGACGCCGCCTCGGCCTCCGCCTTTCGCGCCCGCCTGACCGCCGATTTTCGCGCGACCTTTCCGGCTTGGCGCGAGGTGGAGATCACCCATTTCTGGCGCGGCCTGGTGGACTTGTCGGCCGATCTGGCGCCCCATTGCGGCGCGCTTGAGGATAACCCCGGCGTGCTGATGGGCTGCGCCTATCACGGCTCCGGCGTCTCCATGGGAACCGAGACCGGCGCCCAGCTCGCGCGGCTGGCCGCGGGGCTCGATACCCCCGCCCTGCCTGGCTTTATGCGCCGCCCGCCGCCGCGCTTTGCGTTGCCCGCCTTGCGCAAGCTCTACCTGGCAGGGGCCCTGGCCAGCTACGGCTTGCAGGATCGGTTCAGTTGATGAGCCGTTTCGACCCTATATTGGCTTCACCCCCTTTCTGACCGGAGCTGCGGTATGACCCAGACCACAACGCTCGAGCCCGCCGTCACCGCGGGTCAACTGGCCGCCAATCCCCTGAAGCTGAAGCGCCTGGACCTGATCAAGACCCAGGCCTTCATCGGCGGCCGCTGGCTGGGCGATCCGTCCGGCAAGGTGTTCGACGTGGTCAATCCGGCGGACGCAGGCCTGATCGTGGCCGTGGCCGACGGCGGCGCGGACCTGGCCAAACAAGCAGTCGACGCCGCGTCCGAAGCTTTCAAGACCTGGCGGAACACCACCGTCAAGACCCGGTCGGGCCTGTTGCGCGCATGGTTCGACCTGATCACGGCCCATGCCGAGGATTTGGCCAAGCTGATCGCCTGGGAGATGGGCAAGCCGGTGGCCGAGGCCAAGGGCGAGGTCGCCTATGGCGCCGGCTATCTGGAATGGTTCGCCGAGGCCATCAAACACGAGAACGGCGACATCATCCCCGCGCCGATCGCCGGGCGGCAGATGCTGGCCGTGCGCGAACCGGTGGGTGTGGCGGCGGTGATCACCCCATGGAACTTCCCGGTGGCCATGATCGCCCGCAAGTTCGGTCCGGCCCTGGCCGCCGGCTGCACGGTGGTGGCCAAGCCCGCCGAGGACACGCCTTTGTCGGCCCTGGCCCTGGTCGCCTTGGCTGAAGAGGCCGGCATCCCTGCCGGCGTGATCAACATCATCCCCGCCAGCCGCGAGCGTACGCCGCAGATCTCCCAGGTGTGGATGGACGACGCCCGCGTGCGCAAAATCTCCTTCACCGGTTCGACCCCGGTGGGCAAGCTGTTGGCCAAGGGTTCGGCCGAGACCTTGAAGCGGCTATCAATGGAATTGGGCGGCGATGCGCCCTTCATCGTGTTCGACGACGCCGACCTGGACATCGCCGTGGACGCCCTGATGAAGGCCAAGTTCCGCAACGCCGGCCAGGCCTGTATCGCCGCCAACCGGGTGCTGGTGCAGGACGGAATCTACGACGCCCTGGCGCAGCGCATGACCGCCGCCGTGGGAAAGCTGACCGTGGGCGCCGCCGCCGATGGAGCCTTCGACATCGGCCCGCTTATCAACAGCCGCGCCCTGGACAAGGTCGAGCGCCTGGTGGGAGAGGCCAAGGCCCACGGGGCCAAGGTGCTGGTGGGCGGCGCGCGCGACCCGGCCGGCGAGACCTTCTATCAACCCACCGTCCTTGCAGACATGCCGCCCGAGATGCGGGCCTCCTGCGAGGAAATCTTCGGTCCTGTCCTGCCCCTGGCCCGCTTCTCCACCGAGGACGAGGCTGTGGCCCTAGCCAATGACACCCCGTTCGGCCTGGCTTCCTATTTCTGCACCCAGGACCAAAAGCGCATCTGGCGCGTCGCCGCCCGCCTGGAAAGCGGCCTTGTCGGCGTCAATGAAGGCGCTATCTCAAGCGAATACGCGCCATTCGGCGGGGTGAAGGAGAGCGGCTACGGGCGCGAAGGCTCGAGCCACGGCTTGGCCGACTATCAGTCGCTGAAATATGTGTGCCTGGGTGGGTTGGGGTGACGGCCAACACGCCATCGCCTCACTCTCCCCCCACCTAACTTGATCCTCTACAGCGAAGGTGGTTTCGTGGCGTGTGGTGAGTTTGGGGGGGCGGTATGGATAGCTTGCGTGTAGTCGCGGTTGCGGCGGCTTTCGGGATGGGGCTGGTCGGCACGGCGGCCTTGGCAGCCGATTCCAACCCGGCGATCCCACCGGCTGGTGGCGATACGAAGCCCGTCGCC
>DASXNV010000058.1:0-43069 GCA_036494815.1 Caulobacteraceae bacterium
TTGGTGACGTCGGCGCCGACCTGCTCGACGATACCGGCCCCCTCGTGGCCGAGAATGGCGGGCAGCGCGATCGGAATGAACTGGTCCCGGGCCACAAGGTCCGTATGGCAGAGGCCGACGCCCACGATCCTGACCAACACCTCGTCGGGCCGCGGCGTTTCGAGGTGCGCGGTCTCGATGGTGAAGTCGCCACAGGCTTGGCGCGCGACGGCGGCTCTAATGTCCATTTTCAGTCGTTCCCTTGGACCGATCGAGAGCGCCGAAGCTCTGGAAGGCGCTCACTGCAACTGCGTCTGGCCGCGGCGACGGAAATCGCTGGGCGTTTCGCCGGTGAACTGGCGAAAGGCGCGGGTGAAATGGCTCTGGCTGGTGAAGCCAAGCGAGTCGGCGATCACCGCCAGAGAGGCGTTGGATTGACCCAGCAGCTCCTGGGCCCGATTCAACTTGGCCCGCATGACATATTGGTGCGGGCTGACCCCGTTCGCTTGCTTGAAAATCCGGCAGAAGTGCGAGGGCGTCACGCCGGCCTGGGCCGCCATCTCTTCCAGGCTGTGCTGGCTCTCGGGGTTCTGGAGAATGGCGTTCATGATGGTGTGCAGGCGATAGGAGGAGAAATCCGCGGTGGGGATCTTGGCTGCGATGGCGGCGACAGGCCCGCGCAGCATGTGCGCCTTCAAGGCGTCGACCAGGGCCGCCACATAGACGTCGCGTTCGGGCGAGGCGGGCGAATAGAGCTCACCCAACACCTGCCGCGTCAGAGCCACGCCGAGCGGATCGGTGAAGGCGAAGTGCATGCGCCGGAACTGGTCGTGCGCCGGCGCGCCCTGCAGGCTGGCCGAAGCGACGCTGAGGGTGACCACGTCCAGTTCCCCATCGACCAGCCAGCCCGTCGGGTGCCCGGAGGGCACGATGGTCGCGCAGCCGGGAAAGGAGCTGGTCTCGCTCCAGCTGTCGCGCTCCCAGGTCTTGACGCTCTGCTTTCCGGAAATGTGCACGACGAACAGGGGATCCGGCAGGGCCGGCAGGGCGTAGCTGCCGACAAACTGGCGCCAGCGGCTGAGGCGCCATCCGGTCTTATCGGAGCCCAGTTGCATGTCCGGCGCCCGGCCCAGGGCGTCGGCGATAATGGCTTCGCTGTTCCAGACGGTCTTGCTGGTCATCGGCGCGCTCCCTCAGACCGGAACCAGGTTCAGGTCGAGTGTCTTTAGACCATTGATGAAATTGGAGCGAAAGCGGCGCGGTTGTGCGACCTGATCGAACCGGGCGACCTTCTGCGCTAGCTGCCGAAAAGCGACACGCAACTGCAGTTCGGCCAGGCGCCAGCCGACGCACACATGCTGGCCCGTGCCGAATCCGATGTGGGGGACGCTGGGCCGGCGGACGTCGAAGCTGTCGGGATGCTCGAACACGCTCTCGTCGCGATTGCCCGAGATGTACCACATGACCACCTTGTCGCCCTTGGCGATGCGCCGGCCCCCGATCTCCACATCGGCCATCGCCGTGCGGCGCATGTGCATGACCGGGCTGGCGTAGCGCACCATCTCGCGCACGGCGGTCTTGAGGATCTCAGGATCGGCGCGGACATGGTCCCACTGGTTGGGATTGGCGGCGAAGGCGGCCATGGTGTGGCTGAGCGAATTGCGGGTGGTCTCATTGGCGCCGACCAGGGCCAGGATCAGGTTGCCAATGAACTCCTTGAACGCGATCGGCTGGCCGTCGATCTCGGCATTGGCGAGCAGGCTGCCTATGTCATGGCCCGGCTGGGCCCGGCGCCTTTCGAACAGGTCCGCGGCGAACTCGAAAAACTCGGCCAGGGTCGCGGTCATGGCCTCGGGCGATTGGCGAAAGTCGGGGTCGTCCTCGCCGACGAAGGCGTTGGTCCAATGATAAAGCTTCTCCCAAAGCTCGGTCGGCAGGTCGAACAGCTCCACCAGGGTCAGCAGCGGCAGGGGCGCGGACAGCAGCGGCACGATATCGACCGTCTCGCCCAGGGGAATCTTGGCGATGAGGGCGGCGCACCGCGCCTCGATCCGGGCCTCAACGCCCTCCATCCGGCTGGGCGTCAGGGCCGGCATGATCAGCCGGCGATATTGGGTGTGGGACGGCGGGTCCCGCGAGATGAAGGGGATGCCGATGGCCGACTCCCCCGCCCCGGTCAGCCCCACCTCGTTCTCGTTGAAAATCCGGTGGCCGCCATTTTCATAGGCCGACGAGAACAGCTCCGGCTGACGCGAGGCCTCGACAATATCGGCGTAGCGGGTCAGGGCCCAGAAACCGGGACCGTCCGCCTCGGGGTTCCAATAGACCGGCTCCTCCCGGCGCAGCCGCGCGAACACATCATGGGGCGCGCGGTCCTGATAGAGGTCGGGATCCTTCAGGTCCGGCGTGGCGAAATCCATGGCTCTGGGCACGCGCGCCTCCATCAGAAGGCCACCCGCGCCTGGACGCCGAAGGTCCGCGGCGGGTTGGGCACAAGGAAGTTGTAGGGGAAGCCCGCGCCGCGCAGGTCGAGGCCGTAGCCGAGAACCTTGGCCTCGAACAGGTTGTTGGCCCAGGCGCGCAAGGTCAGCCGATCCCGCGTCCAGGTTAGGGACGCATTGGCCAGGGCGTATTGTTTCTGCTGCAGTTCGGCGTTGACCTGCGGCGAACCCGCCGCGTTGATGGCGTTGAAAGGCGAGAAATATTGCTGGCCGAAATAGCTGACCGTCGGTGACAGGGTGAGCTGGCCGTCGGCGATCCTCGCCATCCGCCAATCGAAGCCGAGTTGCGCCGTCACATGCGGCGCAAATGGCAGATCGTTGCCGGAAAGGTTCGTGCCCTGCAGGACAAGGGTCTTATACTCGGCGTGCAGCAGGCCGATCGAGCCGTTCAGGCTGAAGGCCGGCGAAACGCGGAAGGTCGCCTCGGCGTCGGCGCCGTATATTTCCGACTTGGGCGCATTGACGAGGAAGGACACCGGCCCGGCGCGCGTGTCCTGAACCTGCTGGTTCTGATAGTCGTAATAGAAGGTCGCTGCGGCCAGGGTCAGGCGGCGATCCAGGAACCGCCCCTTGACCCCGCCTTCATAGGCGTTGACCGTTTCGGGCTGAACGAAGGTGATGCCGGTCGACGAGGTATAGCCGCCGCCATTGAAGGCGCCTGCGCGATAGCCGCGGTTGTAGCTGACATAGACCAGCGCGCCGTTGTCGAAATTATAGGTCAAGGATGCGCGGCCCGTCGGGGCGTTGTTCTGACCGTTTAGATTGAATCGCGCGTTCGGGTCATAGGCGCAGGCCCCCGCGGGGCCGGCGCAGGGCACCGTGGTCGCCAGTGGCGTCCTGGCGCCGCCGATATCGCCTGCGAAGAGATAGGCCGAGCCATCCTTGTATTGGGCGCGGTCGGCCGTGTAGCGCAGGCCCAGGGTCAGAACCAGCTTGGGGGTCAGATTGAGATCGCCCTGGGCGAACACCGCATAGGATTGCCGCTCCTGCCTGTAGTGCTGGAAGAAGCCCCCGTTGATCCCGGGGCCCAGCACGCTGCCGATATCGAACAGATCGTCGGTGATCGTGCCATCCGAGCCGTAATAGACGCCGCCGATCAGGGTCAGCCGCTCATTGCTATAGTTCAGGCGCGCCTCCTCGCTGAACTGATGGAACTGGGAGCGCCAATTGATGTCCAGGATGTCGAGCGGCGAGCCGTCCGCCGCCTGCTGCAGATCTTCCCGGCCGCCGTCATAGGAAGTGACGGAGATGAATTTCAGGTGCGGCGACAGCTCGTAGCTGATGTCGCTCGCCACGCCCCAGGACGAGGTCTTGCTGCGCCCGACCCGGTTCTCGTCGACGTCGAAGAAGCTGAGCCCCTGGCGAGAGGGCTGGAATCCGAACACCGGCGCCTGGGTGGGATTATTGCGACCGCCATAGGCGACGATCTTGATATCGAGCGGTGAGCCGTCCGGTTTGATCCTGAGGGACACACGCCCCTGTAGCGTGTCGGTGGAGTCCGGATCGCCGCCGCCGGGATGGACATTGTGGAACTGGCCGTCGCCGACCTCATAATTGGCCGCGACCCGCAGCCCGACCTGGTCGCCGGCCAGGGTGGTTTCGCCGGCGCCCTGAAGCTTGCCGGTGTTGAAGCTGCCGTAACCCGCCTCCACATAGCCATTGCTTCCCGTGAGCGACGGGCCCTTGGTGATGAAGTTGATCGCGCCGCCGGTGGTGTTGCGGCCGAACAGCGTGCCCTGCGGGCCGCGCAGGACCTCCACGCGATCCATGTCGAACAGGCCCATGCCCTGGCTGACCCGGCTGGCGATATAGACGTCGTTTATGTAGACGCCGACGGGTGAGGCCTGGTTGGAATTGTATTCGTTGGCGACGCTGATGCCGCGCAGGGAAAAGTTCGGCTGGGTGTTGCCGAACGAGCTGTTGACCTGAAGATTAGGGACCGCTGTCGCCAGATCGGCCGAGTTGGTGATGCCCTTGTTTTCGAGGGCGCGGCCGGTCACCGCGGTCACCGCAAGCGGCACTTTCAGAATGGACTGCTCCCGGCGCTGGGCCGTCACGACGACTTCCTGCGTGACCTCCGGCTCGCTGGCCGTGGTCGCTGGCTGCGCGGCCTGCGCCAGAACCGGCGAGGAGGCCGAACTCAGCAGGATCAAAATAGCCGCTCTTCCAAAGTAATCTAAAGGCTTCACCGTCGATCCTCCCCAAAGAGCTCGTGCCGTCCGCTGTCGCGGATCGCGCCGGCTTCATTTGATTTTGCAGGATGATGTGTAGCGGTCGCGGCCGCCGCCGGCTTTGCACAGACTTGGCGCAGGATTTGACATTTCTTGCGAAAGCGTCGGGTCAGTCCCGAGAGCGCAGCCGCCATGTCCGGCAATTTTGGAGGCCTCGCCCTTCATCAATCGCCTCGATGCCGCGACTCGCCGGCTCTCGCGTGGCGCGAGCCCCTTTGCTCCTTTCACTGAACAAGCTCAGCTTGAGGCGAACGGGGTTGGGGACATCAAAATGGCGAAATATGATCGCCTTCAGCATTTTTTGCGGCGGCGCCGAGGCTCACTGATCGAGATGAGCTTTCGCGAAGTTGAGATAGTGATCGCTGATTTTCTTCCTAAACGCGCCCTGCGGTCAGAGTGGTGGGCGAACGAAGGTGATCCAGAACCCCGCTCGATCCAATCCGGCGCGTGGCTTGATGCTGGCTATCGCGCCAGTCTTGTTGGACCGGAACGTGTGAGGTTCGAAAGGATCCGCCCTTCCGGCGACCGCACGACAACTCATCAATAAGGGAGGCATCCTCGCAACGTGGTTTTTGGACACCATCTCTTTCGCCGCCAGCCGTAAGTTCCTGATGAAATCGACGAAGGCGCGCTGCAGCGCGGCAGACGACGCCGCCCCGGATAATAGAGGAACGGACCCGCGGAAAGATCGTTCAGTTCCAACGCCATTGTTCAGAATTCCGCACGGCCCGTATCGATTGCAGCCCATCGCGCACCCCGGCGACGTCCATATGGGTCATGGTTCAGCCTGGGAGACTTCCATGACCAATATCACTCAAGCCGGGACTTACGCGCTCGGCGACCGCACCGTGAACCGCATGGGCTATGGGGCGATGCAGCTCGCCGGACCAGGCGTGTTCGGCCCGCCCAAGGACCATGACGTCGCCCTGGCTGTGCTGAGGGCGGCGGTGGCCGGCGGGGTCGACCACATCGACACCAGCGACTTCTACGGCCCCCACGTCACCAACCGGCTGATCCGCGAGGCGCTTTATCCCTATCCGGATCATCTGGTGATCGTGACCAAGGTCGGCGCGGTTCGCGGCGACGACGCCTCCTGGAATCCGGCTCTGTCCCCCGCCGACCTGACCAGCGCGGTGCACGACAATCTGCGAAATCTGGGCCTCGACGCCCTCGACGTGGTCAATCTGCGCGTGGGCGGCGTCCACGGGCCGAGCGAGGCGTCGATCGAGGCGCAGATCACCACCCTCGCCGACCTACAGAGGCAAGGCCTGATCAAACAGCTCGGCCTGAGCAACGTCACCTCGGTCCAGCTTGCGCAAGGGCTCAAGATCGCGAATATCGTCTGCGTGCAGAACCTCTACAATCTGGCGCACCGCGACGACGACGCGCTGATCGATGAGCTTGCGGACAAGGGCGTCGCCTATGTGCCCTTCTTCCCCCTCGGCGGCTTCTCGCCCCTGCAGTCGTCGACCCTCTCGGGCGTTGCGGCGCGGCTGGGCGCGACCCCGATGCAGGTGGCGCTGGCCTGGCTGCTTCGCCGCGCGCCCAACCTGCTCCTGATCCCCGGCACATCTTCGCTCGCGCACCTGCATGAGAACCTGAAGGCGGCGGAGCTCGCCCTGTCGGACGAGGCGCTCACCGAGCTCAATGCGGTCGGCGGCGGAGAAGTCCGATAGGCGCCAAGTTTGTTGTTGGCCCGGCGGATTCGAACGTTAAGGCGCGCTGCGTGGATCGTCACCGCCTAGATCACGATGATTTTGGATTGAATCAATCCAAAATCATAAAACGTGATCGACGCTAAAGGTTAGAGCGGGATGCGGGCGGAAAACCGCTTCGCACTTTTCCTCATCCCGCTCTTGATCACGCCTCCATCGACGGCGACTGCAGCCCCAGCTTCGACGGCGCAAGGTGGGCCAAGCCGCTGGTCAGGGAAAAGGGCTTGACGACGACCGCGTCCACACCGGCGGCGCGATAGGCGTAGTGGTGATCTTCGATGCCGTCGCTGGTCAGGGCGATGATGGCGACCTCGCCATGGGGGCTGGGTAGGGCGCGAATGCGGCGGGTGGCGTCGACGCCGGCCTGGCTGGATTGGGCCAGCTGGATGTCCATCAGAATTAGATCGAAGACTCGGGTCGTAGCGAGGGCGACGGCGGTCTCGCTGTCCGCAGCGACGCTGACCAGATGGCCGCGGGCCTGCAGCAGGGCGCAGGTGGTTTCCCGCGCGATATCGTCGTCTTCCACCAGCAGAACGCGCAGGGGCGGCTCTGGCGATGGGGCCGCCGCTGGGGGCGGCGCGATGGTCGGGCCCAAGGGGAGCGCGATGCGGAATTGGCTGCCGCCGCAGGACAGGCGGGCATAGTCGATGGACCCGTCCATCAGTTGGACGAGGTGGCGGCAGATATGCAGGCCAAGCCCAAGGCCGGTGGAGCGGTCGTCCGGGCGCGGCTCGAGCACAAAGGTGTCGAACATTTCCGGCACGCGCGCCGGATCCATGCCCGGGCCGGTGTCGCTGATCTCGACAATCAGGGGATTGGCGGCGTCGGCGTCCCAGCGGGCGGCCACGGTTACGCCACCGCTGGTCGTGTAGGCCACCGCATTGCCGAGCAGATTGCCGACAAGCTGCTCGAAACGGACCCGGTCCCCCAGGAGCAAGGGCGGCAGGGCGTCGAGATTGCTGAGCGTCACCGACAGGCCCTTACGTGCGGCGAAGACACGATTGATCTCGACAATGTCGGACAGGCTGCAGGCAGGATCGAATGGCGCGGGATCGAGGGCGATGCGGTCGGCGTCCGCCCGGGCCGCGTCGAGGATGTCGGACACAAGCTTGGTCAGTGCATTGCCGGCCCGAAGGCCCAGATCGACCAGCCGCTCAGGTTCGGGTTCCAGAGACTTGAGGCTCAGGGTCTGCAGCACGCCCATAATCCCTGACAGAGGCGTGCGGATGTCGTGGCTGATCATGGTGAGCAGGCGGGCGCGGTTTGCCGAAGCCTCCTCGGCTTCGGTGCGGGCCAACCGCTCGCTTTGCAACGCGTTGCGCAGGTCGGCCAGGGCGGCGGCCAGCAGTAGTCCGGCCAGGGCGTTGGCGAACAGGTAGGAGTGGAGCAGCGCGAAGCTGTCGTTGAAATTGCCGCGCCGAAAGGGTCCCTCCCCCAGCACGGTGACGCCGACGGCGCCCACCGCCATCAGCAGTGTCGTGGCCGCCGGGCCGCCAAGGCCGAAACAGGCGCCTGCCCCCAGGATGAGCACGAGGGTGAACAGCTTGCACAACTCGACCGCCCAGATGGGGCCGCGAATGAACAGCAGGCCGGCGATGATGGCCAGGCCCGCCAAGCCAAAGGCGGCGGATTCGGCCATGCTGATCAAACGAAAGCCGCCGCCGAAGAAGCGGCGCCAGAGCAGGATGGGCGGCGCCACGATCAGCACGCCCATGGCGTCGCCCATCCACCATGTGGCCCAGATGGACTGGATGGATCCGCCGGCGCCGGCCATCAGGCTGACCACCAGGGAGCCTAGCGTGGCGCTGAAGGTGGTGGCGCCCAGGGCCGCGACGACGATGAACCACGAGACCCGCTGCAGCTCGCCGGGCGCGCGCCCGGCGGCGATTACCCTGCGCAGCCAGCGCATGGCCACGATGGACGGCAGGGTGTTGCCCACTGCAATCACAGCCGCCATGAGCGGGGAATGCAGCATGACCATGTTGACGGCGAAGGCGCCCAATGCGACGCCGGGGAGCATTTCGAGGCCGCCGAGCCAGACGGAAGCAAAGGCGATCCCGGACGGGGGCCAGAACAGGGTCACGGTCTGGCCGACGAAAGCCAGGTGCAAGCCCGCATAGCCGGTAGTCGCATAGGCCAGGGCGACCAGCAGATTGAAGGCCGCGACCGAAGCGAACTTGCGACGTGGCTGGTGGGCGCTTAGGTCCAGAAACGGGCGGTGAATAGGGGCGCTCACCCTTGCGCCTTTGATGAGAGCAAGACCTCGCGGGAGCCGACTGACGCATGGCCATGACGAGCAAAGACCCTTCGATCGACCAGGATCGGCTGAAGGCCCTGCTGGGGGTTCTGGGGCGGGAGCGGCTGGGTCAATTGCTGCAACTGCTTCAAGAGCGGCTGACCGCCCTGAGGGCGGATATGGCGTCCAAAGGTCCGGACTGGCGCCTGCAGCGGGCGGCGCTGCATCAGAGCCTGGGTTCGGCCAGCAGCCTGGGGCTGACGGCGCTGGCCGCTTCGCTGGGCAGGCTGGAGGCGGCGATCGACCAGGCGTTGGAGGCGAAGGCGGACAATCTCAATCCACACGCCGGCGCGGTCGCCCGCGCCCTGGCTGACGTAGCCGCCCTGCAGGCGCAGGTCGAGACCGCCCTGACGAGACAGTTTCCAGGCCTGACGGCGGATCATGCGGGTAACGGTTCGGGCGCCTTGAACCGGTAGCCTGCGCCCAATTCGGTGACGATCTGAGGCGCCGGCTGGTTGGCCAGGGCCAGCTTGCGCCGGATCCGGCTGATCATCACGTCGATGGTCCGTTCACGCGTAGCGGAGTCCGCAGAGGACACCACCTCCACCAGATAGTCGCGGCTCAAGGGCTTGGCGCCGGTCTGGGCCAGGGCTGCGAATAGGTCGAACTCGGCGCGGGTGAGGCGAATGAGGCCGCCCTTGGAATCGGCGAGTTCGCGGCGGACCAGATCGAGGGTCCAGCCGGCGAATACGACCACGGACTCCGATGGCGCCGGCCCTGGCGCGGTCTTGCGATAGCGGCGCAACACCGCCCGCACCCGGGCGGTCAGCTCCGGCATGTCCACCGGCTTGACGATATAGTCGTCGCCACCGTCCTCCAGTCCGCGAACCCTGTCGCACGACCCGCCGCGGCTGGTCATATAGATGGCGGCGAAATCGCGCTGGCGGCGCAGGGTCTGAACCAGATCGAAGCCGAGGCCGTCCGGCAAGTTGATGTCGGTGATCAGAAGATCGATGGGATGGGTTGCAAACGCGGTGACGCCGGAGGCGATATCCACGGCCTCCACGGTGTGGAAGCCTTCGGATTTCAGGTGCGCCCCCACGATTTCACGACAAATTATGTCATCTTCGACGATCAGAATGCGGGCGAAGTTTGCGGAGTCCACCATGTCCGGAGCGCGACCATTAGCCATTGACGGCACCCTAGCCTTGGCCGCGAGGGATTCGGCCATAGAAATAAACGTCACAGTGTCACAAATTCTAACGCGCCAAAACACAGACCGCTGATATCCGACACATCAAAACATGATGATGGGCATCTAATCCGTCGCAAGCACCTTAAGATGCCCGTTATTTAATCAGCATTAAGTATAATTTAGATTATTCTACGCAAAGAACCTCGTCTAATGTCCATTCAGACATAGAATCGCGCGATGCCGCCAGCCATTATTCGTTGAATTTGATTCTCTGGAATTATTACTGCTTCACGGCAGCCATCAGGTCATGATCGCCACGTCTGGAGCAATACCCCGGCGACGCCAGGCAGGCGCCCCCCGGGGCAACCGCAAATCCGCGCCGTTGTGTCAGTCCGCCGCGCCGGTGGTCAAGATGAAGCCGACCGCGATCCGGCCGGATATTACACGGGGTTAACACCCGCAGTTGAGTTATTGCTGCGACGCGCCCAGCCTTCGACTACAGCTAAGGTCAAGGTTGGGGCGTCGCCTTATGGGGCTGATCGGACTGCGCTGGGTGAGGCGTGCGCGATCCGTCAGTAGGTCAAATCAGCGACGACTCTCCGCCCGCCAGAATGGAGTGACGGCATGAGCGTTATCGTGGAGACCGCGAGCGTAGCCCTCACGGCGGAGCGCCTGGATGAAATCACCAAGGGCCTTCGCTATCGCCAGCCAGAACGCGTGATCGGCGCGCTGTGGCCACTGGCCCAGCAATACGGCATGTCCCGGTTGGCGCGCGACACCGGCATTTCCAGGGCGCACCTGTACAGAATTTTCGGCGACATGCGCAATCCGGAACTCAACACACTACTTCAGCTGTTCAGCGTGTTCGGCGTTAATATTTCCGCCACCATGGGCGGCGACACGGCCAAATCATCATAGTTTGATGTGAACGACTGCTAATATCTATGACCATCGATTAACATCGGCGCGCTTCACATACTCCAAGATAGACTATATTCATAACATCGTTACTTGTTTATCGCCATCTACACTGGATGCGCGAGCGCGATATTTTCTCTGATATTCCACAATCTAAGCATTACTGGACGCGCGGCAGATGTCGCCGTCATCAGCATGATTGCAACACCGGAGCGAGACAAGCCATGAACAGAATGAATTTCGCGGCGTCTGTCGCCGCCGTCTTGGCCTTGACCGGATCAGCCGCCCACGCGGCCCCAGTCGACCCGGACGCGGTGAGCGTGAAGGTGAGCGTCGCCGATCTCAATCTGGCCACGCGATCTGGCGCGAGCACCATGTTCGAGCGGCTGAAGTTCGCCTCGAAAAACATCTGCGGGCCGGCGCCCCGCACCATCGATATCCAGGCCACAACCGCCTATCGCGCCTGCTTCGACCAAACCCTCGCCGGCGCTGTGCGGGGCCTGGACGCGCCGCGAGTCTCCGAGGTGTTTGCAGAGTTCGAGGGGCGTCCGAACACCCTGGCCATGGCGAAACTGCCCGACTAGGCCCCCGAGCGGCGGAGGATGCGCCAGACCTAGGCACGCCACCGCAACGCAGGCGTTTCCAATGGTCGAGAAGCGGGGCAAGGCGTGGTTTAGGTTTCACCCTGAACGCTGAGCCACCAGGCGCGACCTCGCAAGCAAAAGCGTTCGCGCGCTTGACCGCCTGTGGACTTGGCTCGACGGTCCCCTTCGGACCGACAGCCACCATGAGCGCCGTGTTGAAATGCCGTACCTCGACGACATGAAGCTGTTCGCCGCCGTGGTGGAGTCAGGTGGATTCCGGCCCGCGGCGAAACACCTCGGCCTGCCGGCCTCTACCGTCAGCGACGTTGTACGGCGTCTAGAAGAGAGGTTGGGCTTGCGCCTGCTCAATCGCAGCACCCGCAGCGTCATGCCGACCGACGCCGGTCGCCGCCTGATCGCGGGACTTAGGCCCGCCTTTGACCTGATCGACCAGACCCTCAGCGGCCTACACGAGGATGCGGAGCGCCCAGTCGGACCGCTGAGGCTGACGGCGCCTGGAATCGTCGCCCGCTATGTCCTGCCCCGGATCCTCCCGGACTTCCTGAACGCCTGCCCGGACGTGCAGGTCGAGGTGGCGGTGGATGACGAAGTGGTTGACCTCATCGAAGGCGGGTTCGATGCGGCGATCCGCTTCGAGGAGCGGGTCGCCATAGACATGGTCGCAATTCCGATCGGCCCACGCGTGCAGCGTTTCGTCGCCGCCGCAGCGCCTGCCTATCTCGCCCTTCATGGACGACCGGATCATCCCAAAGACCTGCCCCGCCACCGCCTCATCGGCCATCGCCTTTCAACTGGCGCTATGGTGGTCTGGGAGTTCGGGCAGGGCCGGCGCACCGTGCGCATCACGCCATCAGGTCCGCTGATCACCTCGTCGATCGAATTGCGTGTGACGGCGTCCGTGGCGGGTGCGGGCCTGATCTACACGTTCGAGGACGTCCTGCGTCCGCAGCTCGAGGCCGGCGACTTAGTTCCAGTGCTGGAAGCGTGGTGGCAGTCATTCCCCGGCCCGTTCCTTTGCTACCACGGCGATCGCCACCTGCCAGGCCCACTGCGGGCGCTCATTGCGCACATCCAGGCGCACCCCTTCGCATCCTAGACGCACTCGGCTGTCCGGCTAGGCGTACGGGCCGTTCGCAAATGAACGCCTAGTCGCGCAACTGCGGCCGGCATAGTTTTGCGGACATCGGTCGGCCGGAACGCTGACCATGACCTCGATCGTCGCGCCCAGCCCCTTTGAAGGCGGCTGACGAACGCCCGACTGAAAAGACCGGCTAGCCAGGTTCCAAACGGAGAAGAGTATGCCGAAGGCGCGTTCGATGGTTGGTACTGCAGGCCAGCGGGCCTACGTCGTCACCGGCCCGACCTCCGGCATAGGCCGCGCCACGGCGCTCGAGCTGGCCAAGCACGGCACAGTCGTCCTGGTTGGCCGGGACCGCCAAAAGCTCGATGAAGTGCAGAAGATCATCGAGCAAAGAGGACGGCATGCGGCTTCTTTCGTGTGCGACCTGTCAGATGTCGCCAGCGTGCGGCGCGCGGCCGCGGAGATCGTCGCGCTCGGTCTTCCGATCGTCGGCCTGCTCAACAACGCGGGCATCATGCAGATGCGCGCCGCAAAGAACGCGCTGGGCTGGGACATGACGTTTGCGACGAACCACCTCGGCCCCTTCGCGCTGACAGAGGCGCTCGCGCCGCATCTCCCCGACGGGGCGAACGTCGTCTTCGTCGTCTCCGCCGTAGAAGATCCCGAGCGCAAGCCCGCCGTGGCCGTTGGCTTCCGCGGCGCTCGCTATATTTCAGCGCAAGCGAGCGCGCGCGGCGAGTGGCGGCGCGACGGTTCCAAAATGCCGGGCGCGGACGCCTATGCCACGTCCAAGCAGTGCAATCTCGCCACGGTCATGGCCTTCGCCCGTAAAACGCCGCGGCTGCACTTCAACGCGGTGGAGCCGGGCGTAAATCTTGCCACCGGTCTCGGTCATCGCGACGCCAACGCCTTCGTAGGCTTTCTGTCGAAATACATCATTCCGCTGCTCGTGCCGCTGCTCATGCCCTTTATGAAGTTTTTGAGCACCCCCAAGCGAGCCGCGCATGTGATCACCAAGGTCCTGATCGATGCATCTGGCCGGACCGGCATCTACTACGATGAGGGCGGCCATCCGATGCTCGGCTCGACGCTCGTGCGCGACACGAAATTCCAAGATCGCGTGGTCGCCGAGACCCGGGCGTTGCTATCGGCGATCCCAAGCTAAATTGCCGACGGCACGATTTACACACCGATCTACCCGCGATGAGCAAACCCAACTCAAGAGGCGCAAAAACATGACCACCAAGATCGCGATTGTCACAGGCGCCAGCCGCGGGATAGGCCGAAACACCGTCCTTAGCCTTGCCCGGCGCGGCGTGGACTCTATCTTCACCTACAACGCCAATCTGGCGGAAGCCGAAAAGGTCGTCGGCCTTGTCGCCGAGGCCGGGCGGAAGGCCGTGGCCCTGCAGCTCGACACCGGCGATGCAGGCGCCTTTGACGGCTTCGTCGACCGCGTGCGGCAGGCGCTCGCCGGCTTCGGAGCCGAGCGGTTCGACTTTCTCGTGAACAATGCCGGGACATCCTCCAGCCAGGGCTTCCAGAACGGGACCGCTGCGGAGTTGGACGCCCTGTTCAGCGTCCATTTCAAGGGCGTTTTCCTGCTGAGCCAGAAGCTCTTGCCGCTCATCAATGACGGTGGCCGCATCGTCAACGTTTCGAGCGCGCTGGCGCAGCGGGCGATGGCCAATAGGGCCATCTATGGCTCGATGAAGGCCGCGGTTGAAACGCTGACCAAATACATGGCCTTCGAGCTGGCGCCGCGCCGCATCGCCGTCAACGTCGTCGCCCCGGGCGCCGTCGCCACCGATTTCAGCGGCGGCATGGTTCGCGACAATCCGGAGGTGAACAAGGCCGTCGCCGCCCACACGGCGCTCGGCCGCGCCGGCGTGCCCGACGACATCGGCCCGATGATCGCCTCGCTATTGTCCGAGGACAATCGCTGGGTGAACGGCCAGCGCATCGAGGTCTCCGGCGGGTTTCTCTGACCGCCGGAGAACCAGGGCGATTGCGGTCATGCCCAATATCGATCGAGGAGAGTGAGACCATGACATCCAACAACGGCGACGCCGCCGTCGTCGACGAACTGATCGAGCTGCGCGGCCTTCGCTTCCACTATCGCGATTGGCTGTCGAGGCGCGTGGATGCGGCTACCCTGGTTCTGCTGCATGGCTTCACCGGCCATGCACGGTCCTGGGACGTTTTCGCCGAGGCGATGAGCGATCGCTATCACGTGCTGGCGCTTGATCAGCGCGGTCACGGGGAGAGCGGCTGGGCGGCGGCGGACCAGTACGGCGTCGAGATCATGGCCGATGATCTGGAGGCCTTCGTTCAGGCGCTGGGCCTGAAACACTTCGCGCTCCTCGGCCTGTCCATGGGCGGCCTGGTGACGATAGAATTCGCCGGCCGCCGCTCTCGGCCGCCGACGGGCTGCGTCATCGTCGACATCGGCCCGGAGCTCGTCCAGGCCGGGTCCAGCCGCATCCAGGCCAATGTGCGGGCGGCGGACACCTTCGCAAGCCGCGAAGAGGCGTTCGCGGCCGCGCGCGCCGACAATAGCCGGCCGCCCGAGGCGCTCCATCGACAACGCTCCGACGCCGGGCTGATGCGAACCGAGGACGCCCGCTGGACCTATCGCTATGACCGCGCCCTGCGCTCGCCGCGGACTCTGCGATTGCGGGATCCGCAAACGGCCTGGCGGTCTTGCGCGAACATCGCGGCGCCGACGCTAATCGTTCGCGGCGAGGTGTCCGACATTCTCTCTCCGCAGATCGCGGAACGGATGCTCCAGACCATCCCAGACGCCCGCCTCGCCACCGTCGCCGACGCGGGCCACGGCGTGCCCTACGACGCGCCTGAAGGATTTCTGGCCGTGGCGCGCGGGTTCTTGAAGGGATAGCGACGGGGGAACCATCTTTTGATCCGGGTCCTCAATCAGCGGCGAGTTGACGAGCCCTAGCCTCACCTTCGGCAATATTTGCTGGGGATGAGCGGAACCAAACCCATCGCCGAACGGTAAGGCTGCATCAAGTACCGAGTTTGAGTTGGAGGGCTGGGCATGTTGGTCCGCCGCGCGTCCCTTGTAAGTCCGATTGTGGCGCTCCTTTCCTTACCCGTAACGGCCAGCCAACAGCGCGATCCATCGGGCGTTCGGCGTGGCGTCTGAGTCGTTGTCGCTTCCCAAGGTTCAGGTTCGCGGCCGCAGCTTCATGGCGCTGACCGTCGCGCCCGAGGCGCCGCTGAGGGCCTGGTTCGCGGCCCTGGACGATCATCTGGGCCGCACCGCCGCGCTGTTCGCGGACCGCCCTATCGTGGCCGACCTGGCGGCGGCCCTTGAACCCGGCGAGCGTCCGGAATGCGTCCTGCGGGCGCTGGACGGCCTGGCGGCGCGAAACCTCAGGGTGATCGGCGTCGAGGGCGTCGATCCGACCCTGCTTTCGGGAACCCGCTGGGCGCTATTGCCGACCATCCTGCATGGCCGACCCGAAAGGTCGGCCGACGCGCCTGACGCCGCGTCCGCAAATCCCTTCACCGGCCCCACCGTGGCCGCCCCTTCCCTGCTGATCGACCGCCCGGTGCGCTCGGGACAATCGATCTATTTCGAGGACGGCGATGTGACGGTCATAGGCCCAGTCGCCTCGGGCGCCGAAGTGATCGCCGGCGGCTCGATCCACGTCTATGGCGCGCTGCGCGGCCGCGCGATCGCCGGGATTAAGGCCGGCGACGGCGCGCGCATCTTCTGCCGCAGGCTCGAAGCCGAGTTGGTGGCGGTGGACGGAGTCTACCGCACGGCGGAGGACTGGGGGGCGTCCCTGCAGGGCTGCGCCGTGCAGGTCCTGTGCGATCGAGGGGCGCTCCGGCTTCTGGCGCTCGACTGAAATCCATATCGCAGAGGCCGCGTAAGGAACCGTATCTGTATGTCCAAAGTCATGGTTGTCACCTCGGGCAAAGGAGGCGTGGGCAAGACCACCTCCACCGCCTCACTGGGCGCGGCGCTCGCACAGGCCGGCCAGAATGTCGTGGTGGTTGATTTCGACGTCGGGCTGCGCAACTTGGACCTGGTCATGGGGGCCGAGCGGCGGGTGGTGTTCGATCTGGTCAATGTGGTCCAGGGCGACGCCAAGCTGCCCCAGGCCCTGATCCGCGACAGGCGGATCGAGTCGCTGTCGCTACTGCCTGCTTCGCAGACCCGGGACAAGGACGCCTTGACCGAGGCCGGCGTCGAGCGGGTTATCGACGAGTTGCGCGAGAAGTTCGACTGGATCATCTGCGACAGCCCTGCGGGGATCGACAAGGGCGCGACGCTGGCCATGCGTTTCGCCGACCTGGCGGTGGTGGTCACCAATCCCGAGGTCTCCTCGGTGCGCGATTCCGATCGAATCATCGGCATGCTGGACTCCAAGACCCGCTGCGCCGAGAACGGAGGAAAGCTTGAGAAGCACCTCCTGATCACGCGCTTCGACGCCGCCCGCGCTGCGCGCGGCGACATGATGAAGGTCGAGGACGTGTTGGAGATCCTGGCCATACCGCTGCTCGGCATCGTCATCGAAAGCCCAGACGTGCTGACCGCCTCCAATCTGGGCTGTCCGATCCCCCTGCACAACGCCGCCTCCGCCGCGGCCCGCGCCTATGTTGACGCGGCCCGGCGCCTTCTCGGCGAGAAGATCGCCATCAAAGAGCCAAGCGAGCGGCGGGGCTTCATGAGCCGGTGGTTCGGCGGACGGGCGGCTATCGCATGAGCTTCCTGAATTTCTTCGCCCGCAACCGATCGGCCCCTGTCGCCCGCGAGCGGTTGCAGGTGCTGCTGGCCCACGAGCGAGCCCTGTCCGGGCGCCCGGACCTGGTGGCGGTGCTGCAGCGCGAGATTTTGGCGGTGATCGCCAGGCATCTGCCGATCGATCGCGACAAGGTGGTCGTCAAGCTTGAGCACGGCGAGCAGGTCTCGACGCTTGAAATTGACATCGAGATGCCGGATGGGGCGCTGGCCAAACGCTGAAGGTCGTGCGGCGCGGGCGCCCTTCCCTATATCCCCAGGGCCCTGTGAGGGCATCTGACAGCTGGGAACGAGCCGATAGAATGCGGCTACGATCATTTGGATGAATCACGGCCCGCCACGACGGCCGCCCCTCCACCATCGAAGTGTCCAAATCGGCGCAAGTCTGATCAAGCGGAGGCGCTCGCCGCCGTTTAGGGTGACAGGCGAATTGAGGGAGGTTTGCCATGGCGGCGCTAGATGAACTCATGACGCCAACCGACTGCGCGGTCGTATTCGCCGACCAGCAGGCGGGCCTGGCGTTCGCCGTCCAGTCCATGGACCGCCAGGCGCTGCTCAATAACAGTATCGCCCTCGCCCGAACCGCGGGGGTGTTCGGCCTTCCGGTTGTGGCGACGACCTCGGCGAGCAAGGTTTACAGCGGCCCCTTGATGCCGGCGCTTCAGACCGCGATGCCCGATGTGGTCGCGATCGAACGCCGCAGCATGAATGTCTGGGAAGACGAGGCCGCCCGCACGGCCATCAAGAACACCGGTCGCCGGCGCCTGCTCGTCTCCGGGCTTCTGACCGAAGGCTGCGTCAACTTCCTCGTCCTGTCCGCGCTCGCCGAAGGGTTCGAGGTGTTCGTCGTCGCTGACGCCTGCGGCGGCGCGAGCGAATACGGGCATGAACTGGCCCTGCGGCGGATGACGGCCAAGGGAGCGCAACTGACGAGTTGGCTGCAGGTCTTGCTGGAATTCCAGCGCGACTGGACGCGGCATGAAACCTATGCCGGGGCCAGGGCGATCGTCGAGTCCAACGGCGGAGGCTATGGGATTGGCCTGGCCTATTCCCGCGACATGATCCACCCGGAGGCTCCGGCCAAGGCCTGATTTCAGAAGGCTGCGCCGGATCGGCCATTCAATCTGAGCGGCCGCTAGTGCGTTCAAACTCAGTGAGGCCGTTCAAGACCCGCAGCCGAAAATATCGAAATGTAACACCACGATCCCCACAGGGTTCGTCGTGACATCCAAATGCCCGGCCGAACGTGACAACAACAGAAACTCAATTGTCGCAGATTTCGTCGACGTCCCGAAGAACAATGCTGCTTGGTTCTCTGTCGGCCGGAGGCGGCCTTGTAGGCGCTGGCGCCGGTCTGGCGGCGTCGGCTTCGACGACGGACGCTGCCCCATCATCAAAACCCGCGGAACACGGAGTTGGAAACATGAGCACGATCACCACCAAGGACGGCGCCAGCATCTATTTCAAGGATTGGGGTTCAGGTCAGCCGATCGTGTTCAGTCATGGCTGGCCGCTCACAGCTGACGCGTGGGACAACCAGATGCTTTTCCTGGCCTCGCAGGGCTACCGCTGCATCGCTCACGACCGCCGCGGCCATGGCCGTTCCAGCCAACCGTCGGACGGCAACAACATGGACACATACGCCGCCGATCTGGCTGAACTCACCACGGCGCTTGGCCTGAAGGACGCCATTCACGTGGGCCACTCGACCGGCGGAGGGGAGGCGCTCCACTATACGGTCCGCCACGGCAAGGGGCGCGTCGCCAAGCTGGTCATGATCAGCGCGGTGCCGCCACTGATGGTGCAGACCCCGACCAATCCCGGCGGCGTGCCGATGAAGGTGTTCGACGACATCCGGGCCGGCGTGGCCGCCGATCGCTCGCAGTTATTCCTGGACTTCAGCATGCCCTTCTACGGCTACAACCGGCCCGGCGCGAAGATCAGTCAGGGTGTGCGCGACAGCTTTTGGCTGCAGGGCATGATGGGCGGCCTGAAAAACCTGTACGAGTGCGTGAAGGCCTTCTCCGAGACCGACCTCACCAGCGATCTGAAGGACGTGACCGTACCGACATTGATCCTGCAAGGCGATGACGACCAGATCGTGCCGTTCGAACTTTCCGGAAAACGCCAGGCCGAACTCGTCAAGGGTTCAATCCTGAAGGTCTATCCCGGCGCCCCGCATGGGATGACCTCGACGCACAGCGACAAGGTCAATGCCGATCTTTTGGCGTTTATCCGAGGCTAGACTGGGCCCATCGAAGGCTCGCTACACCTGGGCCGGCAGGGCCGCGAGACAGCTCGCGGACCCTGCTGGCTCTAGGCCCCGAACCAGACCATCCGCAGGAAGGCCCGAGCCAGCAAGGGGCTGCAAGATGCCAGATGACGCGGCCGCCATCCCCGCGGGATTGAAGAGGATCCTCGCAGACAGCTTCGTTCTGCGCTTCCTCGCCCAGGCTGCGTCCTGGAGAATCGAGCCGGACGCGCGCGACGGAGTCGCGGCGGTGCTTAAGCGGCTGATTGGTTTTCTCGACGACATCGCCATGGAGACCGCCATCCGGATCCGGGTCCTGGGGGATACGCCCCCAAACGCGATGGACGAGTTGATTCAGTTCTCTTCGTGCCGCCCGCTGCTCGCGGGAGAGGCCGCGGACGGACTTTCGAGACTGGCCCATGCAACGCTGCTGGTGACGCGCGATTTCCACACCATGGGCCAGATCGCGCGCGAAAGCGGCGATGAGGCCACAGCGCACTTCCTGTTCGCCAGAACCGGTCTGCTCGAGGAGACCGTCTGGAGCATCGGACAGTTTGTGACGGGATTTGAAAGCCGAGGCTTTGACCAGGGGTGACACCTGTAATGACGTCGCCATTGCTCGTGGGCAATTTCGCTTACGCGGTCACCGCGGCCGCACTTCTGGTGCGTGACATCCTTTGGCTGCGGATGCTGGCCGCCGTGGCGAATACCGCCTTTATTCTGGCCAATGTCCTGGCTCCAGGGGGGCCGACCTATGTATTCATAGGCTGGTCCTTGCTTTTCCTCGCCATCAATCTCTACCAGATCGTCAGTCTGATCTTGGAGAGGCGAAAGATACGCCTGTCGGCCGAGGACCAGGACCTCTATGCCTCCGTCTTTCCCAACCTGGCTGTAGGCGAGTTCCGGATGTTGCTGAAGCGGGGCGAACGGCGGGATATTCCAACCGGAACCGTGCTCGTCGAGCAAGGCCACGACTGCGCTGAAGTCATGCTGGTAGAGCACGGCGCGATCGCACTGGAGCGTGATGGCCGCGAGTTGGACCGCTTGCGCGAAGGAAGCATGCTCGGAGAGATCGCGTTCGTCGCCGGACGATCCTTTTCTTCGAAAGCGACGGTCGCGGCGCCCACCCGCATCGTCGCCTGGGAACGAGCAGAGTTGAATCGCCTGTTTCTTCGGCGGCCCGCTCTGGCGATTGGCTTTCACGCCGCCTTCATCGGTCAGCTAAGGCGGGAGAAGCCCTCGGGCGAGTAGAGTGTGACAGCCCCTTCGGGGCGCCCGAAGCGGACGACGGACACAGCCAGGCGAACTCCCGCCGGAAAACTAGTCGCGCCAAGAGAGGCTTATCGAACGGATCGCCTCCACTGTTGCGGCAGGCTGTTCTCTCGGCGCCAACCCGACGGACTGGCGCCCACCAGGCGGCGAAACAGGCGGGAAAGATGCGCCTGGTCTGCCAAGCCGCAAGCGACGGCGATCTGCGACAGCGGCGTATCGGTCTGGAGCATGAGCTCCTTGGCCCGCGTGATCCGGCATCGGACAATGTACTCGTGCGGGGGACAGCCAAGGCTTGCCTTGAAGACGCGCGAGAAATGGTTTCCGCTAAGGCGGACGAGCTTCGCGAGTTCAGCCGTCGACAGGCGGTCGCCCAGGTTTGCATCGACATACCGTTTCACACGCGCCGCCTGCCAAGGCGCCAGTCCCCCGGAGCGGACGGCTGCCCTTTCGTCGTCGCACACCGTCGAACGGGTCTGCGCCAATAACAGCTCCAGCCGGTCCAGGCACCACTCGGCGGCGCTCGGATCACGCTTCACTGCGGCCCTTGCCTCCGCGAGCAACCCCGTCAGGGCCGCCGAAAACTCGCAGGAAACCGCCAACTTCGCGGATGTCGGTCCGGCTTGCGAGACCAATTCCTGATCAGCCAAGATTCGCATCGTCGATATCCTCCAAGTCCGGCGTGAGACGATTCAAGGATCGGCCCTTCAGCTCCGAGGCGCGAGTAAATGGCCGTATAGCTCCGGTAAATTCGTGTGCAAGTCCGGCGATGTCTGTCCTAGGCGCGGGCTGGCGCGATCTTGCCATGCAGCCTCACGCTTCGGCCACGGTCTGATGGATCGCGCCAAACAGGGATCGGCCGCGACGGTCGAGCATTTCGATCCTGACGGTATCGCCGGCCTTGAGAAACGGCGTGCTGGGCGCACCGTCCAGAATTGTCTCAACCATGCGGACCTCAGCCAGGCAGGCATAGCCGACGCCCCCCGCTGTGATCGGCAGGCCCGGACCGCCGTCGCTCATGCGGTTGGAGACCGTACCCGAGCCAATGATGCTTCCGGCCGATAGCGACCGCGTCTTGGCCACGTGGCTGATCAAGTTTCCGAAATCAAAAGTCATGTCGACGCCGGCGTCAGCGCGGCCGAATGGCCGCCCATTGAGATCGACCCTCAGCGCCCCGTGGAGCTTTCCCTCGCGCCAGGCGTCGCCAAACTCGTCTGGCGTGACCGCGAGCGGTGAAAACGCGCTGGCCGGCTTGGATTGAAAAAAGCCGAAGCCCTTGGCCAGTTCGTCCGGGATCAAATTGCGCAGGGAGACATCGTTGACCAACATGATGAGGCGTATGCTCGCCAGGGCCTGCTCTCGGCTGGCGCCCTGGGCCAGATCGCCCACGATCACAGCCACTTCGCCCTCGAAATCGCAGCCCCAAGCCGGATTGGGCAGCGGAATCTCGTCGCACGGGCCAAGAAAGCCGTCCGATCCGCCCTGGTACATCAGAGGATCGGTCCAGAAGGACGCCGGCATGGTCGCGCCGCGCGCCTGCCGCACCAGCTTGACGTGGTTCACATAGGCCGATCCGTCAGCCCACTGGTAAGCGCGCGGCAGCGGGCTGGAGCAGTCCTCAGGCCCAAACGCCGTCGCCGGCGCCACCCCGGTGTTCAGGGCGTTCGAACGCTCTGCAAGGCGCTGCGCGCATCGGTCCCAATCGTCGAGAGCCGCCTGCATCGTCAAGGCGATGTCGGTCGCATCGGCGCAGACCGTAAGGTCATCCGAGACCACGACAAGCCGCCCGTCGCGCCCAGACTTCAGCGACGCCAACCTCAAACCGCACCTGTCATCATCACGCACCGCCTCATCATTTCGAGCCCATCAGCTCGCCTCTAGATCACGATGATTTTGGATTGAGCCAATCCAAATTCATAAAACGTGCTCGATTCCAAAGGGTTAGAGCGTGATGCGGGCGGAAAGACGCTTCGCACTTTCCCTCATCCCGCTCTAGCCGATATCGGCCGCCATCTGCTCGCGGAAGGCTGGCTCCAGACCGGCCCAGGCCGTGTCGTAGTCCCGTTGGAGCGCCGCCGTGTTCAGGGCGAACTGGGTCGGGCGGATGACCAGCCGGGTTTCGAACATGAAGGCCAGGCTTTGCTCGATCTTCACCGGCTGAAGGGCGGCCTTGCTCGCCGCCTCATAGGTCAGCGCATCCGGTCCGTGGCCCGACATGCAATTGTGCAGTGATCCGCCGCCCGGCGAAAAGCCGTGAGCCTTGGCGTCGTAGACACCACGGATCAACCCCATGTACTCGCTCATGATATTGCGATGGAACCATGGCGGCCGGAACGTATCCTCCGCCACCATCCACCGGGGCGGAAAGATGACGAAGTCCAGGTTGGCTGTCCCCGGTTGTGTCGACGGCGATGTCAGGACCGTGAAGATGGACGGATCTGGGTGATCGAAGCTGATCGACCCCATGACATTGAAATTGGCGAGGTCGTATTTGTAGGGCGCGTAGTTGCCATGCCAGGCGACGACGTCGAGCGGCGACTGGGAGAGCTCGGCCGCCCAGAACGCACCGTCGAATTTCGCGATCAGCTCAATGGGGCCCGGCCGCTGCTCGAAGGCGGCGACCGGGGTGAGGAAATCCCTCGCATTGGCGAGCCCGTTGGCGCCGATGGGGCCAAGTTCCGGCAAGCGCAGCGGCGCGCCGTAGTTCTCGCAGACGTAACCGCGGGCCGGGCCGTCGATCAGCGTCACCGAAAACCGCAAGCCCCGCGGGACGACGCCGATCTCACCAGGTGCGATCGTCAGGACGCCAAGCTCGGTGTCGAGTCGCAAAGCGCCTTGTTCGGGCACGATCAGCAATTCGCCGTCGGCATTGTAGAAGTAGCGATCCACCATCGAACGATTGGCGCGGTAGATATGGATAGCGACACCGACGCGCGCTTCCAGCTCACCATTCCCCCCCATCGTCACCATGCCGTCCAGAAAGTCCGCGGAGCCCTTGGGCATCGGTAAAGGATCCCAGCGCAGTCGGTTGGGTGAGGCCGGCCCGGCGAAGGGCGTTGACCGCCAGGCCGGTAGCTTCGCCGGGGTGAACGGCAGTTGGGCGGCGGTCGGGCGAATGCGGTAAAGCCAGGAGCGCAGGTTTTCCGCGCGTGGCGCGGTAAAGGCGCTGCCGCTGAATTGTTCGGCGTATAGGCCATGAGGCGCACGCTGCGGCGAATTGCGCCCCACCGGGAGCGCCCCACGTACCGCTTCGGTGGAGAACTGGTTGGCGAAGCCGGACATGTAGCCGTCGGCGACAGGCGCTTTGGCGGCCTCCATGGATACTTGTCTCCCTGTGCGAAACCTTGCGCGCCAGCACATCGCAGCGCTGACCTGGGTCTGACGATCGCATGGCCGGGGCGAACGCCGCTTCCACTGCGATCCGCCAACTTATCGCCCTGTCCGACAGTGTTTGGCTCGCGCGCCCTGCCGTAATGATTTGCTGGCGCAATCGCCGGTCAGGCCCGCTATGGATGGCCTCGCGTCCAAACCCGTCAGAAGCGGCGAACGCTTCCTATATGTGGGCGCAAGGGAGATGTTCATGGATCAGGGAACGCCGATCTGGATCTTACAGGGACCGTTCGGGCGCGCGACCGTCAATCTGACCGACAAGGCGCTTGTCGAGCACGCGCATCGTGAGTTCAATATCCTGTTCAAATTGGGCGGGGCCGACACTGCTTTCCGTTCCGGGGGCGAAACCCTGCCCCTCGACGATGATTCAGTGCTGCTGTTCAATCCCTGGGTTCCCCACGCCAAGCTCGCGGGCGAAGCCGGGCCGGCCATGATCCTGTCGCTGATCATCGAGCCAGCCTGGCTTGTTCGGGTTCTGGCCAACACCAACCAGCCCATGGCCAGCCTGTTTCCGCATCCGCGCGAGAAGATCTCCGAGGAAGTCCGGATCAACGCCAACCGCCTGGCCGCCGCCATCTCCACCCACCTGATGGCGCCGGAAAATACCTGCGAGGACCTGCTCGAGGACCTGATCGACTCGGTGACACGTGAATATGCGGACCCGAGTGTGGAGCGGGACATCGTCTCCACCGCCCGCCCGATCGACTATCGCATCCGCAAGGCCCTGGCCTATATCCACGAACACGCGCTCGAGAACCCGAAGATCGACGAGATCGCCAAGAGAGTCGGCCTGTCGCGTTCCCGCTTCTTCGAGCAATTCCGCCGCTGCGTCGGCGCCTCACCCCAGCACTATATCGACTGCGTTCGCATGGCGATCGCCACCCGCTGGCTGAGCACAACCGACCGCCCTCTGATCGACCTGGCCGATGAATTGGGGTTCGGCGCGCACAGCAATTTCACGCGCTTCTTCACCCAGCATATCGGGGTGTCGCCCAGCGAGTTTCGCCGTCAGACGATCACCATGAACCCGGAGAACCTGCCACCTGAGCCAGATGTGCTGAAGCCGAAACGGCTCGAAGCTTAACCACGGCCCCGGCGAGGCTCAGGTCGCCGTCTTGGTCTCGGCCAATGCGGCGCCCATCCGCTTGAACGCCGGCCGCACCATGACGCGATCGAGCCAAGCCTCCATCGCCGGCAAATCTGGCCGGTCGATCGGCAGCGTCATCCAGCGCCTGGCGCCGATCGCATTGGGAATGTCCGCAAGCGTGAAGCTCTCGCCGGCCACATGCAGTGACTGCGCGAGCCGTCGGTCGAGAATGCCGAACAACACCTCGGCGGCCTTGCGGGCCGTGTCCAGCTGTTCGGGCAGCAGTTGGCCGACGCCTGGTTTGAGCAACAGCGCCACGAGGCCGCGGACCGCGTGAGCTTGATGCACCGCCTGCCAATCCAGCCATTGATCCACGAGCCCGCGCTGGCGCAGGTCCATTGGGAAAAGCGCATCATCCCCGGCCTTGGCCGCCAGATAGCGCAGGATAGCGTGGGACTCCCACAACACGAAATCCTCGTCCGCGAGGGTCGGAACCAAGCCGTTCGGGTTTTTCTGCCGATAGGCCGGTTCGTCGCCACCGCCGAAGGGGCCGCCCAGATCGACCCGTTGATAGGCCAGGCCCAATTCTTCGCAGCCCCAAAGCACTTTCTGCACATTGGGCGCGGTGGCCCGGCCCCAGATCTTCAACATGAAGGATTTCCCGATCGCATCGCGCAAGAGTGCGAATTTTAGAACTTCACCGTCGTGGTGACGACGAATTCGCGGGGGCGTGAGACGTGTGCCGGGCTGAACGGAGCCCCGACGTCGTAGGACGGCGCATAGATGGTGTTGAACTTCTCCTTGGTGAAGTTCGAGATGTGGGCGCTGACCAGCCAATGCCCCTTCTCGAGCCGCACGCCCGCATTGGCGACCGCGTAAGGCCGCTGCTTGGCGGAATCCTGCGGATCCCAGTAGGACAGGCCTGTGAACGCCGCGTCGATCCGGGCGCCGAACACGTAGTCGCCCGCGAACCTGTGGGTCCATTCGCCGACGATATTGCCCGAGGCGTCAGGCGTGAACGGCGCGGTGCGGCCCTTGAGGTTGATCGGCAGGTTGGTCTGCGGGTCGATGAACGGCGTATCGCCCCAGATCGCCCGGGTGAGGCCGAAACCCCCGCTCAGCTTGAAGTCATAGGGAAGCTTGGACGCAAAGTCGAATTCCACACCGTAATTGTGAGATGGGCCGATGTTGGAGGTGACCTCGACAATTCCCGACGGCGTGAATTGAATATTCTGATACAGACGGTCCGTATAGTTTATGTAGAAGACCGCCGTGTTGAAAGTGAGCCAGCGCCAGGGGTTCGACTTCAGGCCCATCTCGTAGCTGTCGGCGACTTCCGCCTTGTAGGGGTGCACCACCCCATTTTCTTCGATTTCGTCGCCGGGTTCGAATCCGCGCGAGACCGTCGCATAGACGTTCAGTTGTCGATTGAACTCGTAGCGAATGGAGGCGCGTGGCGAGGCCTGGAAGCCGTCGAGATGGGCGGACGTATCGACGGCGGGCGTGAAAGCGTCGTTGAAGGCGTGCTCCTTGCTCGTATAGTATTCGAGGCGAAGGCCGAGCTCGAATTTCCAATTATCCAGTTTGTAGCCGACATTGCCGAACCCGGCGAGTTCCGTCTGGCGCTTGACGTCATCTTCATGGGCCTGCCCGACCGTGATGGGGTTATTGACATCACCTGTGCTGAAATTATCGATGTTCAGGTAGCGAAGATTGTGCACCTGATAGAAAACCCCGGCCAGCCAATCCCAATTTCCCTGGCCGCGCGAGGTCAGCCGGAGCTCTTCGCTGTAATTTTCGTGATATTGGTCCTGATCCAGCTTATCTATGGGTATCGATTTCTTGGCGAAATCGGTGACCCCCTCGTTCCAGGACTTGAAATAGGACGTTATGGACGTCAAGGCGACAGCGGCGTTCAGGTCCCGATCAACCTGAACGGCGGCGGACCAAAGGTCGCGACGGAAGGACGGAACATAGTAGTCATTGACGCTATAATAGTATGTGTGGTCGTTTGGCGGTGTGTACAACAGATTCTCGGCGCCGGTCACGAAATGATCGCCATCGAGGTAGAGATGGATCTTAGTCAAGTCGTCCGGCTCGTAGACTAGCGTGAAGCGGCCGCCGACATCGCGGGTCTTGCCATAGTTGACCTTGCGAAACGTGTCCCAGATATAGCCGTCCTGGTTTTCATCATAGGCGCTGGCCCGGACGAGCAGCTTGTCCGGGATGATCGGGCCGGAGACCGCGGCGGAAAAATTCTTGGTCGCGAAATCGCCGATCTCCGCGGTCGCTTCGCCGGTCCAGATGTTCGACGGCTGCTTGGTCACGTACTTGATCGCGCCGCCGATGTTGGCGCCGCCGTACAACGTCCCCTGCGGCCCTTTCAGGACCTCGATGCGTTCGATGTCTTCGGG
This sequence comes from Caulobacteraceae bacterium, assembly GCA_036494815.1. Classification (GTDB taxonomy): domain Bacteria; phylum Pseudomonadota; class Alphaproteobacteria; order Caulobacterales; family Caulobacteraceae; genus Poindextera. The sequence goes on from DASXNV010000058.1 coordinate 27,647, forward strand.
CCGGATGATCTGCCCCTCGAAGAGCTGGATGTCATTGACATAGAAGCCGACGCCCTGGACGACGCCAAAGGATCCGACACCGCGCAGGGTGACGTCCGGCGAGTTGTCGTTGCGCTCGACGATATGCAGGTTCGAGACCAGCTCACCGATGTCGTCGATCTGCGTCATGTGCTGTTCGACGATGGTGTTGGCCGAGATGGCCGCGATCGACGCCGGGATCTGCTGCAGATTTTCGCTGCGCTTGCGGGCGGTGACCACCACTTCCTCAACCGTCGACTTCTGGTTAGCCGCCTGAGATTGAACGGCCGCGCTCTGGGCCAGCGACGGCGCCGCGCTCAGTCCAGCGAGCATCCCCACCGAACACATCAAGACCCGGCGTATCGCAGCCGGCGCGGTCGCTCGCCCATCGGCGAGGCGAACTGGATTGCGGACGGTCTTTCCCAGCATAGTTTCCCCTAATTCTCTTGGACTTGAAGGTCTGCAAAGCAGCCGACAGGCCTTGGTTGACTTCTCGGCGAGAGCCTCAAGATGAAAGGCGCTCGATCAACAATTCACGACTCGCAGCATGGGCGAAGTCGAGGCCTTTTGGATGACCCAGGCGTCCCGACGCTTACCGTAGCGTCCGGTTTCTGCATCGCGTTCAACGCGACAACGGCCTTTGAGAACGGAGTTCGCCGTCATCCCCGACACAGATAGTAGGATCGTTCGATAAGCCGGCGGATCAGCCGGTTACAGCGCGTTGTCGAATTCGGCTTAGCTGCGGTCAACACCTCGGCCGCCACCACGCGACCTGCTGTGAACGATGTGAAGACCAGGGAGTAGGAAAATGCGCATGGACAGCAGCCATCGTCGGACAGAGCGACAGCCTGCAAAGAAGCGCCGGCCCTCGTCAGGGCTGCACGGCCTAATTGGCGCAGGCCTCGCCCTGACACTCGCCATAGGGTCCGCAGCCGCTGAGAACCCGGCCGCCTCTGGCTTTCACGTGTCGCAGGTGACGAAGCTGGGCGGCGAAGGCAGCTGGGACTATCTACAATACGACCCTCTCCGCCATCGCCTGTTCGTCGCCCGCATAGGCGGCGTGCTCGTGGTGGACACCACCAACATGACATCGATCGGCTCTATTCAAGCGTTCGCTGGGACTCGCGTCCACGGCGTGGCCCTGGCGGCCTCGCTCGGGCTTGGCGTCACCAGCGACGGCGCCGACCACGCCGCCACGGTCTTCGATCTGGCCTCGCTGAAGCCCGTTCGCCGCGTCGCGCTGGCCCATGCACCTGACGCCATCATCATCGACCCGGCCAGCCAGACCGCCATCGCCTTTGGCGAGGACGATCCCAACGCCATGGCGTTCGATCCCCGCACCGGCAAGGTCATCGCTGACCTGAAGCTTCCAGGATCGCCGGAGTCCGCGGCCGCCGACGGTGACGGACATGTCTATGTCGATCTCTCGGACACCGGGGAGGTCGCACGCATCAACACCCGCACCTGGACGCTCGAGGCCCATTGGGCGATCGGCGGCCGCTGCAGCGAGCCGACCCCGCTAGCCCTGGATCGATCAAGCGGCCGCCTCTTCATCGGCTGCCGAAGCGGCGTGCTTGCGGTGGTCGATGTGGCCCGGCAAGCCCTTGTCGCCACGGTCCCGATCGGCGCGGGCGCCGACACGGTCGCCTACGATGACAAGAGCGGGCTGATCTTTGTCAGCTGCAATGACGGCACGCTCAGCGTCCTCAAGGCCGCTTCGCCGACAACCTATGAGCTCGTCGAGAAGGTCCCGACGGCCTTCAGCGCGCGCACCCTGGCGCTCGACTCCGAAGACCTGAAGGTCTTTCTGCCCGTGGCCGACCGCGGTCCGATGCTGCCGAAGATCGGCGACATCCCGAGCCGTCCCGCAATCGTTCCCGAAACATTCCGCATCCTGACCGTCACACGTTAGATCGCATTTCGAAGGCCGGACGATCGGGTAAGCCAAGCGATAGGCCGGTCAGCGGCCTATTGAACGAGCGGCTAGGCTACAACAAGGCGCCGGCGGCGAGACGGCCCGCGAGACTTGCAATGGCGCGACGCCGACAAGGGAGGACGAAGATGAGGCGGACCCTATCTTGGAATGGCTGTTGCCCGGCCCACGATCCTTGCCCCCGGCACCTCGCGCCTCAGATCGCCCAGGCGCATGCCGGACGGGCGTTGAGCCTTGATGGCGTCGAACGAGAAGCGATCTTGCAGACCCTTGATCAACGCGGCCTGAGCCGGCGTGGACTGGTGCGAATGGCCGGGCTGGCAGGCGCCTCCACCGCCTTTGTCGCGGGCGCAGCCCAGGCTTCTGCGCAAGCCTCCGGCCACGCCAAGGAAGGCGCGCCGGTGTTTGATCGCAAGGCGACCGGCAAGGTTCACGTCTTACCCTCCACCGCGCAAACGGTCCGGGTCGGAACCATGGATCCCACCGCCCCCTCGGTGCTGGAGATCGAATCCGGAGATGTGGTTCACTACCCGCACACCTGGGTCAACTGGGCCAACGAGGCCAAGTTCGGCATGTCGTTCGCCGAGCGCGAGCCGATCCGTAAGAAATACGCCGCTCAAGGCCCCTACTCGCTGATCGGGCCGGTGATGGTTAAGGGCGCCGAACCTGGCGATATCATCGAGTGCCGGATGCTTCGGCTCAAGCCGATCGCGTGGGGGTGGAACTCCGCGCCCAAGGGGGTCGGGGCTCTGCCGGCGGACTTCACCGAACCCTATCTGCACTATCTGAAATTCGACGCCGCGCGCACCCATGCCGAATTTGCGCCGGGCGTGACCATTCCGCTCAAGCCCCTGCAGGGCGTCATGGCCGTGCAGCCGGCCGGCGATCAGCCGGTCAGCGCCATCCTCAGCGGCGCCTATGGCGGCAATATCGTCCTGAGCGAGCTGGTCGAAGGAACGGCGCTTTTTTTGCCGGTGCAGGTTCCCGGCGCACGGCTGTGGACCGGCGACTCCCACGCCGCTCAGGGCGACGGCGTGGTCGACCAGACCGCGATCGAAACCGCCATGGAGGATTTGCGCATCCAGTATGTGCTGCACAAGAAGGTGGACCTCACCGGCCCGATCGCCGAGACTCCGACCCATTGGATCGTACTGGGCTTCGGCGAGGATCTGGAAGCCGCGCTCACCGCGTCCCTGCGCCAGTCGATCGCTTGGATCAGCGCCGCCTCCGGCCTTTCCAAGATCGACGCCTATGCCTTGCTCAGCATCACCGGCAGCTTCCGGATCACCCAGTACGCCCACCAGACCAATTCCAACTACGCCGCTATCCCGGCCAAGACCGTGCACGGAATGATCCCGAAGGCCGTGTTCGATCCCGCGCATCTTCAGCAGATGTCACGCTCGCTCCGTCCGGAAAGCTGAGCGGGCGGATCCAGCATGATTTCATTGGATACAGATCCGAGCACGAGCGCGCTCGATGCGCCGGCCAGAGCGGCCCGGCTCTCCTTGCTTCAATGGCGGGTCGTGCTGCTTTGCGCGCTCGTCGCCTTTCTGGACGGCTTCGACACCCAGGCGATCGGCCCCGCGGCCAAGGCGATCGCGGCGCGGCTTTCCATCCCCATGGGCGCCTTCGGGTTGGTGTTCAGCGCCTCCCAGGTCGGCTTCCTGATCGGCGCCATGGTGTTCAGTGTGCTGGGGGATCGGTTCGGACGCAAACGACTGCTGATCGCCGCCACTGCGACCTTCGCCGCCTGCTCGCTGGGAACCGCCCTATCCGGCTCGTTCGACACCCTGATCGCTTTCCGCTTCATCGCCGGCCTTGGCCTTGGCGGCGCCAGTCCGAATTTTGTCAGCCTGGCCTCCGAATATTCACCGCCCGTTCAGCGCGCCCGCGTGGTCACGACCCTGTGGGCCGCGGTGCCGCTTGGCGGGATGGTCGCGGCCTTCGCAAGTTCCATCACCCTGCCGGCGCTCGGCTGGCAGGCGATTTTCATCGCCGGTTGCGCCGCCCCCCTTCTGCTGACGCTCGCCCTGGTCTGGATGCTGCCAGAATCCCACGAAATCCGGGCTGACACGACCGGACCCGACCACGGCGCACGAGCGCCGGCGCCGATCACCGAACTCTTCTCCGAAGGCCGCGCCATCTCTACGATTTGGCTCTGGCTCGCCTCGTTCATGACCTGGACGGCCCTGATCGTCATGGCGTTCTGGACCCCGTCCCTACTGCAAAAGGCTGGACGATCGGCATCTGTCGCCGCCTCGATCCTCGCCTTCAACAATGCCGGGGGCGTGGTCGGAACGGTGGTGGTCGGGGCCATGCTGACCCGCGTGCGGCCGCATCATGCGCTGAGCGCAGCGCTCTGCCTGGCCGGACTTTTCGTGGCCGCCATGGGATTGGCGCTGGCCGTTCCGCCCGTATTGGCCGTGGCTGCGACCTGCGCCGGCTTCTTCGCCTCGGCCGCCGGCGGAGCCATACTGGCCGTCTCAGCGAGCGCCTATCCGCAGGATGCCCGGGCCACCGGCGTCGGCTGGGCCCTTGGGTTCGGGCGCATTGGCGCGGTCGCCGGTCCGATCGCCATCGGCCTGCTTATCGCCCGCAACTGGCCCGTCGATCAGCTCTATCTGGCCCTCGCGGCGCCCTTCCTCCTGGCGGCGCTCTTCGTCGTCCTGCTGGCGCGGTCTACGCCCTCCCCTTCACAGTCTTGACTGGCCTCAGCCGCCAGGATCCGGAGCCCCCCATGCCCTCCAGCCCAACCCGTCCGACCCTCGCCCTTATCAACTACGATGAGGCGAACCAGGCCATCTCGGCCGGCATCGCCTACGCCAAAGAAAAGGGCGTCACCCTCAGTTTCGTGACCGTGGACACCGCCGGCCACCTGGTCGCGGCCGGCCGCATGGATGGCGCACCCTTCATCACTATCGAGGTCGCTCGCGGTAAGGCCTTCGCCTGCGCCGCCACCGGCGGCCAGCCCGGCCGGGCCCTCGCCCAGCGTTTCAGCGAAAACCCGATGGTGTGGGGCGTCGCCGGCGGATTGGGCTATGGCGCCCCGATGTTGCCCGCCACAGGATCCCTGCCGATCTGGCGCGACGGGGTCCTGCTCGGGGCCATGGGGGCCAGTGGCGCGCCGTCCGATGTGGACGAGGCGGCGTTGATCCACGCCATCGAAGCCATTGGCGCCAAGACCACCGCCTGAACCCCGCCGCAACGCCCTGTTTGAGTGAGAAAGCTCGATGAAAATCATCGCCTACGCCGAAGACCATCGCATCGCGCTCGGCGTCATGGTCAACGCCAGTGACTTCGCCCCGTTGGCGCAGATCGCGCCCGAACTGTCCGCCGACCTGGCCGAGATCCTTGAGCGGCCCGAAAGCTTGGACCGCATTCGCCGGGCGAGCGACGGCCTTGATCGCGGCCGCCCCGTCAGCGACGTCGTCCTAAAGCCGTTTCTTGGCCGGTCGAATGCTTTCTGGGCCTTGGCGCTAAACTTCAAGAGCCACATCGAAGAGACCGGCCTTCAGACGTCGATGGACTTCCCCCATCTCTTCCTGCGCACGGCCGCTTCTTATGTGGGCGCCGGGGAGCCCATCCTCGCGCCCCCCGAGAGCGTGGCGCGAGCCTTCGACTATGAGGGCGAACTTGGTGTCGTCATCGGTCGAGCCGGCCGCTACATCCCGCTCGACAAGGCCCTCGATCACGTCGCCGGCTATACCTGCGTCAACGAAGGCTCCGTACGCGAATACCAGATTCACAATCGCCAGTTCGGCCTGGGCAAGAATTTCGAGGCGTCCGGCGCCTACGGCCCGTGGCTGATGACCCCCGATGAATTTGGCGACCCGGCGCAACACAGCGTGCTCACCCGCGTCAATGGCGTCGTACGCCAGCGCGCGCCCCTCGATGACATGCTGTTCGGCGTCGCCCAAGTTATCAGCTACTTGAGCCAGGGCTATGAGCTCCGGCCTGGAGATCTGATCGCCATGGGAACCCCCGGCGCGCTCAAGCCCCAGCCCAACGACCGGGAGGGCCTGGATCTCGCGCGTCAGTACGGCCCATTCAAGACGCCGGGGTTGGTGCATATGCGCCCCGGTGACCAGGTCGAGATCGAAATCGACGGGCTTGGCGTTCTGGCGAACCGCGTCGCCGCCGACGCTGAGCGCGCCTACAGGATCGAATGATGGCGCCGCCGCACGCCCGCCCCTACGTCCCGCTCGCAATGGCCGCGCTCGTCATGATGCAGGCCGGCTGCAATCCCATTCGTCCGTCCAACGCGCCGAGGTTCGAGGGGGATGCGGCGGCTGGCCAGATCCTGGCGCAAAAGACCTGTGCGGCCTGTCATGGCCTGGATGGCAACGCCGTATCGCCGGCGATTCCCAAGCTCGCCGGCCAATACCCGGAATATATCCAAAAGCAGCTCCTGGCGTTCACCCCCGGCCCTGACGGAAAGCCCAAACGCCTCAGCCCGGTCATGGGGCCGATCGCTTCCGCGTTGAGCAAGGCCGACATGGCCAATGCGGCGGCCTATTTCTCCGGCCAGACCCTCGTCCCGAGTGGCGCGCGCGATCCTCGCCGGATCATGTTGGGCCAAAAAGTCTATGCGGAAGGCGATCCCGATCGTGGCCTGCCCGCCTGCATCACCTGCCATCGGCCCACCGGAACGGGGATTCGGCCGGATTTTCCTCAGATCGGCGGGCAGAACCCCGACTATCTTGATGACCAGCTAACCCATTGGGAGCAGACGCGCGGTCACCCCGGCAAGCTGATGAGCATGATCGTGCCGCACCTTCAGCCCGACGAGCGGCAGGCCGTGGCCGACTACATCTCCCAGCTCAGACCCGAGAATGAAACCTCCCCAAAACGGACGCTGCGATAAGAGCCAAGACTTGGTGGTTACGAAACTTGGCGAAACTCCGGGAGACTGCCCAGGGCAAATCGATGGGGCGGTCGAAATCGGCGGCGAGACTGCGCCGCGCACAAGGAGGATCACATGGTGGGTCATTTCATCCACGGCGACGGGCCGGTCCGTGCAATTGTCCTGCACGGCTGGCTCGGTGACTGGAGCGTATTTGCGCCGATGCTGCCTGCGCTCGATCCAACGGTCTTCAGCCTCGCCTTCATGGATTGCCGCGGCTATGGCGCCTCGAAGGCGGCGGCCGGGCCTTACGACATGGCCACGGTCGCGGCGGATGCGGAACGCCTGGCCGATAAGCTGAAATGGAGTCAATTCGCGGTGGTCGGCCATTCGATGGGCGGCAAGGCCGCGCTGCGGCTCGCCGTGAACGCGCCCGAGCGCGTGACGCGCATCCTGGCCCTCAATCCGGTATGGGCGGGCCCAGCGCCCCTCGACACGGACGCGCTCGCATTGTTCAGGGGCGCTTCTGGTGACATCGCGCTGAGGGCCGCGATCCTGGACAATACGACAGGCGCGCGACTTCCCAAGGCCTGGTCCGCCGGGCTCGCTTCAAAATCGGTGCAGACCAGCACACATGAAGCCTTTGCCGCCTATTTTGAATCCTGGGCCTTGGACGACTTCGCGCACCAGGCCCGCAATCTGCAGCAAGAGACCTTGGTCGTGGTGGGCGGGCAAGACACGGGCGTCACCGAGGCCGGTGTTCGAGCCTCGTGGCTGGCGGAACTGCCCAACGCCCGCCTGCGCGTTCTGCCGGAGTGCGGGCACTACCCAATGCTGGAAGCGCCGCCGCTGCTGGCCGCAGTGTTTGAGCGGTTCCTAACAAGCGAGGTTTGCTGAACTTAGAACGCCGCCGGATCTATGCCTGACCGGCGACACGCGCCCGTCCGGCATCGCATTTCGGCGGCCAAATACCTCGGGTCTGCGTATCGCCAAAGCTTGGCAGGCCCGGCCCACCCGCTGAATTGGCGTCGGTCTTGAGGCCGGCGGCCGTGCGATGAGCCCTCGACGTGATCCATGACCGCATCGACATCCAAATACCCAGCCCTTTCGACAAGATCGGCCAGACCGGATCGCGGAAAGTGGCCGTCGAGACATCCAATCCACTCCGTCTCACGAGGACCAACTCCATGACGATCAAGGCCACCCCGACCCCCGGCTCCATGCTGCTGAAGCCCAGCGATCACACGCTCATCCTGATCGATTTCCAGTCGCAGATGGCGTTCGCGACCCATTCGATCGACGCCGTGACCCTGCGCAACAATGCAGCGTTGATCTCGCGCGCCGCCGCAGGCTTCGGTGTCTCAACTATTCTGACGACCGTCGCGGAGAAGAGCTTCTCCGGCCCAATGTTCGTCGAAATCACCTCTGCGTTTCCCCAACAAGCCCTGCTCGACCGCACCTCGATGAACACCTGGGAAGACGCCAACGTCATCGAACGCATCAACCAGATCGGCAAAAGCCGCATCGTGCTCGCCGGCCTGTGGACCGGGGTCTGTATCGTCGGCCCTGCGCTGTCCGCGCTCGAACAAGGCTTTGAAGTTTATTTCGTCGCCGACGCCTGTGGCGACGTTTCGCCCGAAGCCCATGAGCGGGCGGTCGAACGGATGGTGCAGGCGGGCGCGCGTCCGATGACGTCATTGCAGTACCTGCTCGAACTGCAGCGGGACTGGGCGCGCACCGAGACCTACGACATGACCACCGGGATCGCCAAGCAGTACGGCGGCTCCTACGGCCTAGGCATCATCTACGCCAAAACCATGTTTGGGGTCTCCGAGGGCCACTAGGCCGGGTCGGAACGCCCTGTCGACACGGTGACGTCGCTCACTCAGGCGGCGCCACCACAGGCTCATGATGGAAACCACAGACCGACAGGTAAGATAATGAAGTTATACATATTTTCCTTGGCTGCGGGGGTCCTTGTTGGGGTGATCTACAGCCTGCTTCATGTCCGCTCGCCGGCGCCCCCGCTTATCGCCCTGGTCGGCCTGATGGGCATACTCATCGGCGAGCAGTTGATCCCGGTTGGCAAACAAATGCTGGCCGGGCAATCCTTTCACACTGCGTGCAATCAGTCGCTGAACATAGCGCACATCTTCGGCCTGCTACCCGGCCACAATAGTGAGCGCGTTGCGATCGTCACCGACAGTCGAACGGAAAAAACGTCATGACGTCCACGACCCAAGCCCCCGATCTAATCCTGCACAATGCCCGCTTCACGACGCTCGATCGCTCCAATCCATCCGCCGAGGCGGTCGCCATCAAGGATGGCCGGTTCGTGGCGGTTGGCGCCGACAGCGACATCCTGGCCCTTGCTGGCGAGGCCACACGGCTTGTCGACCTGAAGCGCCGGCGCGCCCTGCCCGGCCTGATCGACAACCATCTGCACATCATCCGCGGCGGCCTCAACTTCAACATGGAGCTGCGCTGGGACGGGGTGCGCTCGCTGTCCGACGCCATGTCCATGCTGAAGCGCCAGGTGGCGATCACCCCGGCGCCGCAGTGGGTGCGGGTGGTCGGCGGCTTCACCGAGCACCAGTTCGCCGAAAAGCGCCTGCCGACTATCGAAGAGCTCAATGCGGTGGCCCCCGACACCCCGGTGTTCCTGTTGCACCTCTATGATCGCGCGCTCCTGAACGCCGCCGCGCTGCGGGCGGTGGGCTATACCAAGGATACGCCGGAGCCGTTGGGCGGTCAGATCTCTCGCGACGCCAAGGGAGAGCCCACCGGGCTCCTACTGGCCAAGCCCAATGCCGCCATCCTCTACGCCACCCTGGCCAAGGGGCCGAAGCTGCCGTTCGACTACCAGCTCAACTCCACCCGCCACTTCATGCGCGAGCTGAATCGGCTGGGCGTGACCGGGGCCATCGACGCCGGCGGCGGATTCCAGAACTATCCAGACGACTATGCGGTAGTGCAAAAGCTCGCTGACGAGGAGCAGCTGACCATTCGGCTCGCCTACAATCTGTTCACCCAGAAGCCGAAGGGCGAAAAAGACGACTTCCTGAACTGGACCAGGACCTCGACCTACAAACAGGGCGGCGACTATTTCCGCCACAACGGCGCCGGGGAGATGCTGGTCTTCTCCGCCGCCGATTTCGAGGATTTCCGCCAGCCTCGTCCCGACATGCCCGCCGAGATGGAGAGCGAACTCGAAGACGTGGTCCGGATCCTGGCCCAGAACCACTGGCCTTGGCGCATGCACGCCACCTATGACGAGACGATCGAGCGCGCGCTCGATGTTTTCGAGAAGGTTGACCGGGAGATCCCGCTCAAGGGGTTGAACTGGTTCTTCGATCACGCCGAGACCATCTCGGACAAATCGATCGACCGCATCGCGGCGCTGGACGGCGGCATCGCTGTTCAGCACCGCATGGCCTACCAGGGCGAATATTTCGTCGAGCGCTATGGCCCAGGCGCCGCCGAGGCCACCCCGCCGGTGGCCAGGATGCTGGAAAAAGGCGTGCGCGTCTCGGCCGGCACCGACGCCACCCGCGTGGCCTCCTATAACCCTTGGGTCTCGCTGGCTTGGCTGATCACCGGCAAGACCGTCGGAGGCCTGCGCCTCTATCCCCAGCGCAACTGCCTGGACCGCGAGACGGCGCTGCGCATGTGGACTGAGAACGTCACCTGGTTCTCCAACGAAGAAGGCAAGAAAGGCCGCGTCGAGGTCGGTCAACTGGCCGACCTGATCGTGCCTGACCGCGACTATTTCGCCTGCCCGGAAGACGAGATCGCCCACATGACGTCCGAGCTCACCATGGTCGGCGGAAAGGTCGTCTACGGCGCCGGCGACTTCGCCAAGCTCGAAGGCCTACCGCCGCCCCCCGCCATGCCGGATTGGTCGCCGGTGCGTACTTTCGGCGGGTACGCCGCCTGGGCCGATCCGGTTGGCAGCCAGCCGGCGCTGCTGCGGCAGGCGGCGGCCGGGTGCGGTTGCGCCAATCAATGCAATGTCCACGGCCACGACCACGCCACGGCCTGGTCCAGTCAGTTGCCGATCGCTGACTTGAAAAGCTTCTGGGGCGCCCTTGGCTGCGCCTGTTGGGCGGTGTGATTTGACCGACCCCCGAGACCGCAATCCCCGCTGGGTCGACGGCGTCCTGGATTGGCGCTGGACCTGGATGGCCGCCCGTATCGGCCTGACCGGAGCCTATGTTTTAGGCGGTTTGACCAAGCTGTTCGACTTTCCGGCGGCAGTGGCCGAGCAGGAGCATTTCGGCCTGCACCCCGGCTGGCTCTGGGCGGCCCTGACCATCGCCGTCGAGATCATCGGACCCGCCATGATCATTTCTGGACGCTGGGTTTGGCTGGGCGCGGGCATGCTCGGCGTGTTCACCGCGCTGGCTGCGATCGTCGCCAACAACTTTTGGACGATGGCCGGCCACGAGCGGTTCGCCGCCATGAACGCGTTCTTCGAACACATCGGTCTCATCGCCGGCTTCGTCATGGCCGCTCTGATCGCCGAGCACGCCAGCCGCGAGCAACGCGTTCGACGCTCTTCTTCCACCAACGCTTAAGCTTTCGGAGCCCTTTCATGCGCGCACTGAAGATTCTGTCCCTGGCGATTGCGGCGCTGCTGAACCTGCCGCAGGTGACACAGGCGCGTTCTCCGGCGCCGACCCCTGCCGTCGCCGTTTCACCGCAGTACGACACCACTCACGTCTATGTCGCTCCGGAGGACTTCGACCGCTTCGTCGCCAGTCTCATCGCCACATTCGGCGGCTCGACGACCAAGCAAGGCGTGTTCACCGTCACGCCGACGCCGAGCCTGACCATGTCCCAGCTGGTGCTCACGCCGGCGGGCTCGTTGTCGGTGTTCGGCTTCAAGACGCCCGTCCCCTATCCCTTCGGCGCCGAACGGACAGGCTATCTGGTCACCGACATGGACAAGGCCGTAAGCGCCGCCAAGGCTCAGGGCGCCGACGTCATCGTGCAGCCCTTCCCCGATCCCATCGGCCGCGATGTGGTCGTTCAATGGCCGGGCGGCGTCAACATGCAGATCTACTGGCACACCACCGCCCCGAACTACCCGGCGCTGGCGACGGTCCCGGAAAATCGCGTCTATGTGTCGCCCGCTCGGGCCGGCGCCTTCATCCACGATTTCCTGGGCTTCGCTCACGGCAAGATCGTCTCCGATGAGCTGCGCGCGCCAGGCGTCGAGATCGGCCGTCCCAACGACACCTATCGACGTGTGAGACTGGAATCAGCCTTCGGCAAGCTGACGGTTCTCGTCACCGACGGTCATCTGCCCTACCCCTACGGTCGGGAATTGACCGGCTATGAGGTCGCCGACCTCACCGCGACCCTCGACAAGGCCAAGGCCGCCGGGGTCACGGTTCTGGTCGAGCCCTATATGGCCAGCGAGCGACAAGCGGCCGTGGTTCAATTTCCTGGCGGCTATATCGCTGAGATCCACGCCGCGGCCCGCCCATGATCGATCGCGCTATCCCGTGGCGCGCCTTCCTGGGCTCCGTCGCCGCCGTCAGCCTGTGCGCGGCGGCCGCAAAGGCCCAGCAGGTCGACGCGTCCGCGCCCGTGCGGCCGACGATCCTGTTCAACCGGTGGCAGGAGGACTGGTCCGTCCTGGCCGATCCGCGCGTTCCCAGGGAGCCGTTCGACAACCTGAAATACATCTCGCTCTCGCCTAACGATCCAAAGGTCTATCTGTCGTTGGGCGGGGGCCTGCGAGAGCGCTTCGAAGGCAATGATGCGCCGAGTTTCGGGGTCGGCCCCAACCACAGCACCGACTACGACATCAGCCGCCTGGAGGCCCATGCCGACCTGCGTCTGGGACCCCAGATCCAAATATTCACCCAACTCGAAAGCGCCTTCGCGCCGGGCAAGACGAGGCTGACCCCCGTCGATCAGAACCGTCTTGACCTCGAGCAGGCTTTCGTCGCCGTCAGCGAGCCGCTGGAGGGCGGCACGCTGAGACTGCGGCTCGGCCGTCAACAGATCGCCTTCGACCTGCAACGGTTTGTGGCCGCCCGCGACGGTCCGAACGTGCGCCAGTCCTATGACGCCGCCTGGGGCGACTACGAACACGGACCTTGGCGTTATCTGGCCTTCTACAGCCTGCCGGTCCAAAATCGTGACCTTCGGGCGTTCGACGACTACAGCAGCGCCCGGCTCACCTATGGCGGCCTGCGAGTCGAACGCAAGCTTTCCAGGACGGTCGAGCTCTCGGCCTCCTATTCCCGCTTCACCCAGGATGGCGTGAAGTTTCCGAACGCGAGAGGCGACGAGCGCCGCGACATTCTCGACGTTCACCTTGCCGGCGTGGCGAGGGGGATCGACTGGGACGCTGAAGCCATGGGCCAGACCGGCCGCATCGGCGAGGACGACATCAAGGCCTGGGCGATCGGCTCGCTGGCCGGTTACACCTTCGTCAACCTCGGCTGGGCGCCTCGGATTGGACTTCAGGTGGACGCCGCCTCCGGTGACACCAACCCGCGAGACCACCAGCTCGGAACCTTTAATCCGCTGTTCCCCAACGGCTATTACGTCACTTTGGCCGGCTATACTGGGTACGTGAATTTCATCCACGTGAAGCCGTCGCTCACCCTGCACCCAACCAAGGCCCTCAAGCTCATGCTGGCGGCCGCGGGGCAGTGGCGCGAGACCACCGCGGACGCGGTCTACACCCAGCCCGATATTCCGGTGGCCGGCACGGCGGGGCGCCCTGGCCGCTACACGGGAACCTATGGCCAGCTTCGCGCCGATTGGGCGGTCAACCACAACATCGCGCTCGCCTTGGAAGCGGTCCATTTCGCGGTCGGCGATGTCATTCGCCGGGCCGGCGGCCATGACGGCGACTATCTCGGCGCCGAACTCAAGTTCGGCTGGTGAACCCATGAACCCTACCCGCGTGCTCACCAGGCCTGTAAGGCCCTCGGGAATGGGGTGACTTGGCCCAAGTCGGCCGGAGATGCTTTCATGAAGCCGAACCTTCCCGCATTGCTGAGCTTCACGGGAGGCTATGTCGACACCGCGGGTTTCCTGGCCCTGCAGGGCTTGTTCACCGCCCACGTTACGGGAAACTTCGTCACATTTGGCGCCGCGATAGCGATGGGCACCTCGGGGGCGCTGGCGAAACTTCTGGCGTTGCCCACCTTTTGCGTGGTGGTCATCCTAGCTCGAATGACCAGTCGCCGGCTGACCGCCCGCGGTCACTCCGCCCTGCGATTGATGTTGATCATTCAACTTGCGCTTTTCACCCTTGGCGCGATCTTTGCGATCTGGCTGGGCCCCTTCACCAATGGCGACGGTTGGCCGGCGCTCATCACCGGCATGACCCTGGTCTCAGCGATGGCGATCCAGAACGCCGCCCATCGGGGCTATCTGGCCACCGCGCCGCCGACGACACTGATGACCGGCACGACCACCCAGATCATGATGGATATCGCCGACCTGATCGGGGGCCTGCCCGCCGAAGCCCGTGCGGATCTTCGGCCTCGCCTGGTGCGGATGTCGATAGCTGTGGCTCTCTTCGCCGCCGGGTGCGCCGCCGCTGCGGTGCTCTTTATTCTGCTCAATTTCCGCTGCCTGGCCATCCCCCCAGTGCTTGGGCTGTTGGCGCTATGGCTCAACCTGCGCCAGCCTGAAGAAGCCGCGCCTTATGCTGGCGGACCAAAGACGTGACTCACTGAGAAACGCAAAAGCCCGCCGGTCTGTGAGAAGCGGCGGGCTTTTGATATGCGGTGAGGCTTTGGGTGCGGGGACGCGCAGCCAACGTTGGCATAAGGCGCCGCTTCCAATCAAGCTGGCCGCCTGAGCACGGTTGCGCCCCGCGCGCCCTGCACACAATCCTCGTATGTGATCGTATCGCCAGTCGATCGTTGATGGACTCGGCCGCAACGGCTAGCCTCGCCCTATGCAAGCAGATCGGACAAGCCAACCCTCCTCATTGACGCGGTCTCCAGACAAGAGAGCGCGGAAGGGCGGACAGGCTCGAACCGTCCTTGAGCGGCCATCCGCGCCCCAAGGCTGGGACACCAGCGACGAGCACGAGATCGAACTGCGGCGCTGGCGCGGACGCACCGAGATAACCGCTGTCGAAGCCATGGAACCGGCCCACCCCATCTTCGGGTGCTTCCGGGCCCGATCGGAAAACGGGACGGCTTATGAGGTCGAAATCCGCTCGCTGGACGGCTTCACCAATACCTGCGGCTGCATCGACCATCGGGTGAACGGCCTTGGGACGTGCAAGCACATTGAAGGCGTTCTGACCGGGCTGCGCCGGCGCGGGGCCCGGGCGTTCCGCCAGGCCGCCGCCCAGGGATCCCAACGGGTGGAGATCTTCCTTCGTCGCGACGGCGCGCCCACGCCGATCCTGTCCTGGCCGGGCGTGGAGAGCGAAGAGACCGCGGCGGTCCGCGATTGGCTGACTCCCCACCTCGATTCACGCCAGCTCCCGAGCGCCGAGCCTGCTGGCATCGAAGCCCTCATCGGCGCCTACGCCGCCGCGCCGCCTACAGTTCGCCAGCGCCTACGCCTGTCGCGCCACTTCGGCCCATGGCTGGAGCGCCAGCGGCGGGAACGGTCGCGGTTGGAGGCTCGCGCCGCCTTC
>DASXNV010000059.1:0-10527 GCA_036494815.1 Caulobacteraceae bacterium
CCCTTCTGCACCAGATGCACCTGATAGCGACGAATATCTTCGATGTCGGCGTCACGAAGACGACACCCACAAAAGCGGTCAAACTTCGCGACCTGATGAAGATACGAATCCTGCGTTCTCGGCGCGAGATTGCGCACGGTCCCCGCTCGGGGCGACGGGCGCCCTCAGGGGACCGCTATTTCTTGAGGTCGCTGGCGGCGGACCAGATCGCCGCGATCGACGCCCTGGGCCTGCGCGACCCTCAGCCGGTTTGACATTCGCCGCGCCGCGGGCTTGATCGAGCGCCGTATCCCCTTTGGAGAGCGTTTTGGCCGACCAAACCACCCAAGAGCCTGTGGGCAGCCTGGCCACCGCTCTGGCCCATACACGCCGCCTGTTGGCGGCGCGCCCGGATCTGGCGCAGGTCCAGGCGCGGGAGATCCTGAACGCGGTTCCCGGCCATCCGGAAGCTGTGCTGTTGTTGGGGGTGGCGTTGAGGCTCTGCGGCGACCTGGACGGCGCCCGGGCGGTTCTTGCGCCCCTCGCGGCGGCCCAACCGCACGCGGCCGCCGTGCATTTCGAAACGGGCGTCGTGCTGGCCGCCTTGGGCGAGACCCGCACAGCGATCACAGCCCTGACCCGCTCGGTCGAACTTGACCCCAAGGCGCCGCACGCCTGGCGCGCCCTGGGCGACCAACTGAGCCAGGTCGGCGACACCGCCGCGGCCGACAAGGCCTATGCCCGCCAGATCCAGGCCTCGGTCAACGACCCGGTGCTGATGAAGGCCGCCCAGGCCCTGGTCGACGGCAAGCTGGCGGTGACCGAGCATCTGCTGCGCGACTTCCTTAAGGCGCATCCGACCGACGTGGTGGCCATGCGTATGCTGGCCGAGGCCGGCACGCGGCTGGGGCGCTATGGCGATGTGGAGAAGTTGCTGACCCGCTGCCTGGAACTGGCGCCCAGCTTCATTCCCGCGCGCTACAACTACGCCATCGTCCTCTACCGCCAGAGCCGCGCCGTCGACGCCCTGCCGCAGATCGAACTGCTGCTGGCCGAAGAGCCGGGCAATATCGGCTATCAAAACCTGCATGCGGCCGCGCTCAGTCTGGCGGGTGAATACGCCCAAGCGATCGAGACCTATGAGCGGGTGCTCAAGATCGCGCCGAACCAACCTTTGATCTGGCTGAGCTATGGGCACGCCTTGCGGACTTCCGGGCGTCTGGCTGAAGCGATCGGCGCCTACAAGCACGCCATCGAGCAGATGCCGAACCTGGGCGAGGCCTATTTCAGCCTGGCCAATCTCAAGACCGTTCAGTTTTCGGCCGCCGAGGTCGAGGCCATGCGCGGACAGTTGCTGCGCTCCGACCTGACCGTCGAAGACCAGTTCCACCTGCACTACGCCCTGGGCAAGGCGCTTGAGGACGCTGGCGACTACGCCGCTTCGTTCGAGCACTACGCCAAGGGGGCGGCGCTGCGTCGCGGCGAGAGCGCCTATGATCCCGAGGAAAACCGGGCGCGCGCCCAAAGAGCAAAGGCGGTGTTCACGCCCCAGTTCTTCCGCGAGCGGGCCGATTGGGGTTGCGAGGCGTCCGACCCGATTTTCGTCGTCGGCCTGCCGCGTTCCGGCTCGACCCTGATCGAGCAGATCCTCGCCAGCCATTCCGCAGTCGAGGGCACGATGGAGCTGCCCGATATCAATGTGATCGCCATGCGGCTGGGTCACGGCCTGCCCCACAAGGTGGCCGCCAACTATCCGGGCAATCTGGCGGAGCTGGACGCTGGCGATCTGCGGGCCTTGGGCGAGGAATATCTGGCGCGCACGCGTTTCCAGCGGAAGACGGACCGGTCGCTGTTCATCGACAAGCTACCGAATAATTTCCAGCACGTCGGGCTGATTCACCTAATGCTGCCCAAGGCCAAGATCATCGACGCGCGTCGCCATCCGATGGCGGCCTGCTTCTCGGCCTTCAAGCAGCATTTCGCCCGCGGCCAGAACTTCTCCTACGACCTGGACGAGCTGGGCCGCTACTACGTCGACTATGTGGACCTGATGGCCCATTTCGACCGCGTGCTGCCCGGCCTCGTCCACCGGGTCTTCTACGAGCGGATGGTTGAGGATCAGGAGACCGAGGTGCGCGCCCTGCTGGGCTATTGCGGCCTGCCGTTCGAGGACGCCTGTCTGCGCTTCTACGAAAACGACCGCGCCGTGCGCACCCCCAGTTCGGAACAGGTGCGCCAGCCGATCTTCCGCGACGGGCTCGATCAATGGCGCCGCTACGAGCCTTGGCTTGATTCGCTAAAAGGCGCCCTGGGACCAGTTTTGGACGCCTATCCCCACGCGCCAATGGCGTGAGGGCGCCTCGCTGGGCGACATATTCGGTTTATGACTGTGGCGTCACAGACGCAGGGCGTTGGAAATTCCTGGGATCACAGCCCCTCAGCTTGACAATGCCGCCGCCCTAGGAAGGACTGCCCCCCAATCGGGTAAATTGTGGGGATATTGAATATGATGGGTTTTCTGGGCCGGCGGGGGCTGCGTAGAGCGACTTGGTCGGCGACCTTGCTCGCCTCCACCATGCTGACGGGCATTGGCTCGGCTCTGGCGGCGGCTGCTGACGCACCCGCGGCGCCGGCGGCGAATGCGGCCACGTCGCAACTGGGCGAGATCGTCGTCACCGCTCAGAAGCGGTCGGAGAATATCCAGAAAGTGCCGATGAGCATCCAGGCTCTCGACACCAAGAAGCTGACCCAGCTCAACGTCACCGAGTTCAACGATTACGTGAAATATATGCCCAGCGTGACGTTCCAGAACCTGGGGCCGAACGCAGCTCAGGTCTATATGCGCGGCGTCTCCAGCGGCGATACCGGCAACCATTCCGGACCCCTGCCCACGGTCGGCACCTATCTGGACGAAATGCCGATCACCACCATTGGCGGCACGCTTGACGTCCACGTCTATGACATCGCCCGGGTGGAAGTGCTGCCGGGGCCGCAAGGCACGCTCTATGGCGCCAGCTCCGAAGCCGGCACCATGCGCATCATCACCAACAAGCCCTCGACCGCCGGCTTCAGCGCCGCCTATGACGCCCAGGTCAATCAGGTCGATCACGGCGGAACCGGCTATACGTTCGAAGGCTATGTGAACGTCCCGGTGAACGACAAAACGGCTATCCGGCTGGTCGCCTTTGATCAGCACGACGCCGGCTATATCGACAATGTCTTCGGCACGCGTCCCTTCGCATCGGCCGGCACGACCATCAACAACGCCCGCTTTGTGAAAAAGGACTTCAACACCGTCGACAGCTACGGTGGCCGCGCGGCCCTGAAGTTCGACCTCAATGAGGATTGGACCTTTGAGCCGACCCTGATGGGGCAAGACGTCCGCTCCAACGGCGTGTTTGGCTATGAGCCCAGTGTTGGCTTTCTGCAGGTGCAGCACTTCCAGCCGGACACCGACCACGACAAGTGGGGCGCCGCGTCCCTGGCGATCAACGGCAAGCTCGGCCGCTTCAATGTCGTCTATGCCGGCAGCTATTTCCTGCGCCAGCAGGACACCCAGTCGGACTACACCGACTATTCGGTCTTCTATGACCAAGCCTATGGATCCGGCGCCTCCTGGACCGACAATAACGGCAATATCCTGGCCAATCCGTCACAGGAAATCTACGGCACCGACAAATTCACCAAGGAAAGCCACGAGCTGCGCATTTCCTCGCCCTCGAGCGACCGTCTGCGGGTCATCGCCGGCGTCTTCGAACAGCGCCAGACCCACTGGATCATCCAGGACTACAAGATCAACGGCTTTGGAACCGACATATCGGTGACCGGCTGGCCCGGCACCATCTGGTTGACCGATCAGATGCGTATCGACCGCGACGCGGCGGTATTTGGCGACGCGACCTTCGACATCACGCCCGACCTGAGTGTGAACGCCGGCATCCGCGGCTATGACTATCGCAATTCGCTGGAAGGTTTCTTCGGCTACGGCATTGGCTACAGCAGCCATACAGGCGAGGCCAGATGCTTCCAAGCCATCCACTACCGCGGCGACCCGTGCGTCAATCTGGACAAGACGGTCACCGGTTCGGGCGAGACCCACAAGCTCAACATCACTTACAAGATCAATGGCGACGATCTGATCTACGCCACCTATTCCACCGGTTTTAGGCCCGGCGGCGTCAACCGTAACGCCAATTTCGGCGCCTATCGGGCCGACGGCCTCGACAACTACGAAATCGGCTGGAAGACGTCGCTGTTTGACCACGCCGTGCGCTTCAATGGCGCGGCCTATTTTGAACTGTGGAGGGGCTTTCAGTATTCCTTCCTCGGGCCGAACAGCCTGACGATCATCGAAAACGGACCCAATGCCGGCGTCACCGGTCTGGAATCCTCCATCGATTGGCGGGCCACGCAGCACCTGACCCTGTCCTTCAACGGGGCCTATAACAAGGCTCGGATGCTCGGTGTTCTCTGCTCCGTATTCGGCGAGAACCCCTGCGCGCCGGCGGACGTCTCGGCGCCCAGCGGCCGGCACCTGCCCTATACCCCGGCGTTCAAGGGTAACCTGACCGCGCGCTATACGTTCGAGCTGGCGGATTGGGACGCCCACGTGCAGGGCGCCTTGCTCTACAACAGCCTGAACGGGCTCGGGCTCAGGGACCAGGACATCATCAACTACGGCAAGATCTCGTCTTACGCGACTGCGGACTTCTCCTTCGGCGCCGAGCGAGGATCGATGTCGACCGAGTTGTTCATCAAGAACGCCTTCGACAACCACTCATCGCAGAACAACTATCTGCCCTGCGGCTCGGCCTGCGCGGGCAGCTACCCGGGGGTGCCCTCGGCGCTTTACAAGGTGGCGATCCAGCCGCTGACCGTCGGCCTGCGGTTTGGTCAGAAGTTCTGATCAAGTCCTAGGTCATCGAAATCCTGACCGGGGCGGCGCCATGCGCCGCCCCGTTTTTCATGGGCCGTCACCGGTTCAGCCGCACCGACCGTAGGCCTGGCTCAGGTCGCCATGGGTTTGCGGGGCCTTGAACACCACCTTGACCATGAAAGGCTTGCCCGCCAGGTCCGCCGGGGGGCGAGGCGCTGTGCCCATGCTGTTGAGGGCGTCGACGGCGGCCTGGTCGAGATCGGGGCAGCCGCAACTTTGCGGGGGCGCGGCCACCTGGGCATGTCCCTTGGCGTCGACGGTCATGGGCACATAGACCACCCCGACCTTGGGCACGGATTCGGTGGATTGGCTCAGGGTGTCGTTCACCGCCGAGGCCATCTTGCCGATCCAGGCCTGGTCCTGCGGTGTGGTCGCCGCCTGCGCGGTCGAGCCCAGCGTAGCCGTCATCAAGGCGGCGATCAGCAGCTTATTCATGGCGAATTCTCCTGTTTCCCCCGGCGGATAGCGCGGGTGAGCGGTATGTTACCGTTCTGTAAGAGTCGAATGCTGTTGTCGCGTTCAACTGCATTCGAAATACGCCGATGACGTGCGATGGTGTTAGTTAAAAACAGTCCATTAAATCGAATTAATCGAGTTTCTCTATGCGCCTGGAATGTGTTGTTTCTTTAACAGTGAAGCTGAACCTGAACCATCATTTCGCTGATGCGGTATCTGGTGCGACTGCCTGGGCCTCGCCGGCTGGATAGTTGAGTTCGATGGTCAGGCCGGACGGGTCGACGAGGAAGACCTGATGCAGGCCGAGGGCCGGAACGGTGCGTTGAACATAGGCCAGGCTGCGCGCGTCGCAGCGAGCCCGCAGGCTCGGCCAGTCGCTGGCCAGAAAGGCGATATGGTCCAGGCCGCCGCTTCCTGAACCGTGGATCGTCCGATCCCCCAGATAGCGATTCAGGGCGGCCGGATTTGCGGGGTCGACGCCGATGAGATGGACGAGGCCAAACTCGGCCTCGTCATCGCCCGCATAGAGCCAAAGGCCCGGAAAATCGAACGGCGGGCGATAGCCGACCCGCAGATTCAGCACCTCTACATAGAAGCGGCGGGAGCGCTCCAGATCCGAGGTGCGGATCGAATAGTGCGCAAGCCTGGCGACGCCCATGGGTTCTTCCGCCCTTTGCGTCAGGCCGCGCGCCGCGCCCGGTTGTCCAGGAGGGCGCTCAAGGCCGCGGCTTCGGCGGCTCTGAAGAGGGCGCTGCCGTCTTCGCCGCTCAGTGACAGGTCCGGATCCAGGCCGTCGGCCATGCGCTCGAGCTGGGTGTTGTTCCAGCCCAAAAGATGGAACAGGCCGACCGTGTCCTCCGGCGTCGGCGCGCGCCGGATCTCGCCGGCCAGGAGGCGCGCCACGGTTTGCGGATCGGCGATCATTGGCCGGCCAAGGCCGACCACGTCCAACTCGCCAGCCTCCAGGGCGGCGACCATGCCGGCGGTGGTGCGAAAGCCGCCGGTGACCATCACGGGCATCTTGGCCACCGCTCGAACGGCTCCTGCGAAGGCGACGAAATAGGCCTCGCGCTGGAGGGTGCTCTGGGGCCGGGCGTCCTCGCCTTCGTCCTTGATCGACACGCCTACCTGCTTGG
The DNA here is from genome assembly GCA_036494815.1 of Caulobacteraceae bacterium. Taxonomy (GTDB): domain Bacteria; phylum Pseudomonadota; class Alphaproteobacteria; order Caulobacterales; family Caulobacteraceae; genus Poindextera. The sequence goes on from DASXNV010000059.1 coordinate 6,508, forward strand.
GCTGCTCCAGTGAGCCGCCGGACAGTTCCAGCAGGTCCAGGCTGGAGCTGTTCAGCCATTCCACCAGGCGCAGGCACTCGGCGCTGGTGAAGCCGCCTTTCTGGAAGTCGGAGGCGTTGAGCTTGATGCTGACCGGAAAGCCCGGCCCCACCGCGGCCCGCACGGCGGCGATGGCAGCCAGCAGCAGCCGCGCGCGATTCTCCAGCGAGCCGCCCCAGCGATCGGTGCGTTGGTTGGAAAGCGGGCTCAAGAACTGCGACAGCAGATAGCCATGGGCGGCGTGCAGCTGGACCCCGGTGAAGCCGGCGGCGCGGGCCAGCCGGGCTGAGTGGGCGAACTGGCCGATGGCGTAGTCGATGTCGGCTTCGGTCATTTCCCGCGGCCGGGCGAAGACGTATCCCGCGCCGCGGATCAGGTCGATCTCGACGCTGGAGGGGGCCAGGGGGGCGGTATTGATCGAGCTCTCCACCTGACGGCCGGTATGGCTGAGCTGGGCCCAGAAATGGGCGCCCTGGGAAGTGGCCGCCGCGGTCAGGGCCTTCAGCGCGGTCAGGCCGCTCTCGTCGTCCAGCACGATATTGCCGGGCCGCTCCAGGTGCCAGGGATCGACCTGGATATTGCCGGACAGCAGCAGGCCGGCGCCGGAGCCTGACCAGCGGCGATAGAGCGTCTCCAGGCGGGCGGTCGAGTGGTTGTTGGCGTCGGCCAGGCCCTCGCTCATGGCGGCCTTGGCCAGGCGATTGGAAAGAACGGCGCCGCCGGGCAGGGACAGTGGGGCGGACAGGGATGTGGTCATCGATTGGCTCCGGGCTTGAGCGTCGCCAGACCCGGTTGGGGGAAGGTCGCTCGATCTGACGACCTATCTAACCCGTCCCTCAAAGTGATAGAATTGACCAATCGGTGGATAGATTATGGAACGTGAGTTGATAATATGCTCGACGACATCAACGAACTTCGCACCTTCCAGCGCGTTTTGGCCCTGGGCAGCCTGTCGGCGGCGGCCCGCGACCTGCATGTGGGCCTGGCTGTGGTCAGCAAGCGCCTGGCGGCGCTGGAGCGGCGCACGGGCGTTCGCCTGATCAATCGCACCACCCGTAGCCTGTCGCCCACCGACGAGGGTGTGGCGCTTCTGGCCCATGTGGAGCGCGTGCTGGATGAACTGGCCGGCGCCGAGGCGCGGCTGGCGAGCGGTAGGGACGAGCCTCACGGCCTGTTGCGGGTCAGCGCGCCGATCTCCTTCGGCCGTATCCATCTGACCCCCATCGCCGCCCAACTGGTCGAACAACACCCGCATCTGGACGTGGAGCTGACCCTCAATGACCGTATCGTCGATCTGATCGAAGAGCGCATCGATGTGGCCGTTCGCATCGGCCAGCCGCGCGACAGCACCGCGATCATGCGCAAGCTGGCGGACAACCGGCGCATCCTGGTCGCCGCGCCCGGCTATCTGGACCGGCGCGGCCGGCCCACATCGCCTGAGGATCTCGCTGGCCATGTCTGGCTGCGCTATGGGGACGGCGCCTCGCCCCTGCGCTTTGAAGGCCCGCAGGGACGGGTGGTGGAGCTGGAAGCGCGCGGGCGCCTGCGCGCCGATAACGGCGACGCCGTCTATGATTGGGCGTTGGCCGGCTGCGGCGTCATGGCCAAATCAAGTGTCGATGTGGCCCATGGCCTGCGCGATGGGCGTCTGGAGCGGGTTTTGCCTGACTGGCGCAGCGCGCCCATGCCGATCTATGCGCTTTGGCCCTCCGCCCGCCACCTGGCGACCAAGGCGCGGGTGTTTCTGGAGGCGGTGGCGACGCGGCTGGAGGGGTGCGAACTCTAGTCGTGTGGCCTGTCGGCGCTGACGTGGTGACGGTGGTGGTGGTGATAACGTGCGCGATCTTTGTTGGTGACGCGATTGCCGACGACCGCGCCGCCGACAGCGCCCACGACCGCGCCTGGTGGTCCCGCCACCAGCGCCCCGCCGACCGCCCCGGTGGCGGCGCCGCCCACCACGCCCTTTGGTGTCGCGTCAGCCGCCGTCGCGCAGATCAGGGCCAGCATAGCAACGCTCGTTTTCAATAATAATCGCATAACTATCTCCTAGATCGCCTAATAACTGACAATATTAACCAAGTAACGGGCAGTATCTGTCTTTGTTCCATTGTGTCAAAGTGGCGCTTGAATTTGACGTTTTGCCAATCTGTGACGCACTTGAAACAATTGCGTGACGCTTGGGCGGCGATACACGTTTAGCTTACGTGGTGATCGATAGGTCCAGTTGAACGTTTACGGTGTGGTCAGCAGAGTGTCGCAGTATGAACGACGACAGACATTGGGCCGTGATCGTCAGCCGGGCGCTGCGGGCCTATCCAGGACCCCGCCGCGCCGCTGTCCTGGCCTCGATGGAGCAGCATTTCACCGGCCAGGCCAATTTCACGGTCTTGCGGGCGATCCACGCTTACCGCGCCCTCTACGCCAGGCAGCCGATGGCCGCCAACGATGGATCCTGAGCTCGCCGACCGACTCTACGGCCGACTATGCCCGTCCTTTGGCTGGTTCCACAGCTAAAGCCTGGTCGTCCAGAACCGCGGCGCCCTCATTCAGGATACCGGCTTGAAGCTCCAGCAGTCGGCCCATGGTCGAACCGGTCAATTGGTCGGCACGGCTTAGCAAGGTATCGGCGGCTTTGCGGACCCGTTCGGCGCCGGCGCGCATGGCCTTGGCCCGCTCAGGATCATCTGTGGTCATTGATCCTCCGGTGTTCGATCGCGGCGTAGCGACAGGAGCCGCCACCGGTCAAATCTTCGATTTCATCGCTATGATCAAGCGTGACCGCACCAGATTCTGACCCCAGCCTTCTCGCCAAAGCGAACTCGACGCGGCGGCCGGGTTCTGCAAAGCTGATCGGGCCGGCAAGAGATCGCTGAAGATCTGGCCAAGGGGGCGTCGTGGGATCGGCAGGCCTGCACTTTCAATCTGGAGACAGCACTCTATGGGCTGTGGTGGTCGGCGCCGTCCTTGCGACCGTGGGCGGCTTCGTTGCGACGCAATTTGAGGGTTTTCTGCGCCGGCGGGAGCGGGAGCGCAGCGCCGCCCTGTTGTTTGGCGAGCTCCTTTCGGTGCTCGCCATCATCGCGACCATGGCCGACGAATCGCGAGGGCGTGGCGATCCGTACGGGCCGCTTACAACACGCCTGCTGCGGGCTGTGCGTCGTGAAGCGGAGACCTATGACCGCAACCGTGAGGCTCTTTTCGATCTGCGTGATGGCAAGATCCGCGCCCGGATCCATACCCTGATGGTTCGGGTGACGCTGGCCCTGGATGGGGTTTTCGACGCCACCGGGCAAATCGCCCTGGCGGACGCCGCAGCCGGCGCCCCAGGCCTCGACGACGCAGCGAAAGCGCAAGCCCTGGCCCGATTGGACACGCTGTTGGCCGATCGGGATCTGTCTTTCGATTTCGTGGTGGAGACCGTCGCTCAGATCAAGCCGATCGTTTCAACCCTTGAGCCGCTCGCCAGGCAGAGCTTTGACGCGCACGCGGCGGTCGCCCGGGATCTCTAGCGGCCATTGCTGTGGCGCTTCGCCAGGATCTGGCCTGACGCCGCGCGCCGATGCAGCAGGCCTGGGCCTTGATCCAGACGGCCCGCTCAATATAACCGCAGGAATGAAAATCCATTTGAAAGCGACCCTTTGCGGTCTGGCGGGCGCGGCTCTGGTTGGGGCGCACAGCGCGTCGGCGGCGCCTCCCCCGGCTCCGGCGCCAGCCCCGGCCCCGGCCGCCTCTCCTTTGGTCGCCGCTTCTCCTTCGGCTGCGCCTTCTCTGACCGGCCCGCTGATCGCCGGCGTCTGCCTGTTGAGCCAGGAGGACCTTATCGAACGCTCTCGGGTCGGCCAGGCGGCGACCGGGCGGCTACGGGTCCTGACGCAAGATGTGCAGACCGCGCTCGAAGCCGAGAAAGCCCGTCTTGAGCGCAAGGGAAACGCGTTGGGCGCTCAACGTGCGGCCCTGCCGCCGGCGCAATTCCAGGCCCAG
>DASXNV010000060.1:0-86837 GCA_036494815.1 Caulobacteraceae bacterium
CAGCCTGCCGCTGCTGACGCAGATGCGCGTTCAGCGCCACGATCTGGCGCACCGCCCGCGACAGCCGCGCAAAGGTCAGCTGCGGATCGGGACCCGCCACGGCACAGGCAGCCTTCGCCGCCTCGCGCCGCAACAGCACCCGAGCCCGCTCCATGCCGATCTCGGCCAGCTCCTTCAGCATCGGCTCATGCCAATCGCCCCGATCCGGCGAGGGATCGGCCACGGTGGCGTCTGGAAACGAGGTTGCGATATTCACGAACAAAACATGAACATATATCGCGCAAAAGTCAAGATCGACGCTCCGGCCCAACCCTTCTCCACCTGCGGGGAAGGAGGGGCCCGCCCGCAAAGCGGGTGGGAGGAGGGGGCGCACCAGCCTTGCAACCTCGCCCACTCTTCATCATCCTTCGAGGCCCGCTAAAGCGCATAGGCGCTTAGTTGGGATCGGCGCGCTGAACTTCCCTTTGAGCGCGGCTTCCAACCGCCACCTTTGAATACTATGGTCCCGCGCGCTCTATGCCTGCCGTCCGAAACAGAGGGATCAAAGGATGAAAGCCTACCTCCTGGCCGTCTGCGCGGGCGCCAGCCTCGTCACGGTATCGATGGCCGCGGAGCCGGCGATCAAACCCTATCTGGCGGCGGCGCTCGCCGACTCGGCCCGGGGCGCCGACATAGACATCGATGCCCGCCGCAAGCCGGGGGAGATCATCGCCTTTTCCGGCCTCAAGCCCGGGGACAAGGCGGTCGACCTGATTCCAGGCAGCGGTTACTTCACCAAGATCTTTTCCAAGGTCGTGGGGCCGAAAGGCCGCGTCTACATGATCTGGCCCAACGAATACGCCAGGGAGGCCCACCCCGACCCGGAGAACAACCAGAAACTGGCCCAGCAACCCGCCTTCAACAACATCACGGTGATCGAGCAACCCGGCGCCGCCTTCGCGGCGCCCGAGCCGGTGGATCTTGTCTTCACCTCGCAGAACTATCACGACTATCCGGACAAGTTCATGGGCCAGATCGATCCGATGGTGTTCGACCGGGCGGTCTATAAGGCGCTGAAACCCGGCGGCGTGTTCCTGGTCATCGACCACGTGGCCGAGGCCGGGTCCGGCCTACGCGACACCGACACCCTGCACCGCATCGACCCGGCCATCGTGAAAAAGCAGGTGACCGCCGCGGGCTTTGTCTATGAAGGCGAAAGCGAGGCTCTGCGCAACCCGGTCGACGACCACAAGAAGGTGGTGTTCGACAAGTCGATCCGCGGACACACCGACCAGTTCATTTATAAGTTCCGCAAGCCGAAGAAGGCGGGATGACGTCGGCTGAAGGCGGGGCGCCCCTTTTGCTCCCATCCGACAATCGGACATTCGGGCCGCCGAAAGCCCTGCCGCCCGACAGCGGACTTTGCGAACGGCAGTGAAGGATTCCTGCCGGAAACAAACTAGGCTCACGTCAGGCCGCTGCGTTCGGGCTCACAGGCGTGGAGACGCATTTGAACTTCTTCATCACGTCCGAAACTACGTCCGACGTGACGCTTTCCGAGTTTTCGATCCTGCTTGATTTTGAGGACATGCTGAACCGCGTGGCATCCGATCTTCAGACAGCCGGCGTAAAACAAGTTGGGATCGTTCTTGTGGTCATGAAGCCCGAGGTTGTGCCTCCCTTCCCGCCGGGCTTCGTCTTCCGCCGGGCCAGAAAGATGCTCGATATCAAGCCGGCCGTCGCCTTCGCGGATTGGTAGGAAGCGAACCGCACCGGTCGAATTGGCCTGCTTATCGACGCAACTGTGTCGACGATGAGCGATCGACCCAAGAAGGCGATTTCAGCGCAAGATATTTCAGCCCTGCAAGCAGCACTTCAACGTGGCTACCGGGCGTTATTGAACTGACTGCAAGGATTCCGGTGGGGCCGGCGGTGGACGCTATGGGTCGTGCCGTCGCGTGATGGCGGCCGGCAACTCGCCGTTCGCGTCGGCCTGGGCTCCGATCCGGACAGCGGACCAATCGAACGGCGGAACGGGGTGAAAGGCCGGCGTTACCGAAATTGCTCAAAGTCGACGAATTCCTTCACGAATTGGCCTGTCGACAGTAACACCCGCTCGACCTCAGCGGTCACATCTTCGTTGTTCTCCTTGGTCGATATGAACAGGCCACAAATGTCGTCATCAATCTCGTACTTGCCGCCCGGATAGGCCCAGAAGCAGAAATAGCGATCTTGCGCCAATGCGACCTGAGGATCATCCAAGTTGTCCGGGTGCGGCACCTTGGTCGCATGCAGTGCTTCGCGCAGTATCGACGCTACGCCCGGAAAGCCCTCTTTACGGTGGTCGTCTAGAGCACTTCGATCAGCAGTTCGCTGCCATGGTAAAGCGGACTGGTTCGGTCATACACCGACTTTCCTGCGACGAACGCTGACCCACAAGAAGGTGTATCGCGGTTGTGCGACAACTGACTATGAGCTGCGGCGCCTTCATCTATGATGCGTCGGTCGGGGTCGCTTCCTGACCTCGAGCATCGAATTACGGTGGAATTACGCGATGTCACCGTAATTCAAATGGCCACCAGAAACCTGAAGTTGGCCGCCTCTCAGCGTGCCACCGCCTCCGCCTCCGCCGTCTCGCCCGCGTCCAGAACCGCTTGCAGCACCTCGAACAGGCGGGCGATCTCGATCGGCTTGGGCACAAAGGCGTCCATGCCGACCTGCAGATAGTCTTCGACCTGATGGGCCATGGCGTTGGCGGTGAGGGCGACGATGGGGGTGCGGCGGCGGTCCAATTTGGCTTCAAGCTCGCGAATGGCGCGCGTCGCCGCAGGGCCGTCCATCACCGGCATGCGCACGTCCATCAGGATCAGGTCCCATTCGCGCGCGCGCCAGGCGGCCACGGCCTCGGCGCCGTCGGAGACGATCACCGGATCGATCCCCGCCTGCCGCAGCAGGGTCCTGAGCACCAGCTGGTTGACGCTGTTGTCTTCCGCGGCGAGCACCCGCAGCTCGGCGCCGGGCTCGAAATCCGCGGAAGGGTCGGCCAGCGTTTCGGGGACTTGCCGTTCCTCGCCGATCCGTTGCAGGGGCAGGCGAACCAGGAAGGTCGTCCCCTTGCCCTCGACACTCTCGACCTCGATGGTTCCGCCGAAGCTGAGAGCCAGCTCGCGGCAGATGGCCAGGCCCAGGCCGGTTCCCCCGAAGCGGCGGGTGGTGGAGGCGTCGGCCTGTTCGAATTTCTGGAACAGGTGAGGCAGGCGCTCGGCGGGAATGCCGATGCCCGTATCGCGGACCTTGATCTCCAGCCCGCCCGGACAATCGCCGATATCCAGCGAAACCCCGCCGGTCTCGGTGAACTTCAGGGCGTTGGACACCAGGTTGTAGAGGATCTGGCGCACCCGGGTGCAGTCGCCCAGATAGACGCCGCGCGCGCCGGGCGACACGGTCAGGTCGAACGACAGGCCTTTTTTGACGGCTATGGCGGTGAAGGCGGCGTGGGCGCTGTAGGCGAGCTGGCCGATATCGAACTCCACGTCCTCCAGCTCCAGTTTCCCCGCCTCGATCTTGGACAGGTCCAAAAGGTCGTTGAGAATGGCAAGCAGGCTCTCGCCGGACTCGCGGATCACGTCCAGCCGCTCGCGTTGCGCCGGGGAAAGCGCGTCGGCGCTCATGGCCTGGGCCATGCCCAGCACGCCATTCAGCGGGGTGCGGATCTCGTGGCTCATGGTGGCCAGGAAGCTGGACTTGGCCTGGCTGGCCTGTTCGGCCTCGTCCCTGGCCTGCAAGAGCGCCCTTTCCGCGGCCTTGTGGGCGGTGACATTCTGGATCGCGCCGATCAGGCGGACGGGGTGGCCCCGCTCGTCACTGATCAGCTTGCTGGCGCTGGACGCCCACACCTCGCGATCGTCGGCGCGCACCACTCGGTATTCCGGTCGAAACCTCGCGCCGTTGTCCATGTGGTCTTGCCAGGCTTCGATCACCATGGCGCGGTCGCGGGGGTCGACGGTGCAATAGATGTCGCGAAACAGCTGGTCGTAAGTCTTGGGTTCCGTGAAAAAGCTGTCTTCCGCACCGACCTTGATCAGCTCGCGCCGGACATAATCCATCTCATAGACGTGGACGTCGGCGATCTCCATGGCCAGGGTCAGGCGCTGTTCGGAGCGCTCGGCCGCCTCAAGCGCCTCGACCATGTGGGTGACGTTGTGGCTGGAGACGATCACCCCGCCCACCTCACCGTCGGCGTCGAGCCACGGCGCCATCTCCGCGGCGATCCAGCGAACCTCGCCGGCTTCGGTGCGATAGCGGAGCCGGTCGACCGTGATGGTTTCCCCCGCCAGCACCCGCTCGTAGAACTCGCCCCAGCGCTTGAACGCCGCCGGGCTGACCTGCGACAGCGGCTGGCCCACCGCGGCCATGGCGCTGAATCCGGCTTCCTTGGCCCAGCGAGGGCTGCAGCCCAGCACGTTCAGCTTCTGGTCGGTGATCAGCAGCGAGACCGGCATGGCCCGCACCACGGCCCGGAACGTGGCCATCAGCGCGTCGCGCTCGCGTCGCCCCTGCTCGCGCGCCTTGGTGGCCTGGGCTCTGGCCCACTCGTCGGCGACAAAAGCCGCCAGGTCCGACAGGCGGCCCGCCAGACTGGCGTTGAACGGGCGAGCCTCCAGGGACATGACCGCCAGGGCGCCGGCGGTGTCGCCGTTGGCCAGCTTGATGGGCGCGGCGGCGTAGAACTTCAGATAGGGCGGCGCGGCCACCTCCGGCTCGTTGCAAAACCGCGGATCCTTGGCGGCGTCCTCGACCCAAAGCGGCTGGCCGGTGTCGAGCACCAGCCGCAGGCTGGAGCCCACGGCATAGTCGCCGTCAGGCTCGCGGCTGCGCCAAGCCCGGCCGTTCTGCACCAGCAGAACCTGGGCCTCCACGGGTCCAAACAGGGTCTTGGCCAGGCGGGTGGCGCGGTCGCAGACCTCTTGGCTCAGATCGAGTTCGAACGGGCGAAACGATCTTACCCCATCGGGTTGCGGGTCATCGCCTTCCATCTATTCACCCGCAGTTGTTGGACGTTTCCCGCGCGATGATGGCGCCTCAATATTAAAACGCCTTTAGCGGCGAGAACGAGCTTTGCTGGCGGACCAGCCTCGATAACTAGGCCCGAACAGTGACCACCCCGGTGGCGATCAAGCTTCTGGCGCAATCGAGCACGGTGTCCTCCAGGGGGCGGGGCCGCCAGCCCAGCAGGGTCTGGGCCTTGGCCGAGCTGTAGTCGTGCTTGTGTCCCAGGCTGGGGGTGACGGCGCTCAGATCCTTGTCGAACAGGCTGGCCAGGCGGATGGCGAGGTCGGGAACCTTGCGGGTGGGAACCTTGGCGGCGTCGTCCCCGAGGCGCAGGCGCAACAGCGAGGCCATGTCGGCCATCCAGGCGAAGGTCCCGGCGGCGATGAACCTCTGGCCCGCGGCCTCGGGGGCGGTCATGGCGCGGATGTGCAGGTCGGCCACGTCGCGGGCGTCGACGATGTTGAAGCCCAGGCGCGGCAGTCCGGGCACCCGGCCGGACAACAGGCGTTCGATCACCTGGACCGATTCCGAATAGTCGCCGCTCAGGACCGGGCCGAGCACCAGGGCGGGGTTGACGGTGGCCAGGGTGGTGGCTCCGCTTGAGGCCTCGATCAGGTCCCAGGCGGCGCGTTCGGCCAGGGTCTTGGACTGATAATAGGCGCTGACCTTGGGCTGGGTCAGATCGGTCCACACCGTCTCGTCGCTGATGTTGTCGGGCGCGCTGGCGCCCTTGCTGGTGGCCGCCACCGACGACGTCAGCACCACCCGCTTGACCCCGGCCTTGATCGCCGCGCTGACGGCGCGTTTGGCGCCATCGCGGGCGGGCGTGATCAGTTCGTTGGGGTCTTTCGGCTCGGAGACGCCCAGGGGAGAGGCCACATGCAGGACATAGTCGCAGCCCTGGGTCGCCTCATCCCATCCGGCGTCGGCCATCAGATCGGCCACGTGGAAGCTCAGGCGGTCCTGGGCGTCCGCCACCTTGCCGAGGTTGGCGCGGACCCAGGCTTCCCGGCGAAGATCGCGTACGGTGGTCCGCACTCGATAGCCCTGTTGCAGAAGGCCGACGACGCACCATCCGCCGATAAATCCGGACCCACCGGTCACCAGCACTGTCGCCTGATCGCTCATCACCGCCCCCATGTCATGTTGACGGTGATTAGATAGGCCGTTCACCCCACAAGGAAAGAACTTTCGGCCGCGACAGGCGCCGCCGCTGCGACAATTGAGCCCACCCACCCGCTGGGTTTTCAGGTTTTCCTTAAACCAGGCCGTGCATGTTATTGGTGGGATGGGGGCGAAAGACGCAATGAGTCAGCGAGACGCTGCGGCCGGCGGTGCGGCTGGGGGGATGCGAATCCACCTCCTGCCATTGCCGCTCGCCCTGCTGGACGCGGGGTTGACGGTCGTCCACGCCAATCACGACCTTGGCTGTCTGCTTGGGCGCGACCCCGGCGACCTGATTGGTTCTCACCTGCCCGGGTTGCTGGAAGCGGCTGGGGCGACGGCGGATCCTGGATCGGCGACGCGGACCTATCGTATCGCGCGGGACGACGGCGAGCATTGGTATCGCCTCGACATGCAGGCCGCCGAAGTCCAGACCCTGGCCATGCTGGTGGATGTGACCGCCGAGCGCGCCGCCTTTGAGGCCCTGCGCCAGGCCAGCTCCGTACGCGACCAGTTGCTGCATGACGCTAAGGTCGGCACCTGGCGCTTCAACCCCGACAGCCAGATTTACCGCTTCTCCAGCGAACTCGCCCTGGGCTACGAGGATGTGGGCGCTCCGGTGTCGGTGGATCTCCTCAAGCAATTGCAGCACCCCGATGACCGGGCCAAGGACGAGGAAGTCCGTGAGCGGATCACCCGGCACGGCGGCTCGGCGGTGGAGGAGATCCGCTATCTGGAGGCGAACGGGGATTGGACCCATTTGCGGGTCCACTATCGCGCCGGTCGCCGCCTGCCATCCGGCCTCTATGAGATGAGCGGCCTCAGCCAGGATGTCACTTCGCTGGCCTTGGCGCGTGACGAAGCCAAGGCCAATGCGCTGCGGCTGCGCGTGGCGCTGAAAGTGGCCCGCGCCGGGGTCTACGAATACGAGTATCGCCAGCAGGCCTTTTGGACCTCGCCGGAGTTCGAGGCGGTGGCGGGACCCGAGGCTCTGGCCAATTCCGTTGCGGATCACACCCGCCTGTTCATGGATGAAGACCGCGAAGCCGCCGCCGCCCTGGGCGAGCGCGCGCTGACGGGCGGGGGCGGCGCCTATGCCGATCTGCGGCTGTCGCGCACAGATGGCGTGTCCTGGGTGCGGATCTATCTGGAAATCGAGCGCGACGAGGCCGGCGAACCCGTCCGTTCGATCGGCTTGATGTTCGATATCAATGAGCAAAAGCATCAGGAGTTGGCGCTGACCGAGGCGCATCGGGCGGCGCAGGCGGCCACCGCGGCCAAGTCCAGCTTCCTCGCTTCAGTCAGCCACGAGATTCGGACGCCGATGAACGGGATCGTCGGCGTGCTCAATTTGCTCCGGCGCGAAAACCTGACGCAGGAGGGGCACGCGCTCCTGGGCGAAGCTTTGGGCTGCAGCGACATGCTCTCGCAGCTGATCAACGACGTGCTGGACTTCAGCAAGATCGAGGCCGGCAAACTGGAGCTGTCGCCCACGGCCACGGACGCCCGCGCGGTGGCCGAGAGCGTGGTTCGTCTGATCCAGCCCCAGGCCGAGGCCAAGGGAATCTATGTGCGGCTGGCGGCGGAAGAGGGGCTGGGCTATGCGGCCATCGATCCGGTGCGTCTGCGCCAATGCCTGTTCAATATCGTCGGCAATGCGGTGAAGTTCACCACCCGCGGCGGGGTTGAGGTGCGACTCCGCGCCCAGGGTGAAGGCGAGGCGCGCAAGCTGCGCTGCGAAGTCGAGGACACGGGCGTCGGGGTGCCCAGCGGGGCGCGGGCCACGCTGTTCGACCGGTTCTCGCAGGGCGATAGCAGCACCACGCGCCAGTTCGGCGGCACAGGCCTTGGCCTGGCCATTTCGCGTAGCCTGGCGCGGATGATGGGCGGGGACCTGGATTTCGAAAGCCGTCCAGGTCACGGCTCGACCTTCTGGTTCGAGATCGGCGCCCCGGCGGCCCCGGCGCCGACCCAGGCCGATGTAGACGCCTTCGCCGGGCAGCCGCTGCACGGCTTGCGCATCCTGGTGGTGGATGACAATCGCATCAACCGGCTGGTGGGGGTCAAATCCCTGGAGGCCCTCGGCGCGGAGGCCGAGGTCGCCGACAGCGGCGCCGCGGCGATCGCGGCGGTGACCCAGCAGGGTTTCGACCTGATCTTGATGGACATCAACATGCCCGAGATGGACGGGCTGGAGGCAACCCGCCGTATCCGCGCGCTGGGCGGCGCCGCCCGTGACATCCCGGTGATCGCCCTTACGGCGGACATCATGAGCCACCAGAAGCGAGCCTATGCCTCCGCAGGCATGGATGGCGTGGTGCCAAAGCCGTTCTCGCCTGCGGAACTGCTCGCCGAGATCGCACGGCTGGCCGACAGCAGTCAGGCCACCGAGGAGGTTGCGTTAGAGGGGATATCACCAAGTTAGAGCCACGAGCGCCACCAGGTGGCCTTCGACAGGCGCTGAAACGACGCCGCGTCCTGGGACAGGCGGCCGAGCCGCCGCCGATCTCTCAAGGTTGAGCCTGATCGGGTGAATCGCGTCCCAGTCGGCGAAGCTCGTGTTGCGGCTGCAACAGTTCCATTTCTTTGGCGTGGACCCGATTGAGGCGGGAACCCGGCCACCTATCTGAACGTCTGCGATTCAAGCGGCGAGCCGGGATTTCCCCGGCGCTCTAGCCTGCGGGAGCGATCACATGGCTGGACTTCAGTTGACGGCGGTTCCCACTTCATCCTCGACCTCTTCCAGTCCCACGGGAGAGGTTTACGACCTTGGCCGAGAGGTCGAGACCGGCGCCCAACGCGTCGCCCGCCTGCAGCGCGAAGTTCGGTCGCTGGCCCGCGAACAGGTGGATGCGCTCGCGCGCGACCTGGACGCCATGGCCCTGCGCGCCGCGGAGATCGCTGCGGGCGGAGAGGTCTATCCCGCGGGCGCGCGCGAACTGGCGTCGAGGATCGCCGACGACCTGCCGCAAAAGGCCCAGACCCTGCTGAGCATCATGGGGCGAACGGCCAACTAGCCCGCTACGCTTGCGGCCCCTTTGACCAGGGCTCCAGGCTTCGTCACGACCACGGCGGCGAGCATCTGGCCGGCGCTGACGGCGGTTTGCGGATCTAAGCCTTGCAAGCGCGCCGCGAGATAGGCGCCGTTGAAACTGTCGCCCGCGCCCGAGGTGTCGACGACCTTGGCCTTGAGGGCGGCGATCCGGTGGCTGTCGCCGTCGCAGGCCAGGAGAACCCCCGCCTCGCCCTGGGTGAGCGCGATTTCGGCGGGGCCGAGGGCCCGATATCGGTCGAGCTGGCGCTGAGGATCGTGCTCGTTCCAGATCATCTCGCCGTCGACGCTGCTGGGTAGGACGATATCGCTCAGTGCGCAGGCCGCCTCAACCGCCACCCGCGCGGTCTCAAGGTCCGGCCACAGTTTCGGCCGCACATTGGGATCGAAGGCGATGCGCCCCACCTGGCCGCGTAAGGCGCCTAACATGGCCAGGGCCTCGGCCCGCTCCTCCGGCTCCAGGATCGCCAGGGAAATCCCCGAAAAATAGATCAGATCGGCGCCGGCCAGGAGGGCGCCGCCACCCCGGGCGCGCAGGGACTTCATCCACAGCCGGGCGGCCGAGGCCTGCCGCCAATAGTGGAAGCTGCGGTCCCCCTGGGCGTCCAACTCGATCAGATAGAGGCCGGGCGAGCGGCCTTTGGTGGTGAAGGCGAGCCGGTCGCTGAGGCCGTGGGCGACGAAGTCTTCTCGTAGCGCGCCGCTCAGGCTGTCATCGCCCACGGCGGTCAGGAAGGCGACATCGTTGTCGGCGCCTAACGCGCGGCGCATATAGACGGCGGTGTTGTAGGCGTCGCCGGCTATGGCCCGGGCGAACAGGTCGGCGCCGGCCGAGCGCAGCTCGATCATGGCCTCGCCAATGCAGACAGCGCGGATCATAGCGCTTCCACCGCGCCGCGGGCGCCCAGCCGTTCGATCTGGCTCAGGGCGCGGACCAGCGCCTGGCCCAGGGCTGGGGTCGTCGCCAGGGCCGGCGGGAAAATCTGCGAGATCGAGAGCAGGGCGCTCACGCGTTCCTGAGTGTCGCCGGCGCTGTCGATGGCGCGCCGGGTCAAGGCGGCCAGGGGATCATCGACGGCGAACGCTGCGCCGGCGTCATCGCGACCGGATTGCCAGCGCATCCAGGCGGCGACGGCTAGGGCCAGGGCGTCGACGGGCAGGCCCTGCGCCAGCCGCTCGGCCAGGGGGGCGATCAGCCGCTGGGGCAGTTTCTGCGAGCCGTCCATGGCGATCTGCCGCGTGGCGTGTTGCAGGGCGGGGTTTGCGAAGCGGCTCATCAAGTCGCGTCGATAGGCCACAAGATCGAATCCGGCGGGCAGGGTCAGGGTCGCCGCGGACTCGTCCCACAGCCGCTCCACCAGCCGCCGCCCGGCCGGCCAGGCCACCACCTCATGCACGAAGGCCAGGCCCGCCAGGCCGCCGAGATAGGCGATCGCCGAGTGGGCGCCGTTGAGCAGGCGCAGCTTGGCCGCTTCGTAAGGCGCCACATGTGCGACGACCTGAACGCCGGCAGCCTCGAAATCCGGCCGTTCACCAGCGAAGCGATCCTCGATCACCCATTGCCGAAACGGCTCTGTCTTGACCATGGCCAGGTCGAGAACCCCCAGACGGTCGGCCAGGGCCTCGATGTCGGAGGGCGTGGTGGCGGGGACGATGCGGTCAACCATGGTTTCGGGAAATGCGCCGTGGGCCTCGATCCAGTCGCGCAGGCCCGGGTCTGTCCGCCCGGCCATGGCCAGGACCGCGCTGCGCAGTCGCCGGCCATTCTGGGGAAGGTTGTCGCAAGACAGGGCGGTGAAGGGCTTCAGTCCCCTTGCGCGCCGCGCGGCCAGGGCCGCCACCAGGAAGCCGGGCGCGGTACGTGGCTCGTCCGGCTGCTTCAAGTCGAGCCGCACCTCCATATCGTCGAGCAAAAAAGCGCCCGACGCGGGATCCAGCCTATAGCCCTTTTCGGTGATGGTGAGGGTGACGAGGTGGGTCTGCGGGTCCGCCAGCGCCGCGATTAGGCCGCTCGGATGGCTGGGCGCCACCAGCACGTCCTTCACCGCGCCGATCACTCGCACACGCGCGGCCTCACCGTGGCGGACCACCAGGCTGTAGAGCCCATCCTGGGGCGATAGTTGGTCAAAGACGGCAGACGAGCGAAGGGAAGCGCTGCGCACGCCCCAGCGCCGGTCGCCCCGGCGGATCAGGTCGTCGAAGACCGCCGCCTGGTGGGCGCGATGGAAGGCGCCGATCCCCAGATGGACCACGCCCGGGGCTACGGCGCCTCGGTCATAGCCGGGTCGCTCCACGTCCTGGGGCAGGGTGTCCAGGCTCGCCGAGGACAGGCGCGGTCTGTTGGCGATCATAGCTTATAGGCCGCCTTGACCAGGTCGTAGGTGAGGGCGCGGGCCACCTGATGCGCCTCGTCCTCCTCCAGGCGATGTTCCGCCACCAGCCGGGCGAGGAAGCCGCAATCCATGCGCCGGGCCACGTCGTGGCGGGCAGGGATCGACAGGAAGGCGCGGGTGTCGTCGTTGAAGCCGACGGTGTTGTAGAAGCCTGCCGTCTCGGTGGCCTGTTCGCGAAGCCGGCGCATGCCCTCGGGGCTGTCGTGAAACCACCAGGACGGTCCCAGTTTCAGCGCCGGATAGTGACCGGCCAGCGGGGCCAGCTCGCGGGCATAGGCGGCCTCGTCCAGGGTGAAGACGATCAGACTGAAGCGCTTGTCGTTGCCGAACCGGTCCAGCAGCGGTTTCAGCGCCCGCACATATTCGGTGGCGGTGGGGATGTCGCCGCCCTTGTCGCGGCCAAACTGGGCGAACACCTCGGCGTTGTGGTTGCGATGGGAGCCGGGATGCAGCTGCATAACCATGCCGTCCTCGACGCTCATGCGCGCCATCTCCACCAGCATATGCCCGCGGAAAAGTTCGGCGTCCCAGGCGGAGGCCTTGCCCGCCGCAGCCTTGAGGAACAGGGCTTCGGCTTCGCTCGGGAGCAGGTCGGCGGTGAAGGCGGTGGGGTGGCCGTGGTCCGTAGCGGTGGCCCCGGCCTCGCGGAAGGCGGCCCGTCGCTGTTCCAGGGCGCGCAGATAGCCGGGATAGCTGAAGGCGTCCTCGCCGGTCATCTGGCTCAGGCGCGATAGTTGGCCTTGAAAATTCGGGGTTTCGGGGTCGAGCACCGGATCGGGCCGGAAGGTGGTCACCACGCGTCCACCCCAGCCTGAGGCGCGGATCTGGGCGTGATAATCCAGGGTGTCCAAGGGGCTTTCAGTGGTGGCCAGGACTTCGATGCCGAAGCGGTCGAACAGGGCGCGCGGACGGAAGCTTGGATGATGCAGGGCCTCGTCGATCACGTCGTACGACCGGTCGGCGGTGTTCGGCTCCAGGCGCTCGGTCAGGCCGAACACCTCGGCCAGGACCCAGTCCAGCCACAGGCGCGAGGGCGTGCCCCGAAACAGCGGATAGTGCTCGGCGAACCGGCGCCAGATGCGGCGCGGGTCCTGCTCCACCGGCCCGCCGTCGGTGCGGGTGACCCCCAGGTCCTCCAGCGGCACGCCCTGGCTGTAGAGCATGCGCAGCAGGTAGTGATCGGGGGTGATCAGTAGGGCGGTGGGGTTGGCGAAAGGCAGATCCTGCGCGAACCAGGCCGGGTCCGTGTGGCCGTGGGGGCTGACAATCGGCAGGTCCTTGACCTCGGCATGGAGGCGGCGGGCGATGTCGCGGGTGGCGGGGTCGGCCGGAAACAGCCGGTCGGGGTGCAGGTTCAGCGCGGTCATAACAGGTCCTTCAGTCCCCGGCGAACTGCACGGGGCGATAGTCGGGTGCGATCAGGTGCACAGCCAGGAGAGCCAGGAAGTAGGCCGCCCCGGCCACGGCGAAGATGGGGGCGTAGCTGCCGGCGCTTTGCAGGACGGCCCCGGCGTAGCGGGCCATCAGCATGCCACCCAGCGCCCCCGATAGGCCGCCCAGGCCGGCCACCGATCCCACCGCCCAGCGGGGAAACAGGTCTCCAGGCAGGGCGTAGACATTGGCGGAGAAGCCCTGGTGGCCGGCGCAGGCCAGGCCGATCAATCCGGCGGCGACCCACAGGTTGGGCGCGTGCGTGGCCAGGGCCACGGGCGCCACAATCACCGCGCAGACGAGCATGGCGGTCTTGCGAGCCCGGTTGACGCTGGAGCCGCCTTGGATCAGCCGCGAAGAGAACCAGCCGCCGAAGATCGACCCCGCATCGGCCAGCACATAGATGGCCACCAGGGGCGGGCCATAGCTGCGCATGTCGACCCCGTAGCGGCGGGTGAAGAAGTCCGGCAGCCAGAACAGGAAGGTCCACCAGATCGGGTCGATCAGGAACCGCGCCGCCACGTAGGCCCAGGTCTGGCGCGTGGCCAAAAGCCGCCGCCAGCTGACCGGCCGTTGGGCCGGCGCTGGGTCGGACTCGATATAGGCCAGCTCCTCCGGGCTCAGCTTCGGTGTTTGGCGCGGGCGGCGATAGATGGTCAGCCAGGCGATGAGCCAAACCGCGGTCAGGACGCCGGTGATCAGGAAGGCCGCTCGCCAGCCAAAGGCCGGCAGGATCAGGGGCACGATCAGGGGGGTGATGATGGCTCCCAGATTGGAGCCGGCGTTGAACACGCCGATGGCCAGGGCCCGCTCGCCCTTGGGAAACCACGCCGCCACCGTGGCCAGGGCCGCGGGAAAGGCGCCGGACTCGCCGACGGCCAGGGGTATGCGCACCAGAGTGAAGCCCAGGGTCGAGGTGACCAGGGCGTGGGCCATCTGGCCCAGGCTCCACAGGCCTACCGCCGCGGCGTAGCCGACCCTTTCACCGAAGCGGTCGACGAAGCGGCCAAAGGCCACATAGCCCAGGCCATAGGCGGCCTGGAACCAGAAGACCACGTCGCCGTAGCCGGTCTCGCTCCAGCCATAGCGGTGCTGCAGGGTCGGCTTGAGCACGCTGAGGACCTGACGGTCCACATAGCTCAGCACCACGGCGGCGAAAATCAGGCCGCAGACGATCCATCGCCGGTTCCCCGCCGGCTTGGCGGGGGTGGGTTCGAGCGTCGCTTGTAAAGGAGACACAGCTTGCGGTCTCAACTGCGGCCTGTGGTCCACAGCTCACGCAGCCGGTTCGCAGCCAGCTTGGGCTGCCGGTCTCGGGTGAACACGCCCTTCTGGTTCAGGCCGCCCACCCGCATGATGCTTTGCGGCGTCTTGAAATCGGCGAAGGCCCAGGGGTGGGCGCCGATCACATAGGGATGCTTCTTCAGCACGCGCCAATAGAGCTCGATCAGGTCGGCCTGATATTCTTCGCTCCACATCACCGGCGGATGGGCGTGCGAGCCGGCGTTGGCGTCGGCGCCGAACTCGGTGAAGATGATCGGCTTGTCCCCGTGCCGCGCCCGCAGCGCCAACAGCTCGCGCTCGAGCGTCTCACCAGCCGCGTCCAGGCGACCGGAGACGGCGTACCAGCCATTATAGGAATTGGTGCAGATCACATCGCCCAGGCCGACCCATTCCGGAGGGCCGTTGTGCACGCTGACCAGGGCCGCGGGGCGCGTGTCGTCCAGCTGACGAACCCGCTCGAACAGCCTGGCGAAGAAGCGCCGGCCGGTTTCGACCGCGCCGGCGGGCGCGTCATTGGTGGTGTGGAAGGGCTTGGGAAGCGGCTCGTTGGCCAGGGACCACAAGATCACGCTGGGATGGTTCTTGTCCCGATGGACCAGCTCGCCCAGCTCGGTTTCCAGCTGGCGATAGCGGGCGTCGATGATCGCCGGCGGGTCCATGAACACCAGGCTGACCCCGGGGGTCTCGGCGATGACCAGGAAACCGTATTCGTCGGCCAGCATCAGCGCTTCTTCCGCATAGGGATAGTGCGAGGTGCGGAAGCTGTTGGCGCCGATCCATTTCAAAAGCTGGTAGTCGCGCACCAGCACCGGCAGGTTCAAGCCCTTGCCGTGAAAGAAGAAATCCTCGTGCTTGCCAAAGCCGGTGAGGAACACGGGCTCGTCGTTGAGCAGCAACTGGCTGCCTTTGACGGCGATAGTCCGCACACCGATCTTCAGGTGGTATTCGTCGATCGGCGCCCCGTCGCCCAGGGCCACGGACAGGCGGTGGAGGAACGGATCGGCGGGGCTCCACAACCGCGCCGAGGGCAGGCGCAGTTGGGCGTGGCCCTGGCCGTCCCGCACCTGGGCCGTCACTGTGACCGGAGATGATCCTCCGTCGATCGTCAGGCTCGCCCGCCCCGACCAGCCCCCGCTGACCACCAGATCCACATCGACTACGCCATCGGCGCCTGACCGCGTGGTGCGCACGGTGACGTCGTGCAGATGAACATCGGGCAGGGCGCACAGCAGCACCGGCCGGTCCAGGCCGGAATAGGGGAAGAAATCGTAGGTCGTCTGCGGATAGTCGTCCTGGTAGAAATGGGAGGTGCTGACGTCGGGAATGGCGGGCACCCGATCCAGCTTCAGCTTGTTCTCCACGCAGACGACCAGGCGGTTGGGCTTGTCCCAGTGGGCGCCGCCGGTGACGTCGAAGGCGAAGGGTAGGTGGCCGCCCACATGCTCGCCGATCAGGCGCCCGTTCAGCCAGACCTTGGCGTGATAGACCGCCGAGCCAAAGCGCAGGCAGGCCCGGCGACCGCGCCAGCTTGGGTCGAGCCAGACCTCGGTTTCGTACCAGCCCGCCCCGAAATAGTTCTGGGCGTCGTCGAACAGGTCGTTCCAGCTGCAGGGCACCGGGATGGCGCGCGAGGTGGGCAGGCCGTCGAACCAACGCTCACCTTCGCCCACGTCCTGCGGGTCGAGCTGGAACCGCCATAGGCCCGACAGGTCGCGGGTGGAGCGGGTGGCGCTCTCGTGCGGATAGAGCAGGCTGGCCGGACCGGACGCCGCGGCCAGGGCAGGGGTTTCGGCCTGGGCGGCGGCGGCGGTCGAGGCGGCGGCGACCATGCCCAGGGCGCTGACCGCCTGGCGGCGGGTGAGCGGCAAGCCGCCCCGGCCGGCCGAATCCGGGCTGTTTCCCATGGCGCATTCTCCCTCGTGCGGCGTCGTCCGCCGAAGACTCGGGCGGGCCGGCGCGCGTCTTGGTGACTAATTCCAGTTCGTGTAGCGCTCGCGCTCCGCCGCGACCTTGGCGCGGGCCAACTCGACCTCCTGCACCTCGGTGGCGGCCAACAGGGAGTCGAGCACCCGGGTCAGGTGGCAGCGCATGGCCTGCCGAGCCGTCTCAGGCTTGCGGGTCTCCAGAGCTTCCACGATCTCTGCATGTTCGTCGATGCGGGGCGCTACACCGGCGGCCAGCGCCTTGGCGCTGAGCAACTGGTATTGCGGCGAGCGGGCGCGGGCGTCCCACAGCATCTGCACCGCCGCGATCATGGCGCTATTCTTGGTGGAGGCGGCGATCAGCATGTGGAAGCGCCGGTCGGCGTCTTCGGACAGGGTCACATCGTGTGCGTTCTCGACCTGCATCTCCGTCACTAGCAGCCTCAGCTGGTCCAGTTCCTCGTCGGTGATACGCACCGCGGCCAGGGCGCAGGCCTCGCTCTCGATGGCGCGCCGGGCCTCCAGCAATTCGAACGGGCCGATATCGGTTTCATTGGCCTTGCCGCCGCGCGGGCGTTTGGCGGTCACATAGACGCCGGAGCCCAGGCGAACCTCAACCAGGCCGTCCAGTTCCAGGGCGATGATGGCTTCGCGCACGGTGGGGCGCGAGACGGCGTAGGCCTGGGCCAGGTCCCGTTCCGACGGCAGGCGCTGGCCGATCGCATAGACCGACCTTGCGATCTTGCCGGCCAGATCCAGCGCCACGCGCTCGTAGAGCCGACCGGTTTCCTGCTTCTCAGCCATGATCATCTTCTATCTGGTCATACCAATCTGGACAAGCCAAAATGCGTCGCATAGTTTCCCGCCCCGCCGGAATGCATATCAATGAAAGAGTCCATGGCCAAACCTGAAACCGCCACGCTCGCCGGGCCGCGCGCCTCCCTGCCGCCGCTCAAGATCCGCGACGCGCGGGTGATCGTCACCTCGCCGGGGCGCAATTTCGTCACCCTGAAGATCGAGACCGACCAAGGGGTCCATGGCATAGGCGACGCCACCCTGAACGGCCGCGAAAAGTCGGTGGTGGCCTATCTGGAAGACCACGTCATTCCGCTGCTGATCGGCCGCGACGCGCGCCGGATCGAGGATATTTGGCAATTGCTCTATCGCGGGGCCTATTGGCGGCGGGGGCCGGTGACCATGCGCGCCATCGCGGCGGTGGACGTGGCCCTGTGGGACATCAAGGCCAAGGCGCTCGGCGTCCCGCTCTATGACCTGCTGGGCGGCAAGAGCCGGGACGGGATCATGGTCTATGGCCACGCCAACGGCGCGGACCTGGATCAGACCGTCGAGGCGGTGGGGCGTTATATCGAGGCGGGCTACAAGGCGGTGCGCGCCCAGTCCGGCGTTCCGGGGCTGAAATTGGCCTATGGCGTCGGCCGCGGCGACATGCACTACGAGCCAGCCGATGCGCAGTTGCCCACCGAGACCACCTGGTCGACCACCAAATATCTGAACCATGTCCCCAAGGTGTTCGAGGCCTTGCGCGGCGCCTATGGCTTCGATGTGCATCTGCTGCACGACGGCCATCACCGCATGACCCCGATCGAGGCTGCGCGGCTGGGCAAGGATCTGGAGCCCTATCGGCTGTTCTGGCTGGAAGACGCCACCCCGGCGGAAAACCAGGAAGCCTTCAGGCTGATCCGCCAGCACACCACTACGCCGCTGGCCGTGGGCGAAATCTTCAACACCATCTGGGACGCCAAGGATCTGATCCAGAACCAGTTGATTGACTATATCCGCACCTCGATCGTGGGGGTGGGGGGCGTCACCCATCTGCGCCGGATCGCCGATTTCGCCGCTCTTTGGCAGGTCAAGACCGGTAGCCATGGCGCCACCGACCTGTCGCCTGTGACCATGGGCGCGGCCCTGCATTTCGACACCTGGGCGCCCAATTTCGGCATCCAGGAATATATGCGCCACACCCCCGAGACCGACGCTGTGTTCCCGCACGCCTATTGGTTCGAGGGTGGCCTGCTGCACCCCAGCGACGCGCCCGGTCATGGAGTCGATATCGACGAGGCTTTGGCGGCCAGGTTCCCTTACGAGCCCCGGCAGTTGCCGATCGCCCGTCTTGAAGACGGGACCATGTGGAACTGGTGATGGCGGATAACTGCGATTTTTTTCGGCCTGACCAAAAAATGTAATTTGGTTGCCAAAATCTTCCGCAGCCGTTGCATCTGGTATGACCAATATGATAGGCAGCGACCAAGAACGCGACGACTCGCTGACCGAATAAGCAGGGGAGAGATTATGAACCGTCTTTTATCAAATACCGCATTGTCCACTTGGCTCATCGGGGGTCTGGCCGCCGTCAGCCTCGCCGGCGTGGCCCAGGCGCAAACCGCCGCCCCCGCTGCTGACGCCCAGCCGCAGGCCATGGGCGAAATCGTGGTCACGGCGCAAAAGCGCGCTGAGCGTCTGCAGGACGTTCCCCAGGCGGTGCAGGCAGTCACCGGCGCCAAACTGACCTCGGACGGAGTGCGCGAGTTCGCCGACCTGTCCAAGGTCGCCCCGTCCCTGGTGGTGCGGCCCGCCGAACAGCCGGTCAACGCCTCGGTCTCGGTCCGCGGTATCGGCACCTTCGCCTTCAGCATCGGCGTCGAGCCCAGCGTGGCGGTGCAGGTGGACGACGTGCCCGTGGCCTTCCAGGCCCGCGCCTTCGCCGACCTGTCCGATATCCAGCGCATAGAAGTCCTGCGCGGTCCCCAGAGCACCCTCTATGGCAAGTCGGCCTCGGCCGGCCTCATCAACATCGTCACCCCCGGCCCGACCAAGACCCTCACCGGCCGTGTGAACGTCCTGGCCACAGGCGATGGCGAATACAATGTGGGCGGTGTCGCCTCCGGCCCGATCACTGACGACCTGGGCTTCCGGCTCAGCGCCAACTACGACGATTTCGGCGGCAACGTCAAAAATCTGTTCAACGGCGACACCACCAACGGCCACCAGCAGGGTTCGCTCTACGGCAAGCTGACCTGGTCGCCGACCAACCGGTTCAAGGCGACCCTGGGCCTGAACTACATCAACGGCGACACCACCATTGGTCGGCCGTTCGTGGTGGTCTCGCCGACGGCGAACCTGCGGGGCAATTCCGCCCAGCCGCAATCGGTCTGGGCGCCTGGCGTCCTGGTCGGGCCTGATAACATCGACATCGACAACAACTACGCCTCGGGCACCGACTATCACGGCTTCGGTCAGTCGCTGAAGATGACCGAAGACCTGGGCGGCGCGACCCTGATGTCGATCACGTCTCACGACGACTACGCCCTGCACGACCGCCTGGACCAGGACGAGTCCGCCCTGGCCAGCCCGGACAACCGTCAGATCGGCACCTTCCGCGCCACCCAGTGGACCCAGGAAGTTCGCCTGGTGTCCTCCGCCAACCAGCCCCTGCGCTATACCCTGGGCGCCTTCTACGCCGGGGTGCACGAAACTCGCGATTTCACCCGCGGGCCTTTCTATTCCTTGGCCAACTGGAACGCCTCGTCCAATTCGGATCAGGAAGCCGTGTTCGGCCAATTCGATTGGGAGTTCCTGCCCAAGACCACGGCCACCGCCGGCGTGCGCTATCAGCACGAGGCGATCGACTACACCTTCCTCGACGTCCTCAATGGCGGCGCCTTCTTCCATGGCGGGGCCACCGACGACGCGGTGACCTATCGTTTGGCGCTGAACCACAAGATCACCGACGATCTGATGGTCTACGCCTCCTATGCGACCGGCCATAAGGGGCCGACCTACGACCTCTCCACCGGCTTCAACAACAATCGGGCCCTGGGTGGCCCGGTGCGCCCGGAAGAGTCAGGCAGTTGGGAATTGGGCGCCCGCACTCAGTTCTTCGAGCGGCGCCTGACCCTGAACCTGACGGCGTTCGACGCCCTCTATCGCGACTTCCAGGCTCAGGGCATCGAAACCCTGGCCGACGGCACGGTGAACTATCGCCTGGCCAATGTGGGCCGTATCCACACCCGCGGGATCGAGCTGGAAAGCTCGGGCCGGATCGGCGATTTGCAACTGGGCGCTTCGGCCGCTTATCTGGACGCCGAGATCAGCAGCTTCCCGCTGGCCCAATGCTATCCTCTGCAGACGGCGGCCGAGGGCTGCACCGGCTCGCCGACCCGCCAAAACCTGGCCGGCGCCACGCCGCCCCAGGCGCCCAAGTGGAAGCTGACTGCCGACTTCAACTACGAACATCCGCTGGGTTTCCTGCCGGTGAACGGCGTCGTGCAGGGTGTCTACAGCTACCAGAGCACGATCAACTTCTCTCTGAGCCAGGATCCGCAGACCATCCAGAAGAGCTATGGGATCTTCAACCTGTCGGCGGGGGTCCGCGATCCCGTCCGTCACTACGAGATCATGGCCTTCGTCAACAACCTCTTCGACCAGCACTATTATGTGGACATGTTTAATTCGTCGGGCAGCTACGCCAACCAGATCGCGACCCAGGCCCTGCTGCCGCGGGACTTCTCACGTTATGCCGGCGTAAGGGCGTCGTACTCGTTCTAAGCCGAGCGGCGCCTCATTTGACCAACAGCGGCTCGTCGCATCGCGACGGGCCGCTTCGGCGCGCCTATACTGGCTTGTTCGATCCCATGTGGACCAGCACGGCGACCATGACCGAGCCCAGGATCGCCGCCGCCGCGCCGGCCCACTGGACCGCGTTCATGCCGAGCGCTGCGTGATGGCCCACTATGGCGCCCATGGCGACCACCAGGGCGGCGGATCCGAACTGCGCGGGCCCCGCATTGTTCAACCAATTGATCATGCCACCCCATACGCACGGACTCGAAAGTAACGACTGCGCATCTCTCACATGACTTGGGCGACAAGGGATCGTGACATGGCCGCGCAGGCTGGATCGCGATGATTTTGGATTGAATCAATCCAAAATCATAAAACGTGATCGATTCTAAAGTTTAGAGCGGAATGCGGGCGGAAAACCGCCTCGCACTTTCCTCGTCCCGCTCCAGAGCGCTTCCCGCCAAAGTGGATCCGGTTTGGCCGTCAGGAAGCGCTCTGGTCACCTTGAGACTGAAATGGCGCCTCAGGCCACTACGCGCGGCGACAGAAGGTCTTGAAGGCCTATGTTGCGGTACATCTCCCGACGCATGCGATCGGCGACCGCGTTGACCACTTCGGCGCCGTCCTGCGACGGGTCCACGTGAACGCGAAAGGGACGCTTGCCAAAGGGAGCGTCAACCACACGGACGATTTGGCAGGCGACTTCGGCAGGGTCGGCGTCGGCGGGCTCCAGGCCGGCAAGGCCTTTCAGCGCTCTATCGGCGATACCGGCGTAGGGGCCTTCGTCATACTCCGCGACTCGCCCCTTGTCGGACGGAGCGCCAGCGTGGGCGAAGTGGTTGGTGCCCTTGGTGAAGGCGCCCGGGACCATGATCGTGGTCTCCACGCCCCACAGGGCCAGCTCTGTGGAATAGGACACGGCCAGCGCGTCCATCGCCGCCTTGGCGGCGAAATAGGGCGCCAGGAACGGGGGCGTCCCGCCGCGGGTCGACGACGAGCCGACCCAAACCAGAAGGCCTTTGCCTTGGCCCCGCAGGTGCGGCAGCGCAGCGCGGTTGACCCGCTGGGCGCCCAGGACGTTGACGTCGTACTGTTGGATGAACTGGTCGGGGGTGAAGGCTTCCGCCGGGCCGAACACCATGTGCCCGGCATTGTGGACGATGACGTCCAGACGCCCGGCGCCAGCGAGGATCGCAGCCACGCCGGCCTCGGCGGAAGCGTCGGACTGCACGTCGAGTTCCACGGTGCGAAGATCGACGTTGTGCTCGGTGGCCAAGGCGGCGATGGCCGCGACCTGAGGCGCGTTGCGGCCCACAGTCTCGCGCATGGAGGCGTAGACCGTGTGGCCCGCCTGGGCCAGCGCCTGGGCGGTCATGAGGCCGAACCCTGACGAGGCGCCGGTGACGAGGATGACTTGCTTGGACATGACGATATTCCTTTGATGATGTTGGCTCTGAGCGAGGCGCGCTAGGGCAATCATATGATCCCGCCGTTGGCGCGGAGGGTTTGGCCGTTGATCCAGGCGCCGTCCGGGCCGGCCAGGAAGGCGACGGCGTCGGCGATGTCTTCCGGCTGGCCGAGGCGCTCGAGCGGGGCCAGTTTCGATAGGCGATCGACGATCTCCTGGGGCTTGCCGTCCAGGAACAGCTTGGTCGCCGTGGGGCCGGGCGCTATGGCGTTGACGGTGATGTTGCGGCCGCGCAGTTCCTTGGCGAGGATGCTGGTCATGGCCTCGACCGCGGCCTTGGTTGCGGCATAGACGCCGTAGGTGGGTTGCAGCATGCCCACGACGCTGGACGACAAATTGATGATCCGGCCGCCATCGCGCAGACGTTTGGAGGCCTCGCGCAAGGTGTTGAACGTGCCTTTCAGATTGACCGCGATCTGACGGTCGAGCAGGGCGTCGTCGCTGTCGCCGATCGTGGCCAGGCGCATGATCCCAGCATTGTTGACCAGCACATCGACTCCCCCGAACGCGGTCTCGGCCGAAGCGAACATGCGGGCTACCTGGGCGGGGTCGGCGATGTCGGCCTGGGCGGTGATGGCCCGGCCGCCGGCGGCCTCGATCCTGGCGGCCAAGGCTTCGGCCGGAGCGGCGTTGCCGGCATAGTTGACGACGACGGTGAAGCCGTCGCGCGCCAGGCGCTCGCAGACCGCGGCGCCGATGCCGCCGGCCCCGCCGGTGACGATGGCGACCTTGTTGGATGGGGTGGTCATGATGGTTTCTCCTCGTGGCCGCCGGTGATCGGGGGCTGATGAGGACAATTCACCCCTTTCATGAGTGCGGATAATCACCCATAATCCGGCAACACTATTCGAAGGTGCGAATAATGGACCGGCTCGACGCCATGCGCGTCTTCACCCGCATCGTGGAGCGGCGCAGTTTCACCCAGGCGGCCGATGATCTCGGCTTGCCTCGGTCGTCCGTCACCGATGCGGTCAAGGGGCTGGAGGCGCGGCTGGGCGTGCGCCTGTTGCAGCGCACGACGCGGCAGGTCAGTCCGACCCTAGACGGCGAGGCCTATTATCAGCGGTGCGTGAACCTGATCGCGGACCTGGAAGAGGCGGAAGGGGCCTTCGCCGGCGCCAAGCCGTCGGGCCTGATCCGTGTGGATGTCCACGGAACCCAGGCGCGGCATTTCCTGCTGCCGGGACTGCCCGCCTTTCTCAACCTCTATCCCGGCATCCGCCTGCACATGGCCGAGGCGCATCAGCCGTTGGACATGATCCGGGAAGGCTTTGACTGCATCCTGCGGACCGGCGATCTGGTCGACAGTCCCTTGATCCAGCGGCGCTTGGCGACGTTGGAGCGGGGGACGTTCGCAAGCCCAGCCTATCTCGACCGGTTCGGCGCGCCACAAACCCCCGATCAGCTCGAGGGCCACAAGATGGTCGGCCTTGTTTCGCCGCAGACCGGCGAGATCACGCCGTTGAACTTTGAGGCCAGCGGCGGATCGCGTCAGGTGACCCTGCCCACCTCGATCACAGTGACCGGCCCAGAGACCAATGTCGCATCGGCATGCACGGGCCTGGGGCTGATCCAGGCCCCGCGATACCGCGTCGAGGCCGAATTGGCCGCGGGCGCGCTGGTCGAGGTCCTGTCGGACTTTCCGCCGTCGCCGCTACCCGTCTACATCCTCTATTCCCACACCCGCCAACTTTCGCCGCGTCTGCGTGTGTTCATCGAATGGGTCGCCGAGTGTTATCGCGGTTCACCGGAGAACTGAAGCGCCGACAGCGTGGCGGCGCCCTCCAGACGCCAGCGGAAGCGCCAGGCGACGCTTCGGCCGCCCTTGGTGCGGCAGTATCGCTCGCGGCCGCCCGACCTTCGCGGCTATGGCGTTGCTGACGGCTCTTTTCGGCGACGCCCAGCCGCAGGTGCTCTGCACGGCCATGGCCGGCACTTCGTCGCTGGACGGAATGGTCCCTATGCACCTGCTGATGAGGGTCTTCCATTCAGCGCCTTGGTTGAGGTTGATCTCTCGCCGCCGCGCCACCGAAACGCCCCCGGCCGTGGTCTGCACAATGGGTGAGGCGCGGCCCGGACAGCTTCCCGATTCGACCCCACCGCCCGTTCATGACGCTACCCAGCCCCAGCTTTGACGTGATCGATGAAGGACCGCAACTTGGGCAGGACTTGGTGCTTGCCAAGATGGTAGAGGAAGACGCCCGGCGTCGCGGCGGCGAAGTCGTCGAGCACCGGCTCGAGTTTTCCTTCGGCGATCGGACCCTTGGCGGGCGGCGCTGGCGTCTGAGCCAAGCCCACCCCCTGCATCGCCGCCCCAAGCAGGGTGGGATAGTCATGAGCGATCAAAGGGCCTGAGACAACCGCTTCGATCGACGTGTTGCCGTCGGTGAAGGCCCAGGGCGCGATGACGCCGTTCGAACGACGCAGGCGCAAGCAGGCGTGGCGGCGCAGGTCGTCCAGGCGCTCGGGGCGGCCGTTGCGCGCGAGATAGTCGGGGCTACCCACGACCACGAAGGCGAACGGCGGGGTTAGGCGCACGGCGACCATGTCGGGCGCGATGAACTGGCCGAGGCGGATGCCGGCGTCGAACCCGCCGGTCGCCAGATCGACCATCTCGTCGCTCGCGGCGATTTCCAATTCGATCTCAGGATAGGCATGGCAGAACGACGCGATCACCGGCTCCAGGATCAATGGCACGACGGCCCTGGGAACAGACAGGCGCAGGAGGCCGGTCGGCCGTTGGCCGAGATCACGCGCGGCCTCGCCGGCCGCAACCAGTTCCTCAAAGGCGGGACCCGCCCGGTCGAAAAACCGTTGGCCGGCCTCGGTTAAGCCAACGCTCCGGGTGGTGCGGAAAAACAGCGGCGCACCCACACGCGCTTCCATGGCGCGCACCGCCTGGCTCACGGCGGACGGGGTCACGCCGAGATCCGCGGCCGCACGACGGAAGCTATGGCGCCTGGCGACGGCGAGGAACGCCTCGACGCCGTCCAGGGCGCCGCGTCGGACTGTGTAGTTCTGCTTCACAGCCTGTAGGGATTACATCGGATAGGCGAATGGTGGAAGCGGGCTTAGACAGCCTCCTGAAGCATTGGAGGATCCTCGCAATGACCGATGGACTGGAGGGCGTGCGCGATCACTATCGCGCGACCGGCTTGACCGAGCGGCTGAAGACGGCGCTCGCAGCCTTCGGGCCAGAAGATCGGCAGCTCGCGCCCGAACAACTGGGCGCCCTCGACCAGTTTCATACCCGCGGACTCGCGGCGACCGCCGAGCTTGCCCAACTGGCAGGAATCACCGCCGACAAATCGGTTCTGGACGTCGGCTCGGGCGTCGGTGGGCCTGCGCGTTTTCTCGCCGCCACCTATGGCTGCCGGGTGACGGGCGTCGACCTCAGCGCGGCCTTTGTGGACGCCGCGCGCTATCTGACCGAGCGTACTGGACAAAGCGGTCAGGTGTCCTTCCAGACCGCCAACGCGCTGGCGCTTCCGTTCGACGACGGCCTGTTCGATGTCGTGTTGCTGCATCATGTGGCGATGAACATCGTTGACCGTGGGCGGCTCTATCGCGAAATCCGGCGCATCTTGGCCCGAGGCGGCCGATTCGCGACCTTCGACGTCGTGCTGGATCATGGCGAGCCGCACTATCCCGTTCCCTGGGCGCGAACCCCGGCGACCAGCTTCCTCTTAACCGCCGCCGCGACGCGCGAGGCGATCGAACCGGCCGGTTTCCGGGCGCTGGCGTGGCGGGACGACACCGAGGCCGCCAAGGCCTGGATCGCACAGGTGCGCGCGTCGGGGGCGCCGCCGTCGCCCAATCTCGGCGTGGTGATGGGACCGGACTTCGCCCTGCTTGCCGCCAATTTGGGACGCAATCTCCTGGAAGGCCGGCTCGGCGTCCTGACCGCGGTGTTCGCGGTCGCGTGAATCAGCAGCCTGACGGAGCACAAAATGTCCCCGGCCCCTATCTTCCTGATCCATCTGGTTCTGGGTTACGTCCCGTGGCTGTTCTGCTTTGGCGTGTATGTCTGGCCAGGGCTCAAGGCGATGGACCGGGTCGCCGCGCAGCGCGCCATCGCAACGCTGCACAGCTTCCGCTTCTTCGGGCTCGTCTTCATCCTACCGGGCGTCGTCGGACCCAGCCTGCCGTCCGGCTTCGCCATTTTCGCCGCCTACGGCGACTTCGCGACCGGGGTGCTGGCCATGCTGGCGCTTCTGACCAAAAGAACACGTTCGCTCTTTTGGCTGTTCGTCGTCGTCTTCAATCTCGTGGGCCTGGCCGACATCATCATCGACTACTACCACGGCGTCCAGTTCGGCCTTCCGGCCCTGGCGGGGCAGTTGGGCGCCGCTTATGCCATCCCGATCCTCTACGTGCCTCTGTTGATGATCACGCACATCGCCGCCTTCTATTTGCTGGCGCGTCCTCAGCAAAACGCAGATCGAGCCATCACGGGCGAGGCGGCGGCGTCGCAGACTATTTGAAGATCAGTTTTCGGGGCGACGCCGACTTTTCGCTCCTGGCCCAGCTTCCCCGGCCGGCCGGGGGCGGAGGAGGGCGGGGCCTAGCTCGCCGCCCTGGGCAAATTCGCCCCGCAATGGCAGATTAACGATGCGCCACCTCGGAACCGGGAGACTAAGCTTGTCAAAGGTCAGCACGTGCCTCTGGTTCGGGAATGACGCAGAGGCCGCAGTCCGATTTTACGTCTCTGTCGTGCCGGGCTCCAGTATTGATCACATACAGCGATCCCCGGACAAGTGGCCGGGCGGGGAAGCCGGCGACACCATCGTCGTGACCTTTCATCTGGGCGGCCAAAGCTTTATGGCTCTGAACGGCGGAGCCCCAGCCGACTACGGAACCGCCGCCTCGATTTCAGTGGAATGCGCAGGTCAGGACGAAATCGATCGGCTGTGGGCGGCGCTCGTCGCCGACGGCGGGTCGGAAATAGCGTGCGGCTGGCTGCGCGACCGGTGGGGCGTGCCTTGGCAGATTGTGCCCGAAGCGTTGCCGCGCCTCCTTGCCGACCCTGATCCAGCCGTCGCCGGCCGTGCTTTCGCCGCCATGCAAGGAATGGTGAAGCTGGACGTAGCCGCCCTGGAGCGTGCTGCGGCGGGGTGACGAGCGGCCCAAATGGCGAGTTCAGGCGCTTGGCCGTCCGCGGCGCGGGGCAGGGCGTCCCCAGTACCAGTTGTTACGACGCCCGGGCCGGAACGATGGATTTTCTTGAAACCAGACACCCCCATCAATGTCACGGAGCCAGATCATGGCTCACCTCTATCCCTTGGAAAGTCTCACTTGTGGGTAGCGCGGCATCCAGAGCGGACGTTGGTCAAATTCTTTACTGAAGGTCTAGTCGCCCACTACTACGATAAACATTATATGTAAATTCCCACATATTTAAATAATTGACCGCACCATCGAGTGGCATAATTATTGCGAATTAAGTAATTGATAAGTGCTTATTCAGTTCGCCTTGGTCAGGCTTGATGCGTAAATTTTTATTCACTGGCTCGGCGCCGAAGTATCGCTAGCCTCTCCTTCAACACTGCCCCTCCTAGCAGTCGGAGAGATTATCGATGAGCGCCTCGCCTTTCCCTGTACCGTTCGCCGCCGCATCGCCGCGACTGCGGCGCTTTGCAATGGCGGCGTTCTGCGGTTCCGCTCTGATCAGCAGCGCCGCCTGCGCCACGGCCGCGTCCTACAACCCCGGAAGCCTGCGCACAGACCAACTCAGCCGCGTGGAGGGCATCTGCCAGTCCGATTTGGGACTGAGTCCCTCCGAACCGCTTTCACTGGTCTGGGGCGCGGCGGTGAACCCGGGGCTTACGGGCGGCGAGAACCACTTTCAGGGCTGTGTGGCGAGCCTTTCGGCCTCGCTGCGGGATGTCGATGACGGGCAGGCGGCGTGGCAGGCGGATCACGACTGCCGCGCTCGGGGGCTGAAGCCTGAAAGCTCCGATCTCGCGGAATGCGTTCTGCAGTCGCTCAAGTCTCATCCGGCCGCCACCACCTCCGCGCCCTCGGCTGAACCGGTCAGCATGCCGGTAACCCGTCCCAAGGGCTCGTTTTTCACGGCGTCCAATCATGAGGTTCGCGACCGCGAGGAGCGAGCCTGCGCGCGGCTGGGCCTCAATCCCGCTTATGGCGCTTTTGGCCAATGCGTGAAGTCTTTGAGCGACACCTTTTTCTCGATCGACAACCCGGAAAATTGAGTTCGATCCGGCCCTGCAGGAAGTTTCCTATGCAAGAGTCTGCAATTCTTGATGCGACGGCTGGCGGATCGGGCGCAATTTTGCCCGAAAGAACCCTATACGGACAATCGGTATCAGCCTCGCCCGACGCATTCAGCCTCGGGTCGCCGAGGCGGTGGGTCGTCGGGATTGGACATTGACCAGCGTTCTGGTGGTCGAAGACGATATCGAAACGGCGGCGGAAATCGCTTCGTGCCTTTCCGCCGGCGGATTTCATCCTGTGCAGTGCCTGGACGGGCCGACCGGGATCGAAATGGCACAGACCGGACGTTTCGCCGCTATCACGCTCGACCGCATGCTGCCGGGGTGCGACGGCCTGCAGGTGGTCAAGGCGCTGCGCGACGCGGGACTCGAGACGCCGATCCTGATGGTGAGCGCCCTGGGCGATGTGGACGAGCGCGTGGCGGGTCTGAGGGCAGGTGGCGACGATTATCTGATCAAGCCGTTCGCACCGACGGAACTCGTCGCCAGGTTGGAGGTCCTGCTGCGACGGCACAAGCGGGCGGGGACCAACGACCTTCTGCTGCGTGTCGGCGATCTGGAGTTGGATCTCGTCACCCGTGAAGCGATCCGGCGTGGACGGCGAATTGAGCTTTTGCCGATGGAGTTCCAACTGCTGGACTTCATGATGCGCAATGCGGGCCAGATGCTGAGCCGACGGCAGATCTTCGAGACGGTCTGGGACTACTATTTCGACCCGGGTACGAACCTGATCGCCGTCCATGTCGGCCGCCTGCGCAAGAAGATCGATATTCCGGGCGAGGTGTCGATGTTCAAGACCGAACGAGGCGTGGGCTACATGCTCGATGCGGGTTAGCGATCTCTGGCGAACCACCACTTTTCGGCTGACCGCCCTCTATGGGCTGCTCTTCGCCCTGGCGACAATCGTCATGCTGGCCGTCATTTATCTTCAGTCGACCCGCTATCTGACTAGTCGCGTGGACCGCATCCTGGTCACCCATGCCGACGCGCTGGAGCGATCACCGCCGGGGGAGCTGCGAGAACGCATCCATGACGCCCTGGCGCTCAACGACGACCGGACCAATATCTTCGCTGTTTTCTCGCGCAGTGGCGGGGCGATCACCGGCAATCTCGCCGTCCTTCCCAGGGGCCTGACGCCGGGTGGCGCGCCGGTCGAGACGCCGCCAACCAAAGCCTTCCCGGCCTACGCCCGACTGATCGCTCGCCGGCTACCCACCGGCGAAGAACTGGTGGTCGGTCGTGACGTCAATCAGCTGCGCCGGATGCGCTCCATCCTCGGCTCGGCGCTGAGCTGGAGCGGGGCGGCGCTCGTTCTTGTCGGGCTGGGCTTTGGCACCGCCCTCAGCATCAACCCCCTGCGGCGGCTGCAGCTGTTGCAGGCCGCAGCACATGACATCGCCGGAGGCGACCTGAAACGGCGCATCCCCGCCAGCGCCCGCCGCGACGAGCTCGATATGTTCGCCGACACCGTCAACCACATGGTCGGCGAGGTCGAGCGGCTGATGTCGGAGGTCAAGGCCTCCACCGACACCATCGCCCATGACCTGCGTACGCCGCTGACCCGCGCCCGCGCCCGGCTGCACCGGCTGCAGCAGGATCGCGAGTGGACTCAGGAAGATATCGGCCGCGTCATCACTGAGGTCGACGAGGTGCTGGACCGGTTCCGCGCCATACTGCGCCTTTCGGAGCTTGAGGCGCGCGACCGCCGCGCCGGCTTCGAGCGCGTCGATCTGTCCAGCGTAGTCGCCGAAGTGGCGGATCTTTATGCGCCGCTGGCGGAGGCCGGCGGGGTGCGCCTCTCGGTCCAGGCGCTGGGCGAGGCGATCGTGCAGGCGGACCCCAAGCTGCTATTCGAAGCCGTGAGCAACCTGGTGGACAACGCCATCAAGTTCTCCCCCCAAGGCGGCTTTGTTCGCCTGCGGCTGAACGCGGTGAACAAGGGAGCCTGCATCGTCGTCGAGGACGAGGGGCCCGGCATCGCTCCCAATGAACGCCAGGCGGTGCTGCAGCGCTTCTACCGCGGTGAGCGCACCCGTCTGGCGCCAGGCTCTGGGTTGGGGCTGAGCGTGGTGGCGGCTATCGTGCGCCTGCACGGGTTCGAGCTGACGCTTGAGGACGCCGGCCCCGGATTGCGTGTGAAGATCGACTGCAAGCCGGCCCTTCCTGCGTAAATCTTAATTCACTGGGCTCTCTCGGAGGAGCTGTTAGCTTTCCTGTCGTCGGGCGGCGCCTGAATGCACCGGGAACCCGATCCCCGGTTGGCGCTGACCCGACGCCCCTTTCCAGACAGAATTGGAGCGTACGGATGCTGGCGATCGTGCGGCTGAGTTTGAGACGGCCGTACACCGTTTTTGTCCTGGCGATCCTGATCCTGATGTTCGGGCCGCTGGCGGCCTTGAAGGCGCCGACGGACATCTTCCCCGACATTAGGATCCCGGTGATCGCCGTGGTCTGGACCTATCGCGGCCTGCCGCCGGACGACATGTCGGGGCGCGTCATCTATTATTACGAGCGCCAGCTCAGCTCGAGCGTCAACGATATCGAACATATCGAAAGTCAGTCCCTGCCTGGCATCGGCATCGTGAAGATCTTCTTCCAGCCAGGCGTCGATATCCGCACAGCCACCGCTCAGGTCACCTCGCTGTCGCAGACGGTGCTCAAGCAGATGCCGCCGGGGATCACCCCGCCCTTGATCTTGAACTACAACGCCTCGACCGTACCGATCCTGCAGATGGCCCTGTCGAGCTCAACAACGTCGGAACAGCGGCTGTTCGACCTGGGACAGAACTTCATCCGCCCGGCCCTGGCCTCGGTTAGCGGCGCTTCGGCGCCTTCGCCCTATGGCGGCCGCGAGCGTCAGATCCAGATTGATATCGACCCCCAGGCGCTTCAGTCCAAGGGCCTGTCCGCCCAGGACGTCGCCAATGCGCTGGCGGCCCAAAACCAGATCATTCCGGCCGGAACCGCCAAGATCGGCGGCTATGAATACGACATCAAGCTCAACAACAGCCCCGAGGCGCTGGACGCGCTGAACGACCTGCCGATCAGGTCGGTGGGCGGGGCCACAGTCTATATTCGCGACGTGGCCCATGTTCGGGACGGCTCTCCGCCCCAGCGCAACGAAGTGCGTGTGGACGGGCGTCGTTCAGTGCTGATGAGCGTGCTCAAGAGCGGCTCGGCCTCGACCCTGGCGATTGTGGCCGGCGTGAAGTCCATCCTGCCGAAACTGAAGGAGACCTTGCCGCCGTCCCTGCACATCGCCCTGCTGAACGACCAGTCGGTGTTCGTGCGCGCCGCCATCTCCTCGGTGGTCAAGGAGGGGGTGATCTCCGCGGCCCTGACCAGCCTGATGATCCTGCTATTCCTAGGCAGCTGGCGTTCGACCCTGATCGTGGCGACCTCCATCCCCTTGGCGGTCCTGTGCTCGATTACGGCGCTGTCTGTTTTCGGCCAGACCTTGAACATCATGACCCTGGGTGGCCTGGCCCTGGCCGTGGGTATCTTGGTGGACGACGCCACGGTCACCATCGAGAACATCAACTGGCACCTGGAACAGGGCAAGACGGTGCTGGACGCGATCCTGGAGGGCGCGACCCAGATCGTGACGCCGGCCTTTGTCAGCCTGCTGTGTATCAGCATCGCCTTCGTGCCGATGTTCACCCTGACCGGCGTATCGGGCTTTCTGTTCGCGCCCATGGCCGAGGCGGTGGTGTTCGCGCTGGTGGCCTCCTTCATTCTCTCACGCACCCTGGTCCCAGTCATGGCCATGTACCTGCTGAAGCCCCATCAGCCGGGCCATGCCAGCTTCATTTTGGAAGACCACGGCCAGGGCGGTCGCCCGTCGATGTCGCGCAACCCACTGGTCCGATTCCAGCACGGCTTCGAGAACGGTTTCACGCGCGTCCGCGAGCGCTACCGCGCCCTCTTGAGCATCGCCCTGCAACGGCGGGGCCTCTTCATCGCCGGGTTCCTGGCCTTCGTGCTCCTGTCCCTGGGTCTCGTCCCGCTACTGGGTTCGGACTTCTTCCCGACGGTGGATGCCGGCCAGATGACGCTGCACGTCCGCGCGCCCATCGGCACCCGTCTGGAAGACACCGCCGCCGAGTTCGATCATATCGAACAGGTGATCCGCAAAACGATCCCGCCTGATCAGATCAGATCGATCGTCGACAACATCGGCCTGCCGGTCAGCGGGATCAATCGCGCCTATAGCAACACCGGCGGGGTCGGACCGCAGGACGGCGACATCTATATCGCCCTGTCCGAGCGCCATAAGCCGACCGCCACCTATGTGCGGTCGCTGCGCCGGGATCTGCCGCGGCAATTTCCTGGCACGATCTTCTCGTTCCTGCCGGCCGACATCATCAGCCAGATCCTCAATTTCGGGGCGCCGGCGCCCATCGATCTGCAGGTTTCCGGTCCCAACAGGGTGGAAAACGAAGCCTACGCCAATGGACTGTTGCGCCGGATGCGCCTCATTCCCGGCCTGGCCGATGCGCGGCTGCAGCAGTCCAGCCACTATCCCGAATTCAGCGTCGCCATCGACCGGACCCACGCCGACCAGCTGGGCCTGACCGAGCGGGACCTGACCAACACCCTGTCGACCTCGCTGGCCGGCAGTTTCCAGACCGCGCCGGCCTTCTGGCTCAATCCAAAGAACGGCGTCTCCTATCCCATCGTCGCCCAGACGCCGGAGCAGGACGTGGACACCCTGTCG
Source organism: Caulobacteraceae bacterium (assembly GCA_036494815.1). Classification (GTDB taxonomy): domain Bacteria; phylum Pseudomonadota; class Alphaproteobacteria; order Caulobacterales; family Caulobacteraceae; genus Poindextera. The sequence continues at coordinate 33,277 of DASXNV010000060.1, forward strand.
GGGCTGGAGGCCCTGCCTGTTACAGGAGGGGGCGGTGGTTCGCCGCAGATCCTTGGCGGCCTGGGGACGGTCACCCGAGATGAATCCGACGCGGTGGTCTCGCACTATGCGGTCCAACCCAGCTTCGACCTCTACGCCACGACCCAGGGACGGGACCTGGGCGGCGTCGCCGCGGACATCAACAGGCTGATCAGGAACACCGCCGGTGACGCCCCCAAGGGCGCTAGCGTGGCGCTACGAGGCCAGGTCGTGACCATGAACACTGCCTTCTCCGGTCTGATGTTCGGTCTCCTCGGCGCAGTGGTGCTGATCTATCTGGTCATCGTGGTGAACTTCCAGTCCTGGGTCGATCCGTTCGTGATCATCACGGCCCTGCCGGCGGCCCTGGCGGGCATCGCCTGGATGCTGTTCGCCACCCACACCACCCTGTCGGTGCCCGCCCTGACCGGCGCCATCATGTGCATGGGCGTGGCCACGGCCAATTCCATTCTGGTGGTCAGTTTCGCTCGCGAGCGGCTGGAACAGTCGGGCAATGCTCTGACCGCCGCCATCGAGGCCGGTTTCACCCGCTTCCGCCCGGTCCTGATGACCGCCCTGGCCATGATTATCGGCATGGCCCCCATGGCCCTGGGACTTGGCGAAGGGGGCGAGCAGAACGCCCCGCTTGGGCGCGCCGTCATCGGCGGCCTGATCTTCGCCACCGTCGCCACTCTGTTTTTCGTCCCCGTGGTCTTCAGCCTCGCGCACCCGGCCCGTGCTGGCGCCGCGGCGCCTGATCCCGGCATCGACCCCGAAATCGATCCAGGCTCGGAGCAAGCCTATGCATGACAACCCCCAGGCGATGCAGCATCGGCCGCAGCGCTGGCTGAGGATCGCCGGCGTCGCCGGTTTCAGCCTGGCCGCCCTGATCCTGGCGGCCGGTCTGGTCAGTCGCGCCAGGGCGAGCCAGGACCTGCGCGCGACGACCACCGCCGAGGCTGTGCCGACGGTCAGTGTCATCACGCCCCAGGGACCCGCTATGGACCAGGCCCTGGTCTTGCCCGGCGATTTCCAGGCCTTTTACAACGCCCAGATCCACGCCCGCGTCAGCGGCTATCTCAAGCGTTGGTACTGCGACATCGGCGCGCGGGTGAGGGCGGGCCAGATCCTTGCCGACATCGATACGCCCGAGCTTGACCAGCAGTTGGCCCAGGCCCAGGCCAACCTGGCCACGGCGCGGTCCAACCAGACCCTGGCCCGAACGACCGCTGCACGGTGGACCAGCCTTCTGGCCGACGACGCCGTGTCCCGGCAAGAGGCGGATGAACGCAAGGCCGATCTGGCCGCCAAATCCTCCCTGGTCCAGGCCGCTGAGGCTGAAGTGCGACGCCTCAAGGCGCTCGAGGCGTTCAAACTGATCACCGCGCCGTTCGATGGCGTCGTCACCGGCCGCACCACCGATGTCGGCGCCCTGATCGCCGCCGGCACGCCCAACGATCCGGGCCTGTTCACCGTCGCCGACGATCACCGGCTGCGGCTCTATGTGAAGGCGCCGCAAAGCTATTCATCCGACTTCCACATAGGCGACAGCGCAGCCGTCACCGTGCCGGAGCATCCTGGCCAGACCTTCACGGCCAGGCTGACCAGCACCACCGGCGCGGTCAGCGACCAGTCAGGGACCATGCTGATCGAGCTGCAGATCGATAACGCGGCGGACGCGCTCAAAGCGGGCGACTACGCCCAGGTTCGTTTCGCCCTGCCGGCGCAATCCAGGGTCGTGCGCCTGCCGGCCAGCGCGCTGATGTTCCGCCATCGTGGCATGGCCGTGGCCATCTTGGGGCCAGACAATCGCGTGGCCATCAAGTACGTCACTATCGCCCGCGATCTGGGATCTGCGGTGGAAATCGCCAGTGGCCTGACCCGAGACGACCAGATTATCGACAATCCGCCCGATTCCCTTGCGGTTGGAGACAAGGTGAGGACGGCTCAAAGCGCAGACCGCCACGGCGCGGGCGAGGGCTGACTCGTGCGTCCGTTGACCACGGCGTCGCTTTCGGCCGTCTTGATCGCGCTCTCAGCCTGTTCTCTGGCGCCCCCCTACAGGGTTCCGCCCACCTTCATCCCACTGACCTTCAAGGAGCAGAGACCCTGGGTCCAGGCTCAGCCGTCCGACGCCCTGGACCGGGCCGGCTGGTGGCGGGTCTATGGCGACGCCAAGCTCGACGCGCTGGAAGCCTGCATCGAAGGTGGCAATCCATCCCTGGCCGAGGCGCTGGCCCGTTACGACCAGGCCCGCGCCTATGCGGCTGAGGCCGCTTCTGGCCTTTATCCGCGCGTCGGCGCCGCGATGAGCGTGAGCCGCAACCGCCAGTCCGACAATCGCCCGCTCAGGGGCTCCAACCAGCCGGACGAATATGCAGCGGACACCTTGGGTGGGCAGATCGACTACGAGCTCGATTTTTGGGGGCGCCTGCGCAACCAGGCCTTCGCCGGCAGGGCAGAAGCGACGGCCAGCGCCGAAGACGTGGCCACCGTGCGCCTTAGCCTAGAGGCCGAACTGGCCGCCGACTATATCGATCTACGCGGGTTGGATGGCCAAGCGAGCCTGTTGGCCGACGCTGTATCGGCCTATGGCAGGGCGTTGAAATTAACCGAGGAGCGGCACGCCGCCGGCATCGCCTCCGGCCTCGATGTCGGGCGCGCCCAGACCCAGCTGGAAGCGACCCAGGCGCAGGTCGCCGACGTGGCCGCGCGGCGTGCGCTGGTCGAGCACGCCATCGCCAGTCTGGTTGGCGAGCCGGCCTCGCAGTTTTCGCTGCCGGCGTCCGCGTCCCAGCCAACCCTGCCGAACCCGCCCGCCGGTCTTCCCTCGACCCTGTTGCAACGGCGGCCCGACGTCGCCGCGGCGGAGCGGCGCGAATTCGCGGCAAATGCCGCAATTGGCGTCGCCCGCGCGGGCTTTTATCCGAGTTTCGATCTCGAAGCCTTGGCGGGGTTTCAGAATACGGGCGGCGCCGGATGGCTCACCGCACCCAACAGCTATTGGACCTTGGGGCCCGCCGTCGCGCTCACCCTGTTCGACGGCGGCCAGCGCCGCGCCCAGCTGGCGGTCGCCAAGGCTGGCTTCGACCAGGCCGGCGCACGCTATCGCGCCACCGTGCTGCGGGCGTTTCAGGACGTCGAGGACGCCCTGGCCCAAACCCACCATCTGGCGGACGAGGCGAGGGCGCAGGACGCGGCGGTCGATGCGGCCGATCGCACCGACGCCCTGGCGCTGCGCCGCTACAAGCAGGGCGCGGTCAACTATCTTGAGGTCGTGGTCGCCCAGACCGCGGCGCTGGACGCCCGCCGCACCGCCCAGGACGTCGAAACCCGCCGCCTGCGGGCCAGCATCGACCTGATCCGCGCCGTCGGCGGTGGTTGGGCGGTGGCGCCGGCGGCAGAAAATATTGCATTGGGCGCCACTGGCCGGGGGTAGGCGGCGCGGCCCGGATAAAGGTGAACAGTTAGTCCACTTTGTCCGGCGGCGTGGCTTGAGCTATGTCCGCTTCGGTTCGTGCAGCTGGATTAGACTATAAATTCTAAATACTTTAATTACGGGCCTGGCAACGTAGCAAATGTTGCGTGACGATTTTGTGAAATTCCGTAGATTCTACTGAATATGCTCGGTGAATTTTATTTCACTGGACCTGTTTGAGCAACATCGCCGATCTCGGGTTCGCTGACGACTTGAAGCCTGTGCGCCGCTCGGCGGCCGGGCGTAGCGGACCGGGGATTTTGACATGAAGATGAAGACGCGCCTGTTTTGCCGGGCTGGCCTGGGCGTTTTGAGCGCCATGACCCTGGCGGCGAACGCCGACGCCAAGGCGACCAGGCACGGACGGCGCGCCCATGCGGCCGCCTCGGCGCCCGCGGCGACGATCGCCTTGCAGGAACAGGTCAAGGCCCTGGAGAGCCAAATCGCCATGCTGCAGTCCCGGCAGGACGCCGAAACGGCCCACCGCGCCCAGGTCGATCAGCAGGTCAGCGAACTCCATCAACAGTTGGCCGCGGCCGACGCCAATGCCCAGGCCGCGAACGCGGCGGTAAGCGAGCAGATCCAGACCTTGCCCAGTTCGGTGAAGTCCGAGATCGCGGCTGAAAAGCCCAAGGACGGCAAGGTCCGCTACAAGGGCGTCGCCCTCACGGTCGGCGGCTTCCTGGCGGCCGAAGCGGTCGACCGCTCCAAGAACGAGGCGGCCGATATCGGCTCCAGCTTCTCCAAGATTCCCTTCGCCAACACTCCGGCGGGCCATACTCAGGAGCTGCGCGGCAGCGCGCGCCAGAGCCGGCTGTCATTGCTGGCGGAGGGCGATATCAATCCCACAACCCACGCGGCCTTCTATACCGAGTTGGACTTCCTCGCCGGTCCGCAGACGGGCAATTCGAACGAAAGCAACTCGTTCAGTCCCCGCATCCGCAACGTCTACGGCACGCTCGACCTGGACCATCTAGGCCTGCACCTCCTGGCCGGCCAGAACTGGTCGCTGACAACGATGAACACCAAGGGCATCACACCCCGCAACGAACTGCCGCCGCCGACGATCGACGCGCAATATGTCGTGGGTTTCGCCTGGGCGCGTCAGCCGCAGATCCGCCTGACCAAAGACTTCGTCGACAAGCAGGTCTGGGCCGCGGTGTCGGCCGAGAACCCGCAGACCACCTTCGCCAACGCGGCGACCGGAACGACCGGGACCTCCATTCCGGGCCTGACCGTGACCGACAACACAACGCCCACCTCACAATTCGACAGCGCCAATACGCTGTCGCTGAACCATGTTCCGGACGTCGTCGCCAAGCTGGTGGTTGAGCCGGAGCTGTTTGGCTCAAGGCCGCTACACGTCGAGGTTTATGGCCTCTACCGCTCGTTCTACGACCGGGTGAACGTAACCAATGCTACGAACTTGCTGGGCCTGCCTGTGGGCGCCGGGAATCACAGCGCGGACGGCGGCGGGATCGGGTGGGGCGCGACCTGGGCCGTGGTTCCAAAGGTGTTGGACATCGAGGCTTCAGGCCTGACCGGTCAGGGTGTCGGCCGCTACGGCTCCGGCCAGCTTCCCGATACTGTGGTCGGCCCGGACGGCGCCCTGAAGCCCATCCAGGAGTCCATGTTCATGGGGGGCGGCACGCTACACGCCACTTCGGCGCTCGACCTCTATGTATTCGGCGGCCAGGAAAGTCAGAAGGCCGCCTATTCCAAAGTCGGCGCCGGCGTCTATGGCTTTGGCGCGCCCACCGCGACCCTGGCCGGATGCGCCATCGAAGGCGCGGCTTGTACGCCCGACATCCGGCTGATGACCCAGATCACGGGCGGTCTCTGGGACAAGATCTATCAGGGCCCGTTCGGATCTGTTCGGGTCGGCCTGCAATACTCCCACACCGAACTGACAGCCTTTTCCGGCGCGACGGGCGGGGCGCCGAAGACCAGCGACGACATGATCTTCACTAGCTTCCGCTACTATCCGTTCTGACCGCTTCAGAAGGGGTGGCGCGGACCGGGATGGGCTAACCGATCCGGTTAGCGGCGCGGCGCGTCTCCCCAGGTCAAATTCGGAATTCCGGTCTCGATTATGGCGTCCCCGAGCGCTGACGAGATAAGCGCAGGGTTTGGATATGCGCCTTTGCACGTCGATTATGGTTTTGTCACAGCGGGCGCCTCAAGCGAGATCCGCAGCGTGACACCGAATATCGGTTATTCGGCGCTGCCCGCCTACGCGTCCGAGCTGGACGACCACATCGATCAGCGAGCGCGCATAGGCCACGGTCTCGGAGCGGGAAAGCGTGAGCCCCGACTGCATCACCATGAGGGCGATCTGTTCCAGGGCGCCTTCCGGGGAATTGGCGTGGACGGTGGTGAACGACCCCGGGTGGCCGGTATTGATCGCACGCAGGAAGGTGGCGGTCTCCCGGCCCCGGATTTCACCGACGATGATGCGATCGGGCCTGAGACGAAGCGACGCTTGCAACAGATCCTCCACCGTGGCCTTCATCTCGCCCAGGTCTCCCTTGACCGCGACGAGCCCTAGGGCGTTTGGCTGGGAGACGACGATCTCCGGCGTGTCCTCGACCGTTATGATCCGCTCGTCCGCCGGCACTACCTTGAGCAGTGCGTTCAGAAAGGTGGTCTTGCCCGACGAAGTGCCCCCGGAGATCAGCACGGTCTTGCGCGCCCGCACCGCATCGCGAAGGAAAGCGATGGGCTCGGATCGGATACGATCTCTTTCCATCGTGGGGTCCACGCGCGCCTCGGCCGGTGCAGGCAGGGGAAGGTCATAGGTCTCAAGCGGCAGTTCGATCGTCAGGTGGCGTCGGATCGAAAGCGCCCAGCCCGCTCGTGTCGCCGGCGGGCCAATCATCTGCACGCGCTCGCCCCCCGCCAGCACAGCGGCCAGCAGCGGGCTTTCGCGATTGACGCCCTGGTGAGTGGTGCGCGCGATCTGGGCGGCCAGCCGACCGAGCAGAATATCGTCCACGTCGGGCGCCTCGATCCTGACCATGGCGGGCTGCCCTGCTCGTTCGATCCAGACCTCGCCGGGACGGTTGACCATGACTTCGGTGACGTCGGGCTGTTCCAGGAGCGGCGCGAACGGGCGCAAATAAGCGCGCAGATAGACGCCGTCGGTGGCGTGCTCCTCCAACGAGATCGCGGTCGCGTCGCTCAAGGCGCGTTTTCCGAAAAGTCGAGATCCCGAGCCACGAACACCTGGATCGCGGCGCCCTGCATCACGCGCACAGTGGGCGAAATCTTGACGTCGTTTTGCAGAGCGACGCCCGCCGCTGTCGATCCCTGGGTGGCGGTGCCGACCACGACCGTGTTGCCCGAGCCCGCGGCGCTGGCCAAGCCGCCCACCACCGAAAGCAGGATGGCGGAGCCGAACCTCTGCATGAAATGCCGATCCACCTTGCCGGAAAGTCCCGCCTCGCCCTGGTCGTCGGTCGTCGGAGAACCGAGTTGGATCGACACCCCATCGGACCGCAGAACCCGCGTCCAGACGATCAGCATCCGGCTCTGGCCGGTCTCTAAGGCGCTTTTATATTGGCCGACCAGGCGCGAGCCGCGCGGGATCAGAACCTGGGAGCCGTCGAACGAACGCACATCGCGGCTGACGAGGGCGCGAGCATAGCCAGGAAGATCTGAGTTCAGAGCCGTCTCCAGAACCGCCGGGATCACGGCGCCCTGGGCGATGATCTTGTCCGGATGATCAAGCCTCTGGACATGGCTGGTGGGCACGGCCTCATCGCCGGCGCGGGCCGTGAACTGCTCATCCGGCGAGAAGAACACGCCCGATTTCGACGGTGTGGCGGACGCCGGCGGGCTCCTGATCGCACTCGAGGTGGCCGGTGAAGAGGGTGTGGTGCTGCTGTCGACGACCAGGACCGGCGACGGGCTGGGCGAAGCGGACAATGTGGCGGGCGGGGCGAGCGCCGGTGCGCTCACCGTCACGGACGCCGGACGGGGCGGGCTTGATGCGACGGTGGCCTTGGCGGCTTGCAGAGGCGGCGCGGCGGGCGCCGACGCTCGATGATGGGCCAGGCTGACGATGGTCAGTCCCCCCAGGGCCGCCGCGCCGATCAGGCCGACCGCGAGGCCGAGCCCCTCGGCGGCGCTGGCTGTGCGAGCGACCTCGGGCGCCGAACGGACGCTGGCGCGGCTCAATTCGTCCGCGCCGGCGTCGAGCCGCGGGTCGCGATCGACCGAAAACGTTGAGTCGATCATCGGTCGCTATCCTGGCCAACGGCGCTGGGGCCGAACAGGCGGGTGAACAGGGAAGGCTTGGCGGCGGCCGCCCGCACCTCGCCTCGTGGGTGGGGCGAATCGGCGTCCAGCTTCGGCTGCTGATAGGCGTCGTTGTAGAGCACGGCGACGGCCGAGCCGCGGCGGAGCACGAAGGCCGGAGCCACCCCGTCGACCACCAAATAATCGCCTTTTATGCTGTAGTTCAGCAGCGTCTCGGTCTTGTCGCCGCCCAGGCTATAGATCGCCGGGGCGGCGGCGGCGGCGGCCCAGCGCAAATAGGTCGAATGGCCGTCATCGAACACCCGCGCCGGCACGTTGGCGGCCGTCCCGGTGTAGCTATAGGCGACGTTGCGCGCCGCGGGGGGCGGTAGGTCCTCGGCCGGCGCGGGGGGCTGAACCGCCGCCGCCGGGGCGGCCTCCGCCAAGGCGGGCGTAGGCGCTGGCTCCGGCGGGTAGGCGAACTGCAACTCATAGAGGACCCGGTCGGCGCGGCATGCGTTGTCTCCCCGCGCAACCAGTTCGAATGCGTAGCGTCGCCGGTCGGTCACCACCATCATGTTCGTGCGGCCACTATGCACGGCCGGCTTCAGGAAAAGCAGATCCGACCGCTTGTTGGGCGTGGCCTGCCAGAGACTCGCATCGCCGAGCGCCACGTTTTCGACCCGCTCTCCGGGGGCGAAGGCTACGGTCGACTGAAAGCCGAAACAGCCATGCAGAGTGGTCACCGAGTGGGGGTCATATTCGATCTGACGGATGCGCGCGTCGCCAGCCCGGGCGGCGTGTGGCAGGGCGATGGCGACCAGCATCGCCGCCAGCAGAGATCGGCGCATCATCGGATAGCTCCAGAGAGGCTGATGGGGCGAGCCGCGGGCTGCAGACCCTGGCCTAGGCCCTCCGCCCGGCGTGGGCCGCTGGAGGTCTGGCCTGGGGCGGCGATGGGGTCGACGCGAGGAACGCCGGTGGCCTGTTCGACTCGAACAGAAACTGGCGCGCTCCCACCTGCGCCATCTCTTGCCAGGGACGCGACCACCTGGCCCACCCGGTGGTCCGCTGGCGCGGCGGCGGGCGTTGGTCCGCCGGCGCCCGCGGCGGCCATAGGCGGCTCGGGCGCCAGCGTTGAGAACGGCGTGAACGACGAACCGCTATCCTCGCCCCCGCGGCCTGGTTTCCACCCCCGGACGAGGCTCGCTGAGGTCCACATGAGCATGGCGACCAGGCTCACATAGACGACCGAGCCCATGAACAGCTCGAGTATCGGTCGCAGATCGGCGACCGCGGACGCCGGGTCTTCGGCGATGGTATCGATCAACGGCCCCAGGAGGGCGATGGCGGCGGATCCGACCAGAACGGTCAGGGCCGGCGCGAGCGCGAAAAGAAGCGCGGTGCGCAGCCAACCCTCGAACAGCCCGCGCGTTTGGCGAAACAGGGCCAACACGACGAACACTGGCCCGATCGCCAGCAAAAGCGCCAGGACGATGCGGGTCAGGACCAGTGCGCCGGCCGAGGCCAGCAGGATGAACATGCCGCTGATCCAGACCAGGCTCGACGCCATTTGCGGGCCGGCCAGCGGCCCCAGAGCCTTGGACGCCCCCGGCGTGTCGTCGCCAAGCACCTTGGTCACATCGGCGAAGCGGTTCAGCAATGTATCGAGCTTTGCAGCGAAGGTGGCGGAGTCTCCATTTCCGCCGGCCAGGGCCGTAGCGATCTGCTCCGGGCCGCCGACCAGCAGGCCATAGATCACCGCATGGTAGGCTGGCCAGGAGGTGGCGAAGGTGAGCACAAGGGCGATGGCGAGCACCTTGGGCGCCATGCCGGACAAGGTCAGGCGCGTTCGGCCGGTCATCAGGCCTATGGCGATGAAGGCGACATAGAGGGTCAGCAGCACGGTCAGCACCGTTCCGAAGACGCCGTTCTGGCCGAACAGCCTGCCGTAGCTGGAGGTCACCGCCTGGCCGACATGGCAATCCACCGAGGCCAGGGCGTGGGCCACCCCCAACGCCTCGCCGTCAAAGCCAGGGCAGCTGTAGAGGCCGGCGGTCAAGGCGCCACCCGCAGCCGTGGGAGAGGGCTGATCTTGTCGTCCTCTGGCCCTGGCCATGGGGTTTCGATCAGGTGCGGCCACCAGGCGCTGGGCCGATCGCCAAAGCGCGCGCGTAGCTCGTCCAGGCGCCGCACGGAGGACTCTCGGCCCGAAAGCGCGACCAGGAGGTCCGGCATGGAGGCCAGGTCCAGCCGCGCCACCACGCTGTGGTTTCCGTGCTTGACCAGGAAGGCGCGTCCCTGAGCCGGCAAGGCGCGAACAAGCTCCAATTCGTGTTCGGTCAGGCCGAAACCGTTGCAGTAGTCCTCGCGCTGGGCGCGTGGGTTGGGCATGAAGATCTGGGTCGCCGCCTGCTCGATGATCGCCGAGGCGATGCGGCTGTCGAGCGCGTCGCGGGCGGACTGCGTGCCAAAGCCCAGGATCGCGTTGCGCTTGCGCAGGGTCTTCATCCAGTCGCGGATGCGCGCGGAAAACACCTCGTCGTCCAAGGCCTTCCAGCCCTCGTCGATCAGGATCAGGGTCGGCTCGCCGTCCAAGCGCTGCTCGACCCGGTGGAACAGGTACATCATGGCGGGCGTGCGAAGGACGGGATCTTCCAGCAGCGCGGTCATGTCGAAGCCGAGCGTGCGGGTGGAGGCGTCAAGCCGGTCGACCGGGTTATCGAACAGCCAGGCGTGCTCTCCCTTGCCGACCCAGGGAACCAGGCGCGAGGCCAGGTCGCCGTCCTGCGGTCGACGTGAGCCGGCGAGGAGCTCGCTGAAGTAGCGCAGGCGGCGGAAGCCCGGCTCCTGCTCGTAGTTAGCCACCACCGCCGCGGCTATGGTCGCCTCCTCTTCAGATGACGGACGCTCGCCCGGTTTGCACACCAAGCGGGCGATCAGGGCGCGCAGGAACGCCCGATCCGCCGGCGATCCTTCGTTCTGCAGAGGATTGAAGCCGGTGGCCTCGCCGGGACGCAGGACAGCGTAGTGGCCGCCCACCGCTCGCAGAAAAATCTCCGCGCCGCGGTCCTTGTCGAAGAACACCGTGCGGGGACCGAAGCGGGCGGCCTGCGCCGCCAGGAAGTTCAGCACCACCGTCTTGCCCGAACCCGACGGCCCGATGATGGTGAAGTTGCCAAGGTCGCCGCGGTGGAAATTGAAGAAGTAGGGGGTGGCCGAGGTGGTCTCGAACACCGTCACCGCTTGTCCCCAATGGTTTCCGTCGGCCTGACCGATCGGAAAGCCATGCAGGCTGGCGAAGCCGGCGAACGCGGCGGTGGAGACCAGGGCCCGGCGGGCCGAGTAGGACTCGTTGCCGGGGAACTGCGCCCAGAACGCGGGTTCCAAAGTCAGGGTCTCCCGCACCGGCACGGCGCCGATGTCAGCCAAGGCGGAGGCGCACTCGGCGGCCGCCCGATCCAGCGCCATCAGCGACGGGGCGCGCACCAACAGGCTGAAATTGTGCTCGCCCATGGCGGAGCGACCGGACGACAGATCGTCCTTTGCCTCCACCAGACCGCGCTTCAGGCTCTGGGCGTCGTCATCCGCGGCCCGGAACCGGCGGAGCGCGAGGTCGATGCGCTCAGCGCCGGTCTGGCGGTCCACGAAGGCGAAGCTTTCCGACAGCGCCATCTCATAAGGCAGTCTCAGCAGGGCGTCGGTCATGCCCGGCTGAGCGCTGGGCGGATATTCCTTCAGCGCAAGGATGGCCGCGAACGACTTGTCGGCGCCGGCGCCCTTCTGCTCCAGCGCCTCGGCGCCGAAACTGGTGCGTTTGTAGGGGATATGCCGACCGACATCCCCGGTGGGGGCTAGAACCGGACGCAGTTCGCCATTGTAGAGCGCCGACAGCATCTCCAGCGGCTCCGAACAACGGCCGTGCGGCGTGTCGTAGCCGGCCAGCAGCCGGGGAGCGTAGGCCGAGAGACCCGCTTGCAGCGCCTCGCGCGCCGCGTCCAGCTCCCTCACTTCGCGCGCCAGGGCCGCTTCGCGTTCGTTGGGACCGAGCCCCCGCGAGAACAGCCCACCGGCGCGGTCAGCCCATCCCGCCTTGCCCTTGGCGGGGCGGCGCATGATGCTGATGAACAGGTTGTTGACGAACAGGCGCCGCGCTTCGATCCGCTCACGCCAGCGACGGTCGATCTCGGCGCAGACCGGGTCGGTGAACTCGGCCGACAGATCCACCAGAACCCTGCGTCGCAAGATATGGTGGTGGATCACGAAGCGGGAGCCGGCGACGGCCTTGAGGGCCGCATCGCGCATGGCTTGGCGATGGTTGAGGTCTGCGGTCTCGGCGGTTTCGAAGGCGAAGCCTTCGAGGTGCAGGCATTGCATAAGCCCGCCATCGCGCAGCACGACCGTCCGCTCGTTGTCGATCCGGCTGTAGGGCAGCCGGTCACCGGCCTTTTCCTCGCGGGCGCGCGCCATCAAGGCCTCACGGATAATAGGTGTTGCAGCGGAATCGCCGCCAGTCGCGGTTTCGCGGGCACCGGCTTGTGCGAACCAGCCAGAGATCGAATATCCGGGGCTCGCGCAGGCACGCGAGATAGCCGATGGCATGCGCCGCCAGGGCCACCGCGAACGCCCAGAACGATCGGGTGATCAGAAACGTCTCCGTCGTGATCACCCCATTGATGATGAAGAAGCTGAAGGTGACGCCCGCGAACATCTGCGGTTGGGTCAGGGCGCGGAAAACGGGTGCGCGGGACAGTTCGGTCATGGCGTCAGCCCGCGGCCGAACGAATGCCGCCAACAATGGTGGCGGCGCCGAACAGGACGAAACAGCCGACGATGACCGTCGCCCCATAGCGCCAGTTGATCCTGCCCGTAAGCATGAGGAAGCCGACAACGGCCACGGCGATGACCGCCACACCGCTGGCGACCTCACCGAGCAGGGTGTCCTGTATCCAGGTGACGGCGCCGAGAATGGGCCCCCCGCCGGCAGGCGTGGCGGCCTGGGCGAAGGAGGGGAGGCTGGAGCCGACAAAGGCCGCGATGGGGATCGGGAGGAAGGGTTTCATGGGTGTCCCTCAAGTCTTGGGGTGGGTGTCGAGGTGAGACTGCGTTCGGCCAGCCGGTCGAGGTTGGCGGCCACATAGGCCTGGGTCTCGCGGTAGGGCGGAACGCCCGCATGGCGCAGCACCGCGGTCGGGCCGGCGTTGTAGGCGGCGAGCGCAAGATCGATGCGCCCGTCGAACTGGTCCAGGAGGGTCCTGAGATAAGCGGCGCCGCCGTTCAGGTTCGCGATCGGATCCCAAGGGTCGACGCGCAGCGCCCTGGCGGTCTGGGGCATGAGTTGCATGACCCCGATCGCCCCCGCCCGTGACACGGCGCCCGGCCGATAGCCCGACTCCTGCCGCGCGACGGTGTCGACCAGTTCCGGAGCCAGGCCGTATCGAGACGCCGCAGCCGCGGCGGCGGTCGCCATGGCGGGGGGTGTGGCGATAGGCGTGGCCGGCGGCTTGACAACATCGACCTGGCGTATGGCCCCGTCCGTCACTTCGAACACCTGGGCCGCCGCGGCGCCGGCTGACAAGGCCAAGATGACCAGAACAATCGCGCCGGCGCCGGCGCGCAGGCGCGGTCCTGGGACAGCGCCTGCGGCCGGAGTCCAGGACGGCGAACCGTCCTGGATCGAATGGAAAAAAGACCGCATCGGCGCCCTAGTAGGTGGATGGCGGCGGCGAGGCTGGCGTGGTGGTCGATGACGCCAGGGAGATGGCCCCATAGAGCCCCTGAGTTTTCATGTCAGGCGCGGCGGCGTAGTAGAGGGTGCTGGCCGACTGGTTTAGCGCGCCGTTGCCGAAGGCCAGGCCCCACAGCCCCGGAATATGGACAGCCTTGCCGGTGGCGTTGTCGGTGAGCGTTCCCAGCATCTTGCCCGTGCTCGGATCGAACACGTTGATCCGTCCGTCGCCGAAATTGCCTACCAGCAGATCGCCGCCGAAGGAGCCGAAGTTCGCGGGCGCCATCGCCATGCCCCAGGGCGCGTTGAGCGCGCCGCCAGTCGGGATGAGTTCCTTGACCAACGTACCGGTGCCGTCGAACACGTCCACCATGCCGAGGCCCGCGCCATCGACTTCGGGACCCGGGCCGGATGGCTGCTCGGCATAGGAGACATAGATCAAGTTGCCGATCGTCTGGACGCCGAATGGGGCGTAACCCTTGGGCAGGTTCGGGTCCTTAAAGCTTCCGGCGAACGCCGTGGTGTTCGATTTGAAGCTGGAGTCGAACACATCCACCACGCCATGGGCGAAGTCGGCCGCCAGAAGGAAGGTCGCGTTCGACGACTGGGTATAGATCCCGAGCCCGGTGAAGACGTCGCCTTGGGCGCTGCCGTCGAATTCGGTGATCGCGGTATTGCCCGTCGACCATGCCGAGATGGTGCCGCCGGTGCCGTCGAAGATGAAGAGGGCAGGGCCCGCGCCGGCCGAAAATCCGGTCCCGGGCGTGCAGGACGCCGCCGCGATGGTGGAGCAGTTGATGGTGTTGATGTTGGCCACGATGCCGGTCGGACCCGCGGCGCCGCCGCTGGCGTTGGCCGGGATCGCGACGGCAGGCTGTTGCGACGACGGAATCAGAGCGCCATTGCCGTCATAGAGCGACGACAGGTTGGTCGCGTGATCGTTCACCCACACCGCCGATCCCGGCGCGAAGGCGATGCCCCAGCCGTGGGAGAGATTGGGATCCAGGCTCGGATTTTGGGTCTGGGGGATGGTGAAGCTGCTGCTGTCACCCGAGGCGATGGTGTTGCTGGGGAGCGTGTCCACCGTGCCTGCGGCCGTGTTTGACACCAGCGCAGTGTTGATGAACGAGGATGCGGTGGCCGGCGGAGCCGGCGTGGACGCGCCGGGCATGCCTGACGAGGATCCGCCGCCACCGCCGCCGCAGGCGGCCAACGCCAGGGCGCTGACACCCATCGTCATCCAAGCCAGATAGGAACGATTTTTCCTCATACGCCACCTTTTCCGTTCGTCGGGAGACGCCCTTGCACCTCGCCTGATCCCTGAGTGCCAACGGCCGTCCGGGACGTTCAAAACGGCGGAGAAAAATCTGGCGGTCAGAAAAAGCCGGTCACGCTGACGGACAATGCGCTAGATTTCTGCCGGTATTCGACTGGATACTGAACCTGGGGCGTTGTTGCGGTCCAAGATAACTGGACCTCGCCGCGACGAAACTGCCAAGCGGCTCCGGTGTTCAGGTCATAGCGTTCGCGGCCGGCGCTCGAATCTGTCGAGCCGCCGATCGGCGTCAAGGCGCCTATATGGCCGAAAAGGCGGAGCCTGTTCATCGGCCGCAGAGTCGCTGTAACGTCGAGATAGGCCGTTCTGAAGTTCTGACCAAGATATTCAGGCGAGATATACAGCCGGGCGCTGACATCACGTATCGAGAGGCCAGTATAAAATTCGCTGTATTCAATTTTCGATCGTCTGGTGTAGGTCTGTGCAAGGCCAGAATAGGTCACGCCCTGCATTTGGCGTCGCAACATCTGCATAGGCAGGTATTGAATGATGTGAGAATTGGTTGCGCCGATATCCCAGCCCAGTCCGGCCGCTGTTTCTCCGGCCAAGCCGGCATAGGCGATATAGCCGAGTCCCTGGACGCCATCGCGCGCGGTTTCGCCGCCTATTACGGACGCCCCGGCATAGGCGCCGCTGGAATGATCATAAGACAGGCTGAGCCGCAGGTCAGGCTCGCCATCGGTCATGGCGACGCCACGAAGCCTGTATTGAGACTCCAAGGTCGCACTAGAAACAAGCTGAGCCCTGGCGGTGCTCGCAGTCGCCAAGCTCAGGGAAAGGATTATTGAAACGGCGAGCGAGACACCGTGAGCGAGCGGCCTCACATCATTAATTTGCGACCGACAAGAACCCGTGCGGCCGGGCGCAACTGCAGTTGCACGGCGCCTGCTTCTGCAAAAGCGTCGCGCATGCATCGATCGTATCACTTTGAGAGGCGACGATCAGCGTCGCCGCGCCCCCGCCCAGCGGCGCGCGCTGGCGCATCAGGGCGAAAAGGCCGCTCACATGCGCCGCGGCGTAGGAACTGCCGTTCACCAGGAACCATCGGCCGCCTGGTTCGGTGGTGGGCACATCGCGCCCGGGGGCTCGGAAAACGCCTGGAACAGGGGGGCCTGTCGCTTCGTCAAGTACGGCCACCACCCCCTTGTGCGAGGCGGGAAACCCTCCGCCAGGCAGGTCGCGATCATAGGCGGCCACAACCACGATGTCGTGGTCGAGCGCCACGTCCAACAGCTTGCCGAGCAGAAGGTCTGGGGGCCCGCTGAGGCTCATATTGATGACCTGGGCCTTGTGGCGGATCGCGAAATCAAGGGCGCCCGCAAGGCTGAGGCTGTCACAGGTCGTCGGCGCGCTGTCCGTGGCGGCGCCAGGCTTGGCCTTCTCTTGTCGACACGCACGCAAGCCCATCAGACGGGCCTGCGGCGCCACGCCGGCTATGCCCAGGCCGTTATCCGCCCGCGCCGCAATGATCCCCGCCACACCTGTGCCATGGCTTTCGGGCCCGGCGGGCCGGTCGGGCGCGAAATTCTGAATAACCTCGACCTGACCCGCCAAATCCGGATGGTCCTTATCGATCATGCTGTCGATGACCGCGACCCGGACGTTGCGGCCCGTTGAGATCTGGTGGAGCTCAGCCAATCGCCATTCGCGCGCGGCAGGCTGCACGCGATAGAGCGGGTCGTTGTGTGTCGGCAGCTCCCCTTGCCCGCGATAGATGTGCAGGGGTTCTGACCAGGAGACACTCGGATCCCGGGCGAGCCGCACCGCCGCCTCTTCGGTCGACTGATCGGGCGGTACGGCCATCACGTAACAGTCCACGCCAAGGAGCGGCATCGGCCATTCGTTGACGAGGGAGACGCCCTGCTCATGCGCAATACGCAGGGCGATGCGCCAGCGGGCGCCCCGGCTCTCGCTGTCACCGTAGCTTCCGGCATAGCTCGCATTGGGCCGATAATGCGGCGGGGCCATCCGCAGCATGACGAGAATTTGGCGCTCGGGGAGGGCCGTCCCCGGGTTGGCGTCGGGGCTCTGGGCCGCGGCGAGGCCCATCCACGCCAGCAGCGCGGCAAGGCCTAGCATGAGGCTTCGCGGGAAGATCGGCATCACCAGCTCACTCAGCGTCCACGGGTTCGGCCAGGACGACCTGCGCCAGCCGTTGCAGCCTTGTGAGCGTAGCTGCCCGCCCGGCGGCGGGGACGTGGAGCATGTAAGCGTCAGCCGGCGTCGGACCATCCACAAGGCGGGCGCCATTGGATTTGAGGATCGCTCGCAAGTCCTTCTCCGGCGTATCGGGGCGGAAGATCACCACGATATTGGCTGCCCTGCTCGACGGCGCGCCCCCGAGGGTGTGGTATTGGGCAGGATGGGAGGGGAGCCAGATGGTCACGCCCATGATCAGCAAAAGGCAGAACTGTCCCGCGACCGCCCAGCGTAGCCAAGGCGTCTGCGATCGCCGCGAGCGAGCGGCCATTGGCGGGCGGGCGAATAGTCGCTGGCGCCAAGCCCTGAAGGATAGGCCTGATCGGGACTCCCGATCGATTTGCTGGCTGGCCAGCATCCAGCCGTGCTCCACGCCGGCTAAGCCAGCCTCGATCGGCAGATCGCCAATCCCCGCAGCCAGACGGCGTTCGTCCTGCAGTTCGGCCTGGCATTCGGCGCAAAGGCTCAAATGCGCCCTGACACGGTCGTGTTCAGGCGCGCTCAGATCACCCGCCAGATACCACGGCAGCAGCAGCAGGATGTCCTGGTGGCGATCACCGGACAATTGAATGATGCGTCCTGTCATGTCGCCCTCAGAGCCAATCCGTCAGGCGGCCGGACAGCGCCGTCTTCAGATGCCGCCGGGCGTGGAACATCCGCGTCTTAACCGTGTCCACCGGGCAGGACATTATCTCCGCGATTTCCTTGTAGCCCATCTCATGGAAGTAGGTCAGGTCGACCACGGCTCGGTGATCGGCCGACAATCCGCTGACCGCGTCGAGCAGCACCCTCTGCGTCTCAAGCCGTCCCAACAGCTGTTCAGGGCCAGCCTCGTCGCTCGCGCGGGTCTCGGCGGCCTTGTCTTCCGTAGGTTCGTCCAGACGTGCGCGCGCCCTCAGGGCCTTGCGATAGGCGATCGCGAAGATCCAGGTCGATAATTTGCTCGCGCCGCTATAGCTATCGGGCCGGCGCCACACGGCCATCAAGGTGTCGTTGAGCGCCTCTTCGACAGCCTCCCGCTTGCGCAACAGATTGGAGAGAAACCGCGTCAATCTTGGATGATAGAGCCGGTACAGTTCCTCGAACGCACGCCGATCTCCATCCACCACACGACGGATCAGGCGCGCCTCATCAGGAGGGTTCGCCAATGCGATCACCCTTATCCCGCCATCCGTGGCGGCGCGTTGGCTGCGTATCATTCGCACCCCCTTTCACGGACGGTAGGTGTCGGCCAAGGTTGATTGGGTTCAAACCCAGAGCGATTTTTTCTTGCCCGTGCGGACGCCGCCGCTTCGATCGGGGACATGGCGCTCAGCAGAGCTTTGTGATCGCTTGGCCGACGTCAGGGCGTTCGCAAGCGCGCGTTCATCTCTAGGCTGGAGCGTTTTCGATATGAGTTCTCAGAGCGCCTTGGTCAAGCCCGCGAAGGCGCCGCGGCGCGGTCCGAACTGCGTTAGGGCCGCTTCTGGGCGCAACCCGCCCAGGGAACCATCTTGATCGGTCAAGCTTACTCACCTGAAGGCGGCTGGACCGTCGAGCCTGGCTATGACCGGGCAGCAGGGACGGAGACGAAAATGGACGCTCATGGTTTGATCGCGTGGCTGGTCATCGGCGCCTTGGCGGGTTGGCTGGCCGGTATGTTCGTCAAGGGCGGCGGCTTTGGTTTGTTGGGTGATATCGTCGTCGGCATCATCGGGGCCTTCATCGGCGGCTGGCTGGCCGGCGTGCTGCACATCCATATTGGCGCCGGCTGGATTTCCTCCATCATCACCGCGGCGGTGGGCGCGGTGCTGCTGCTGATCATTCTGCGGATGGTTCGACGGGCCTAGCGGGGCGAGAGAAAGGGCGAAGCGACTTTCCCACCGGATTGGTTCGGTTACTCTCTGCGACGCAAAAATGATCGTCGCCGGCTTCCGTTTTCCGCCGCGGCGGCGCGGGGGAGGTTCATGAAAGACCATAGCGAACGGCACGCCTCGGCGGGCCTGATCATCGCCATCTGCTGGTTCATCGCGGCGCTCGAGGGCTATGACATCCAGGCCTTCGGCGTCGCCGCCCCGCGGTTCGCCCCCGAACTGGGGCTCAATCCCCACCAGATGGGGTGGGCCGGCAGCGCCGCCATGGTGGGTCTCATCACCGGTGCGATCCTCGGTGGCTGGATCGGTGATCGGGTCGGGCGCAAGCCCGTGCTGGCCGCCTGCACGGCGGCTTTTGGCGTGTTTTCCTTCGCCACGGCCTTCGCCCACGACAGCCAAAGCCTGGTTTGGGCGCGGCTTGCGACCGGCGTGGGCTTTGGCGGCGCGCTGCCCAATCTGATCGCCATCGCCACCGAGATCAGCGCCCCTAATCGCCGGGCCGCAACCACCACCACAATGTTCTGCGGCATGCCGGCCGGCGGCGCCCTGGTGGCGCTGGCGGCCAGATCGGGCGGCGAAAGCCTGGACTGGCGGCTGATTTTTGAAGTCGGCGGCCTCGCGCCACTGGTCATCACGCCGATGATCCTGTGGCTGTTGCCGGAGACCCGTCCCCGGCATGAGGCCGGTGGCGACCGCGGCGTGCTCAAGGCGCTTTTCGGCGAGGGCAGGGCCACAGCCACCGTGCTGCTTTGGCTGGTCTTCGTTGTGGCCCTGATCGTCCTCTATCTCATGCTGAACTGGCTGCCGACGCTGATCATCGCCAAGGGATTCTCCAAGGAGATGGGGTCCAGCGCCGCCCTGATCTTCAACGCGGCGGGCGTCCCCGGCGCCCTGCTGGTGGGCTTCATCGCCGATCGGGCCGGGTTCCGCTGGCCCTTGCTCATTGTCTTTGTCGGCCTCGCCCTGGCTCTTTGGGGCATGGCGGGGGCGCAGGCGAGCACGGCCCTGCTGATCCTGGCCGGCGCCTCGGGCGCCCTGGTGCTCGGCGCCAACTATGCCCTCTACGCCCTCGCCCCAGTCTTCTATCCGCCGCAGTCCCGTGCGGCGGGGGCCGGCGCTGCGGTGGCGGTCGGTCGCATCGGGTCCATCATCGGCCCGGTGCTGGCCGGCGAATTGCGCGCCGCTGGATATAGTCCGGGACAGGTGTTCGGCGTCCTGGCGCCCCTGGTGCTGGCCGCGGCGGTCGGCGCGGTTCTATTGACAACCCTGGGCAAGCCCTACGGGGCGAGCCCCGAGCCTCCGGGCTTCAAGCCCAAGCCGATCGAGGCGTGAACCATGTTTCGAGCCAGAAGAGAGGCGGGGATGAGTGGATTAATGGACTGGCGCGGTTGATCGGGCGGCCCGTGACGGCTACCGAGCCACTATGCTGCTCGCCGTCACTCTCGTCGCCACCGATACCTTCGACGCCCCAGCCCTGGCCGCTCGCGTAGGCCATGGCCTTGCGGGCCTCACCGGTCCTGTCAAGGAAAGCGCGGTGCTTGGGCCTGGCGCGGTCGACCTGGTCGTGCAGGCCCAGGCTCTGGCTCCTGTTCGCGCGGCGGTCGGGCAAGCCCTCGACGAGCTTGGTGTCGACTATTGTGTCCAGCCCTGGACTGGCCGCCGCAAACTCCTCCTGGTCGCCGACATGGACTCCACCATCATCGGCTGCGAGTGCCTGGACGAACTGGCGGATTTCGCTGGGGTGAAGGCCGAGGTTTCGGCGATCACCGAGCGGGCCATGCGAGGCGAGATCGGTTTCGAGGGCGCCCTGCGCGAGCGGGTGGCCATGCTCAAGGGGTTGCCGCTGGTGGCGCTGCAGAGCTGTTACGACGAACGCGTGCGGCTCAACCCAGGGGCCAAAACCCTGGTCTCGACCATGGCCGCTCACGGCGCGCGCTGCGTGCTGGTGTCCGGCGGATTCGAGTTCTTCACCCGGCGGGTTGCCGCGGCGGCAGGGTTCCACGCTGATCGGGCCAATCGCCTGATCGAGGCGAATGGCGCTCTGGCCGGAGACGTGGGTGAGCCGATTCTGGGCCGCGAGGCCAAGCTTTCGGCCCTGCAGGAAGAAGCGGCGGCGCAGGGAATCGACCTGACCGCCGCCCTCGCCATCGGCGACGGGGCCAACGACCTGGCCATGCTGGGCGCGGCCGGCCTGGGGGTGGCTTATCGCGCCAAGCCCCTGGTGGCCGCCGAGGCCCATGCGCGGATCGAGCACACCGATCTGACCAGTCTGCTCTACTTCCAGGGCTACCGCGCGGAGCAGTTTTCGGGTTAAAGGCGGCCATGGCCTTCCCCCGTCCGATTCAAGCCGTCGTGTTCGACATGGACGGCCTTCTGATTGATTCCGAGGGTCTGGTGCGAGAGGGCATCCTGCTCGCCGCTCGCAATCTTGGTTTCGAGATGCCGCTTTCGCTGTGCGCGGCCATGATTGGCCTGCCATCCGAGCGCGGCAAGGCCCTGATTCGCGATCACTTCGGCCCAGGCTTCGACCTCGACGGCTATCTGGTCGAGGAGCAGCGGGTCGTCGGGGCGATGTTCGCCGAGGGCGTGGCGCTCAAGTCGGGGGTGGTGGAGATTCTCGATCGGCTCGACGCCCTGGGCCTGCCCCGGGCGGTGGCGACCTCGTCCAGTCGCGGCGCGGTGGCCCATGGCCTGGGCGGCAACGGGATCCAGCACCGTTTCGGCGCCATCGTCTCCCGCGAGGACGTGCCGCGCCACAAGCCTTTCCCAGATCCATTCCTCAAAGCCGCCGAGCTGTTGGGCGTGAACCCCCAGGCCTGCCTGGCGCTGGAGGATTCGCATAACGGGGTCCGCGCCGCCCACGCCGCCGGCATGATGACCGTGATGGTGCCCGACCTTTTGGATCCCACCGAAGAGATGCACGCCAAATGCGTCCATATCGCCGAGAGCCTGCACGAGGTGATCCGGCTGCTGGACACCCAGGCTCACCTGGTCCTGTCGCGCTGAACTGCACGTGAGGGTGGCTGGGCAATTCCCGGGCCCCCGTAGATCCGTCATCACTGCGCTCGTCGCGGTGATCCATGTCGTGAAGCCTAACGCACTGTAATTTATCAGAATATTATCCAATCCGTTCACGGTGTGGATCGCCGGCACGGGGGGCGGCGACGACGGGAGGGGTCGGGCGCCCAGGAATTTGCCCCAGCGACCATGTGAGACTTGTAAACCGGCGCCCGCCCTCGGATATGAGGCGCTGACGACGAAAGGTTTTTGATCCCGCCCATGGCCGACCCCATTCAACCCGACCGTTCCGCGGTGCTCGCCGCCCTGGAGACCGTACGCGATCCCAAGTCCGGGCTTGGCCTGGTGGCGGCGGGGCTGGTCCAGGCCCTGGTGGTGCGGCCTGGCCGAGCCGGGTTCATGCTGGAGGTCGAGCGCGCCGACACTGGGCTCTATGGCCCGGTCAGCGAAGCCGCCGAGGCGGCGCTGCGGGCGGTGCCGGGGGTCGAGAAAGCTCAGGTGGTGCTGACCTCGGCGACCGAGCCCGCCTCCGCGCCTTCGGCTGCGCCCGCAGCGCAATCATCTGCGCCGCCGCCTGTGTCATCCGACGAGCCCTTCCTGGCCCCTGGCGCCGTGCGCGTGCGCCGCGGCGGCGCGCGGCTGTCCAACGAGGCCCAGGCTCAGATGCAGCCGCAGCAGCCCGCCGGCGCCCTGAAGCCGGCTCATGTGCGCCACGTAATCGCCGTGGCCAGCGGCAAGGGCGGGGTCGGCAAATCCACCGTGGCTGTCAACCTGGCCTGCGCCATGGCCCTGTTGGGCCGCCGGGTCGGCCTGCTGGACGCGGACGTCTACGGCCCCTCGATCCCGCGCATGACCGGGGTGGACGCCGAACCGGAGCTGACCGCCAACAAGAAGCTGAAACCCCTGGACGCCTGGGGCCTTAAGATCATGTCCATCGGCCTCCTGGTCGACGAGGCGGCGCCGATGATCTGGCGTGGGCCGATGGCGTCGTCGGCGCTGAACCAGATGCTCAACGACGTGGCCTGGGGCAGCGAGGCCGAGCCCCTGGACGTGCTGGTGATCGACATGCCGCCGGGCACCGGCGACATCCAGCTGACCCTAGCCCAGCGCGTGGCCCTGTCGGGCGCTGTGGTGGTCTCGACCCCGCAGGAAGTAGCTTTGATCGATGTGCGTCGCGGGGTGTCCATGTTCGAAAAGACCCGGGTGCCAATTCTGGGCGTGGTCGAGAACATGGCCTATTTCCCGGACCCCTCCACCGGCGCGCCGATCCCCATATTCGGCCATGGCGGCGCCAAGGCCACGGCCGAGGCCCTGGGCGCGCCGTTCCTGGGCGAAATCCCCATCGAGGTGGCCTTGCGCGAATCCTGCGACGCCGGCGCGCCCCTGGTGGCCCAAGGCGGCGACAGCGCCGCCAGCCGCGCTTTTTTAAGCATCGCCGCGGCGGTGCTGGAGGCGGTGGAAGCCGGCGAGGGCCTGAAAGACCCACCGCGGATCGTGTTCGAAGATTAGGACGAGGGCGCCATGTCGAATCTTGAGGTGCGCAGCGCCGGGCCGTCCGAACGGGCGGCGGTTATCGCTATCTTGACCCTGGCCTTCAGCGTCGATCCTCCCGTTCGCTACATCTGGCCCAAGGCGCAGGACTACCTGGCGGGGTTCGGGGCTCTGGCCGCGGCGATCGGCGGGCCGGCGTTCGCGGACGGGACCGCCTTTGTGACGGATGACGGCTCTGCAGCGGCGCTGTGGCTTGCGCCAGGCGCGGAGCGGGACGCGGAAGCCATAAGCGCCGCCAGCGAGCGTTTTATGGACCCGGAGCGCCGCAAAGCCATCTCGGCGGCCTTCTCCCAGACGGCGGACTATCATCCCCAAGAGCCGCACTGGTACCTTCCGCTGATCGGAGTCGATCCGGCATGCCAGGGCAAAGGCTTGGGCTCACGTCTTATGAGTCACGCCCTCACGCTGATCGACGCCGACGGCTTGCCGGCGTTTCTCGAGAGCTCGAACATCCGCAACGTGCCCCTCTACGAACGGCATGGGTTCGAGGTGCTGGGCGTGATCGACACCGGAGAGACGCCACCGCTCTACCCTATGCTGCGGCGCCCCAGCCGGCCTGTTTCCTAAACCGCGCTGGCCGCCGTTGGGCCGGTCAGGGCCTCTTCCGCGGCCGCCACATCGACCTGCGCCGCCTTGCCATCGCGGGCGTCCAGGGCCGCTCGAACCTCGGCGTGGCGCGCCCGGGTCAGGCTGAAGCCCAGCAGGGTCAGGGCGCCGATGGCCACGAAGAAGATGGGGGCGAACAGGTAGCACATCTCCAGGCCGAAAATGGCCCCGGGGGTGTTCACCGCGTTCTCGGCGGCGTTGTAGCCCACCAGGCCCAGCACCGGCAACACCACCCCGATGGCCATGGCCTGGCCGACCTTGGCCGTGGTCGTGACCATGGAATAGAGCACGCTGATCACGTCCTTGTTGGCCTCCAGCCGGATCTCGTCGCCCACATCGGCCACCATGGCCCGCACCATGGGCACGAAGGCGCTGGCGCAGAAGCCGACTGCGAACATGGCCGCCGCCGTGGGCAGATAGGCGGCCTTGGGCGCAATCATCAGCACGGTTTGGCAGAGCGCATAGATGACACAGGCGATTTGAATGGTGCGGGGCTTGCCGGCCTTGGCCGCCACGCTGGCCCAGAAGGGCGAGCCGAACAGGCCGGCGGCGATATAGAAGAACAAAAGGCTGGCGGTGGCCGGAATGCCGAAGCCCTTCGCGTCGTGGAAAAAGAAGATGTAGATCGGCCCCGTCAGCCCCGTGCCGAAGGACAGGGTCAGGTCGGCCAGAATGATGCGCCGCATGTCCGGCCGGCCGATGGCGGCGACGTAGCTGCTGAGCTGGAAGCGCTGACGCCCCGATTGCGGAATGATCTTCTCCGGCGTGAACAGCAGGGTCGCGATCAAGGCCGTCGGCAGGGTGACGATCAGGATCCAGCCGATCGCGCCCATGCTTTCATGGCGGCCCGGTTGGATGCGGCCGTGGGTCAGCAGCGGCAGCATCAGAAACGCGGCTGAAGAGGCCACGCCCAGGGCCTGCATCCAGCCATAGGTGCGCGAGCGCTCATGATAGTCAGTGGCCAGCACCGATCCCCAGGCGGCTTGGCCGAGGATGAACATGGAATTGCCGGCGTAGAGCACCAACAGCCAAAGAACCATATAGCCCAGGCCGACTCCGGCCACCGGCAGGAACAACTTGTAGATGGCGAACATCAGGATCGGGGCGGCCAGGATCACCCACGGGCGGTAGCGGCCGATCGGCGTCCTGGTGCGGTCCATGAGCAGGCCGACGAACGGATCGAAGCTGATATCGATCAGCCGCACCAGCATGAAGGCCGCGCCCACGGCGCCCAGCTTCACCCCCAGATGGCCGGCATAGAAACGGGGCATATAGACGCCCAGCAGCAGCAGCAACGGCGTGGCCGGCAGGCTGAGGCAGGCGAAGGAAATGATGCGGTGAAACGGTAGCCGCGCCGACGATGGGGCGGTTGAAGCCTGGGTCACTAGAGCGCCTCCAATGTTTCGCGGCGTCTCTGCGGGCGCTCGCGATTTAAATGGATCGCTCGGCGGTCAGCCGGGGTTGGACCCCAACCGGCGCCGCACGATCAGGGAAATCTCAACTAGGTCGGTTCGGGCTCAATGGCCGTCGAGGGCAGGCCGGCGGCGGCGGAAAGGGTTTCCAGCACCCCCGGCTCGGGCAATAGCGCTTCGCGCGCCTCCAGTTGGGCGCGGATCACCGCGTGCCGCTTGGCGTCGAGCTTGTAGCCGAAATAGCAGGCGCCGCCGAGCATCACGAACACCACCGGTCCGATCAGATAGACCAGCTCCAACCCGTGGATCGACTGAGGCGTGTTCACCGACCCGGCCTTGGGATTGTAGCCCACGAAGCTGAGCACGATGAAGGTCAGGCCTATGCTGAGGGCGCCGGCGATCTTCTGCACGCTGGTGATCAGGGCGTAGAGCACGCCGATCCGCTGGCGTCCCGACTCCAGGCGCACGGCGTCGCTCACATCGGCGACCATGGCCCGGTCCAACAGGGTGAAGCTGGTGGCCAGAAAGCCCATCAGGAACATGAAGGGTGCGAACAGCGGCAGGTTTCCCTTGGGCAGCAGGGTCATGCCCACCAGGCCTACGGAATAGCCGGTGCTGGCGATCATCAAGGTGCGGTGCTTGCCGACCCACATGGCCACCCGGCTGAGCACGGCCGCGCCCAGGAGGCCCGCGCCGATATAGATGATCAACAGGATATTGGCCTGGGGCAGGCTGAAGCCGCGGGCGTCTCGGAAATAGAACAGGTACATGGCCGACATCCAGCCGGGACCCAGGGCCAGGCAAAAATCCGCGGCGATGATCCGGCGCATGTCCGGCCGGATGATCATCTCCCAATAGTCCTTCAGGGTGAACTTCTCGGCCTGGGCGCTCAGGGGCGGCGGCTCGGGCGTGCGCGCCTGGGCCATCAGAACGCCCAGGGGCGTGACGATCACCAGGAACCAGCCCATGGCCTGTACGCCGGCCGCGCCGGTGATGTGGCGGGTGGTGGCCAGAACCACCGGCAGGATCAGGACGGCCGTGGCGCCGGCCACGCTGACCACCTGGATGAAGCCGAAAATGCGCGACCGCTCGTCATAGTCGCTGGCGATGGTCGAGGCCCATGACACGTGGGACAAAAGAATGATCGAATAGCCGATGTAGAAGGCCAGCAGCCAGCCCACCAGATAGGTGGCGGTCACGCCAACGGGGGCCATGAACAGCTGATAGGCGCCAACGACGAAGATCGGCACGCCGGCCAGCATCCACGGCCGATAGCGCCCCAACGGCGTGCGGCTGCGGTCCATGAACATGCCGATGGCCGGGTCGAACAGGATGTCGATCAGCCGGACGCCCGTGAAGGCCAGGCCGATAATGGCCAGGGGCAGGCCCAGGCGGCTGGCGTAGTGGTTGGGCAGATAGACCGGAAGTGCGACGGCGAAGGCGCCCATGGGCAGGCCTGGGCCGGCGAAAGCCAGGGCGGCGAGGAACGAAAGACCCTTGCGGGGAGAAGCTTTTGACACACGGTATTCCTGGGGCGCACACGGGTTCGGCGACGCCTCTGACGGGCGTGTCCGGCCGCAACTGAACGCTGGTTACCGGGTCTAGGCAAGCCTTTTTCGAATATGCGGTTCGCTGGTCGCGGCCCTGTGGAAACGAAACGGGCGGCCCCAAGGCCGCCCGCAAATAGCTTGCGCTGTAAGGCGTTTCAGCCTTCCGACAGCTTGCGGAAAATCTTACCGCCCTGCTCGCCGCCCTGGAAATAGGCCTTCTGGCCGGCTTCGTCGGTGATCTTGCCCCAGTTGTCGCGAACCTCTTCCGCAGACAGGCCGGCCTCGCCCAGATGCACGCCTTCGGTCTCGTAGATGCGGGCCAGGGCGAACACGCCGGCGCCGGCGGCCAGGATGGCCCCGGTGGGCGCCTCGTCGGAGGCCAGATAGACCACGCCGGGGGTGACATATTCTGGCTTCAGCCGCGCCAGGGTCTCGGCCGGCATCAGGTTTTCGGTCATCCGCGTGGCCGCCACCGGCGAGATGGCGTTGATGTGGATGTTGTTCTTCTGGCCCTCGAGCTTGATGGTGTTCATGAAGCCGATGATGCCGAGCTTGGCCGCGCCATAGTTGGACTGGCCGAAATTGCCGTAGAGGCCCGACGACGAGGTGGTGACCACGATCCGCCCGAAGTTCTGGGCCTTCATGATCTCCCACACCGCCTTGACCGGCTTGACCGTGCCCATCAGGTGCACGTTCAAAACCAGTTCGAAATCGGCGATCTCCATCTTGGACAAGGACTTGTCGCGCAGGATGCCGGCGTTGGCGATCAGGATGTCGATGCGGCCCCAGGTGTCCATGGCCTGTTTGACCATGTGGGCCACGCCCGCATCGTCGGTCACCGATGAGCCGTTGGCGATGGCTTCGCCGCCAAAGGCCTTGATCTCTTCCACCACGGCCTCGGCCGCCGAGGACGAACCGCCGGAACCGTCCATGGAGCCGCCCAGGTCGTTGACCACTACCTTGGCCCCGCGCCGGGCGAATTCCAGCGCATGCTGACGGCCCAGGCCCCCGCCCGCTCCGGTCACGATCACAACCTTGCCGTCGAAGCGGATGTCCGCCATGTCGCCCTCTTAAGTTTGTTTGAGTTTGCCGGTGTTTTGGTTCGGGCGAGGGGAGGCGTCAAGGGCGCCGCCCGATCAGCGAGACGCCCGGCCCAGCACCTCGATCAGTTCGGCGACCTTCTGGCGCTGCTCGTCGGCGTCGCCGCTGGCGATGGCGCCTTCCACGCAATGGGCCACGTGGTCGCGCAGCACAGCCTCCTCGACCTTGCGCAAGGCCGCGCGCACCGCGGCGATCTGGGTGATGATGTCGATACAGTAGCGGTCGTCCTCGACCATCCTGGACAGGCCCCGAACCTGGCCTTCGATCTTGCTCAGCCGTTGGGTGCAGGATCGGCGCGTTTCAGTCTGCATTGTCGAATACCCTATGGGGGTAGTTTATTGTACCCCTGAGGGGTATATGTATAGGCGGTCGCCTCGCCTGGGAGAAGCCTGTTTGTCCGACTGTTGCAGCCACAATCATCATCACCCGGCCCCGACAGGCGGTGCGAACCCCGGTCCAGCGGCTTCGGACGCCATCTACACCTGTCCCATGCACCCGCAGGTGCGCCAGCGCGGGCCCGCAGCCTGCCCCATCTGCGGCATGGCCCTGGAGCCGGTGGAGGTCACCGCCGAGGCGGCGCCCAATGCGGAACTGGCCGATATGAGCCGGCGGCTGTGGACCGGCCTGGCCTTCGCCGTGCCGGTGTTCGGGCTGGAAATGGGCGGGCACCTGTTCGGCATGGCCTTTCCGGTGGCGCCAACGCTGTCCAATTCGATCCAGATGGTCCTGGCCACGCCCGTGGTGCTGTGGGCCGGCTGGCCGTTCTTTCAGCGTGGCTGGAAGTCGCTGCTCACCCGCAACCTCAACATGTTCACCTTGATCGCCCTGGGGACCGGGGCCTCCTACCTCTATTCGCTGATCGCGACCCTGGCGCCGGGGCTGCTGCCGGCCGCGTTCCACGGCATGGGCGGGGCGGCGCCGGTCTATTTCGAGGCCGCCGCGGTGATCACCGTGCTGGTGCTGCTGGGCCAGGTGCTGGAATTGCGCGCCCGCGACCAGACCGGCGGCGCCCTGCGCGCCTTGCTGAACCTCGCCCCCCGCACCGCACGGCGTCTGCTGCCGGACGGCGGCGACGAGGAGGTCGGGCTCGACGCTGTCCAGGTGGGCGACCGCCTGCGCGTGCGGCCCGGTGAGAAGGTTCCGGTGGACGGCGAGGTGCTGGAAGGCCGCAGCCACCTGGACGAATCCATGGTCACCGGCGAATCCATGCCGGTTATGCGCGAGGCCGGCGCGACGGTCATCGGCGGCACCCTCAACCAAACCGGCGCCCTGGTCATGCGCGCCGACAAGGTGGGCCGCGACACGCTGTTGGCGCGCATCGTCCAGATGGTGGCCGAGGCCCAGCGCAGCCGCGCCCCGATCCAGCGCCTGGCCGACCGCGTGGCCGGCTGGTTCGTGCCGGCGGTAGTGGCCGCCGCCCTGGTCGCCTTCGCCGTCTGGGCCCTGGTCGGGCCGCAGCCCCGCCTAGCCTACGCCCTGCTGGCGGCGGTGTCGGTGCTGATCATCGCTTGTCCCTGCGCCCTGGGCCTGGCTACGCCCATGTCGATCATGGTCGGGGTCGGCCGCGGCGCCCAGGCCGGCGTGCTGATCAGCAACGCTGAGGCCCTGGAGCGCTTCGAGGCGGTGGACACCCTGGTGGTGGACAAGACCGGCACCCTGACCGAGGGCCGGCCGGCGGTGACCCAAGTCCACCTCGCCGCCGGGTGGAGCGAAACCGATTTCCTGCGTCTGGCCGCCAGCCTCGAGGCGCCCAGCGAGCATCCCCTGGCCCGGGCCGTGGTCGCCGCGGCCCAGGCTCGAGGCATGACCCTGAGCGAACCGGCGGACTTCGACTCCCCCACCGGGCGCGGCGTGGTTGGGACCGTGGAAGGCCGTCCCATGGCCATGGGCGCGCGGCGGTTCATGGACGAGCAGGGCGTCGAAGCCACAGCCCTCGTCGAGGCGGCCGAAACGATGGCTCGCGAAGGGGCGACAGCCGTGTTCGTCGCCGTGGATGGCCGCCTGGCCGGGGTGCTGGGCGTCGCCGACCCGATCAAGGCCACCACCCCCGCGGCGGTTGCGGCCCTGAAGGCGGCGGGGGTGCGTGTGGTGATGCTGACCGGCGACAATCGCCTCACCGCCGAGGCCATCGCCCGCCGGCTGGGCATAGACGAGGTCGAAGCCGAGGTCCTGCCCCACCAGAAGGCCGCCGTGGTGCGCCGGCTGCGTGAGGCCGGCCGAGTGGTGGCCATGGCCGGTGACGGGGTCAATGACGCCCCGGCCCTGGCGGCGGCCGATGTGGGCGTGGCCATGGGCACGGGAACCGATGTGGCCATAGAGAGTGCAGGCGTGACCCTGCTGCGCGGCGACCTGACCGGGCTGGTGGCCGCCCGGCGGCTGTCGCGGGCGGTGATGGGCAATATCCGCCAGAACCTGGTCTTCGCCTTCGCCTACAACGCCGCCGGCGTGCCCATCGCCGCCGGCCTGCTCTATCCCAGCTTCGGCCTGCTGCTGTCCCCGACCCTGGCGGCGGCGGCCATGGCGTTGAGTTCGGTGAGCGTGATCGGCAACGCCCTGAGGTTGCGGGCGGTCAAGCTATAGTGGCCGCACGCCGATAACGCAGAAGGTGGTATCCGCCTCAGACGCCGGTTCGAACGAGAACCCGGACGTCAGCTTCAAACCCGTGAACCCCGCCCGTTCGTAACAGGCCATGGCTTGCGCTTGGGAATACCACCGCACACAGGGCGAGCGCCCATGGAACTCGGTCTCGACCACCACGTCGCCGCGCAGCACCTCGTAGCGGTTTTCCTCGTGCTCCAGTTGCTGGTCGTGGTCGTAGCGGGTGCGCATCCAACGCCGGATGGTCGCGCCGTCTTCGTCGCGGCGCTGCTCCCCGTGCTTGAACCAGTCCGACCACTGCATCTGGGGCGGCGTGCGCCGGCCAGGCCACAGCTTCGACATGATCGACATCACCAACAGGCCGCCAGGCGCCAGTTGGTCGTGAAACCGGGTCATGGCCCCGGCCGCGGCGGCGGCGTCGGTGAGCAACTGGAATGACGAAGAGGGCACGAAGATCGTCGCATAGCGCCGGGGCAGGGCGAGTGCGTCCATCTCCTGCGCGAACAGGCGGCCGGTGACATCCACGCCCGCCGCCGCGGCCTTGGCGCGGCAGATCGCCAGCATCTCGGGCGAGTTGTCCACGCCGTCCACATCCAGCCCCGCCGCCAGATAGTCCAGGGTCAGCCGTCCCGTGCCGCAGCCCACGTCCAGGGCCGGTCCGGGCCTCTGTTCGATCAGAGCGCGATAAAACGGCCGGTCCGGCCAGTCGGCATAGTCGCCCCGCAGCAGGTCCCAGGCCTGGGCCACCAGCCCGCGATATTCATAGTCGTCGCTCACGGCGTCGGGCCCGTTCGGCTTATGCGGCGAGGTGGAGTATGATCGCTCCACCCGGCCGAGGCCATCAGGA
The DNA here is from genome assembly GCA_036494815.1 of Caulobacteraceae bacterium. Taxonomy (GTDB): domain Bacteria; phylum Pseudomonadota; class Alphaproteobacteria; order Caulobacterales; family Caulobacteraceae; genus Poindextera. The sequence continues at coordinate 64,811 of DASXNV010000060.1, forward strand.
AGCACCCATGAAATCGGCGAACGGCAGGCAGGTCAAAAAGTCATTCCTGCCCGAAAAGCCCTGCCAGTGCTGCCGCAAGCCGATGATCTGGCGCAAGAAATGGGAACGCGACTGGGAGAACATCAAGTTCTGCTCAGAGCGCTGTCGGCGCGAAGGGGTGAGGGTCTGACAGCGGGTGTTGTCGCCTAGGGCCTGGTGATTTCCGAAGCCGCGCCGATCGATCGGCGCGCGACGGCCTGAGGGTGCGACGCCGCTATTCGTAGTGCTTCAGCTGGGGCCACAGCGCGCCCAACGGCTGGCGCGGGTCGCGCAGGACGTAGATCGGGATGTTGGTCTCGAAGGGCAGGGCATAGGCGGCGTCGATGCGCCCGGCGACGTCGACATGGCGGAAGACCTGGGCGAACTTGGCCGGATCGCCGCCGACGGTGATGATCACCGAGCCGTCGGCGCCGCCTGGACCCCAGAGGAAGTAGTTGTTGTGGCCGCTGATCGCGCGCGGACCACCGTAGGCCGGTCCGTAGACATTGACCGCCGAAGCCTCGCTGTAGTCGCGGCCGAAGAACACAGCCTTGGCGCGCTGGTCGGCGGGCAGGGCGCGGTAGACGGCGCTGACCTTGGCCGCCATCTCACGCCAGCCGAACATGCCGGCCAGGTGCAGGGGCAGCACGCCCTGAGCCCCGCGTTCGGTCGCCGCCGCCTTGGGCGACAGCCCCAGCGCGTGGGTGTAGGGGCCGTACAGGCTGGGCGGCAGGATCGGCATGGCGATCGGCGCGGCCACCAGCCCGGAGACGGTGACGGCGCCAAGGACGACTCGGCGGGCGACCTCGCTGCGCAGCCAGTCCTCGATCGCCACCGCCCCGCCGGCCAGCAGCACCGGATAGACCGGGGCCAGGTAATAGGCCTTGCCGTGCAGGCCATAGAACAGAGCGATCATGACGGCGTAGGCGATCGGAAAAACGCGGTACTGCGGCAAGGCCGGCTTCACTGAAAATCGCCACAGCCCGGCCAGCCAGATCGGGGTCGAGGCGGGGCCGACGAACAGCACCTGCTGGCCCAAGAAGCCCAGCGGCGACAGGACCAGGTTCTTGCCGTTGGCGCCGGCCTGGCCAAGCTCGAGGAACGGCCAGCCGTGCTGGGCCTGCCAGATGACGCTGGGGGCGGCGAGGGCGGCGGCGATCATGGCGCCGAGATAGAGCCAGGGCCGGATCAGAGAGCGGCGCAGCGGGGTGGCCAGCACGCCGACGGCCAGGCCCGCCAGATAGAAGGCGATCAGATATTTGCTCTCCAGGCTGACGCCGACAATGACCCCGAAGCCCAGCCACCAGCGCTCGTCGCGGGTCTGGGCCAGCCGCACCAGGCACCAGCCACAGCTGAGCCAGGTCAGGGGCTGCATCATGTCGGTGGTCGTCAGCAGGCCGTCGACCAGGAAGATGCCGCCTAGCAGCACGCAAAGCCCGGCCAGCCACTGAGCGAAGCGGCCGCCGCTAAGGATGCGGGCGAATTCGCAGGTCAAGGCCACGGTCGCGGTCATGGCCAGGGCCGGGACCATGCGCAACGGCAGCAAGGCCGTGCCGAACAGGGCGTGGGAGGCGCCGGCGATCAGCGGAACCAGGGGAGGCTGGTCGACATAGCCCAGGGCCGGGTGCTGGCCGCAGACGATGAAATAGAGCTCGTCGCCGAACACGCCGTAGCGGTTGTTGACGATCAGGTGCAGCAGCAGGCAGGCCGCCGCGAGCAGAACCGAGGGACGCGTCAGGGTTTCCGACAGGCCGTCGGACGCGATCCCTCGTGAAGCCATTATCCCCGCCCGGAGCCTTTCGCGGCGGTCTCTCCGCGCGTCTGTTCGGCAGTGTGGCCCGGCTTGATGAACTTGACCAGCACCCGCTGGCCGACCAGGAACGGCGCGTCGTCGGCGGAGACCACTACCTCGACCACCCGGGCGTCGGCGGCTTCGGCCGGGTCGTCGGACAGCAGCTTGCGGGCGCCGAATACGCCTGAGCGGCGCAGGACGCGCCCGTCGAAGGACTTGCCGGGGTCGGCCTCGGGGGTCATGCGCACGGTCTGGCCGATGGCCACCACGGGCAGGGCGGCCTCAGCGATCTCGGCGCGGACGATGTGGGCGGTGTGGGGCTCCAGGTCGAACATGGTGGAGACATTGAGGGTCGAGGCGCCGGCGCCGGGATTGGCGTAGCGGCGCACGATGGTGCCGTCCGCCGGGGCGCGGATCACCGTCAGCTCTTCGTTGTACAGGGCCTGGGACAGTCGGGCCTGGGCGGCGATGATGGCCGCCTTTTGCAGGCCGCCTTGAGCCTCGGCGGCGTGGATGGCGTCGCCGGCCTGGTCTAGCTGCTGGCGGGCGACGAAGTTGGAGGCGGCCAGGCGGTTCAGGCGGTCATATTCCCGGTGGGCCGAGGTCAGTTGCACCTCGATGGCCGCCACTTGGGCGCGGGCCTGGGCCAGGTCGGCCTGGGCGGTCTGGGCGGCCAGGCGGGCCTGATCGTCTTCCTGGCGGGCCAAGACCTGGCCCTTGCGCACCCGGTCGCCCTCGCTGACGTCCACTTCGCGCACCACGCCGGGTGCGCGGGCAGCCACCTGGATCACCCCGCCCTCTACGTCGGCCTTGCCATTGGCGATGGCGGCGTAGGGAGTGTCGGCCACTGGGGCGGTCTTGGCCGCCTGACTGGTCTTGGCCCTGGCGCGCAGAGTCAGGCCGGCGCCGATGGAGCCGGCGGTGAGCACGGCCAGGACGATCAGCCAGGTGGTGGGGCGACGGAGCATATTGGACATCAGGCTTCAGCTCGGGCGAGCTGCCTCTCGGCGGCCAGGTCGGCCGCGGGTTGGCGACGGCGATCGTCGAGGATCAGGCCGTCTTCGATATGGATCACCCGGTCGGCATAGGCCTCCAGGCGCGGGTCGTGGGTGACGCAGATGACGGCGGCGTCGTGGGACTTGGCCGCCCGCTGCAGAAGCTTGATGACGATCTGGCCGTTCTCGCCGTCCAGGGCCGAGGTGGGTTCGTCGGCGAACAGCAGGCGCGGCTGCTTGGCCAGGGCGCGGGCGATGGCCACTCGCTGCTTTTCGCCGCCGGACAGCTCGCTGGGCCGCTGGCCCATCTTCGGGGTCATGCCGACCTCGTCCAGCGCCTCGGCGGCGCGGGCCTTGGCCTCGGCGGCGCTGAGCCCCTGATAGCGCAGCACGGTGGTGATCTGGCGCAGGGCGGTAAGGGCTGGGAACAGGTTGAAGCCCTGGAAGATGAAGCCGCAATTATCCAGGCGGAATCTGTCGATCTTGCCGGTGGGCTTGGTCCACAAGGGCTCGCCCAGGGCCGAGACCTCGCCCTGATCTGGGCGCATTAGGCCCGACAGCGCCGCCACCAGGGTCGACTTGCCCGAGCCAGATGGACCCATGACCATGGTCACCTCGCCATGGCGAGCATCGAAATCCACGCCCTTGAGCACCTCTATATGAGTGCGCCCGGTCTTGAAGCGCTTGCGCAAGCCGGTGGCGCGCAGGGCGACGACGGGTTGGATGTAGGGCAGGGGAGCGCTCATCGAAGGAGGTCCGCAGGTTGGCTTTGCTTGAGCACGCCGAGGGAGAGTGCGCCGGACCCGACCGCGATCACGACCAGCAGGACGGAGACGAACATCATGAACCCCAGCGGGAAGTTCATCGGCAGGCCGACCATATGGGCGATGCCAGCGACGGCCACCACCAGGAAGGCCGCGCCGCAGAGCCCGGCGACGCCGACCCAGAAGCTCAACTCCATGACGATCATCCGCAGCGAGCCCATCGACACGCCGAGCGCCCTCAAGGAGGCCAGCTCCTTGATATTGGCGAAAATAGCCCCGCGCAGGGTCTGCCAGGTGATGCTGATGCCGATCACCCCACCCATGAACACGGCGAAGACAATGATTACGCCAATGATCTGGTTCTTCATCAGGGCCGACTGGTTGGCTCTGGCAAGCTCCGGTTTGGTCCAGGCGCGATAGAGGCCGTGGGCGCTGGCGTTCAGCTCGTCGCGCACCTGGAGCGCCTTGGCCGGGTCCTTCAGCCGCACCAGCAGCGGCCCGACATGGTCGCCGCTGTCGCCGAGTCCCAGCAGGCGCAGAGTGCTGCGCGAGACGATCACGGTCGGCTGGTCCAGGTTCGGATAGTTCTTCAGGATCACCCGCACGTGCACGGTCTTGCCGTTCAGGCTGGCGGCGTCGCCCAGCTTGACCCCCAATCGGCCCAGCATGGTTTCATCGATGGCGGCCGAATAGGGCTCCATCAGCGCCAGGCGCTGGGCCTCGGTATAGTCGGTCGGCAGGGCCACCGAGCCGGGTTCGGTGGCGACGGTGAACAGTTGCACGAAGGTGTGCTGCTGCTTCTCGCCGGGCTTGGGGCGGTTCTTCCACGAGGCCCCGTTGCCATCCATGTCCTTGACGTCGACCACCTCGGGATTGAGGTAGATCAGAGGTTCGATCCGGCGGGCGAGCCCTTGGCCGTCGCCCATCATGCTCTCCGACTGCGGCGACATCACCATCAGGTCGGCGCGCGAACGGTCGATGGTGGCGGTGAAGGCCCCGGCCAGGCCGGCGAACAGGCCGACAAAGGCCATGATCAGGACGCCCGACATCGCCAGCGCCAGGACGGCCGCCAGGTAGCGGCGCCATTCATAGATCAGCGTGGCCAAGGCGAGCGACACGGAAACAACCCCAATCGGGCGCGGGGGGACAAAGCGTCGCGCCGTTGTGGGATAAGAGCCACCGGCGGTTCAATAAGCCTAGTTAAATCGAGGTAAGGCTTGCCGCCGCTATGCGGATGAGCTTGGCTGTGCTCAATTGATGACAAAATTTTAATGAGAGGAAGCCGAGATGAACCTTTTTGACAGCCGCAGAGCCCCCAATCCGCGCCGGGTTCGCTGGTTCATGGCCGAGAAGGCTATCGAAGACATTGAAGTCATTGATGTTGATCTGTTCAGGGGCGAACACCGCGCGGCCGAATACTTGGCCCGCGCCGGCGCGCCCAATGTGCCCGCGCTCGAGATCGACGAGGACACCACCATCACCGAATCTCTGGCCATCTGCCGCTATCTGGAGAGCGTCTATCCCGAACCGAACCTTTTCGGGCGCGATGCGAAAGAGGCGGCGATCATCGAAATGTGGACCCGGCGCGCCGAGATGCTCGTGGCCACGCCGCTGATGATGGCCGTGCGCCACAGCCATCCGGCCCTGGCCGCCCTCGAGACCCAGGTGCCGGAAGTGGCGGCCACCAACCGCGCCGGCGGCGAGCGGGCGCTGAAATTCTTCGACCGACGCCTGGCCGAAAGCGAGTTTATCGCCGCCGACCGCGTGACCATGGCCGACATCGTCACCGCCACCGCCATCGACTTCGCCCGCATGGCGCGCTTTCGCCCGCCGGAGGAGCTGGCCCATGTGGGACGCTGGTACGCCGCGATGATGGACCGGCCGGCGGCGAAGGCGGGGGTTTAGGGGTTTCGCTTCCCCACCTTCTTCACCACGCCGGAAAAGCTCATCATGGTCTTGCCGCCGGTGGAGATCAGGCCGCGCATGAACACCAGCGAGCCGCCGGCGCGGACAATGTCGCCGCGGGCCTCGATCAGGTCGCCCTCATGGGCCGGGCCGACGAACTCGCCGTTGAGCGAGACGGTGACGGCGTGGGTGTCCTTCAGCGCCTCGCGGCCGATCACGAACAGGCAGAAGTCGGCGAAGGTCAGCATGCAGCCGCCGTGCATGAAGCCGCCGCCGTTCATGTGCTTGCGCTCGGCGCGGAAGGCGCAGGTCACCGAGCCGTCGGGCTCCTGGCGCGAATAGAAGGGGCCGGCCAGATCCTCGAACGGGTCGCTGTCGGTCCATGAGCGCCAGCCGGCCCACTCGCCTTCGCTGATCACCGGCCGTCCCGGAAATAGGTCTTCGCCGTCCGCCATGTTTGCTCCGTCCCGCGCCGCGTCTTATGACCGTATGGAATGCGCCGCTGAATAGCCGGAACGGTAGGGGAAACGCCATGGCTCTCGATCTTGAAACTCGCCAGCAGCTGATCGAGGCCGTGCGCCGCTTCGTGGCCGAGCGCCTGCGCCCCATCGAGGCCCAGGTGGCCGAGAACGACGCCGTGCCCGACGACGTGGTCGCCGAGATGCGCGAGCTGGGCCTGTTCGGCCTGTCCATCCCCGAGGAATATGGCGGCCTGGGCCTGTCCATGGAGGAGGAATGCCTGGTCTGCTTCGAGCTGGGCCGCACCTCACCGGCCTTTCGCTCCACCTTCGGCACCAATGTGGGCATCGGCAGCCAGGGCCTGGTGATGTTCGGTTCGGACGCGCAGAAGGCCAAATGGCTGCCGGGCATCGCCTCGGGCGAGACGGTGACCTCCTTCGCCCTGACCGAGCCCGAAGCCGGCTCCGATTCGGCGGCGGTGCAGACCCGGGCGCGGCGCGACGGCGACCACTATGTGCTGGACGGGGCCAAGCGCTACATCACCAACGCGAACAAGGCCGGCCTGTTCACCGTCATGGCCCGTACCGACCCCGACAAGAAGGGCGCCCCGGGCGTCTCGGCCTTCCTGGTGCCACGTGACCTGCCGGGCCTGTCGGTGGGCAAGCCGGAAAAGAAGATGGGCCAGCAGGGCGCCCACATCTGCGACGTCAATTTCGAGGGCGTGCGCGTGCCGGCCGAGAACCGGCTGGGGGCGGAGGGCGAGGGCTTCAAGATCGCCATGCAGGTGCTGGATCGCGGCCGCCTGCACATCGCCAGCATCTGCGTCGGAGTGGCCGAGCGCCTGATCGCCGATGCAGTCGCCTACGCCGCCGAGCGCAAGCAGTTCGGCCAGGCCCTGGCCAGTTTCCAGATGGTCCAGGCGATGATCGCGGATTCCAAGACCGAGGCCCTGGCCGCCAAGGCCCTGGTGCTGGACAGCGCCCAGAAGCGCGACGGCGGCGACAATGTCACCCTGGAGGCGGCGGCCTCCAAGCTGTTCGCCTCCGAGATGGTCGGCCGGGTCGCCGACCGGGCGGTGCAGATCTTTGGCGGCGCCGGCTATGTGGCCGACTATGGCATCGAGCGGCTCTATCGCGACGTGCGTATCTTCCGCATCTATGAGGGCGCCAGCGAGATCCAGAAGCTGGTCATCGCCCGCGAAACCATGAAGCGGGGCGGGTGACCATGAGCTCCCCTATCGAAGACGTCCTGTTCGTCATGCTGGCCGAGATCCCGCCCGGCAAGTCGGTCTCGCCCGAACAGCTCGCCCGCGCCCTGGACGCGGAGGGTTGGCGCCGTCTCCTACCGCAGATCCGGTCCACCGTACGGGGGCTCGCACGCCAGGGCCGCGTGGTGATCACCCGCCATGGCAAACCGGCTGATCCGGAGAACTTCAAGGGCGTCTATCGCCTAAGGGCGCCCGACGCGGATTCCTCTGCGGCGGTTGGCCGTCTGGAGGATGTGGCCGACGACGACTAAATAGGGTCCATGTCCCTCGACGCTGTCCTCGCCGACATCCGCGCCTGCCGGGCCTGCGCGGGCGAACTGGCGCATGAGCCACGGCCGGTGGTGCGGGTCTCGGCCCGGACCCGCCTTCTGATCTGCGGCCAGGCGCCCGGGCGGCGGGTGCACGAGAGCGGGCTGCCGTTCGACGATCCGTCGGGCGATCGCCTGCGGGCCTGGATGGGGATCGACCGGGATGCGTTCTACGATCATCCGGCCATTGGCGTGGCGGCCATGGCCTTCTGTTTTCCTGGCACCGATCCCAAGGGCGGGGACTACCCGCCGCCGCCCCGCTGCGCCGAGCTTTGGCGGCCGCGGTTGATGGCGAAGCTGCCCCAGGTGGAACTGACCTTACTGGTCGGCGCCTACGCCCAGGCCTGGGCGCTGGGGTCACGGGCCAAGGCCTCGATGACCGAAACCGTCGCCGCCTGGCGCGACTACAGCCCCAACCTCCTGCCCCTGCCGCACCCGTCCTGGCGCAATACGGGCTGGTTGAAACGTAATGCTTGGTTCGAAGACGAGGTGGCGCCCTATTTGCGTGCGCGTGTCGCTTCTATGGTGTCGCTCGCATGATCCGAGTCTTTCTCTCCGCCATGGCCGCGTTGTTCCTGCTCGGCGCCTGCGCGCCCCTGGTGCAGCAGGCCGGGCGGCCGGACCTGACCTTTGCCGGTCCGCGGATCGAAGACCACGATTTCGTCAGTTTCGACGGCGCGCGCCTGGGGCTGCAGACCTGGAGCCCGGAAGCCGGCGAGCCCTGGGCGGTGATCGTCGGCCTGCACGGCATGAACGACTATTCCAACGCCTTTCGCCTGGCCGGCCCGTATTGGGCCAATGACGGCATTGCGACCCTGGCTTATGACCAGCGCGGGTTCGGCGCCTCGCCCAATCGCGGTGTGTGGGCCGGTCAGGACCTGATGGAAGAGGACCTGCGCACCCTCGTCGTCCTGGCCCGCCAGCGCTATCCCCATGCGGTGATCGCCGTGGCCGGAGAAAGCATGGGCGCGGCGGTGGCCATCGCCGCCTTCGCCTCCGATCGTCCGCCCGGCGCGGACCGGCTGATCCTGGTTTCGCCCGCGGTCTGGGGCTGGTCCAGCCAGCCCCTGCCCAACAGCGCCGCCCTGTGGCTGGTGGCCCATGTGGACGGCGGGCTGGTGCTCAATCCGCCCAGGTTCCTGGCCGGAGCGATCCGCGCCAGCGACAACACCGAAGAGCTGATCCACATGGGGCGCGATCCACTGATGATCTGGGGCGCACGAACCGACACCCTTTATGGCCTGGTCGACCTGATGCAGATCGCCTCGCGCGAGGCCGGCGCCACCAGGACCCCGGCCCTCTATCTCGCCGGCGCCCACGACCAGATCATTCCCCTGCCGGCGCACTATAAAGCCGCCCGGCGGCTGACCGCGTCGGACCGCTCCGCCCTCTATCCCAACGGCTGGCACCTGCTGCTGGTCGATCACCAGGCCGAGATCGTCTGGCGTGACATGGAAGCCTATATCCGCGATCCGGCCGCGCCGATCCCGTCCCAAACCCCGCCCATACCGGGCGCTCCGACCCCGTCGGCCTCGCCCTCGATCCAAGCGACCCGCTAGAAAGCCCGCCCATGCCCGTGTTCGACTCCCCGGCCTTCGAGGGCCATGAAGGCGTCCACGCCTTTCATGACCAGGCCTCGGGCCTCAAGGCCATCGTGGCCATCCATTCCACGGCGCGGGGACCCGCGGCGGGGGGGTGCCGCATGTGGCCCTACGAGTCAGACCAGGCGGCATTGGACGACGCCCTGCGGCTGTCCCGGGCCATGTCCTACAAGAACGCGGTGGCCGATTTGGAACTGGGCGGCGGCAAGTCGGTGATCATCGGCGACAGCCGCACGCAAAAGACTCCGGCCCTGTTCGAGGCCCTGGGCGAGGCCATTGAGGCCCTGGGAGGTCGGTATTGGGGTGCGGAGGACGTGGGGGTTTCGCCCAGCGACCTGACCTACACACGCCGCCGCACCCGCTACGTCGCGGGGCTAGAGGGCCACGACGCCGCCTCCGGCGATCCCAGCCCGGTGACGGCCGAGGGCGTGTTTCGCGGCGTCGCCCTGTGCGTTCAGCGTAAGCTGGGGCGCGACCTGAACGGGGTGCGGGTGGCGATCCAGGGGGTGGGCAATGTGGGCGGCGGCCTGGCCGACCGTCTGGCGGCCGCGGGCGCGGACCTGATCATCACCGACGCCAATATCGCCCTGGCCCAGGCGGTGGCCAAGCGGACCGACGCCGAGGTGGTGGCTCCTGGAGCTATTTTCGACGCCGAGGCTGATGTGTTCGCCCCCTGCGCCCTGGGCGGCGCGATTTCGGTGGAAAGCCTGGCGCGGATCAAGGCGCGGATCATCGCCGGCGGGGCCAATAATCAGCTGGCCAACCCGGAGGCCGGCCAGGCGCTGTTCGAAAAGGGTCTGCTCTACGCCCCGGACTACGTGATCAACGGCGGCGGGATCATCAATGTGGCGGCCGAGATCCGCGCTCTGGACCGCGGCGAAAGCTATGATCGCGCCTGGGTGGACAAGAAGCTCGCTCGACTGACCAAGACCCTGGACGAAATTCTGCAACGCTCCATCGACGAGCGTCGCCCAACCCACGTGATCGCCAACGAGGTGGCCAAGGCGCGCCTGGAAGAGGGGCGGCTGGGGAAGGTCGCGGCTTAGAAGCTAGAGCGGGATGAGGAAAAGTGCGAAGCGGCTTTCCTCCCGCATCCCGCTCTAAACTTTAGGACCGATCCCGCTTTATGATTTTGGATTGCTTCAATCCAAAATCGTCGTGATCTAGCCATCGACCTCGTCCGGCGACCAGCTTCTGGCCTCTTCCGGCCGGCGCCTGGTCGGCTTTTCTTTGGGTTTTTCGTCGTCTTTCAAGCGGCAGCCCACATGCTGCGGCCTCGCCACGGATCTGAAGAAGCCTGAATTCCGCGAGGGCTGCTGCTGTTCGAAGCGGCTGGCCATATCGCTCTCTCCCAACGCTACTTACCTGGCGCGAAACGTTAGGCGGCGGCAGCCGTCGTCATCTCGTCGACCAAATGGACATATACGCCCACTTCCAAGGTGGCGTTCCCTGGATCGCCGATCAAATTTCCGGCAACCGGCGCCGCTTCCGTAGGCGTCAGGGTTGTGGCGACGCGGATCAGGTCCGAGGATTCCACCAGGCCGTTGGTGGGGTCGAACTCCAGCCAGCCCAGGCTGGGCAGGAAGACATCGCACCAGGCGTGGGTGCTTCCGGCGCCGCGCACAGTGGAATTGGCCTGGGGCGAATAGAGATAGCCGGTGACGAAGCGGGCGGCGAAACCGAGGCGGCGCAGGGCCTCCACCATCAGCCAGGCGAAATCGCGACATGTGCCCAGACCGCTCTGCAGGGTCTGCTCCGGCGACTGCACTCCCTCGCTATAGCGGGCGCCATACTGGAACTGCTGAAATATGGTGGTGTTCAGGCGCTGGATATAGGTCAGCAGGGCTTCGCCCGGCTGGGCCGCGTGGTCGCGCAGCCAGGCGAGGAACGTCGTGCCCACCTCGTCGCTGGCCGGGTGGATGAACGGCGCCAGGGCCGTGCGATCACTTGCGTCATAGACGATGGGAAAGGTGTTGTGCGGATCATCCACTACGGGCTCCGCCAGCGGGGCGGGGAAGCGGTCCAAGAGCAGGTTGCTGACGATGCGCAGTTCGGTCGCCTCGCCCTGAGGGCAGTACAGGCAAACGCAATTGCCCAGGGCGTCGTACAGCCAATGGGTCTCACCGGGCAGCGACAACTCCAGCGAGGCGTCGATCAGGCGGATAGCGTGGCTGTCACGGGGGCGCAGCAGCATGCGATGCTGGCCGAAGGCCACGGGGCGATCGTAACGATAGATGGTTTCGTGGCGGATCGAGAGCCGGGTCATGGTCAAGCAAACTCCGGGCTGGCGCCCCGGTTCCGCCTGGCCCAGACGCTTCGCGCGACGGTGAGCAGCTACCGCGAGAACCCGGCTTCCGCGAAATCGACCATGCGCTTGATCAGGGGTTCGAAATCCTCTTCGCGGGTCAGGCCCTCGGACAGGGTGTTGAGGCGGTCGAACTCGGCGAAGCGGTTGTTGTGGATCATGCCCAGCACGAAATGCAGCCGCCAATAGACCTCCTCCGGCGGCAGGTCCGGGCGGGCGATCAGCAGGGCGTCGGCGAAGCGGCGCAGGTGGGAGACGTCGTTGCGCAGGGCCAGGCGCATCTCCTCGGTGCCCTCGCTGCGGGCGCGGATGATGAACTGGACCGAGATCAGCCGGTCGCCCTTGGGGTCCAGCCAGCGCACGGGCGGCGCGATCAGGGCTTCCAGGATGGCGCGCACCGGCGGGCGGCCCTGGTGCTGATCGCTGGCCTCGTGCAGCAGGCGGGCGCGGGCGCGGTTCAACTCCGCCGTCCGCCGCCGGAAGATCTCCAGCAGCAGGGCGTCCTTGGAGCGGAAATGATAGTTGACCGAGGCCAGGTTGACGCCAGCCTCGGCTGTGATGTCGCGCACCGACACTTTCTGGAAGCCATGCACCGCAAACAGGCGCTCGGCGGCGGCGAACACCAGGTTCTTGGTGGCCGCCTGACTCTCCTGATCGACTTCCTCGGGCTCCAGGTCCGCTGGGTGCGGGTCGGTCAACGCACCAGCTCGCGCATGGCTTTGTCGAGGCCTTCGATGGTCAGGGGATACATGCGGTCATTCATGATCTGGCGGATCACACCGATAGAGGGGGTGTAGTCCCAATGGCGTTCACCGGTGGGGTTGAGCCAGACCACGCTATCGTAGATCTGGCTGATGCGGTCCAGCCAGATGGCGCCGGCCTCCTCGTTCCAATGCTCCACCGAGCCACCCGGATAGGTGATCTCGTAGGGGCTCATGGTGGCGTCGCCGACGAAGATGATCTTGTAGTCCCGGCCGTACTTGTGCAGCACGTCCCAGGTGTCGAGCTTTTCCACATTGCGGCGGCGATTGTCCTTCCACACGCTCTCATAGACGCAGTTGTGGAAGTAGAAGAACTCCATGGTCTTGAACTCGGTCTTGGCGGCCGAGAACAGCTCCTCGCAGAGCTTGATGTGGCTGTCCATCGAGCCGCCGATATCGAAGAACAGCAGCACCTTGATGGCGTTGCGCCGCTCGGGGCGCAGGACGATGTCGAGATAGCCTTTGTTGGCCGTGCCCTTGATCGAGCCGTCCATGTCCAGTTCGTCCGCCGCGCCCTGGCGGGCGAACTTGCGCAGTCGGCGCAGGGCGATCTTGATGTTGCGAGTGCCCAACTCGACCGTATCGTCGAGGTTTTTGTATTCGCGCTTGTCCCAGACCTTGATCGCCTTGCCGTGGCGGCCCTTGTCCTGGCCGATGCGGATGCCTTCGGGGTGGAAGCCGTTGGCGCCGATGGGCGAGGTTCCGCCCTTGCCGCGGCCGCCCTTCTTGCCGTCTTCGTCACCGTCGCCGTCTTCGCCGTCTTCCTTCTGCTGGCGCATGCGCTCGGCGAGCATCTCCATCAGCTTGTCGAAGCCGCCCATGGCCTCGATCTGCTCGCGCTCCTCGGGCGTGAGGAACTTGTCGGAGAGGGCCTTCAGCCACTCGGCGGGAATGTCGGACATGCCGCCGTCGCTGAGCTTTTCCAGGCCCTTGAACACGTGACCGAACACCTTGTCGAATTTGTCCAGGTTGCGCTCATCCTTCACCAAGGCGGCGCGCGACAGGTAGTAGAAATCGTCCACCGACTTGTCGATCACGTCCCGATCGAGGGCCTCGATCAGCATCAGATATTCTTTCAACGTCACCGGCACCTTGGCCTGACGCAGCTCGTTGAAGAAGTTCATGAACATGGCTGAGCCCTGGGTTCGAACGGTCGTTTGGAACAAGATTGACCGCCCGAACGCCCGAAGTCCAGTCAGGATGCCGTCGCAGGGCCTTCAAGAGGCCTCAACGCCGCGATTGGGTGCGGCGCGGACGATGTCCAGGCAGGATTCAGGTGGGATCCCGCCTCAGGATGAACTCGTGGTCGCGCACGGTTCCAACCGGGAATTCGTATTCACCGACCTTTGAGAACCCGTGGCGGCCATAGAGCCTCTGTGCGCCGTGGTTTCCCGACCAGACGCCTATCCATAGGGCGCGGCCGGGCTTGTTCAGCCAGTCGAGCGCGGTCTGCATCATCCGTGCGCCGAGGCCAGAGCCCTGCGCCTCCGGCCGCACATAGATTCGCCACAACTCGCCGCATTCCGGCGTGACCTCGGGGTGAGGCAGATGGCAGGGGCCGACCAGGGCGTACCCGATCGCCTGGCTGTCGCGCTCGGCGATCCACAGGCCAAAGTCCGGATTCTCCGCCCATTCGGCGTATCGCTCCGGCGTGTGGCTCTCGGCCTGGAACGCGGCCAGATCCTCCGGCGGATAGAGATGGCCGAAAGTGGCGGCGAAGGTTTCGCGGCCAAGCTCGGTCAGGCGTCGGGCGTCCGCCGGCGTCGCGGGGCGCAGGGTGATGCTTTTGGGGTCGGTCAGGTCGCTCATGGCTTCATTTCGCACGTCGCGGGGCTTCTTGGAATCGGTGGAACTGAGGCAGAGTGGCGCGCATGAGCATCGCCCTCTTCACCCATCCAGATATGCTGGGCCATGTGGCCGGGCGCAACCACGTCGAACAGCCCGACCGGTTGCGCTCGGTGCTGGGGGCCCTGGATGACGCCAGTGACCTGGACCTGGATCGCCGCGAGGCGCCGGTGGTCGATCCCGCCGACCTGATCCGCGTGCACCCGCAATCCTATGTGGATCTGATCGCCGCCAAGGCTCCGGCCAGCGGTTTCGTCAAGCTGGATCCGGACACGGGCATGTCGCCGGGCACCCTGTTGGCCGCGCGCCGGGCGGCTGGCGGCGTGGCGGCGGCGGTGCGGGCTGTTGCGGAGGGGCAGGCCGAGCGCGCCTTTTGCGCGGTTCGCCCGCCCGGCCACCATGCCGAGCCGGATCAGTCCATGGGCTTTTGCCTGTTCTCCAATGTGGCCGTGGCCGCCCGCGTGGCCCAGGCGGAGGGCTATGCTCGCGTCGCCGTAGTGGATTTCGACGTACACCACGGCAACGGCACCCAGGCGGCGTTCGAGACCGATCCCAGCCTGTTTTTCGCCTCGGTGCACCAATGGCCGCTGTATCCGGGCACGGGCGCGCCGTCCGAACATGGGGTAGGCAATATTTTCAACGCGGTCGCCCCGCCCCAGGCAGATCGCGCAACTTGGCGAGCGGCTTTCGAAAGCCTGATGGCCCCGCTGGACGCCTTCGCCCCCGATCTGATCCTGATTTCGGCCGGATTCGACGCCCACCGGCTCGATCCCCTGGCCGAACAGGCGCTGGAGGCCGAGGACTATAGCTGGGCCACGCGGGCCATCGTCTCAGTGGCCAAGGCCCGCTGCGGCGGGCGTATTGTGTCCTCGCTCGAAGGCGGTTACGACCTGATGGCGCTTGGCCAATCCGCCCTGGCGCACGTGCGGGCGCTTGAGGAGGGGTAGGACATGAGCGGCTCGCCATCGGTGCGAGAAGGCTCCGTTCTGTGAACATGCCGACGGATTCGATCCGCCCCCTAAACCCCGCCGCGAACCTGCCGGTCTCCAACCCGGCGGGCGCGCCTGCGAGGCCTCACTCAGGCGCTATCTTCACCATCCGGCACGGCCGACCCAATCTGTCGCGCAAGGTGATGCTCAACGCGGCGGAATATGCCGCCTGGTGGGCGCGCTACGAAGAGACCGGCCTTAAGCCCGGCCAGACGCCGCCGCCCGCCCTGTTGGACATGGCCAGCGGCGCGGCGGTGATTCTCTGCTCGCCACGGATCCGGGCCATCGAGACCGCCCAGGCCATCACCCAGGAGCGCGGCTTCGACATCGATCCGATGCTGATCGAGGCCCCGCTGCCTCCGCCGCACTGGCCGGACTGGCTGCGCTTGGCGCCGTTCCTGTGGGGCATCATCGCGCGCTTCTGGTGGTGGTATTTCAATCAGCACGAAGGTCAGGAAAGCCGCGCCCAGGCCGAGGCCCGCGCTGACGCCATGGCCGCTCGCCTGGGCGAAATGGCGCTGCAGGGCGACGTGATGGTGGTCGCCCACGGCTTCTTCAACACCCTGATCCGCCGCTATCTGAAAAAGCGTGGCTGGAAGGTGGTCGAGAGCCAGCGGGGGCTGACCTACTGGTGCTCGCGCCGCCTGGAGCGCTGACTTTCCGGCCACCAGGCCAGGGCGCGTGTCTGGCAGGCGACGATCCAGTCCGATTTCGCTCCATTATAAGCCAGCATGTCGTGGGGATGCGTTGTGGCCGCGCGCAGCTTCTCCGCTTCATAGGCGGCTGCTTCCTCCGGGTGCGCGCGCAGATAGTCGCGAAAGGCCAGATGACGGCCGATCTCAGTCGATCCGTCCTGATAGGCGTGCACATGGACGAGTCGCCGACCGCTCGCCGGATCGTTCAGCACGCAAAAGCGCCGGCCTGGCAGGCCGAATTCGCCGCGCCAGTCATAGCCCAGAGCGCGAACCTCCATCTCCTGGGCGTCCAGCGCCGACAGATCGCGCACCACCGGTATCAGATCGATGATCGGCTTGGCGCGAATCGAAGAAATAGCGGTCGAGCCGATGTGGTGGGTGACCAGCAGATTGTCGCCCAGAAGCGCGGCCGAGCGGCGCGCCTCGTGGTCGGCCAGCTGCGCCCAGGCGGGATCGTGGGCCAAAAGCTCCACCGCAATACGCTCGGAGGCGGGACGAAAGGCGGGCATCAATGGCGCTCTGTTGCTCAAAACCGGTTTCCACTCTCGGCGAACAGGCTCTAAGTTGCAGCCGAATTCGAGTTGGACCTCCATGCCTGACACCGCCGACATCGCCGCGCTGACCTTCGAACAGGCCCTGGCCGAGCTCGAAAAGATCGTCGGCGCGCTGGAGTCCGGCCAGGCGCCGCTGGAAGCCTCCATCGAGATGTATGAGCGCGGTGCGGCCTTGAAGGGCCATTGCGAAAAGCGCCTGGAAGCCGCCCGCCTCCGGGTCGAGAAGATCGTGGTGGGCCCCCAAGGGGTGGTCGGCGCCGAACCGGCCGAGTTTTCCTGAGCGGTATGAGCGACTCGCTCACCCAGCGAATCGCCGAGGCCGCCGATCTCGTCACTGTCGCTCTCGACGCGCTATTGCCGCGCGGGGAGGGGCCCGAGCAGCGCCTGACCGAGGCCATGCGCTACGCCGCCCTGGGGCCGGGCAAGCGGTTGCGGCCGTTTTTCGCCATCGAAACCGCCCGCATGTTCGGGGTCGAGGAGCGGCCGGTGCTCCGCGCCGCCTGCGCGCTCGAATGCGTCCACGCCTACAGCCTGGTGCATGACGATCTGCCCTGCATGGACGATGACGACCTGCGGCGCGGCCGTCCCACCGTGCACCGCGCCTATGACGAGGCGACCGCGGTTCTGGCCGGCGACGCCCTGCAGGCGGCCGCGTTCGAAATCATGGCCCATCCGGACACCCATCCCGACGGGTCGATCCGCGCCGAACTCGTCCGTAGGCTGGCTGTGGCCTGTGGCGCCAAAGGCATGGTCGGCGGACAAATGATCGATCTGTTGGGTGTCGGCGGCGACCTCGGCGCCATCGCGCGAATGCAGCGGATGAAGACCGGCGCCCTGATCGCCTGCGCTTTCGACCTGCCCCTGGTGATCGCCCATGCGCAGGACAACGCCCGCCAAGCATTGGCCGCTTTCGCCCAGGACCTGGGGCTTGCCTATCAGATCGTCGATGATTCGCTCGACGCGGATGGCGAAGAAGACCTGCTTGGCAAGGCGGCGAGGGGAAAGGATGGCGCCCCAGGGAAGGTCAATTTCGTCACCCTGCTAGGGGTTGACGCAGCGCGCGAGCGGGTGGACTTGCTAACAGTTCAGGCCAAGGCGCATCTGGACATGTTCGGCGCCGACGCCAAATACCTGAGGGACAGCGTCGATTTCGTGCTAGATCGCCGCCATTAACATTTGGAAGGTCGGGCGGGTGCGCCCGAAGTGCGATGGCCCCAACCACACCCCTTCTCGACACGATTCACTCCCCCGCGGACATGAGCCGCCTGAGTCTCAATGAGCTGAGACAACTGGCCGATGAAGTCCGTGCCGAGACGATCCAAGCGGTATCAGTCACGGGCGGCCACCTGGGCGCGGGCCTGGGCGTGGTCGAACTGACCGTGGCCCTGCATCACGTGTTCGATACGCCCAAGGACGTCCTGATCTGGGATGTCGGCCACCAGGCTTATCCGCACAAGATCCTCACTGGCCGGCGGGACCGCATCCGCACCCTGCGCCAGGGCGGCGGCCTGTCCGGCTTCACCAAACGGGCCGAGAGCGACTACGACCCGTTTGGCGCGGCCCATGCTGCGACCTCGATCTCGGCGGCCCTTGGCTTCGCCGTGGCTCGCGACCAGCGTGGCGAGAGCAACAAGGTCATCGCCGTGATCGGCGACGGCTCCATGAGCGCCGGCATGGCCTATGAAGCCATGAACAACGCCGCTCATGCGACCAAGGACCTGATCGTCGTGCTCAACGACAACGACATGTCCATCGCCCCCCCGGTGGGCGGGATGAGCGCCTATCTGGCCCGTCAGGTCTCCGGCAGCGCCTATCGCTCCCTGCGCAAGCTTGGCCGCCACATGGCCGGCGCACTGCCCAAGCCTTTGAAGGAAGCGGCCCGCAAGGCCGAGGAATACGGCCGCGGCATGGTCACCGGCGGCACCTTCTTCGAGGAGCTGGGCTTCTACTATGTGGGCCCGATCGACGGGCACAATCTGGAGCACCTCGTTCCGGTGCTGAAGAACGTCCACGAAATGACCGACAAGCCGGTCCTAGTCCACGTGGTCACCCAAAAGGGCAAGGGCTACGCTCCGGCCGAGAACGCCGCCGACAAGTACCACGGCGTGGTCAAGTTCGACGTGGTCACCGGCCAGCAGTCCAAGGTTCCGGCCAACGCCTTGAGCTATCAGAAGGTGTTTGGCATTGAGCTGACCCGTCAGGGCGAGAAGGACGAACGCATCATCGGCATCACCGCCGCCATGCCGTCGGGCACCAGCATCGATATCTTCGCCGAGAAGTTCCCCAACCGGGCCTTCGACGTGGGCATCGCCGAACAACACGCGGTGACCTTCGCCGCGGGCTTGGCGGCGGACGGGATGAAGCCGTTCGCGGCCATCTATTCCACCTTCCTGCAGCGCGGCTATGATCAGGTGGTCCACGACGTGGCCATCCAGAAGCTGCCGGTGCGCTTCGCCATCGACCGCGCTGGTCTGGTGGGCGCCGACGGACCGACCCATGCCGGTTCGTTCGACCTGGGCTTTCTGGGCCAGCTGCCGGGCTTTGTGATCATGGGCCCGTCTGACGAGGCCGAGCTCAGCCACATGGTGGCGACGGCCGCGACCATCGACGACGCCCCCAGCGCCATCCGCTATCCGCGCGGCGAGGGCACCGGGGTCGGCATCCCCGACGTGGCCGAGATCCTGCAGATCGGCAAGGGCCGGATCGTGCGCGAGGGCACAGCCGTGGCCATCCTCTCCTTTGGCACGCGCCTGCAGGAATCCCTGCGCGCCGCCGATATGCTGGCGGCCCGCGGCATCTCGGTCACCGTGGCCGACGCCCGCTTCGCCAAGCCGCTGGACGAGGATCTGGTTCTGCGCCTGGCGCGTGAGCACGAGGCCCTGATCACGGTCGAAGAAGGCGCCGTCGGCGGCTTCGGCGCCTTCGTGCTGCACCTTCTGGCCGATCGCGGCGCCTTGGACTCTGGATTGAAGATCCGGACCCTGACCTTGCCGGATACGTTCCAGGACCACGACAAGCCCGAGATCATGTACGCCTTGGCCGGCCTCGACGCCGACGGCATCGCCCGTGCGGCCCTGTCGGCCCTGGGTGTTGAACGCGGTAAGGCCGGTCTGCGGGCCTGAGGCCTGCTCTGGCTCCAACAAAAGAGGCCTGATCGCCGCGAAGCGATCAGGCCTTTGTCATGTGAACATCAAGCCGGTTAGAACGGCGAGAACCGTTGCATCAGGGCGGTGGCGCCGGGGGTCTTTTGCACCGCCGCCAGATCACCCTGGCCGCCGTAGCTGATGCGGGCTTCGGCCAGCTGGGTGTGTAGGATGGTATTGGCCGAGGTGATGTCCTCGGGCCGCACGATGCCGGCCACGGTCAGCTCGCGCACGTCATTGTTGGTCTTCACCTGCTGGCGGCCCTGGATGACCATGTTGCCGTTGGGTAGGACCTGGGTGACCACGGCGGCGATGGTCAGGTTGATCTGATCCTGCCGCGTGATCGTGCCTGTGCCCTGGGCGCTCAGGCTGGTGTTGGTGTTGACCGCGTTGGAGGGATCGAAGGCCTTGGGCAAAATTCTTCCAAGGGTGGATTCCAGGCCCAGGAAATTGGTGATGCCGGCCTTGTTGGCGCTGGTCTTGGTCGCCGCGGTGGCGTTGGAGATGTTAGCGCTATCGTTGATCTGCACCAGCACGGTTATGATGTCGCCGACGCGCTGGGCCCGCTGGTCGTGAAAAAATTGCCGGGCGCCGGTGCGCCACAGGGAATTGGCGGAGGCGGGCTGGGGCAGGGGCTCGCGCGAGGAGGCGCCGATGGGCAGGGCCTCGGTGGGCACCAGAGCCGACGGGTAGGACATGGGCTGCATCTGCGGCCCCTTCAGCGCGGTCGATACGCTGGAACAGGCGGCGAGGGGAGCAGCGGCGGCGAGCAGGACGATCATCAGGGGGCGGCGCATGGCGGGCGGACCTTTAACGGGTGGCGAACTGGAGGGGATTGGCGAAGGCGGGATTGGCGCGCAGCTGGTCGGCGGCGGGGCCGATCACGGCCTGATCGGGACCGACCGCGACGGCCTGGATCACTTTTTTGGAGGTCGTATTCAGAATGGCGACAGGTTCTCCGGCGGTGGCGGCGCTCAAGGCCTTGCCCTGCAGGGTTAGACTGATCCCGTCGGCGACAAAGGCGACCTGGACCAGATCGTCGCGCTTGATCAACTGGGCGGCCGAGACGTCGTGACTGGCGGCGGCTGAGCCGGCGCGCAGCGGCCGCCTGGCCATCTTGCCGATCAGCGCGTCGGCGTCGCGCGGCATGTCCTGGGGCGCGGAAAAGGCCGCGACCTTGGCGTAGACCAGGTCGGTAGGCTGGACGATTTCCCCGGCCGCCAGGTTGCGGGCGTAGGTGAGGGCGTCGACCATCCGGCCCGCGGGCGCGGCGCCGCCGGCCGTGGGGCTGGATCCGTCGCTGCGCACGACGATACGACGAATGCCGTCTGGATTGCTCCAGTCCAGGCCATGGACATGGGCGATGCGTTGCACCTCGCCGGCGTCGAGCACGGCGTCCTGGCCCGCTGGCGCGCCATACCCGACCATCACGGCGCTCGCCGCGCCGGGGTTGTCGAACAGATCGCCCAGGGTGACCGTACGGCCGCTGGCCAGGTCGGCCTTTAGCGAAACCGGCTGGCCCGCCATGGCGGCGGAGGCGGAGGCCAGAACCAAGGCGGCGCCGACCAGCACTGATTGAAGGCGCGAAATCATGGTCCTAGGTCTTCATCTGTGAGGTGGTCGACAGCATCTGGTCGGCGCTGGTGATCACCTTGGAGTTCATCTCATAGGCCCGCTGAGCCACGATCAGGGCCGAGATCTCGGTGACAGGATCGACATTGGAGGCCTCGGTATAACCCTGCATCAGCGTGCCCAGGCCATTGACCCCAGGGACCCCGACGGTCGGCGCGCCGGACGCGCTGGTCTCCATGAGCAGGTTGTTGCCGGTGGCTTCCAGGCCTGCGGTGTTGGCGAAGCTGGCCAGTTGCAGGGTCCCCACCACGGTCGGGGCCGTCGCCCCGGGGGTGGTCACCTGGACCTGGCCGGCCTGGGAGACAGTGATGTTGGTCGAGCCCTGGGGAATGGTGATCTGCGGGATCACCTGATAGCCGTCCGGGGTGACCACCTGGCCCTGGGCGTTCATCGACAGGTTGCCGGCGCGAGTATAGGCCGTCTCGCCAGTGGGTAGCAGAACTTGCAGATAACCGGCGCCGTTGATGGCGAGATCGAGGGCGTTGCCCGTCTGGGTCGGGGAGCCTTGGGTGTCGATCCGATAGACCGACCCAGCCTTAACCCCGGCCCCGATCTGCACGCCGGTGGGCACGATGGTGCCGGTGTCCGAAGACTGCGATCCGGGCCGCTCGATATCCAGATAGAGCAGGTCGGCGAACTCGGCCCGCTGCTTTTTGTAGCCGACGGTGTTCATGTTGGCGATGTTGTTGGAGATCACCTCCACGTTCATCTGCTGGGCGGCCATGCCGGTCGCGGCGGTTCTCAAGGCTTGCATCGGTTACTTCCTTAGGACGGGTTGACCGCGCCGAGCTTCTGGATCGCGGCGGTCGACAGCGTGTTGGTGTCGCTCATCAGGCTGGAGATGGCGTCATAGGCGCGGCTGATCTCGATCAGGCGGGTGATCTGGGCCACGGGCTGGACGTTGGAGCCCTCGAGCATCCCCTGTTTCACCAGCGCCGAGGTCGACGGATTGGCGGTCAGGTTGGAATCGTTCCGGTAGAGGTTGTTCCCGTCC
>DASXNV010000061.1:0-60533 GCA_036494815.1 Caulobacteraceae bacterium
CGGCGAAGGCTGCCTGTGCCGTGGCGGGTCCCGATCCGCAGCTGACCTTTGCGCGGCTGTCGCGGGCGGTGCGCCAGATCGTGGCGCTGAACGCGCATCTGCGTCAGCAGCGGCAGGCTGCGCGCGAAGGCTGGTGTGGCGCCGGTGGACGAGCCGCCGATGGAGCCGATGGATCCGGCGAGACGTGAGTGCGTCCTGGCGCGGGTCCAGGCCCTGTGCCGCAAGAGCGAGGTGGCGGGCAGGCTGACGGCGGCGATCGAGGTCGAAGCGACCAGGGGCGATCGCGAGCAGCTGTTGCGCGATCTCGACGTGCGGCTGAACGTGGCGGTCAACACCGTCGACTTCCTGGCGCGGCCGATCGACGAGGTGATCGCCGAGATCCGCCGCGATCTGGGCCTGGAGCCGAAGGTCGTGGCGGCCAGGGGCGCGATAGATGAGGACGAAGAAGAGCCTGACGACGAAGGCTTGGAACGACGAAGACCGGAACGATGATGAGCCCGGCGGGTTCGCCGAGCCGCCCTGGCTCGATCCCGGCTGGGAAACGGCGCCAAGCCGCCCCCGGCGCGGGTCGGGAGGAGTGGACAATGATGGGGTTGTCGATCTGACCTCCCCCTAAAATACCGACCAACCCGTCAGTGAAACCAGCCGCTGCAGGGCCAGGGCGCCCACCTGGGAGTTGCCGGCGGCGTTGAGGCCCGGCGACCAGACGGCGATGGCGGCGCGGCGGGGGGCGATGGCCAAGATGCCGCCGCCGACCCCGCTCTTGCCCGGCAAGCCCACGCGAAAGGCGAAGTCGCCGGAGGCGTCATAGTGGCCGGAGGTCATCATCACCGCATTGATCCGCCGCGCCCGCACCGGGGTGGTCACCTTGGCCTGGGTCAGGGGGTCGACGCCGCCATGGGCCAGGAACAGGCCCGCGCGGGCCAGCTGGACGCAATTCATCCGCAGGGCGCACTGGTTGAAATAGACCTGCAGTACATCGGGCACCGGGCTTTGCAGCTTACCAAACGCCTTGAGGAAATTGGCCAGGCTGGCGTTGCGAAAGCCGGCCCGGGCTTCGGACGTGGCCACGTCGGGATCGATGTCCACGCTCTGGTCGTCGGCCAGCTCGCGCAGAAACCCGACGATCCCGGCGATGGTCCTGGCCGGATCGCTCCCGGCCAGCAGGGCGTCGGTCACCACCAGGGCGCCGGCATTGATCAGCGGATTGCGCGGCACCCCCTTCTCCTGCTCCAGCTGGACGATGGAGTTGAACGGCGATCCCGAGGGCTCGCGCCCTACCCGGTCCCACAGATCGCTGCCCAGCTTGTTGAGCGCCAGGGTGAGGGTGAAGACCTTGGAGATGCTCTGGACGGAAAACGGCGTCCGGGCGTCGCCGGCCGAGGCCACCCGCCCGTCGCAGGTGACGAGGGCGACGCCAAAGTGGCGGGGGTCCACCTGGGCCAGGGCCGGGATGTAGTCGGCCACACGGCCCCCGCCCAGATGCGCCTCCATATCCTGGCGAACCGTGGCGACGATTTCGGTGAGATTTTCGTCGCCGTCCATATGCTGTCCGCCCGCCGTGGAACGCCATCGCCTTGGGCCATATCCATAAGCGTCCTGCCCCCTGTCGTTCCAGGGGCTTGGTCAAACGGGCGGGACAGTTTGTTATGGATCTGAACCTGCAACCCGCCGGAGCCCGATCGTGACCTATTGCCTCGGAATTCTCTCGCCCGCTGGCCTCGTCCTGGCCTCTGACTCCCGCTCGAACGCCGGTGTCGATCAAGTGGCGCGGGTGTGCAAGCTGGCCTTGATCACCGCGCCTGGCGAGCGCGTCATCGCCATCCTGTCGGCCGGCAACCTTGCCACCACCCAGTCGGTGGTCACGCAGCTGCGCGAAGCGGCGGGCTCCGGCGAGGTCGGTCAGGATCTCCTCGCCGCGAAGACCCTGTTCGAGGTCGCCGACATGGTGGGCTCGAAACTGCGCCAGGTGGTCGAGCGCGACGGCAAATATGTGGAGCCCTTTGGCGATCCCAGCGCCAGCTTTCTGGTCGGCGGCCAGATCAGGGGCGAGACCCATCGCCTGTTCGAGGTCTATTCGGCCGGCAATTTCGTCGAGGCCTCCGAGCGGTCCTGGTTCTTGCAGATCGGCGAGACCAAATACGGCAAGCCGATCCTGGATCGGGCGCTGAACCCCGACAGCCCGCTCGATCAGGCCGCCAAGCTGGCCCTTCTGTCCTTCGACGCCACCATCCGCAGCAACCTCTCCGTGGGCCTGCCCATCGATATCCTGCGCTATGAGACTGGCAGCTTTTCCGTCGCCAACCTGGCGACTCTGGAGGACCAAAACCCCTATTGGACCACCCTGCGGCAGACCTATAGCGACGGCCTGACGGCGCTGGTCGACGGCCTACCGACCCCTCCGCCGGCCTGAAAGCCCTAGATTCGGCGGTTTTTGGCCTATTCAGCGGGTGAAAAGCCGGATCAGCAAGTGACAGGCGCGCGCTGGCTTGGCAGGGTCCGAGCTTCGATTCTCTATTCAGGAGCCTCCAGCATGAACACCGCCGACCTCGTCGACCAAATCGCCTCGCACGACGACAAGCTGACCAAGACCCAAGCCAAGGCGATCGTCGACGCCCTGCTGGGCGCCATCCGCGACGCCGCCGTGCGTGGCGAAGAAGTCTCCCTGCCCGGCTTCGGCAAGTTCAAGGTCCAGGCCAAGCCCGCCCGCACCGGCCGCAACCCGACCACCGGCGCCAGCATCGAGATCGCGGCCAGCAAGAAGGTGTCCTTCCAGCCGGCCAAGGCTCTCAAGGACGCGGTCAACGGCTAAACGCCGCTGTCTGACGAACACGCCATAACTCCGGAGCAGGTCTGCCGATCCGCCCGGGGTTATGGCCCCGTCAAGCTCAGGTCAGAAACTGAGCCTCAGGCTCGACTGCAGGACTGTCTGGGCCTGATGCGCCGCCTCGTTGGCGTAGGCCCGTGAGGGGCGCGAGCTGTCCACGTGCAGCGCCTCAAGCCGTACATCGACGAACTTGGTCAGGGGATAGCGCCAGGCCCCGGTGATCGCCCAGCCGCGCTCATTGGTGTCGCCCAGGAACGCCGCCGAATTATCGTGGGTGTCGAACAGGTCCGCCCGGGCGGTGAAGGCGCTCTTGCCCACAAGATGGGTGGCCAACAGATAGGCCGAGCGGAAATCCATATTGGCGAACCGGCCGCCGGGCGTGGGAAATCCCATGACGGTCTTGCCGGTCAGCGCCTGGGCCATGACCTTCGTCTGGGCGTCCACATCCCACCGCGCGCCCACATCCAGGAACCTGGTGGCCCAGGCCCACTCAAGGTCCGGGGTCACCCCGATCATGTTGCCGAGATTGTCGTAATAGAAGGCGTTCAGGGTCAGCGGCCCGGCCGATCGCCACTCCACGCGGCCGTAGTAGCCCACGTGGTGATCGATATCGAGGGTGGAATAGGTCTCGTCCGGCTGCACCTGGCTGATGAACGGCGACAGGGGCGGCAGTCTGAACCTGCCGTTGGCCTGGGACTGGATATCGTGCAGCGCCCAGCCCCGGAATGACAGCAGCGTGCCCGCCGTATCGTCAAAGCCGAACACGGCGGCCGTGGCGGTGAATTCCTGATCGCCGAAGGCGCGTGTGGCGCTGGCCTCGACCCCCGCCACCTTGACCTCCTCGCCGACCCAACTGTTGATCGCCGACGGGGTGATGGTGTTGGTCACCCCCCAGGCGCGGGCGTCGTTCTCCATGGAGATCGCCGGATAGAACAGGCCGGCCCTGACATTGAACCGCGTGGCCGAGCGGGGCACGGGCTTGTAGACGATATAGGCTTGGCCGATGTCCAGGGAATGTTCTTGGCCAGGCTGGGCCAGCACATCGATCACCGCGCTCCATTCCCAGTTCAGCCGTGGCGTCCATTCCAGGGCGGCGGTGGCCAGTTGCACGCGGCCGGTGAACCCGGAGCCCCCATCGCCGCCAAACCGCGCCTTGCCGAAGCCGCCATTGGTGAACGAGGGCTCGCCGTCCGCCTCGGCGGCCCGCAGGTCGAGGACGCCGTGGACGGTGTCGCTGGAGACCAGGTCGATCTGCGCCGACGCGCTGGCGCCGCACGACAAGACCGTGACCGCCATGGCGGTGGCGATGATGACTCGCGACTGCAATTGATGTCCCGCCCTGTCTGGCCGCATGCTGCGACCCTCGGACTAAGTCTGGGCCAACAAGGTCAATATTCAGTTGCGATACTCATCGAGGCGCCGAGGGGGCGCCTAATACATCTGGTGGCGCTCGGGCGGCGCGCGCACATCGGCGGTGAAGCTCATGTGGACGACCCCGTCGTGGGGGATCTGCGCGGTTCCGGACAGGGCGTTACCGGGCGCACGCAGATAGGGCCTCCAGACGCTGACCGGCTGCGTTCCGGCCGGCACGCCGTGGATCACCGCCACGCCGTCGGCGTCGGTCTTGGCCACATAGGGTGTTTCCACCACCACGATGAAGGCGATCATGGTGTCGTGGATGTTGCAACCCAGCTCCACCACCCCGGCCTTGTCGAAATGCACCACCCGCGTCTCGTCGCGGCCGTAGAGCTTCAGCTCGAAGGTCTTGGCCGGTGAGAAGGAATAGACGTGGTGCCGCGTGAAATCGAGATTGGGAAAGGCCACCTCCGCCCCCACCGGCACCACCAGAACGAACGGGTCGAACTGGATATTGTGCTGCGCCATGCGATAGGGCCACGGCAGGTGGATGGGTCCGGAATGCGGCGCGGCGACGCTGACGACCGCATCGACCACCGGCTTGCCCTGGGGCGTGCGCACGGTCACCGAGAGATCGGCGGCAAGCGCCATGGCGGGGCCTAGCAGCCAGAGGGCCAGGACCAGGATCAGGCGCATGTGACGTGGGGCATATATCTGAGTCACCGAACCGCCATCCCTGTCGTATTGGTGGCGTAGCCGCTGGCGACGGTCAAGGTGGTCAGGACGCCTCGGCGGCCTTTATCCCTCCGCGCGCTCCCCGTTGGACGCGGCTGGAGCCGAGAGCGCATCTTCGATAGCCTCGATCAGCTTTGGCGGGGTGATCGGCTTGGCCAGATGGCTGTCGGCCCCCGCCGCATGGGCGGCGTCCACATGTTCGGGCATGGCGTTGGCGCTGAGCACCAGGATCGGAGTGTGGGCTCGCCCGGTATCCCGCTCGTGCTCGCGGATCAGCCGGATCGCGGTCAGGCCATCCATGACCGGCATCTGCATGTCCATCAGCACCACGTCGAAGGCGCCGCCGCCGGTGAAGGCCGCCACCGCCTCGGCGCCGTCGTCGACGGTGATCACCTCCACGCCCACCGTGTTCAGGATCAGGCGCACCACCGCGCGATTGGTCTCATGATCGTCGGCCACAAGCACGCGAATGGCGTGCGCCTCACCCTGCGCTGGTTCGACCGGCGGGTCCGCATGGGTGGCAAAGCCCCGCGCGGCGGGCTCCGTCTCCACGACCGGCGCAACGGCGGGTAGCGGCAGGATGACGGTAAAGGTCGCGCCCTCGCCCGGCGCGGACGCCGCGGTCAATTCGCCGCCCATGGCGCGAGCGAGTTCGCGCGAGATACTGAGGCCAAGGCCCGCGCCGCCAAAGCGCCGGGTGTCCGATCCATCGGCTTGCTGGAAGGGCTGAAACAGCATGGCATTCAGGGCAGGATCGAAGCCTATGCCGGTATCACGCACCTCGAACCGGCAACCCGCGCCCTCCGCGCGATCCACAGTCAAGGTGACGCCGCCACGCTCGGTGAACTTGACGGCGTTGCTGATCAGGTTGCCCAGGATCTGCTTCAGCCGCACCCGGTCGCCCAGCACCGAAGCGCGCGTCGATTCGTCCGTGACAAGGTCGAACCTCAGCCGCTTGGCGTGACACTGGATCTCGGCGCTATCCACCACCGCTTCGACCATCGCGGCGAGATCGAACACCTCCTCCACGACCTGCAGGCGGCCCGCTTCGACCCGCGCCAGGTCGAGCACATCGTCCAGCACCCGCTGCAGCACCGAGGCGGAGTTCTGGATGATCCCCAGCATCTGCCGCTGGTCGGGTTCCAGCGCGGTCTGGGACAGGACCCCGGCGACACCGATCACCCCATTGAGCGGGGTGCGCACCTCGTGACTCATATTGGCCAGGAACGAGCTCTTGGCGCGGTTGGCGGCTTCGGCCTGGTCGCGCGCGCCTTCCAACTCCGTCTCGCGGTGGCTGATCTCGGTTGCCATGGCGTTGAAGCTTTCGGCGAGACGGCCGATCTCGTCCCTGGTCTGAACCTCCACCCGGGCCCGCTCGCCCCGCTGCAGTCGCCGGGCGGCGTCCTCGAGCCAGGAGATGGGCCGCGTCACCGTCCGCGCCAGCGCCCAGGTGCCGACCAGCAGCACGGCGAACCCCAGGCCGCCGATCGCGACCAACAGGCCGAGCAGCAGGTGATAGGGCCCCAGGGCCTTGGCCAAGGGATATTGCAAAAGCAGGACGATCGGCCGGCGCGGGTCGAGCGAGTGCAACGGCTTGACCATGGCCATGGCCGGACCGTCCCGCCCCTCCACTGTCAAGGGCGCGGTCTGCAGGCCGGAAAGCGCGGTATCCAGGAAATCGGTGATCCTGCGGTTGGCCAGACCACCATCGTGGTCGTCGCCGTCGCGCCACTGCTGGCGCGCCGTGCGATAGGCGATGGAGGCGTTCAGCGGGATCGCGGCCATGGATTCCAGAGCCGCCATCTGCGCGCGGTCGAGCCTGGCGGCGAACACCACCCACCCCGCGGCCGTCCCCGCGGCCATCGGCACGGAGACCACCTCGTAAGGCGCGCCGCCGATGGTCAGCACCCCGGAAACCGGATCTTCTGTTTGCAACGCCCGCAGTGTGGTCGCTTCCAGCGCAGGGCCCGAGCTTTCGGCGTCGATGATGCGGCCGTCGGCGCCGATCATCAGCGCCCGGTCGATGCCCAGGCGAACCTTCAGGTTTTCCAGCGCCGAGCGGATGGTCAGGTCGTCATGGGTGGCCACGGCGCTGCGAAAGCCGAAGTCGTGGGCGAGCAGCACCCCGTCGTTTTCCAGCTGCGCCATGCGCTGGGTCCAGACGCGTTCGAACACCAGGCTGCTGGTGGCCAACTCCTTGCGCACCACACGCTGCGCATTGTCGGAAACGGCGGCCAGAATGGCGATGGCGATGAGCAGGAGGATGGCGCCGAACAGGCCCGCATAGAGGACGGTCAGTTTTGTGCGCAGTCGTCGAAACATGGTCAGTCTCTGACTGAGCCTGCCTGGGCTGGGCTCCGCAGCAGGTCTCCCCTGACCAAGCTATGCGCCACAAGCCCTAAAGTCGATGTAAACGGCCTAGCGTTCAGCCATCATTCCCCCGGGGGTCGTATCCCCCCGTTTCGTCTATATGTCGGCCAGTTGAGGTGACCCAAGTGACCGCTCTAGACAGCTTCATCGCCGGCCTGCCCAAAGCCGAGCTGCATATGCACATCGAGGGCAGCCTCGAGCCCGAGATGATGTTCGCCCTGGCGGCGCGCAATCGCACTCCCATCCCCTTCGCTGATGTGGAGGCGCTGCGGGCCGCCTACAGCTTCTCCCGCCTGCAGGATTTCCTCGATATCTACTACCAGGGCGCCGCCGTGCTGCGCACCGAAGAGGACTTCCACGACCTGGCCCTGGCCTATTTCGCCCGCGCTGCGGCGGACAAGGTCGTCCATGCCGAGATCTTCTTCGACCCCCAGACCCACACCGCCAGGGGCGTGCCGTTCCAGGTCGTGGCCGACGGACTGCTGGCCGCCATGAAACAGGCCGAGGCGACCCATGGCGTCACCTCCAAGCTAATTCTCTGTTTCCTGCGCCACCTGTCCGAAGAGGACGCCTTCGTCACCCTGAAAGCCGCCGAGCCCTGGCTGGACCTGATCGCCGCCGTGGGCCTGGACTCGTCGGAGCTGGGTCATCCGCCCGAAAAGTTCGTCCGGGTGTTCGCCGTCGCGGCCGAGCGCGGCTTGAGACGCGTCGCCCATGCCGGCGAGGAAGGGCCGCCGGACTATGTGCTCCAGGCCCTGGACCTGCTCAGGATCGATCGGCTGGATCATGGCAATCGCGCGCTGGAAGATCCGGCCCTGACCGCCCGCCTGGTGCGCGAGGCCATGACCCTGACGGTCTGTCCCCTGTCCAACGCCAAGCTGCGCGTGGTCGACGACCTGGCCCGGCACCCCATCAAGCGGATGCTGGAGCTGGGCCTGCGGGCGACCATCAATTCCGACGATCCGGCCTATTTCGGCGGCTATGTGAACGACAACTACCGCGCCGTCGCCGGAATGCTGGACCGCGACGACCTAGTCACCCTGGCCCGCAACAGCTTCCTCGGCTCGTTCCTCGGCCCGGACCAGATCGCCCAGCATCTGGCGGCGGTGGACGGCTACGTGGCGTCGGCGGGTTAATGCCCAGGGTCGGTTTTCGTCATAGCCGGGCCCCGCGCCGCCACCGGGCATTCAGATCTTCAGCAACCCCGGCGCCGACGCCAGGCATAGCCAACGGGCGCAAGGAGCGAACAGCCGCTGCTGCCGCCTGACCAGGCTGAATGGGCGCAAAACCTGCGCACACGCGCATCGAACGTTCACGGACAAATGGTCAACGCCTCGCTCTAACCCTGAGCACTGTCTTTTTCCCTGATGGGGGTTAAGGTAAAGCTCGCCATGGCGGATGTCTTCATCTCCTACAAGCATGAGGATCGGGCGCGGGTGAAACCGCTGGTCGACGCCCTCGCCGCTGCCGGCCTTTCGGTCTGGTGGGATGTGGGCATCGAGGGTGGCGCGATCTGGCGCCAGAGCATCCAGACGGCCCTGGACAGCGCCAAGTGCGTCATCGTCATCTGGAGCCGTCTGTCGGTGGGGCCGTCCGGCGAGTTCGTCCACGACGAGGCCAGCCTCGCCAAGCGGCGGGGCGTCTATTTGCCGGTGACCATAGACGACGTGGTCCCGCCATTGGGCTTTGGCCAGGTGCAGGTCCTGCCCCTTTGGGCCTGGAAGGCTAAGCGTGGCGAGGCCCCCTTCGCCGCCGTGCTCGACGCCGCCCGCGCCCTCGTGGGCGGCGAGGCGCGCCCGCCGGCGAAGGCCGAGGCGGCGGCCCAGACCTTTGTCGCCCGTGACGCCGGAGGGCCCGAGCGGCCAACCATAGCCGTCCTGCCGTTCGGGTTCCCGCCAGGCGACCAGGACCAGGCTTATTTCGCCGAGGCCGTCGCCGAGGACATCATCTCCGGCCTGGCGCGCTCAAAGCTTCTGACCGTGATGCCGCGCCAGTCCTCCCTGACTTTTGACGCCCATGGCCTGAGCACCGACCGGATCTGCGCCGATCTGGACGTCGAATATATCGTCCAGGGCCAGGTGCGGCGAATGGGCGCCACGGTTCGGGTCTCGGCGCACCTGATCAATGGCCTCGACCAAAAGACCGTCTGGTCGGACCGGTATGACCGATCGATCGACGATCTGTTCGCCGTCCAGGACGAGATCACCGCCGCCATCGTCAGCACCATCGAGCCGGCGCTGCTGACCCACGAAGAGGCCCGGGTCCTGCGCGCGCCCACGCGCACCATGGCCCATTGGGACCTGTTCGTACGCGGGCGCTGGCATTTCTGGCGCTCCACCATCATCGACAGCGGCAAGGCCCAGGAACTGCTCACCCAGGCCCTGGCCTTGAAGCCGGACGATGCCCAGACCCTCTCGCTGCTCGCCCATTGCTGCCTGGTGGATGTGTGGGCCGGTGTCGCCCCCAACCCTCGGCAATCCATCGCCGAGGCCCACCGTCACGCCCTTAAGGCCGTGCACCTGGACGGCTCGGACGCCTTCGCCCACTTCACGTTGGGCGTGGTGCTCTCGACCATGGGACGGCCGGACCAGGACATGGCCGAGCAAAGGCGGGCCCTGGAGCTCAATCCCAACATGCCGGCGGCGTCCGGCGAGATGGGGCGTCTGCTGGCCTTTGGCGGCCAGGTGGACGAGGCGCTGAACTGCTGCGACCGCGCGATCGGGGCCAGCCCCAACGATCCGCATGTGTGGCTGTGGCTGCTGAGCAAGGCGATCGCCTGTTTCATCGCCAAGCGCCATCTGGAGGCGGCCACCCACGCGGCGGACGCCTGCGCCCGAAGGCCGGACTATTTTTTCCTGCACTATCTTCAGGCCGCCTGCGCCGCCGCCGCCGGGCGCCTGGCAGAAGCCCATATCGCCATGGACGAAGGCATGCGTCTGATGCCACGGTATTCCATGACCGCGTTGAAGTTGGGGCACCCGTTCGTCAATCCGGGCGACCTGACCCGCTATGTGGAAGCGTTGAAGGCCGCCGGGTGGGTTGATTCCTCGGCGCCCGAGTCTGTGTCGTCCAGTAAGTCGGAGGTGGAGTAGCGTTGGGCCAAGCCTGGCCCGGTCGTGATCGATAGGGACGGGGGATCATCATGAGCGACGCCACGGGGCCGAAGAAGGTTGCGATCCTGGGGGGCGGTGTGGGCGGCCTGGTGACCGCCTTCGAGCTCACCAGCCAACCCGGTTGGCAGGACCGGTTCGACATCACCATCCATCAGCTGGGCTGGCGCCTCGGCGGCAAGTGCGCCTCCTCGCGCGGGGCCAATGGGCGGATCGAGGAACACGGCATCCACGGCTTCCTGGGCAGCTACTACAACGCCCTGCCGCTGATGGCTCAGCTCTATGCCGAACTCGGCCGCCAGCCGGGCCAGCCACTGGCCACCTTCGACGAGGCGTTCCTGCCGGAAAACTTCGTGCTCATGTGGGAGTTTCGCAACCGAGCCCTGCAGCGCTGGCCGCAGACCTTCCCCACCAACAATCGCCAGCCCACCGATGGCGCCTCATTCGAGGCTATCGAGGACATCTTGACGGCGGTTTTCGAATTTCTCAGTCATATGCTGGACGGGCATAAGCCCACCTTGAGCGCCGAGGGCGCGCTGGTCACGGCGGCCAAGGGGCTGACCGCCACGGTGGCAGGTTCGCTCAGCGGCGGCGCGGCGCTCGGACCTTCGCATCCGGTGCTGGACATCCTCGAAGAGGGGTGGAAGGCCCTCAAAGGGGCGATCCTGGATCTGATCGAAGACAATCCCGACCTGCGCCACCTGTTCATCGGCATCGACTACGTCCTGACGCTGGTGCGCGGCCTGATCGCTGACGACATCGCCGACAAGGGCTACGATTCCATCGACGATCAGAACTGGAGCGACTGGCTGGCGGCGCACGGCGCCCATCCGCTGACCATCTCCTCGCCCCTGGCCATGAGCACCATCAACCTGTCCTACCAGTATCCCACCGGCGATACGCAGATGTCCCCGCGCATGGCGGCCGGCTGCTATCTGCACTGGACCCTGCGCACCTTCGCCTATCTGGGCTCCACGGTCTGGCAGTTCGCGGCGGGCACCGGCGAGACGGTGATCGCCCCGCTCTATCTGGTGCTCAAGGCCCGTGGCGTGAAGTTCGAGTTCTTCCACAAGGTCACGGCCCTGAGGCTGAGCGCCGACGGCCAATCGATCGGGTCGGTGGAGTTGGATGTCCAAGCTCATCTGAAAGATCCATCCACCCCCTATCAGCCCCTGTTCCCGGTCAAGAACCTGCCGTGCTGGCCGCCGCAGCGCTTCTATGACGATCCGACTTTCAGCGATCAGTTGGTGGAGGGCGAAGCGCTGCAGGCCGCCGGCGTCGATCTGGAATCCTATTGGACGCCGTGGACGTCGCCTGGCGCCCTGACCCTGACGGCCGGTCAGGACTATGACCAGCTGGTGTTCGCCATCTCCATCGGGGCTATCCCGTTCCTATGCGCCGACCTCATCGCCGCACGGCCGTTGACCTGGGGCAAGATGGTGGCGGGCATCCCCACGGTTCAGACCCAGGCCATGCAGATCTGGCTGACCAAGGACTTTTACGAGCTGGGCTGGGACATTCCCATGGCGCCCGGGGACACGGTGATCAGCGCCACCTATCTCAACCCCGGCAACGGACAGGCGGAGTTTCGCCACCTGATCCCCTTCGAGGATTGGCCGGCGGACAAGACCCCAAAATCGCTTTGGTATTTCTGCGGCCTGATGTCGGACCACCACATCCCGCCGCCCTTCACCGACACCACCTATCCGGAAGCCCAGAGCAAGAGGGTGCGCTACCAGTCGATCCAGTATCTTCAGGCCGGAATCGGACCGCTGCTGCCCAACGCCACCACCAACGCCAACGACCCACCCGGGGACCCGGTGGGCTTCGACTTCAATCTGGTGGTGGACACCCTGCCGCCGGTCGAGCCCGACGGCACGCCGAACATCGGAATCGCCCGTTTCGACAGCCAGTTCTGGCGCGCCAATATCGATCCCACCGAGCGCTACGTGACCTCGCCCCCGGGCAGCACGGCTTGCCGTCTCAAGGCCTGGGACTGCGGCTTCACCAACATGACCATCACCGGCGACTGGATCTATACCGGCCTTAATGTCGGCAGCCTGGAGGGGGCGGTGATGAGCGGCAAGCTCGCCTCCTACGCCCTGAGCGGCGTCCCCGCCCTCTCCACCATCATCGGCTACCCGGCGCAGGCGGCGAAGGCGGGGTGAACTGGCGCTGCGTCTGCGCCCGCTGGCAAAGCTCAGCCGATCGCCGCGACACAGCGACGCTGACCGCGCTTGCCCGATTGGCGCCTCGGGCCGGGCCAGTTAGGTAGGCGCCCGAAGCGGGGTTTTTCTGGGGAATGTCAGCTGAGAGTCGCCACCAAGACCGCAGTTGACGCCACCCCCGCGACCCTTCCCAGCCCAACCTTCACGTCGAACGGCGGTGAGTGATGCCGCCGCAAATGGACGGGAAAAGCTTTGACCTGAAAGGGCTTTGGCTTCGCTTTCGCGACGCCGAGGTCGAGGCCCTGTTCACCCGCGAAACCTTCGCCGAATCCATCACTTTCATTCGCGCCTACCTGCTGGCGGGCATGGGCCTGTATTTCGTCTTCGGCCTGCTGGACCTAACGGTCGGCGGCAGTCTCACCACCTACCTGCTGATCATACGCTATGGCGTGGTGTGCCCGGTCCTGCTGGGCATTTTCGGCCTGACCTTCTGCCCCGTATTTTTCCGGGTCGGCCAATGGGCGCTGGCGGCGGCGATGCTGTCGTCCGGGTTTGGCGTGGTGGTGATGACCGCCATCATGCGGGCGCCGTTCAACAGCCTGTACTATGCCGGCATCATCATGGTGGTGATCTATTGCGGCAGCCTGATCCGGCTGAAATACCGCTACAGCGCCACGATTTCAGTCTTCCTGGTGCTGAGCTACCAAGCCGCGGCCATCTGGCTGAACCCTATCCCCAGGAACATGCTGATCAGCAACGACTTCTTCCTGGTGATGGCGACCATGGTCGGCCTGTTTTCCGGCTATATCCAGGAACTGTACATCCGCCGAGCCTATGCCAGCCGCAAGATCATCGACGAGGCGCGGCAGCTGGCCGACGCCGCCAACCGGGCCAAGAGCGAGTTTCTGGCCACCATGAGCCACGAGATCCGCACGCCGCTGAACGGGGTGCTGGGCATGGTCCAGGCCATGGCCCGCGAGCCGCTGTCGAGCGGGCAGCGCGAGCGCCTGCAGGTGATCGGCCAGTCCGGCGAGATGCTGCTGGCGATCCTCAACGACATGCTAGACCTGTCCAAGATCGAGGCCGGCAAGCTGGCGCTGGAAGAGGCCGACTTCGATCTCGAGGCCCTGGCGCTCAGCCTGCAGGCCACCTTCAAACCCCTGGCGGACGGCAAGGGCCTGGACTTCTCCGTCGAGGTCGCGGCCGAAGCCGTGGGGACTTACCGAGGCGATCCGCTCCGCGCGCGCCAGATCCTGTTCAACCTGATCTCGAACGCGGTGAAGTTCACCGTCGCCGGCTCGGTGCAGGTTCGCATCGGCCTCGCGGACGCTGGCCTGCAATTCTCGGTGACGGATACGGGCATAGGCATGAGCCCGGACCAGATCGAGCGCCTGTTCGACAAGTTCGTCCAGGCCGATTCCTCGACCACGCGGCAGTTCGGCGGAACCGGATTGGGGCTGGCCATCTGCCGGGAGCTTTGCGCCGCCATGGCCGGCGAGATCCAGGCCGAGAGCAAGGTCGGTTGCGGGAGCCGGTTCACCGTGCGGCTGCCCTTGACGCGGGTCGGAGACGCCGGCGTGGCCATGCTGGCGGGGGCGGATGCGCCATACGCGTCCGAGGAACGGTCCCTGCGCATTCTGGCGGCCGAGGACAATGAGGTGAACCAGCTGGTGCTGAAAACCCTGTTGAGCCAGGTCGGGCTGGAGCCGGTGCTGGTGTGCAACGGCGAGGAGGCCGTCACCGCCTGGGAGCAGGGCGAGTGGGATCTGATCCTGATGGACGCCCAGATGCCGGTGATGGACGGGATCACCGCCACCCGCCAGATCCGCCGCCGCGAAGCCGGGACCGGGCGCACGCCAACGCCGATCATCGCCCTGACCGCCAACGCCATGAGCCACCAGGTGGAAGCCTATCTCGCCGCCGGCATGAACGGCTTCGTGGCCAAGCCGATCCAGATCGCGCAACTGTTCGAAGTCATCGCCGCGTTGGCGCAGGACGAAGCGCCGGGCGAAGCCGCGGCCTGCTGAGCTCCATCTTCCTGGCGACGGTCGGGAAGAGCGGAAGTGGGGAGAAGCCGGCCTCATCCGCTCAATTGGCCTGTGCAAGGCCAGGTCATTCGTGCTGATGATCATTCCAGCTCAGCGCGGAGAAGACACTTAATGCCGACCGCCATTCGCCGCCTGCCCCGCGCCCTAGGCTGGTTCGCCGCCGCCCTGCTCGTTGTGGCCATGCTGCCCATCGCGGCCTTGGCGGTGCGCGCGCCCGGCCCCTGGTGGAAGCGGGCGGTGATCTACGAGATCTATCCGCGCTCGTTCCAGGACTCCAACGGCGACGGGATCGGCGACCTCAATGGCGTCACCTCGCGGCTGGACTATCTCCAGGGCCTGGGTGTGGATGCGATCTGGATCGCGCCCATGTACCCGTCGCCCCAGGTGGATTTCGGCTACGACATTTCCGACTATCAGGCCGTGGATCCGCAATATGGCTCCCTGGCCGACATGGACCGCCTAATCGCCCAGGCCAAGCAGCACCATATCCGCGTGGTGCTGGACATGGTGCTGAACCACACCTCGGACAAACACCCCTGGTTCGTCGGCGCCGCCAGCTCGCGAACGGACCCCAGGCATGACTGGTATGTATGGAGCGACGGGGTTCTCGGTGACGGCCCCAAGGCCCACGAGGGGCGCCTACCGCCCAACAACTGGACTTCGTTCTTTGGCGGTTCGGCCTGGGAATGGGTCCCGGCCGTGCACCAGTACTATTACCACAAGTTCTATCGCCAGCAGCCGGACCTGAACTGGCGCAACCCGGCGGTGGAACAGGCCATGTTCGGCGCCATGCGCTTCTGGCTCGACCGGGGCGTGGCGGGCTTCCGCCTGGACGCCATCACCACTCTGTTCGAGGACCCGCAGCTGCGCGACGAGCGCGAGCTGGGCGGCGTCAACGCCCAGGGCGATCCCAACCTGGACGGCGCCCGGACCAACAACCTGCCCGAAGTACACGACGTGATCCGACGCCTGCGGGCCATGCTGGACCGTTATCCGGGCCAGCGGGTGCTGATCGGCGAGACCTACCTGCCCAATACCCGCGACCTGGATCCCTGGTACGGGGGCGCCCGGCACGACGAGCTGCATCTGGCCATGGACATGCTGTTCGGCTTTCACGGCGACCATGACCGGCTTGATGCGGCCTCGTTCCGCCGCCATATCCAGGAGGCGCAGACCCAGCTGCATGGCTCCCAGCCCCTGTTCGTGTTCGACAATCACGACAATGTCCGCGCCATCGACCGCTATGGCGACGGGACCCATGACACCGAGATCAACCGGCTGCTGGCCAGCCTGCTTTTGACCCCGCGCGCCACCGCCCTGATGTATTACGGCCAGGAGATCGGCATGCGGACCACCACGCCCACGCGCCGCGAGGACGTGAAGGATCCCATCGGGATCACCGGCTGGCCCAAGGAAAAGGGCCGCGACGGCGAGCGAACCCCCATGCCGTGGAGCGCCGCGCCCCAGGCCGGGTTTAGCGCCAATCCCCAGACCTGGTTGCCGATCCCGGACAGTTATAAGGCGGTCAATGTGGCGGCCCAGTCGGCGGACCCCGCCTCGACGCTGAACTGGTACAAACAGCTGATCGACCTGCGTCGGCATTGTGCTGCGCTACGGGACGGCCGGATGACCATGCTGGACGCCGCCAATCCGCACGTGCTGTCCTATCTGCGCAGGAGGGGTTCGGCCCAGAGCGTGGTGGTAGCCCTGAACCTCACCGCCGAGCCCCAGACCGTGTCGCTCGATTTCGCCGGCGCGAGCCTCAAGAGACATAGGCTGACGACCCTGCTGACCGACGCGCCAGCGCTGCAATCGGTCAGCGGCGCCGGAAAGCTGACCCTGCCCCCCTTCGCCACCTGGATCGCCAGCGTGAAGTGAGGCCAACCACGACGGCCCAACCACGACAGGAAACTGATCATGCGAGTATTCGTCACCGGCGCCACGGGCTTCATCGGCCAGATCGTGGTCGAGGATCTCAAGGGCGCTGGCCACCAGGTGGTCGGGCTAGCGCGCAGCGACGAGAGCGCGGCCAGGCTCTCCTCCCAGGGCGTCGAGGTTCGCCGGGGTGACCTCAGCGATCCCAAAGACCTCGCCGACGGCGCCCGCGAGGCCGACGGCGTCATCCACACCGCCTTCATCCACGACTTCTCCAAATTCATGGAGAACATCGAGATCGACCGGCGCGCCACCGAAGCGATGCTCGAAGCGCTGGCGGGCTCGGGCAAACCCTTCGTCGGCGCCTCCGGCACGGCGATGCTCCCCCCGACCGGCCGCCCCGGCGCCGAGCATGACGCCCCCATGTCCGAGGGGGGCGCCGCAGGGCGCGGCCTGACCGAGAACCTAGTCCTGGCGGCCGCCGACCGCGGCGTGCGCTCCAGCGTCGTGCGGCTGGCGCCTTCGGTGCACGACCTGCAGCGGCAGGGGCTGGTCAGCATGCTGGGCGAGATCGCCCGCGCGACCGGAGTTTCAGGCTACGTCGGCGACGGGGCTAACCGCTGGCCGGCGGTCCATCGACTCGATGCGGCGCGCCTGTTCCGCCTGGCGCTGGAAAACGCCAAGCCGGGCGCGCGCCTGCATGCCGTGGCCGAGGAAGGCGTCCCGCTGAAGGCGATCGCCGAAGCGGTGGGCGAGTCCGTGCGCGTTCCGGCGCGCAGCTTCGCCCCCGAGGAGGCCGGCGCGCAGTTCGGCTGGCTGACCATGTTCGTCATGGCCGACACCACCGCCTCCAGCGCCGTCACCCAGGAAACCTTCGGCTGGCGCCCCACCCACCCCGGCCTGCTGGCCGGCATCAGGCAAGGCGGCTACCAATTGTGAGCTTCGCCGGCGGCGCCTCGGATCGCCCGGGCGGGACGCGCCTGGAGGAAGCCTTGGACGGTCCGGGCGTGTCGCTCTGCGACTTCATGGCCGAGTAGAGGCGCCTGGTGCGCGCTGGCGCTTAAGGTCCTGGTCGCCAACTCCTCGCAGCGGACTTTGCGAACTTCCGTTTAGAATGGTTGGTCATTGACCCGATCGAAGAGCTGACGTCTGAACGGCGATGTCAGAGGAAGAGCGGTCTCGCGCGGTTATGGAGGCCAATCTTGCTGTTGGGGCTCATTCTGGGCGCCGGGTGTTGGCTTTCTGCTCTCAGGCTGCCTGCCGTTCGGGTCTTAGGACGTGGTGATCAGATTGGGCCTCAGAGGCGGCAATGGCGGTCAGCGACACATCTAGAGCGTAAGTCAGGCCCTCGGGCGCAAAATCGACCACGGGCGGACCTTTGAAGTCCTGATCGATAACCCGTTCAAGCACGAGGCTGCCGAAACCCCGGTGGGTTCGCGGCGCCACGGCCGGACCATCGCGTTCCTGCCAGACGAAGATGAAGCGCTCGGCGCTATCGATGTTGTCGACGGACCATCGGACGTCCACCTTTCCGCTCGGGGCCGAAAAGGCCCCATACTTCGCGGCGTTGGTAGCCAGCTCGTGCACCGCCAGGGTAAAGTTCTGGGCCGCCTGCGGGTTCAGTAACAGGTGCGGCCCCTCGATACGCCATTGGGCGGGGTACGGAGCAAGTTCCGTGCGGACGATATCGCCCAACTCGACGCCCGACCACGAGGTAGTGATTAGATTATCATAGGTGGCGGCGAGGGCGCGGAGGCGGCCAAGCACGAGACCGCGGGCTTCCTCAATCGTATGGTCGCCATCCATGCCCCGCGCGACGATGGAGTAGACGACGGCGAGGAGGTTCTTGGTGCGGTGATGCACCTCGCGGGCCAGCAACCTTTGGCGATCCTCGGAAGACTTGCGCTCGCTGATGTCGATCAGACAATTAACCGCGCCGATCAGTGCGCCCGATGCGTCGCGGATTGGCGTTGGAAAGGCCATGACCGGCACACGCGTTCCGTCCGACCGCTCGGCGATCGCCTCGCCGCCGCGGACGACGCGGTCTTCCCTGATTGCGGTGGCCATCGGCTCGCAATCCGTCCAGTATAGACGCCAGGACCCGCACCACTCGTCACCGAGTTCGGGGCGTTGTCCCCAGAGCGCTACGGCCGCCTCGTTGTAGAAGGTGATCCGCCCTTCCTGGTCGGTGGTGTAGACGGCGGTCGGCAGCGCTTCGAGCAGGTCGCGGTAGTGTTGATCGTCGTCGTCCGGGCTCACCTCGACGGGGCGCGGCGAGACCGCTGGAGGGGACTTCGCCGGCGAACGCAGCCGAAACCGAAGGCCGAGGCTTGTCGATGTGAAGCGGATTCGGGCGCCGAGCTGGCGGCTCAGGGCGCGCATGACCTCAAAGCCATGGCCGCCGTCCGCATCAGGGTCGAAACCCTCGGGCAGGCCCACGCCATCGTCGATCACGTCGATCACGATCTCCGCGCCCGCGGCTCGGTGGCAGTGAACCTCGATGACCCCAGCAACGCCGGTGGGATGGGCATGCTTGATGGCGTTGACGATCGCCTCGCCGACGATCAGGGCGATGGCCGCCACCTGATCGGGCCGGACAAGGCATATTTCGTTGGTCTTGAGTGAAAGATCGAAGTTGCCGGCGCGGGAAGACGAGGCCGATAGGGCGGCGCAGAGGTCCCTTAGATGTCGGCCGATATCGACCCAATCTCCGGCCGTAGCCGCACCCCCTGAGGGCATTGGCAGATCACGCTGAAGGCCCCTGCTCATTGCAGTACCGAATCTGCCTGGGAAGATGGAAAGCGCCACGGTCGTCGCCATGATTTTACTCCGAACCCGACCCAATCACTACAATGCACGCAGCGCCGCATTGTTCAATACAAACGTAAATTTGCTTCTTATTTTATGATCTTCATTACATAAATACTACGCATGCAGCGATCACAGTTTATCATTATTCACCCCCACTGCCCCATAGGCCTATATCGTCTAAAAATGAGTAAGTGGCGCAATTGGCGCGAAATAGGCAATTGACACATCATCAGCCGGCCGCGATAAATGTCGCCAATCATTTTTATCAGCAACTCCATGGCCAGGGAGTGAGGCAATGTCTGAGTTGGCGCGGGGCGAGCGTCTGCAGATCATGCTGGCGAGCAACGAGCTCGAGGCATTGGACAATTGGCGGTTCCAGACACGGATGCCGAGCCGGGCCTCGGCGGTGCGGGAACTGCTTAAGCGAGGGCTGGCGGCAGAGGGATTCGAGGTCGCCGGGCCGGGTTCGAAATCGCGAGATTTCGGCTTGCTCGATGGATTGGACGAGCTGCCCGACTAGTTGTGATCGGCCTTGGATTGTGAACGGCCTCCAAGACCTCGACCAAAAACAGACGTGCGCTTCAGTGATGGCGAGGGCGGCCAACAGCCCGCCCAGCATTAAGACCTTGGCCTGCCCCCTGAACTCCACCGTCCTTGGACTGTTGCGCACGAGGAGCCGTCGCCGTAGCGCGGGATGGTCGCCTTTCTGACCAATTTTCATGGCTCTTGCTGCGGCGTCGCGCCCGTGGTCTTGGCCAGGAGTATGGACCAGCGGCTCGGGCCACCGCGACCGGTTGAGACGCTCTGAAAGGACGATTTGTGCGACGGATTTTATCGAGCCTATGCCTCTGTATCCTGCTGGCTGGCCCCGCCTGGGCGCAGGACACCTCACCTCGGCTGGCGCAAATGCACGACACCCTGCATCTCACCGCCGACCAGGAAGGTCCGTGGCGGGACTATGTGGCCGCGATCACGCCCAGCCCGCAGGGCCAAGCTCGCCATCGCGCCACGAGCCAGCTTTTGCCTCAGTTGCCTACGCCGCGCCGCATCGCTCTAATCGAGGCGACCGTGGCGGCGGACAACGCCGATTTGCACAGGCAGGGTTTGGCGGTGATGGCATTCTATGACCGGCTTTCGCCCGATCAGCAGCGTGCCTTCGATCGCGCATCTCTACCGGCTACAGCCGATAGGTCGC
Organism: Caulobacteraceae bacterium; assembly: GCA_036494815.1. Lineage (GTDB taxonomy): Bacteria > Pseudomonadota > Alphaproteobacteria > Caulobacterales > Caulobacteraceae > Poindextera. Next base: position 20,496 of record DASXNV010000061.1, read on the forward strand.
AGCCAGACCCTCAAGGCTCGGCGCCGAGCGGGCGGCTGAGCATGCCGCCGCAGCCGAACCCATAGGTTCGGCGGGCTTCAAATCCCTCAGCAGGGGATCCAGTTGTAGCGGCCAGCGTGGGCGTCCCAGGACCACGACCCGCAGGCCTGGGGTTGCTGCGCCTGGCCTTGAGACTGGTATTGCGCCGGCGGCGGCGGCGCTCCTCCCGAACCGTAACCGGCGGCCGGCCGGTCGTCGTAATAGTCGTCGTCTTCCATGACGGTGTCGGTGGAATAGCCATAATAGGCGGGGTAGCCATAATAGCCGTAATATCCCGGATATCCGTAGTACCACGGGTCGGCGAAGGCGGCGCTCAGCCCCCAACCGAGACCGAAAGCGCCTATGGCATAGGGAAATCCGCCATAGCCGTGGCCGTGATGGAAGCCGCCAAAGCCCCCGTGAAAATGACCACCGCCGCCACCTATGCCGGCGGCATGGGCCGCGCCGCCACGGCCGCCACCGCCATGGCCGCCGCCGTGGCTTTGAGCCGAGGCCGCAAGCGGCGCCGCCAGCAGCGATGCGCTCGCAAGCGCCGCCAAAATCGTCTTCATCTGGACCTCCATCAGAGGCCGCGGGTCACTGGGGCCAACGGTCAAACAGGGCCGCGCTACTATTCGCGGCTAAGAGAGAGATAAGCGTCAAGCTGGCGCACGCAAAGCCTGCGGCGGCATTTCGGCGAAATTCTGTTCGCAAGTCCAACCCTTGCGCCATCCGGGATTGCGCCGCCCCTCGACGGGCCGGTGTTGCTCGTGGATGATCGAACCGTGAAGCTGCGTCCTTGGCGTGGCGGTGATGGGAGTTGAGCGCCAATGCGGCCTGTTTGTGGAATCGTCGTCAGCCTGACCGCGTTGATCGCGGCGACCTCGGGCCTTGCCCAAACCCTCAGTCCGGACCAGGCGGCGTTCCGCGCGACTTATAAGGAGCTTGTGGAAACCAATACCAGCCTCTCGGTCGGCAGCTGCACCGAGGCGGCCGAAAAGATGGCGGCCCGGCTGAAGGCCGCCGGCTATCCCGACGCCGACATCCATCTGTTCACGGCGCCGGATCACCCCAAGGAGGGCGGCCTGGTGGCGGTGCTGCACGGGACCGATCCCAAGTCCAAGGGCCTGCTGCTGCTGGCCCATATCGACGTGGTGGAGGCCAAGCGCGAAGACTGGACCCGCGATCCGTTCAAGCTGGTGGAGGAGAACGGCTATTTCTATGGCCGCGGCGCCAGCGACGACAAGGCCATGGCGGCTGTGTGGGTCGACACCCTGATCCGCTATCGCCAGGAAGGTTTCCACCCGCGGCGCGACATCAAGATGGCCCTGACCTGCGGCGAGGAAACCACCGGCGCCTTCAACGGCGCCGACTATCTGGCCAAGACTAAGCACGCCCTGATCGATTCCGCCTTCGCTCTCAATGAAGGCGCGGGCGGACGGCTGGACGAACAGGGCAAACGCATCAGCCTGGGGATCCAGGCCGGTGAGAAGGTCTATCAGGACTTCACCCTGGAGACGACCAATCCGGGCGGCCACTCGTCCAGGCCGGTCAAGGACAACGCCATCTATCATCTGGCAGACGGGCTGGCGCGGCTGCGCGACTACGACTTTCCGGTCCAGTTCAACGACGCCACCCGGCTCTATTTCGACCGCATGTCCAAGATTATCGGCGGCGAGAACGGCGCGGCCATGCAGGCCATCCTCAAGGATCCGAACGACGCCAAGGTCGACGCCGTCATCTCAAGGGATTCCGGCTGGCACAGCATGCTGCGCACCACCTGCGTGGCGACCATGCTCGAGGGTGGTCACGCCCACAACGCCCTGCCCCAGCGCGCCCGGGCCAACGTCAATTGCCGCATCTTTCCGGGCACACCCATCGAGAGTGTGCGCCAGACCCTGATCAAGGTGGTGAACGATCCGGCGGTCTCGGTGAGCATCCTCGAGCCCCAGTCGCCCACGCCGCCGGCGCCGCCGCTGACCGCCGCCATGCTGGGTCCGGTGGAGTCGGTGTCAGCCCAGTTGTGGCCCGGCGTGCCGGTGGTGCCGACCATGTCCACAGGCGCCACCGACGGGGTGTTCATGAGCGCGGGCGGCATCCCGACCTATGGCCTGTCCGGCATGTTCGGCGACCCAGACGGGGACGGCGTCCATGGCCTGAACGAACGGATCCGTGTGCGCTCGCTCTATGAAGGCCGCGACTTCCTGTACCACGTGGTGAAGCTTTACGCGTCGGCCAAGGCCGGCGCCTAAAGGGCCGTAGTTCCCGCTCACTGGAAAAGGGCCGCACCTGCGTGCGGCCCTCACTACGGGTCGAATTGAGGACCCCGAAGCCCAGCTTAGAAGAAGCCCAGCTTAGAACTTGTACTGAGCGAAGATACCGAACTCGTCATAGGTGCCACTGCGCAGAAGTCCGCCCGACGAGATGCCGCCGATCAAGCCGCTGCCCTGCGGGCTGGCGTTGACCGCCGTGGTCGAGGCTGGAGTGGCCGCGCCGTTCGAGGTGGTGAACAGGCCATCGGTCACAGCGTCTCGCTTGTAGACCAGGGCCAGGTCCACCGACTTGACCGGGCTGTAGGACAGGCCGACGTTGAAATATTCGTCCTTCGAGGCCGAGTTGGCCTTGTTGGAAGCGGCGGTCGCGTCCCGCTCGGGATCGACCCAGTCGTAGCGGCCGAACACGCTGACCTGGTCGCTCAGGTTGAACGAGCCGAACACCGAATAGCCGTCGCCATTGGCCTTGACCGGCTTGGCTGTGGTCACGCCGGTATAGTCCTTCACATAGACATATTCGCCGCCGATGCGGAAACGCGGATCCACATAGGCGATCAGGGCGTCTCCACGGTTGGCGGTGTGGTTGACCGTCGTGCCGTTGATGTTCTTGCCCAGGTCGCCTTCATAGCCACCGATGGCCGCGGTGAAATTGCCCACCGAAGCGTTCAGGCGCGCTTCCACGTCCATCTGCTTGGAGCGGTTGAAGTTGCCGTCGCCGGGCGCCTTGTAGCCGGATCCATCCACGGCCGAGATCGAGTAGCCGAAAGTGATCGGCTTGAGGGGGATGACACCGTTGATGTTGATGCTGGTGTCGGTGGAGGTGCCGTATTTGATCCGGTCGATCAGCACGTTTTCCACGTAACGATAGCCGTAGATGCCTTCCACGAAGGGCACCCAGGGCATGTCGGTGTCACCGGCGCGGATCACGAAGGCGTCGGAGAACTTGGCCTGCAGATAGGCCTTCTTGATGTACAGCTGGGTGGCCTTGGTGTTGCCGTCGTACAGGAAGTCGGAGGTGAAGTTCGCCGAGTAGATGTCGTTGAACTTGTGGTCGATGGACAGATAGGCGCGCTTGATGTCGTAGCCGGTGCCGTTGGCGGCCGGGAAGCCGTTCGAGGCCGCCGTGCTGCCGGTGGCCGGCACTGCGCCATTGGTCTTCTGGTTGATGTAGCTCAGGTCGGCGAACACGGTGCCGCCCACCTTGGTGTCGCCCCACCAGCCCGGCTTGGGCGTGTTGGCGACCACGGCCGACTTCACTTCGCCGGGGATGGTCTGGATCTGTTCGGCCAGTTGCGTGCGCGCGGCCTGAGCATCGGCCTGGGCGGCGGTGGCCTGGGTGGTGGCGGCCTGGGCCTGGGCCTGAAGCTGCTCGCGAGCCAGGGTTTCCTGGTCGAGACGCGCCTTCAGCGACTCGACTTCGTCGGCCAGGGCCTTGACCTGTTCCATCGTGGCGCCGCTGGCCGCGGGGGCCGGGGCGTGGTGAGCGTGCTTCTTAGCTTTGGCCTGGGCGGCGGCGCCGAAGCCGACGGCGACCATGACGCCGATAGCCGCGCTGCAAAACAGCGATGATTTAGTCCGCATTTCGTAAATCCCCGATCTTCCCCACACCTGAACAGGCGGGATATGCCGGGTCGGACTAGGCGCGGCGGATGACAACGCCACGACAGATGCGCGACACTTTTAAGACGACGTCACACAGCGCGCTCGCAGTGACATATCAACCACAGTATTGAATTCCGTGTACGGATGTTTTTATTGCCGCGACCTGCGGAGCTGCTCACCCGTCGCCCGCCACCACTCAAAGGCCGCCGCTCGATTAGGAAGGGCGCTGGCTCACGGCGCCGGCGCCTCGCAGCTGGCGGGCGGCGAAATATTGCTCCAACGCGCTGACCGATCCCGACGGATCGGCGAGGGCCAGATAGGTGTCGGGCCGCAGCAGATAGGCCGCGTCCCGCGCCAGTCCCGCCCGCTCATGCCCCGCATTCCAGTCGAACACGTGCAGCGGGAGGCCCCGGGCCGCACACCATGCGGTGAGCTCGCCGGACGCGGCCCCATAGACGTGAACTTGCCAGGCCATAGCCGAAAGCGATGCAAAGTTGTCCGCCCCGTCGATGGCCGCCCAGGGCAGGCGATCACCACCATGCACGCGCCCCGCCTTGCCGGCGCTCATCGGGCCGTCGCGATAGTTCAGAGTGATCTGGGAGACGGTGCGAAACAGAAATTCGCGCACCGCTTCGACGCCGACCACCCTGGGGACCAACAGCGGCGCCAGCCTGGTACGCACCATATCGGCCACCGGCCCATCGGCGGTGGCGAAGCTGAACGCCCGGTCCGTGGTCGCCACCAGCCGGCGGGCGAAAACGATCCGCTCCGCCTCGTAGCTATCGAGTAGGCTGTCCGAAGCCGCCGCGTTCAGCACGGCCGCCAGTTTCCAGGCCAGGTTGATGGCGTCACCGATGCCGGTGTTCATCCCCTGCCCCCCGGCTGGGCTGTGGATATGGGCGGCGTCGCCCAACAGGAAGGCTCGGCCCTTACGGAAACGCTCCGCCACCCGATGATGCACATGGTAGGTGGAAAACCAGTTCACCTTGCGAATCTGGACCTTCATGTTGGTGATGGCCCGGTCGCGGATATCCTCGAACTTCAGGGTTTCCGGATGCTCGGCCCGCTCATCCCGCACGGTGCCGATCAGCCGCGCCCGCCCCTCGCCGGCCAGGGGAAAGACGGCCAGGAAGTCGGCCTCATCCAGATCCACATGCAGCTCGCCATCCACGGCCAGGCCTTCGGCCTCCACATCGGCCACATAGAAGATCTGTCGATAGGTTCCGCCCGGAAAGCCCGCGGCGATGGTCTCGCGCACCACGGAGCGGGCGCCGTCGCAGCCGGCCACATAGCTCGCCTCATAGGCCTCCTCGCCCCCGCCGGCGCGCCGCAGCGTGGCGGCGACCACGTCGCCCCGGTCCTCAAAGCGGACGAGCTCCATGTGGCGTTCGACGCTGACGCCAAAGGATTGCAGGCGCTCTATTAGCAGGCGTTCGTGCTCGTCCTGCTGGAAGATGTGCAGGAAGGGATAGGGCGTCAGGCCCAGGCCGACATCCTCGAAGGGCACGCGGGCGGCCTTGCTCCCCTTGACCCACAGATTCACGGCGGGGGTCTTGTGGCCGCGCCTGACCACTTCGTCGGCGAGATCGAGCTGACTATAGAGTTCGAGGGTGCGGGCCTGGACCGCCAGGGCGCGCGACGTGGTTCCTGGCCCATCGGTCTTGTCGATGATGCGCACCCGGACGCCCAGCTTGGTGAGCCACAGCGCCAGCACCAACCCCGTCGGGCCCGCGCCAACAATGAGAACGCTGCCGGTCATGAGCTAGGATCTCCGGGGCATGGACGAAGCCATGTCTATCACGTCGCGCGCCATCGCGCGGTCAGTGGTGCGCGTGATGCTCGGCGTTGCGCTTGCGGGTCGCCGCCGCCTTCTTGGCGGAGGCCGATCGCTCGGCTGCGCTGCGGGAGGCCGAGGCTTCGCCCCCCTTTTCACCGCCCTTGTGCGCCGCCGGATGGCCGGTATGGGCGCCGCGCCCAGAGCCGCCCTGCTTCTTGCCGCCGCCGTCGTCCTTGTTGACGGTGGCCCAGGCCCGCCGCTCTGCTTCCTTCTCGGACACGCCGCGATGCTCGTAGCTTTCGGCGATGTGGTCGGCCTTGCGTTCCTGCTTGCCGGTGTATTTGGACTTATCTCCACGTGGCATGATTGCGCTCTCCTTGGGTGCTCCGCTTGGCCAGCACGGCTCGCCGACCCTGCAGAAACAAACGGCCAAATCCCGCAGGAGTTCGCTCAAGCTGGCGCGCCTGGCCGCCCCGAACCTGGGCCAAGAGCTGTGAACGCACGGCTTCGAGGCCGATGCCAAGATGGCGGTCCGCTCTGCAATCGTCCCCGGATTTGAATTTCACAGGAAGCCGCCGGAACTTTCCGGGCCACCTCCGGATTTGACTAGGTTAGTCGGCGTGCGTTGTCCCATCATCGCCTTGAATGGGGGATGAAAACGTCTCACCGACGGCATCGCCAGTCTGGAGACGAACCCATGACCAAGCGCAAACCTGCCCCTCCGCGCGCGTCGCCCAACACCCAGACAGCGCCAGCCGGGCGCGCTGGCGGGACCTATGCTTCAAGAGATTTTAGCCGCTCGGCCCGCCGGTCGGAATTCGAGATCGACCAGGCCATGCCGCGCGAGCCGGCCGGCACGCCCAAGGCCGGCGGCACGCGCGACGCCGCCTTGAAGGTCGATCGGCCTTACAAGGACACCAGCGCACTTTAGCCCGCGACAACCACGAGACCGCCATGGCCTATGAACTCTACTACTGGCCTGAGATTCAGGGCCGCGGCGAATTCGTACGCCTGGCCCTGGAGCAAGCCGGCGCCGGCTATGTCGATGTCGCTCGCATAAAGGATGGGGTTCCGGCGCTTATGAGGGGCCTGAAGGATCCCGACGCCGCCTATCCGCCCTTAGCACCGCCCTATCTCAAGGACGGCGATCTGATCGTCGGCCAGACGGCGGCGATCCTGCTCTATCTGGGACCGAAACTGCAGCTTGCGCCGCCCGACGAGCAGGGCCGGCTGTGGGCCCACCAGATCGCCCTGACCCTGGCGGATCTGGTGGCGGAGGCTCACGACACCCATCACCCCATCGACCCGATGCTCTATTACGAGGACCAGAAGCCCGAAGCCGCGCGGCGGGCGGAGTCGTTCCGGGATCAGCGGATTCCGAAGTATTTCGGCTGGCTTGAAACCATTCTGACCCGAAATCCGTCCAGCGGCGGGTGGCTGGTCGCGGACCGGGTCAGCTATGCCGATCTCTCAGCCTTTCAGGTGGTCGAGGGGCTGAACTACGCCTTTCCGCACGCCACAGCCAAGGCTCTGAGCCAAGTTCCGAAACTGCGGGCGCTGGCCGATTGCGTTCGCGACCTGCCGAACATCAAGGCCTATCTGGCCAGCGATCGCCGCATCGCCTTCAATCAGGAAGGCATTTTCCGACACTATCCGGAACTGGACGCGCCCCGGTGAGGGCCCCGTCTCGGCCTCAGGTTTCGATCACCGCCTTACCCACCGGCGCCAGGGAGATCACGGCCAGCTTCACGTGTTGCCAGGCAAAGGGAATGCCGATGATCGTCACCGCCAAGCCAATGGCCAGGACGATATGGTGCAGGGCCAGCCACCAGCCGGCGAAGACGAACCACAGGATATTGAGCAGCAGACTGGTCGCCCCGTCGTCACGGTCGACCACGGCCTTGCCGAACGGCCAATAGCTGAAACCCGCCATGCGAATAGCGGCCGGGGTCCAGGGCAGGCCGAGGATCGTGATCGCCAGGATCACGCCCGCAAGCAGCCATAGCGTTCCGGAGATCCAGCCCCCGAAGATGAACCACAGGATGTTCAGCAACAGCCGCATTCAGGTTGCTCCTTGGCGCGCACCGACAGTCCTAGCATCCGGCCAGACACAATTGCCAGATTGTCGCGGCCGTGCGGTGATCCCGGACGAGATCCGCGCGTTCCAACACAGATCCATCAGGAGGCGGTGATGAGCAACGACAATGAGCCCCAAGGTCCGGATTTCACCCAAGGGGTTGCCGCGGCGGATATCGCCGAGGGTGGCATGCTGGCTGGCCATGTGGGCGACGAGGCGGTGCTGATCGCGCGGGCCGGCGGGACGCTCTACGCCCTCGGCGCCGAATGCACCCACTATCACGGCCCGTTGGCGGAGGGGCTGATCGTCGGCGGCGCCGTGCGCTGTCCGTTGCACCACGCCTGTTTCGACCTCAAGACTGGTCGAGCGATCGCCGCGCCCGCCCTCGATCCCGTCACCTGTTGGACGGTGGAGGAAAGGAATGGCCAGGTCTCTGTGAAGGCGAAGAAGGACGCTGCGCCTGCTACGAAAGCGCCGGACGGAACAGCCAAGCGCGTGATGATCGTCGGTGGCGGCGCGGCCGGGTTTGCGGCGGCGGAGATGCTGCGTCGGGAGGGCTTCACCGGCGATGTGACCCTGCTGAGCGCCGACCGTGACGCGCCCTATGACCGCCCCAACTGCTCCAAGGACTATCTGTCCGGCGGTGCGCCCAAGGAATGGATGCCGCTGCGGGACGACACCTACTATGCGGACCAGAACATCGACCTGCGCCTGGATACCGAGATCACCAGCTTCGACCCTAAGGCCAGGACGGTCCAGATCAAGGATGGCGCCGCCCTGCCCTACGACATCCTGATCCTCGCCACGGGCGCCGAGCCGCAGCGGCCGCCGATACCCGGCCTGGACGGGCCGAACGTGTTTGCGTTGCGCTCGCTGAAGGACGCCGACGCCCTGATCGCGGCGGCGGGCAACGCCAAGCGTGTGGTGGTGATCGGCGCCAGTTTCATCGGGCTGGAGGTCGCCGGCGCCCTGAAACAGCGGGAGTTGGATGTCCATGTGATCGCGCCCGAGACGACACCGCTGGAGAAGGTCATGGGCCGCGACATCGGCGAATGGATCAGGGACGTGCATGAGGCCCGGGGCGTGGTCTTCCATCTCGGACGCAAGGTGCTGGGCTATGCCGACGGCAAGGTGGCGATGGATGAGGGCGACCCGATCCCCGCCGATTTCGTGGTGGTGGGAACCGGCGTCAGGCCTCGCGTCGCCCTGGCCGAGGCGGCCGGGCTGAAAGTCGACAATGGCGTGGTGGTGGACGACCGCCTGCGGACCAGCGCCGAGGGAGTCTATGCGGTCGGCGACATCGCCCGCTATCCCGATCCCATCTCGGGCAAGCCGATCCGCGTGGAGCACTGGGTCCACGCCCAGCGTCAGGGCCAGCACGTGGCGCGGGTGATCCTGGGCCTGGACGAGGCCTTCGCCGATCCGCCCTTCTTCTGGTCCAGCCACTACGACAAGTCGGTCAGCTATAGCGGCCACGCGGAAGGCTTCGATGCGCCCGAGATCGCCGGTTCCATCGCCAAGGAAGACGCCACGGTTCGCTACAGCAAGGACGGCAAACTGCTCGCTGTCGCCACGGTGGGCCGGGACCTGGACAATCTGAAGGCGGAAGCGGCGTTCGAAAGAGGCGGCTAGGGCAGGCCAGACTCGACGACCTTGAACGTGGCGCGGGCGCGCGGCTTGCCGTCGGCGGTGATCAGCGCCGGGGCGAAACAGAGGCTGGCGCCCAGCCGAGCCTAGGGCGCCGGGGCCGTGGCGGCTTGAGCCGCAGCCAGGTGCTGGCGGGCGATGACGATCTTCTGCACCTCGCTGGCGCCCTCATAGATGCGCAAGGCCCGCACTTCGCGATAGAGCACCTCCACCGGTTGGCCATGGACGACGCCCAGGCCACCGTGAATCTGCACCGCCTTGTCGATCACCGCCTGGGCGCGATCGGTGGCGTAGAGCTTGGCCATGGCCGCTTCGCGGGTGTTGCGCAGGCCAGCCACATCGCGGGTCCAGGCGGCGCGATAGATCAGCAGGGCCGAGGCGTCCACATCCACGGCCATCTCGGCCAGCAGGGTCTGGATCACCGGATTGTCGGCCAGGGCCTTGCCTTGCAGCTTGCGACCGATGGCTCGGGTCGTCGCCTCGTCCAGGGCGCGGCGGGCGAAACCCAGGGCCGCTGCCCCCACCGTGGTGCGGAAGATGTCCAAGGTGGCCATGGCCTGCGCGAAGCCACGGCCCGCTTCACCGAGCAGGGCCTCGGCCGGCAGGCGCATGGAGTCGAATCGCAGGGTCGCCAGGGGGTGGGGCGCGATCACCCGGATGCGGTCGGCGATGACCAGGCCCGGCGACGTGGCGGCCACGATGAAGGCCGACAGGCCCTTGGCGCCTGGCGCCTCTCCGGTGCGGGCGAACAGCACGTAATAGTCGGCGATGCCGCCGTTGGAGATGTAGGTCTTGGCGCCGTCGACCACCCAGCCGCCGTCGGCGGCGCGGGTGGCGCTGGTCTCCATATTGGCCACGTCGGAGCCGGAGGTCAGTTCGGTGAGGGCGAAGGCTGCCATCTTCTGGCCCGCCGCCACCGCCGGCAGATAGGCCGCCTTCTGCGCCTCGGAGCCGAACAGGCTGATCGTGCCCGAACCCAGGCCCTGCATGGCGAAGACGAAATCGGCCAGGCCGGAGAAGCGCGCCAGGGTCTCGCGGATCAGCGCCAGGGAGCGCACGTCCAGATCCTCGTGCACCCCGCCATAGGCCGCCGGAACCGCATAGCGCAGCCAGCCGCCCTCGCCGAGCAGCCGCAGCAGAACTCGGCACTCGGCGTCCACATCGTCATCGCCATGGAGACGCGGCGCCAGGACCGCCTCGCACCAGGCTTCCAGGTCGGCGGCGAGCTTGCGGTGCTCGGCGTCCAGGAACGGCCAGTCCCGATAGCTGCGGTCAGCCATGACGATATCCTTCAGAAAATTTACCCGTGGCGGGTGATCAGAGGTCCTTGCAGACCTGCTTCAGCACGTCGCCCCAGCGGCGCACTTCTTCGACGGTGTTGTAGTGGACCAGTGACACCCGCAGGGCGCCCCGGTCCATGGTCAGGCCCAGCCGAGCCATCAGACGGGGCGCATACATGTGCCCGTCGCGGATGCCGAAATCGGCCTCGGCCATGCGCTCGACCACGGTGGCCGGATCGCGATCGCCGAGATTGAAGCAGATGGTCGGCACCCGGTCGGCGACCTTGTCCGGATCGCTGACGCCATAGATGGTGGCTCCCACCGCTGCCAGGGCGGCCAGCAGTTCACGCGACAGGACTTGCTCGTAGGCCTGGATGGCGCCCATGGCGGTTTCGATGTGGGCGCGGGGCGTTTGCGGGGCGCCGGCCGGGCTGAGATCGCGGCCCAGGGCTTCGAAATAGTCCACCGCGGCGCTCATGCCGGCGACGTTTTCATAGATGAAGGTGCCGGCCTCGATCTTGTAGGGCGGCTCGTCGGGAATGAAGTCCTCGCGAAAGGTCGGCAGGGCGATCAGCTTGTCGCGCTTGCCCCACAAGAAGCCCATGTGCGGAGAGAAAGCCTTGTAGCCCGAGCAGACCAGATAGTCGCAATCCCAGGCTTTCACGTCGATCAGGGCATGGGGGCCATAGTGGACGCAGTCGAGGAACATCTCGGCGCCCACATCATGGGCCGCCCTGGCCACAGCGGCGATATCCACCAGCGAGCCCAGGGCGTGGGACACCGCTGTGCAGGCCACCACCCGGGTTTTGTCCGACAGCAGCGGGAGCAGGTCTTCAACATAGAGCCTGCCGTCGTCGCGCATCCGCCACCAGGCGAAGGTAGCGCCCATGCGCTCCAGGGCCAGCCAGGTCGCCACATTGGCGTCGTGGTCAAGGTCGGTGATGATGAACTGGTTGCGCTCGCCGTCCAGGGTCTGGCCGATAGCCAGGCTGACCAGGCGGATGAAGGAGGTGGCGTTCATGCCGAAGCACACTTCCGACGGGTCGTAGGCGTTGATCCAGGTTGCGACCTTTTCCCGCGCCGTGGCCACCACCCGGTCGACTTGCTGGCTTTTGGCGTAGCGCCCGCCGCGCTGGACGTTGAAGTCCAATAGGTGTCCGCTGACCGCGTCGAGCACGTTCTGCGGCGACTGGGCGCCGGCGGCGTTGTCGAAATAGACGAAGGGCGCGGCGCGCTTCAGGGCCGGAAACTGCGAGCGGACGGCGTCGACGGGAAATTGGGCGGTCATGAACTTCCTCAGCCCGAAGGGGCGAATGATGAGCGTGCCGTGGAGATATATGAAAAATCATGTATTGGTCAACTGCGCTTCCCCGCGCACCGGACGAGGCCGGTTGCGCCTCGATATTTTATGTTTAAACTAACTGCAGTCCGGATCGCCGGGCGCCTAGCGCAAAACCGTGGAGACCAGCGTGGAAGACACGTCGATCGTCGAGCGCGAAGGCGGCCTGCACAAGGGCCTGACCCAGGCCCAGGTGGTGATGATCGGATTGGGCGGCGCCATCGGCACCGGCCTGTTCATGGGCAGCGGCATCGCCATCGGCTATGCTGGCCCCTCGGTGCTGGTCAGCTACGCCATCGCCGGTTTCATCGCCGTGGTCATGGTCTTCAGCCTGTCGGAAATGGCGGTGGTGCATCCCACCGCCGGGTCGTTCGGGACCTATGCCGAGACCTATCTGAACCCTTGGGCCGGCTTCGTGGTCCGCTATACCTACTGGTTCGCCCAGGTCATCGCGGTGGGCGGCGAGGCCGTCGCGGCGGGGGTCTATATGACCTACTGGTTCCCCGGCTCGCCCATCTGGCTCTGGTCGCTGGGGTTCGCCTCGATCCTGCTCTACGTCAACTCCCGCTCGGTCAGCAATTTCGGCACCGTGGAATACTGGTTCGCCTTCATCAAGGTGACCGCCATCGTCCTGTTCATCATCCTGGGCCTGACCAGCATCTTCGGCCTGGTGGGGCTCAAGCCCGTGGGTTTCCACAACCTCTATCAGCTCCCCGGCGGCTTCTTTCCGCACGGCCTGGGGGGCATGTGGATGGCCGTGATCATGGGCGTGCTGTCGTTCAACGGCATCGAGGTCATCGCCGTCACCTCCGGCGAGGTGCCCAATCCCGAGGTCGCCATTCCGCGCGCCTTGCGCACCATGGCCCTGCGCCTGTTCCTGTTCTACATCCTGGCCCTGGGCATCGTGGTCACATTCATCCCCTGGACCCAGACCGGAGCCACGGTGGTGGCGCAGAGCCCGTTCGTGCGGGTGTTCGCCCATAGCGGCATTCCCGCAGCGGCCGGAGTGATGAATTTCGTGGTCATCAGCGCCGCCCTGTCGAGCATGAACACCAATGTCTATCTGTGCTCGCGCATGCTGTTTTCGCTGTCGCGCGGCAGCTATGCGCCCAAATTCCTCGGCCGCCTGAGCAAGGCCGGGACGCCGACCGCCGCGACCCTTCTGTCCGGGGGCTGTATCCTAGCCGCCGCCGGCGTCTCCAAGCTGACACCCCTGGCCTACAACTATCTGCAAGGGGTGGCGCTGTTCGGCGCCATCATCGTCTGGATCACCATCCTGCTCAGCCATCTCAGCTTTCGCCGGTTCCACCAGGCCGCGGACCTGCCGGTGCGCATGCCGTTCTTTCCCGTGATGCAGATCATGGGCCTTGTGCTGCTGGCGGCGCTGTTGATCACCATGGGCCTCGATACCGGGTTCTGGAACATATCCTGGAAGGTCGGCGTGCCCTGGCTGGCGTTGCTGAGCGGCGCCTATTTCATCTGGAAAGCGCGCCGGCCGTCGCCGGTCGCCATGGCGGCACCTGTCGGCGAATAGGCCTCACAAACCTGCGACCAAATGCGGATCCGGCCGTTATTTGCCAAATCATATGATTATGCATATAACTTCTCGGCGCCGCTTTCGCAGAGGATTTGAGATCTCATGGACCGGAACTTCGAGGCTCTGCGCGCGCAATACCCTTTGCTCAGTCGCAAGACCTATCTGAACAGCGGCTCCTATTGCGCCCTGCACAACAACGTGAAGGCGGCGTTCGAAGCCTATATGGAAGACCGGCTGCTGGTCGGGGCCAATTGGGACGTGTGGGTGATGAAAAACGAGGCCGTGCGCGAAGGCGTGGCCACGCTGCTTGGAGTCACCCCCGACGAGATAGCCGTCACCGCTTCGGCCTCGGCCGGCCTCAACGCCCTGGCCAGCGCCCTCGATTTCACCGGCCCGCGCAACAAGGTGGTGGTCAGCGACTTCGAATTCCCCACCAGCGCCCAGATCTGGCATGCCCAGGCCCCGCGCGGCGCCAAGGTGGTGCACGCCCCGCCGGCCGAGGACGGCTATATCCCGCTGGAGCACTTCGAAAAAATCATCGACGAACAGACCCAGATCGTCGCCATCACCCATGTCTGCTTCCGCAACGGGGCCAAGCTGGACGTGGCGGGCGTCGCCAAGCTGGCCCACGCCAAGGGTGCCAAGATCCTGTTGGACTGCTACCAGTCGGTGGGGTCGGAGCCGGTGGACGTGCGCAAGTTCGACGTGGATTTCGCCATCGGCGGCATGTTGAAATACCTGCTCGGCACCGCCGGCATCGGCTTTCTCTATGTGCGCGGCGAACTGATCCCGAACTTGGTTCCCACCAATTCCGGCTGGTTCGCCCAGGCCGACATCACCGCCATGGACATCACCGCCAATCGCCCCTCCCCCTCGGCCCGCCGCTTCGAAGCCGGCACCCCGGCGGTGGTCAATTGCTACGCATCCGAGGCCGGTTTGAACGTCCTCAACGCGATCGGCCCGGAGGCCATCGGCAAGCGCGTCCAGGGCCTGACCCGCCGCTGCCTGGAAGGCTTGAAGGACATCGGCTGGACCGCCGTGACCCCCGACGACGACGGCCGCCGCGGCCCGATGATCGCCATCCGCTCCAACGATGCCGGCGCCCTGGCCGCAAGGATGATGGAGGCGGACATCGTCGCCTCCCACCGCAACGACAATCTGCGGGTGGGATTCCACTATTATAACAACGAAGACGACGTGGACGCCTTCATCGCAGCGATGGCCGCGAACAAGGCCCAATACCACTGGCGCTGAGGCGTCAGGCGGTCTCGCCGCCGGACACCGACAGGGCGATCCCATTGACAGCGCCTGCCTGGGGCGAGGCCAGCCAAGCCACCGCGTCGGCCACCTCTGCTGGAGCGACCAGCCGGCCCTGAGGATTGCTGCCGGTGAATACGGCCTCGGCGGCGTCATGGTCGCGGCCGGTGCGGCTGGCGATAGTGTCGATGGCGCGCTCAATGATGGCGGTGCGGGTGTAGCCGGGGCAGACGGCGTTCACCGTCACGCCCGTTCTCGCCAGTTCCAACGCCAGGGCCTTGGTCAGCCCCACCAAGCCGTGCTTGGAGGCCACATAGGGACTGACATAGGCATAGGGGACCAGGCCCGCCGTGCTGGCCACATTGATCACCCGCGCCCAGTCGTGAGCCTTCAGACTGGGCAATGCAGCCTTGGTCATGCGCACCGCGCCCAGCAGATTGACCTCCAGCGAGGCGCTCCAGGCGTCCATACCGGTCTTCTCGAACGCCGCCGTGGCCACCGCCCCGGCATTGTTGACCAGCACCCGGACGGGTCCGCGCGCCGCCTGGGCGTCGGTCAGGGCGCTATCCACCGAAGCGTCATTGGTGACGTCGCACACCATATAGCCACCGCCGGCGAAGGTGTTCGCCGCCGCGGCCAGGGTCTCGGCCGATCGCCCCATGATGGTGACCACATGGCCCCGCGCCGCCAGAGCCTGGGCGACGGCCAGTCCGATACCCGTCCCCCCCCCTGTGACCACCGCGTGCCCGGCCTTGAACTCGTCCGTCATGTCGCCTTGCTCCACTTCATGATCGACCAGCCTATTATTTTAGACTTGAAATATCTAGCCCCCACCCGTAGCCTCCCCACGTTCACTCTTGGCTGCGCAGGAAACACCCCGATGACCGAAGAGCCCGACGCC
This sequence comes from Caulobacteraceae bacterium, assembly GCA_036494815.1. Classification (GTDB taxonomy): domain Bacteria; phylum Pseudomonadota; class Alphaproteobacteria; order Caulobacterales; family Caulobacteraceae; genus Poindextera. Next base: position 36,204 of record DASXNV010000061.1, read on the forward strand.
CCCACCCGGCTCGAATGGATCCAGACGGACGGCGTCGTCCATGTTCGCCTGGTCCGCCCGGCGCGCAAGAACCCGCTAACCTTCGCGGTCTATGCCGAGCTGCGCGACCGCTTTCGCGCTCTAGCCTATGACCGCACCGCCAAGGTGGTGGTGCTGAGCGGCGCCGGCGACAATTTCTGCTCCGGCGGCGACGTGCACGACATCATCGGCCCCCTGGTGGCCATGGACATGGTCGAGCTGATGAACTTCACCCGCATGACCGGCGACCTGGTCAAGGCCATGCGCGCCTGCCCGCAACCGATCATCGCCGCGGTGGACGGGGTCTGCGCCGGCGCCGGCGCGATCATGGCCATGGCAAGCGATCTGCGCATCGCCACGCCGGAGGCCAAGACCGCCTTTCTGTTCAACCGCGTCGGCCTGGCCGGCTGCGACATGGGCGCCTGCGCCATACTGCCCCGGATCATCGGCCAGGGCCGCGCGTCCGAACTGCTCTATTTCGGCCGCAACATGACCGCCGAAGAGGGCGAGCGCTGGGGCTTCTTCAATCGCCTGGTGGCCCGCGACGCCCTGATGACCGAGGCTCAGGCCTGGGCCCAGCGCATCGCCTCGGGCCCCACCTTCGCCAACGGCATGACCAAGAACCAGCTGAACCAGGAATGGAACATGGGCATAGAGCAGGCCATCGAGGCCGAAGCCCAGGCCCAGGCCATCTGCATGCAGACCAAGGATTTCGAGCGCGCCTACCGCGCCTTCGTCGACAAGCGCCAACCCGTGTTCGAGGGCGACTGAGCATGAGCCATTTGCAAGTTCTGCAGCCCGAAGGCTGGCCACGCCCCAAGGGCTACGCCAACGGCGTGGCCGCCAGCGGCCGCCTGGTGTTCGTGGCCGGCACCATCGGCTGGGACGCCACGGAGACCATCGTCTCCGACGACTTCGCCCAGCAGTTCCGTCAGGTCCTGCTCAACACCCTGGCCGTCCTGGCCGAGGCCAAGGCCGGACCGGAGCACATCACCCGCATGACCTGGTTCGTCACCGATCGCGACGAATACCTGGCGGCCGCGCCCGCCCTGGGCGAGGCGTGGAAAGATCTGATGGGCCGCAACTATCCCACCATGGCGGTGGTGATCGTCGCCGGCCTGGTCGAGCGCCGCGCCAAGGTGGAGATCGAGACCACCGCGGTGGTCGGCTAATGAAAATCGCGGTCGTCGGCGGCGGGCCTGGCGGGCTCTATTTCGCGCTTCTGACCAAGAAGGCGCGACCAGACTGGCAGGTGGTGGTCAACGAGCAGAACCGGGCCGACGACACATTCGGCTTCGGGGTCGTGTTCTCGGACGAAACCCTGGGCGAGTTCCTGCACCGTGACATCGAATCCTACGATCAGATCCGCGAGGCCTTCGCCTATTGGGACGACATCATCGTCCGCTACAAGGGCCAGGAGATGCGCTGTGGCGGCAACGGTTTCGCCGGCTGCTCGCGCATCGCCTTGCTCAAGATCCTGCAGGGCCGTTGCCGCGATGTGGGCGTCGAGCTGCACTTCGAGTCCATCATCGACGATCCGGCCAGCCTGGCGGATTTCGACATCGTGGTGGCCGCCGACGGCGTCAACAGCCGTATCCGCGAGCGCTACAAGGAGCATTTCCGCCCCACGGTCAGCTTCAACCGCAACAAGTTCACCTGGATGGGCTCGACCCGCCCCCTGGACGCCTTCACCTATTTCTTCAAGGAGACGGCGCACGGGCCGATCTGCGCCCATACCTATCAATATGAGGCGGGCCGCAGCACCTGGATCTTCGAGATGGGTCCGGACACCTGGGCCGCCCACGGCTTCGACGCCATGGACGAGGTCCAGAGCGCCAGCGCCCTTGAGGCCATGTTCGCCGAGGAGCTGGAAGGCCACCCGCTGATCATCAACCGCTCGCTGTGGCGCAGTTTCCCGCGCATCGGCTGCGAGCAGTGGTCCTACGAAAACATCGTCCTGCTAGGCGACGCCAAGGCCACCGCCCACTATTCCATCGGCTCAGGCACCAAGCTGGCCATGGAATGCGCCATCGCCCTGTCCGACGCGGTGCTGGCCGATGCCGAGACCAGCGTCCCCGCCGCCTTCGCCGCCTATGACAAGGCACGCCGCACCGCCATCGAGGTCACCCAGCACAACGCCGATGTGTCCATGGCCTGGTTCGAGCATATGCAGCGCAACTTCGACATGAAGCCGCAGCAGTTCGCCATGGTGGTCATGTGCCGGGCCAAGTCCATCACCTGGGACAATCTGGTGCTGCGCGACGAGGGTTTCGTGCGCGGGTTCGAGGACGAATGGTACCAGACATATTTCGACCAGACTGGCCTGGACTATCGGCGCGAACGGCCCACCCCCATGTTCACCGGCTTTCGCCTGCGGGACCTGACCCTGGCCAACCGCGTGGTCGTGTCGCCCATGGCCCAGTATCGGGCCGAGGACGGGGTTCCGGGCGACTGGCACTTTGTCCACTACACCTCTCGGGCCCTGGGCGGCGCCGGGCTGGTGTTCACCGAGATGACCTGCCCCTCCGCCGACGCCCGCATCACCCTGGGCTGCACCGGCCTGTGGAATGACGAGCAGGAAGCCGGCTGGAAGCGCATCGTCGACTTCACCCACGCCGAAAGTGGCGCGGCCATCTGCCTGCAGTTGGGCCATGCCGGCCGCAAGGGCTCCACCCAGCTGGGCTGGGAGGCCATGGACGTCCCCATCGTGCGGGACGAGGACAACTGGCCCCTGTGGTCGGCCTCAGCCGCCCCCTATGTGGAGGGCGTCAACGCCGCGCCGCGCGAGATGGACCGCGCGGCCATGGACCAGATCACCCAGGACTTCGTCCAGGCGACTGAGCGGGGCCTGCGCGCCGACTTCGACATGGTCGAGCTGCACTGCGCTCACGGCTATCTGCTGGCCAGTTTCCTCTCGCCCCTGACCAACCAGCGCCAGGACGAATATGGCGGCTCAGCCGAAAACCGCGTTCGCTATCCGCTGGAAGTGTTCCGCGCCATGCGCGCGGTGTGGCCTGCCGAAAAGCCCATGTCGGTGCGCCTGTCCGCCACCGACTGGCAGGCCGGCGGCATATCGCAGAACGATGTCATCGCCTTCGCCCGCGCCTTCGCCGAGGCCGGCTGCGACCTGATCGACGTCTCGGCGGGCCAGACGGTGGCCGACCAGAAGCCGGTCTATGGCCGTATGTTCCAGGTTCAGTTCGCCGAGGCGGTGCGCAACCTGACCGGCCTGGCGACAATGGCCGTAGGCGCCATCACCGAACCGGCCCAGATCAACACCATCGTCGCCTGCCGCCGGGCCGACCTGGTGGCCCTGGCCCGCCCTCACCTGGCCGACCCCGCCTTCACCCGCCGGGCCGAGGCCTGGTACGGCGTCGCCGGACGCGGCTGGCAAAAACCCTATATCCCCGGCCTGCAACAGGCCCGCCGGGAGGCCGCCCGGGATCGCGAGCGGATGACGGAGCTGCAGAGGAAGGCCAAGCCCAAGCGGCATCTGTGAGGGATCGCCGTCTCACCGCGGCGGCGTCTCCAGATTGTCGAACAGGCGGCGCATCAGGCCGATGAACAGGGCGATCTCCTCGTCCGAGACGTTGTCGAAGGCCTGGTGAAAGATCCGGCTGGCCTGGCTGCGCACCTTGTCCATGGTCGCCGAGCCCGCCGGGGTCAGCCGCACCTCGGTCACCCGCGCGTCGCTGGCCCGGGGATTACAGGTGACCAGCCCCTCGATTTGCATGCGCTGGACGATCCTCGTCACCGTGGACAGCTTGATCACCGCCTCTTCGGCGATGGTGCTGATGCTGGCCGGGTCGTGTTCATGCAGGATCATCAGGACGCGCCAGCGCGGCACGTCCATGCCCACCTTTCGCAGCACCGCGCCCATATCCAGCACATAGCGACCGCTGACCCGCGAGATCCAATAGAAGGGCGAGTTCGCCAGGGCGAACAGCTCGTCGAAGGGGTCCGCACGCCGGCGAATATCGCTGACCGGCAAGGATTTTGACTCAATCATCTCTGCTCCGTGGGCTCGCTGGTCGTCAGGCCGTCAAAGGCGCCGACCGATAGAAACATTACTTGACTATTCACGTAAATACCCGATCATTTCGAAAACCAAGGGCCTGAAGGAAATGTTCCCATGACCAGCGCAGCCGAGAGCCTTTCCGCCCTCACCGGACTGATCAGTAGGGGTGGGATTCGCGTTGTCGATCTCACTCAACCCCTGACCGAATCCACGCCGGTGATCAGCCTTCCGGCTGAGGTTGGCAAGAATTCACCGGGCTTTTCCAAGACCGCGGTATCGAACTTCGACGCCGATGGGCCGGGCTGGGCCTGGTATGCCCTCAGCATGGGCGAACACTGCGGCACCCATTTCGACTCGCCCAATCACTGGCACACCGGCCGCGAGCACCAGACCGGCGGCCCCGCCACCATCCCGCCCAAGGATTTCATCGCCCCGGCCTGCGTGATCGACGTGAGCGCCAAGGCCGCCGCCGACCCCGACTATCTGATGACTGTCGATGACGTGAAGGCGTTCGAAGCGGCTCACGGCCGCATCGAAGACGGCGCCCTGGTGCTGATGCGCACGGACTGGTCCAAGCGCACCGATCCCGACGCCTTCCTCAATGGCGGCCACTGCCCCGGCCCCAATGTGGAAGTTATGAAATTCCTGGCGGAAGAGCGTCAGACCCGCGGGTTTGGCGTCGAGCAGGTCGGCACCGACGCCGGCGCGGCCGGCGGGTTCGATCCGCCCTTCCCCGCCCACCACTATATGCACGCCAAGAACCGCTATGGCCTGGCCAGCTTGACCAACCTGGATCAGCTGCCGCCCAAGGGCGCGGTGGTGATCGCCGCGCCGCTGAAGATCGTCGGCGGCTCGGGCAGCCCGCTGCGGGTCCTGGCTCTGGTTCCGGCGAACTAGGCCAAGCCCACATGTTGTCATGGCGTGCGCCGTAGCCCCCTCCACCACCCTTCGGGTGCCCCCCTCCCCCAGAGGGGGAGAAATGGCGGCGGCGCGCGCAATGAAATTCCTTCCCCTCTGGGGAGGGGGACCGCGAAGCGGTGGAGGGGGCTCCATCGTAGAGCGCTGTTAGGCGACTTAAATGGCTGAACGTTCATTCGCCCGCGAAGTCGAGACCCTCAGGGCCGGCGAGGGTGAGATCTTTCGGGGCGAGGGCATACTGGCGGTGGCCAAGGCCCTGCTGCAGTCAGGTGTGGCCTATGTGGGCGGCTATCAGGGCGCGCCCATCTCCCACCTGATGGACGTGTTTTCCGACGCCCAGGGCATATTGGGCGAGCTCGGCGTGCACTTCGAACAGAGCGCCAGCGAGGCGGCGGCGGCGGCCATGTTGGCGGCCAGCGTCAACTATCCCCTGCGCGGGGCGGTGACCTGGAAGTCCACCGTCGGCACCAATGTGGCCTCCGACGCCCTGGCCAATATCGCCTCGGGCGGGGTCAAGGGCGGCGCCCTGGTCATCGTCGGCGAGGACTATGGCGAAGGCTCCTCGATCATGCAGGAACGCTCCCACGCCTTCGCCATGAAGTCGCAGATCTGGCTCTTGGATCCCCGCCCCAACCTCCAATCCATCGTAGACATGGTCGAGCACGGCTTCGCGCTCTCAGAGGCCAGCAACACCCCGGTGATGCTGGAGCTGCGCATCCGCGCCTGTCACCTGCACGGCCATTTCGCCGCCAAGGACAATCGCCCCTCGCCGCTCAGCCTGCGCCAGGCCATGGAGAACCCCACCCGCGACGCCGCCCGCATCGTGCTACCGCCGATGAATTTCGACCACGAGCGGGAAAAGATCGACCATCGCTGGCCCGCCGCCGTGGATTACATCAAGCGCCACAAGCTGAACGAGCTGATGGAGCCCACTTCGGGCCGCTATGCCGATCTGGGCATCGTGGTCCAGGGCGGCATGTACAACACCCTTATGCGGGCGCTGGAGCTCTTGGACCTGGCCGACGGCTATGGCCGCGCCGACATCCCGCTCTATGTGCTCAACGTCGCCTATCCGCTGATCGATGACGAGCTGACCGCCTTCTGCGCCGGCAAGCGGGCGGTGATGATGGTCGAGGAAGGCCAGCCCGAATATATCGAACAGGCTTTGCACGCCGTCCTGCGCCGCGCCGACCTGCAGACCAAGGTGGTCGGCAAGGACGTCCTGCCCCGCGCCGGCGAATATACCGGCCAGGTGCTGAAGGACGGGGTCGAGGAGTTCCTGGTTGGCTATGCCGGCCGCAATCGCTCCGCCCGCCAGCCCGCCCCGCCCCTGAGCCTGGCCGACGTGCCAGCCCGCCCGCCGGGCTTCTGCACCGGCTGCCCCGAGCGTCCGGTGTTCACCGCCATGAAGCTGGTGGAGAAGGAGCTGGGTCCCTTCCACGTCAGCTGCGACATCGGCTGCCACCTGTTCTCGATCCTGCCGCCGTTCAATATCGGCAACACCACCATGGGCTATGGCCTGGGCTGGTCCGGCGCGGCGGCGTTCAATGTGCCCGACAGCAACCGGCGCACCATCAGCGTCATGGGCGACGGCGGTTTCTGGCACAACGGCCTGACCAGCGGCGTCGGCGGGGCGGTGTTCAACAAGAACGACAATGTGCTGGTGATCATCGACAACGGCTATTCCGCCGCCACCGGCGGCCAGGACATCCTGTCTTCGCGCCCCGGCAACGTCTCGCGCAGCACCGACCACACCATCGAGGCCGCTGTGCGTGGGGTGGGCGTGGAATGGGTGCGCACCATCCGCACCTATGATCTGGGCCTGATGCGCAAGACCTTGAAGGAAGCCCTGACCACCAAGACCAAGGGGCCTAAGGTGATCGTCGCCCAGGCCGAATGCATGCTCAACCGCCAGCGGCGGGAAAAGCCGCTGTTCACCGCCGCGGTCAAGGCCGGCAAGCGGGTGGTGCGCCAGCGCTTCGGCGTTGACGAGGACGTGTGCACCGGCGACCACAGCTGCATCCGGCTGTCAGGCTGCCCGTCCCTGACCACCAAGCCTAATATGGACCCGCTGCGCGAGGATCCGGTGGCCCACGTAAACAACGACTGCGTCGGCTGCGGTGTCTGCGGCGAGGTCGCCCATGCCGCCGTGCTGTGCCCCAGCTTTTATCGCGCCGATATCCTGTTCAACCCGACCCAATGGGACCAGACCTGGATGAAACTGCGCCAAGGCATGATCGGCGCCCTGCAAGGCTGGGCCGACCGTCGGCGCCTGGCGCGCGCGGCATGACTGGCATGAACCCCCACCGCCCCATCCGCATTTCCATCAACGCCCTGGGCGGCCAGGGCGGCGGGGTGCTGGCCGACTGGATCGTCGACCTGGCCGAACATGCCGGCTATGTGGCCCAGGCCACCTCCGTGCCCGGCGTCGCCCAGCGCACGGGCGCCACGGTCTATTATCTGGAGCTGTGCCCCGCCGCTGAGGACGGGCGCGAGCCGGTCCTGGCCCTGATGCCGATCCCCGGCGACGTGGATCTGGTCATCGCGTCGGAGTTAATGGAGGCCGGCCGGGCCATCGCCCGCGGCCTGGTCACCCCCGACCGCACCGTGCTGGTGGCCTCGAGCCAGCGGGTCATGGCCATTTCGGAGAAGTCCGAGATGGCCGACGGCGAGATGCCCGCCAGTAAGGTGGTCGCCGCCGCCCAGGCCGCGTCCAAGCGCCTGGTTCTGGCCGACCTGCACGCCCTGGCCGAGCGCAACGGCAGCGTGATCAGCGCCGCCCTGTTCGGCGCGGTCGCCGGCGCCGACGCGCTGCCCTTTTCCCGTGAGGACTTCGAGGCGGCGATCCGGCGCGGCGGCGTGGGCGTGGAGGCCAGCCTGCGCGCCTTTTGCGCCGCCTATGACCTGGCCAAGAGCGGCGTGGTCGCCGTGCCCGTGGCGCCCACAGCCGTGGCCCAGCCGCCCGTACGCACCGCCAGCGAGCTTCGCCAGCGCATCGCCCACATCCTGCCGGAGCCCGCCTGGGCCTATGCCGGCCTGGGGGTCGACCGGTGCCTGGACTATCAGGACCGGGCCTATGCCGCCCTCTATCTCGACCGGCTGGCCGCTGTGGCCCAGGTGGACGAGCAGTTCGGCGGCGACCAGTTCGATTGGCGCCTTACCGCCGCCGCCGCCCGCTATCTGGCCCTGTGGATGACTTATGAGGACGTGATCCGGGTCGCCGACCTGAAGACCCGCGCCTCACGCTTCAGCCGCGTGCGCGCCGAGGTTCGCGCCACCGAGGGCCAGATCGTCGATGTGGCCGAGTTCATGCATCCCCGTTTTGAAGAGGTCTGCGACACCCTGCCGGACGCCATCGGGCGAGGCCTGAAGGAGTCCGGCCACGCCCGGCGGCTGTTCGCCCGCTTTTTCGACCAGGGACGGCAGGTCTCCACCTCAAAGCTTGGCGGGTTCCTGCTGTTGTTCGGCCTGGCGCGCCTGCGCGGCCTGCGCCTGATCTCCCATCGCCATCGCAGCGAAACCGAGCATATCGAGGCCTGGCTGGCCTCGGCGATCAATGCTGCGCGCAACAACTACGATCTGGGCGTGGAGATCATCGCCCTGCAGCGGCTGGTTAAGGGCTATGGCGAGACCCACGAACGCGGCCTGCGCGGCTATGGGGCCATCCTGCAGACCCTGCGCCCTCTGATCGAAAGGCCCGACGCCGCCGCGGTCGCCCGCACCCTGACCCAGGCGGCCTTGAAGGACGACAGCGGACGCCTGCTGGCCCGCGAGATCGCCGCTGTGGGTGGTCCATCCATGATCGAACTTGCGGCGCAGTAGAGGCCTATGACCAACCCGGTTTTCACCACGCCGATCACTGTGCGGTTCAAGCATTGCGACCCGGCCGGGATCGCCTTCTATCCCCGCCTGTTCGAGTTCGCCAACGACACGGTCGAAGCCTGGTTCGCTGCTATGGGCGTGGGCTTTCCTGAACTGATCGGCGAACGCGGCCTCGGCGTGCCGACGGTCTCGGCCAAGGCCCAGTTCCTGAAGCCCTGCCGCTATGGGGAGACCCTCGAGGGCCAGCTGCGCCCGACTATCCTTGGCGAACGCTCGATGGATTTGCGGCTGGTGCTGGCCGGGCGGGAGGGCGAGGCGCGGGCCGAGTTCGACATCACCCTGGTCTGCGTCGACAAGGCCGCCGTCATCGCCCGCCCCTGGCCGGAGGATGTGCGGGTGGCGGTGCAGGCTTGGCTCGCGCGGGAAGATGTTGTGGGCGCTGGGGGGTAATCCCTAAAATCGGAGAATGGCGGTTGGGCGACCCCACTCCTCTCAATAATTGATCGACGGATTATCCCCCGGATAGATCACGCCCACCACGTCAAATCCCCCGTCCACGGTGCACTGCACCGAGTGAACCTGCTTGCTCGGCAGGAACAGGATGTCGCCTGGGCCGACCTCTGTGCGGGTGCGTTCGGTCCAGACCACGCCGGCGCCGTTGAGGAAGATCAGGGCCTCTTCATAGAGGTGCTGGTGCGGCTCGGCCTTGGAGCGGGGAATGTTGCCGATGAACTGGGTGACCACGGTGGAGCCGTGCTCGCGATTGACCAGCATCTGGAAATGGCGTTCGGCCATGGCGTGGCGCTGGTCGGGATCGATCTCGGCGCGGCGGTTGGGGTGCTCGGCCTCGAAATTATCCGGCATGGCCTCCAGCCAGACCAGGTCCTCGGCGCCGGGGCCGTTGGAGATGTAGAGCTTGATCGGGCCCGGGCCAGGATTGTGGACGCGATAGGCTTCGCTGGGCCGCACATAGAAGCCGGTGCGCGGCTCGAAGGTGAAGCGCCGCCCGGAAATCTCCAGCTCTCCCCAGCCTTCGGTGATGAAAAGGACGGTGTGCCGGTCGTCGGCCGAGAGGATCGGCGAGGCGCCCTGCCCCACCTCGGCATAGAACTGCGACTGGAACAGCGCGCCCTGGGCCGGGCTGATCACCGGGCAATAGCCCATGGAGCCGCGCGGCGTCAGCTTGGCGCGCCGAGTGGAGAAGACGTAGCACTGGTTGTCCAGCGAGACCCGCGCGTCCTCGCCATGGGCCACCATGGGGATGGCCTGGTTGGCGGGGCTGTCAGGATCGTCGTCGGGATTGTAGCCGGGCAGGTTGTTGTGGGCGCCGTCGCAGAACGGGGCGGTCCCTGTGTGCTTGCAGCCGCAGAAGATCACGTCCTCGTCGGCCTTGGGCTTGACCAGCACCGGCAAGAATTCGGTCCCGGCGTGCGAGCCGTCGCAGAACGGCTGGTTGGCCGACAGGCCGCAGCTGCACCACAGATAGCGCTGGCCAGCCTTGACCTCGTGGTAGAAGCCCTTGCGGTAGGCGATCTTGGGGGTCTGCATGAGAATAGTGGTCCTGTTACAAGAAACGCGGCCAGTAGCAGCCCTTACGGGCCTTCACGTAAAACCCCGTCGGATCCGCGGCGCAACGGCGCGGCGTGGGTGGGCAGAGGGGCGCCGGACGCCTGGTCGATCGTAACGCCATAGGGCCAGCTGGCCGGAGCGATGGCGATATAGCGGGCCAAGCCGCCCGTGCCGCCTTCCGGCTTGGCGAACCCAATGGTGATCAGACCGCCGGCTTCGGGAACCTGGTCGAGATTGGCCACACCCTCCGCCTGGGCGAAGTTGTGATGCAGCAACCAGCTTTCGCCCTCGAAGGTCGGCGTGTCGTCCGTATCCAGCGGCTCGTGCCCCTGGAGCAGGATGTGACGGCGCAGATAGAGGAACTTCAGCGCCTCCAACGTGACTCCCGGGAATGGCTTGGCGGTGAAACGAGCCGGATCGTTCCACCTCTTCGACCAGTCTGAACGGATCATCACCACTGAGCCTGCGGGGATGCGGCCGTGCCGCTTCTCCCAGGCCAGGATGTCGGCCACGGAGGCTTGGTACCCTGGATCCGCGACGACCTTGGCCGCCACATTGATCACCACCAGCGGGCGGATCGCGACCGTGGGCGGGATATCGCTAATGGTCGCGCCACGATCGCTCATATGGGCCGGCGGATCGAACTGGGTGCCGATGTGATCCATCGGGAAAACATAGGCGGTAATCCCGGCGCCGTGTTTCTCGTAGGAAAACGACTCACCCTTTTCGATCAGGCCGGGAACGCTGACCCCAGCCCGCGCCGGCGCCACCTTGAAATCCTCAAACCCCACGCCAATCGGCCCGCCGGGCGCGATGGCGTGGGTCAGGTCGATATATTTCGCCCCCTGAAGCGCCGAATGATAGACGCTCCAAAGCCGGGTATCGTCAGCGGCGGCAGCCCTGGCAAGCGGCGCTGCAAACAGCACCGCGCCAAAGAGGACCAGGACAAGCCGCCGCATCGATCGGGCCTAGAAGGTCCGAGTGACGGACACCCCGACCGTCCGCGGGCGCACAGTCAACAACGCATCCGGATCCTGCGACGAATTGATCGCCGAGATCTGGGCCCGCTCGTCGGTGGCGTTACGGATAAAGACCATAGCGCTCCATGGTCCGTTCGAAACCCCGCCGCGCAGGTTGAGCAAGGCGTAGGACTTGAGGGTGAGGTTGAATTGGGTATTAGCGGCGAAATAGGCGTCTTCTTTATCGCGATAGCTGAGGTCCGCAGCCAAGGTTCCCTTCCAGCCGTCGGCTATGGGGAGAGGCGCGGTGTAGTTGAGGCCCAGGTTGAACTGGAATTTCGGCACGTCGGGAATGGCGTTGCCCGTGACCCCAAGGGTTCCGTTCAGGCTCGTCTGCAAAGCGGAGGCGCCGCGTGTCAGATAGGCGTTTTGATAGGAGCCCGAAAAGTTCGCCGTAAGATATTGTATCGGATGAGCGGTGAACTCGAACTCGAAGCCTTTGACCGCCGCATTACCGGAGTTGCCGACATAGACGAAGGCGCCGTCCGGCGTGGTTTGCTGGGTCTGAATATCGTACCAGAACAGGGCGTAGCCATCGACCTGATAGTCCACCCGCCCGTCGAACAGCTTGCCCTTCAGACCGGCTTCATAGTTCCAGAGCGAGTCAGGCTTGAAGGCCCCCGGAATCGCCTCGAAGGGCTGGCTGAGCCCGTTCAGGCCACCGCTGCGGAAGCCCTGGGAGGCCGTTACATAGGCCAGGGTGTTGTCGTCGAACTTGTAGCTGGCGTTGAGCTTGGCGGTCACCTTGTGGAAGGATTGCGACTTGTCGTTCACCGGCACCAAGGTCGGCCCTGGCGGGAAGCCGCCGAAGGGGTGTGTCTGCTCCTGAACGCCTTCGAGGTCTTCAGTGAAATAGCGCAGACCGCCCACCAGGCTGAACTTGGACGTGACTTTCCAGGTCACTTCGCCGAATCCGGCATATTGGGTGGTGGTCCGGTCGTCCGTCCGGCCGAAGAAGGTGTCGCCGACGCCGGGGAAGCTCAGCGCGTCCTGGGAATTTGACGAACTGAACGGTCCGATGGGGTTGCCGTTGCCGTTGGAAGCGATGACTTCAACCGCCAAGTCGTTTGTCTGGCGCTGACGGAAGCCGCCGACCACGAAATTGACCGGGAAATCGAAGCTCGAGGCATAGCGGATTTCGCTGGAATTGATGGTCTGCTTGCGCGGCTCAAGCGTCACGGCCGGAACCGGAACGTCGAACGAGACCAGGATCGGGGTGGAGTCGAAGTTGAAATCGACCTTGCGATTGAACTGGTTGGTGGTCGCGGTCAGGGTGCCGTACTGGAACTTGTAATTGGCCGTCAGGCTATAGACCTGAAGGTCGTCCGTGGCGGGACTGCGCGTGACATCGGTGTTGCACAGGTCGCAGCCCTTGATCGCCGGCGTTCCCGGGATCGGGAAGGCGGTCACGCCCGCCGGGGTGTAGCGCGACGAACCGCCCGAGCTTTCGTGCTGGTCGGTGAACGAGGCGTCGATCGTGAGGTTTTCGACCGGCTGGATGCGCAGGCTGATGCGGCCGCCCTGCACGTCGTCATTGTTGATGCCCTTGACCAGACCCACCGGGTCGGCCGTGCCGGCGCCGAGCCGAACCTGATTGATATAGCCGCTGTCGCTGAGCGCCCAGCCGACGATGCGGGCCGCAACTTTGTCCTCCACCAGCGGGATATTGACCGCGCCATTGAAGTTGTAGTTGCCGCTGCCGTGGCTGGTGTCGGACCCTTCGGCCGACAGATAGCCGCCGACATTGTCCATGACGGGCTTCTTGGTGATGAAGCGGATGGCGCCGCTCATGGAACTGGCGCCGTAAAGCGTGCCCTGAGGTCCGCGTAGCACTTCCACGTGGTCCAGGTCATAGAGGCGGATGTCGGGCTGGAATCCGCCGCCGTCATCGGCGTTGCCGCCGCTGATCACCGCTTCGTCGTAATAGACCCCGGCGGTGGAGTCGCCGGTGGAGTTGATGCCGCGGATGACATATTTGCGGTCGCCGGGACCCAGGTCCTGGATCGACAGGCCGGGGATCTTGTTGGCGATATCGAGGAAGCCCACCGAGCCGGCCTTTCGCAGCGTATCGCCGCTCAGGGCCTGGATGGCGCCGGGGACTTCAAGCACTTTCTGGCCAGCCGATTTGTTGGCGGTGACCACCACTTCGGGAACCGCGTTGGGATCGGAGGCGGGGGTGGCCGCCGCAGCGGCGAAGGCCGGCGCGGCGAGCAGGAGGGCGGCGACCCCGGCGCTCGACGCCAAAGCAATACGTCGCGAGCCGCCGAATCGGCTGCTCAACCGCAGTCCGCGCATGTGACCAACCATGGATTTAGAACCCCCAAATTATGTGTCGTTGAGCCATTCGTATGAGATATCATATGATATGTCAACTAAACGGCTGGCCATCGACGCAGGTCAAGACAGGGTTGACCAGCGGCGCTGACGATCCCGCGTCGCGCTCAAAAAATAGGCCGCCAGCCTCTTCTGCGATCAGGTCTTCACGTTGCGGATCAAACGGCGGATCAGGGTGAACGCCGCCTCCGCCTCGTCAGGCGAAAACCCTTCCAGCAGACGATCTTGCCGCCGCCGCACCACCGGGTCCAGGGACTTGAACAGGGCGCGGCCCTGGTCGGTCAGAAAGACCTCCACATAGCGGGAGTCATTGCGGCGGGGGATGCGGGCCACATAGTGCTCGGACTCCATCTTCATCAGCACCCGGCTGAGCGCCGACTGCTGCATCATCGCCCGATCGGCGATCTCGTTGATGGTGATGCCGTCACCCATGGCCAGGACGGCGAGGATGCGCCAACGGGCGATATTGATGCCGTCGCGGCGGAGCTTTTCGATCAGGTCGGTGTTCAGGTGATGGGATAGCTGGGTGATCAGATAGGGCAGGAAATTGTCGTAGAGGCCGCCTGAGAACGGCTCGGCCTCTTGCTTGGACTCCGATTGTTTAGGCCCTGACGGCGAAGCCCGCTGATCGACCATCATTCCTCCCCTGCAAGCCCAATTGGGCCCTGCGTCCCGTTCTAAGGCGTTTCCATCGCGCTCCAAAGCGCCGACACCCGCTCGCGGATAGCGTGGGCCTCCCGCCAGCGATCCGACAGCTCCAAGCCGTCAGCGCCGGTGATGGCGTAGGGCGGCGGGCCGAGCTCGCACAGGAAGGTGACGATGGCGTCTTGCGGCGCCCGTGCGCGCCAAGATCGCAGGCCGCGGCCCCACCAGCCAAAGAACTGATCGACCCAGCGGCTGTGTTGCGGAAAATCCAGCTGGACCTGGATCTGTTCGTTCGAGGCGATACGCCCCTGAAAGGCCCAGGAGCGATCCAGCACCCGCTGGATCATAGCGTCGGCCTCGGGGTCGATGGGCAGGGCGAACTCGCGGTCGATGATGAAATGGCTGAGGTCGGCGCAGAGGTTCAGGTCGTCCACCGCCCCCAGCATCTGCAAGGTCGGGAACAGGTCGTTCAACAGCCCGTGGCGGTGGGTTTCGAACAGCAGAGGCAGCCCCGCCTCGCCCGCCAGGTCGATCCACCGCCGCGCGACCTCGATCATGCCGTTCACGTCGGGCGGCGTCACCTGGCCGATCACGCTCAGAAACGGCGCGCCGTAGTCCTTGGCCATGCCCAGCATGAACCGAAGCTCGTCGTCGCTGCGGGGAAAGCCGTTGAACAGGCATTTCAGCCTGTGCTGTTCCAGCAGCGGCCGGGCCGCCTCGGCCAGGGGTGCGTCGCTCATGGCCAAGTCGAGGCACACCCCGGCGAATCCCGCCTCGGCGATCTGTTCCACCATCACTTCCAGCGGGCGCTCGGCTTCGCCAGGCCGGCGCAGTTCCATGGCCCAGAGCGACTGGTAGAACTCGATGCGCTGCACCTAGGACGCCGCCCGCGCCAGGCGGCTGCTGCGACTGAGGCTCGCATAGATTTCGCGCTGCGCCTCGATATAGCCCAGGGTCGCCACCGGATGGTCCAGGCCGGCGACGATGTCGCGATGCAACTGCGGCAAGGCGTGGAACGGCACCCCCGGAAAGCAGTGGTGGGCGGTGTGGTAGGACATGTTCCATACCAGCCAGCGCATCACCGGCGGCCCTCTCAATGTGCGTGTGTTGCGAAAGGTGTTGGAGTCATGGGCGAGGCCGGTGTGTTCGCCAGTGTTCTGCAATTGGTGAAAGGCCTTGGTGGCCAACAGCGGACCGAGCCAGCAAAGGACCGCGATCCAGCTGTGGAAAAGGGCCGACAGCGCGGCGACTAGGGTCCAAAAGCCCACGTGGGCGCGCGCTTCCCACACCACCATGCGCAGCTGTTCGGGGGTCAGCCAATAGTCGCGTTCCAGCCCGCGCCCCTGGGCGGTGCGGACCACGGTGGTGATACGCCGACGCCAGAAACTGACGCCGATGAATTCGAGCGCGTAGCTGGCGGTGGTATAGGGCTTCATCCCCATCAGCTCGGAATCCAGCAGGGGATCATGCGTGGCCCGGTGATGGGCGAAGTGCGACCAGCGGTCGGTATGGAAGGGGTTCAGGGTGACGAGGCCGAACAGGCCGCCGACCCAGTCGTTCAGCACCTTGGTCTTGAACACGGTCCAGTGGC
Organism: Caulobacteraceae bacterium; assembly: GCA_036494815.1. Lineage (GTDB taxonomy): Bacteria > Pseudomonadota > Alphaproteobacteria > Caulobacterales > Caulobacteraceae > Poindextera. The sequence goes on from DASXNV010000061.1 coordinate 52,138, forward strand.
TGAGCTCGTGCAGCCCGGCATAGAGGCAGTTGATCAAGACCCCCTGGATCAGCAACAGCGGCGCGAGCACGGCCTGCAGGCTCGGGGGAACCAGAATGATCGCGGTGGTGGTGACGCCGATGGCGCCCACATGGCTGATCGTCTGACCCCACCCCTTCAGGTCGGATCGCACGCTGAGTTCCCGCAGCCGGTCCCGCGGAACCACCTTGTGGCCGTTGCGGGCGATCCAGTCATCCATGAACAGCGCGCTCCCGATGTGCGATCTCAGTGGTAGTCCATCGAAACGCGGTCGCCAATCCGGTCCGCACATCCTTCAGATTGACCTAGCGGCAGGCAGGTTCGACAATTTGTCGAAGCCAGAGGCGGCCGACGCATAACTGACACGCTGAAGCGGCATTAGATTGCCCGGGCGGACCTGGCGATCAATCCTCAAGACCCGAGACCCGTGACCATGACGTCGAAAACCAAGCCTGGACCAACCGCGGAAGAAGTCTGGCGCGGGGCCAAGAGGGTGTTAGTGCTGCAAGGCGGCGGCGCGCTCGGGGCTTATCAGGCCGGAGTTTTCGAGGCGTTGACCGCCGACAGACTGTGCCCGGAATGGGTGGCGGGCATTTCCATCGGCGCCATCAACGCCGCCCTGATCGCCGGCAATCCGCCCGAGCGCAGGGTGGAGAGGCTGCGCGCCTTCTGGGAGCAGACCTCGTCGGAGCTGGTCCCCGCGCCGCTCACGCCGGGCGACGGCGCGCGCACGATGTTCAACGAAGCCAGCGCGGCGATGATTGCGGCCTTTGGCGCGCCCGGCTTTTTCAGGCCGCGCCTGGTGAACCCCTGGTTCGCCGCCCCGGGCAGCTCGGACGCCATCAGTCTCTATGACACGCGCCCCTTGAAGGCGACGCTGGAGCGTTTGGTGGATTTCGACCTGCTCAACGACGGGTCAATGCGGCTGACGGTGGGCGCGGTCAATGTGGTCACCGGCAACAGCGTGCTGTTCGATAGCAGCCAGCAGCGCATCGGCCCGGAGCACATCATGGCCTCGGGCGCCCTGCCGCCCGGATTTCCGCCGGTCTATGTGGATGGGGAGCCCTATTGGGACGGCGGCCTGGTGTCCAACACCCCGCTTCAGTTCGTGCTGGACGAGGAGCAGCCCGACGATCTGCTGATCTTCCAGGTCGATCTGTTCAACGCTCGGGGCGGTTTGCCCAAAAACCTGATGGATGTGGACGAGCGAGAAAAAGATATCCGCTTTTCCAGCCGCACGCGGATGAACACCGACACTTCCATGCGCATCCACAAGGCCAAGGTGGCCCTGCGCAGCCTGCTCGGACGGCTACCGGCGGACTTCGCCGAGGCCGAGGACCTGACCCATCTGCGCGAACTCGCCAACGAGAACGCCGTAACCATTGTTCAGTTGATTTATCGCAAGCGCCCCTATGAGGGCGGCTCGAAGGACTATGAGTTTTCCCGCCAGACCATGCTGGAGCATTGGGCCGGCGGCGTCGCCGATGTGGAGCACTGCGCCCGCAAGAAAGGCCTTTTGCCCCGCACCCGCGAGCCTGGGGTGGTGGTGATCGATCCCGGCCTGCACGACTGACCTTTCATTCCCAAAGGTGTCCCATGACCCGCGACGAAATCCTCGCCACGCCTTCCATGCCGGCCTTTGCCCCAAGCTACCCGCACGGCCCGTTCCGCTTCATCAAGCGGGAATATCTGATCATCACCTACGAGACCGACGCCGACGCCCTGCGCCAAGCCCTGCCCGAACCGCTGGAGCCGGCGCCCGGCAATCTGGCCTATTACGAGTGGATGAAGATGCCCGACGCCTCCGGCTTCGGCGACTATGAGGAGAGCGGGACCGGGGTCCTGGCCACCCTGAACGGCGAGCCCTGCAACTTCTCGGTCCAAATGTATCTGGACGACGAGCCGCCGATCACCGGCGGGCGGGAGATCTGGGGTTTTCCGAAAAAATACGGCGTGCCGCGGCTGAAGGTCCTGAAAGACACCCTCACAGGCACCCTGCACTATGACGACGAGCGCGTGGCCATGGGCACCATGCCCTTCAAGCCCAAAAGCCTGGCCGATCGCCTGGACGAGGTGGCCAAGGGCATCGGCAAGCTAAACGTGAACCTGAAACTGCTGCCCGATGTGGACGGCAAGCCCAAGATCGCCCAGCTGGTGGGCTATAATCTTGAGGATATCCATGTGCACGGCGCCTGGGACGGGGATGCGCGGCTGCACCTGATCCCCCATGTGAATTGCCGCGTGGCCGACCTGCCGGTGAAGCGCATCGTCGGCGGCCGTCACCAGATCGTCGATTTCGTGCTGCCCTATGGCCACGTGCTGCACGACTACCTCACCTGATCCTTTTCCCGCCTTCCCTGGAGAACCCAAATGAGCCTGAAGAACCGCAACGCCGTCATCACTGGGTCCACCAGCGGCATCGGCCTGGCCTATGCCCGCGCCCTGGCCAAGGAAGGCGTCAATGTCTGCATCAACGGCTTTGGCAAGCCCGAGGACATCGAGGCCGAGCGCGCCAAGATCGAGAGCGAGTTCGGGGTCAAGGCGATCTATTCAAACGCCGACATGACCAAGCCGGACCAGATCGCCGGCATGATCGACACGGCGGCGGAACAGCTCGGCTCGGTGGATATCCTGATCAACAACGCCGGCGTCCAGCACGTGGCCCCGATCGACGAATTCCCTATCGAAAAATGGGACCAGATCATCGCCATCAACATGTCCGCCGCCTTCCACGCCATGCGCGCGGCGATCCCGCACATGAAAAAGGGCGGCTGGGGCCGGATCATCTCCACGGCCTCGGCCCACTCCCTGGTCGCCTCGCCGTTCAAGAGCGCCTATGTCACCGCCAAGCACGGCATAGCCGGCCTGACCAAGACCGCCGCGCTCGAGGTCGCCACGCACAAGATCACCGTCAACGCCATCAGCCCGGGTTATGTCTGGACCCCGCTGGTGGAAAACCAGATCCCCGACACCATGAAGTCGCGCGGCCTGACCCGCGACCAGGTGATCAACGACGTGCTGCTGGAAGCCCAGCCGACCAAGGAATTCGTCACCGTCGCGCAGGTGGCGTCCCTGGCCGTCTATCTATGCTCGGACGCGGCCGCCAATATCACCGGCGCCAACCTGTCGATCGATGGGGGCTGGACGGCGGAATAGGCCGCACTCAACCCCTGCCCGCCCTAGCCGGCTGCCCGCACCTTTTCCTGTTGTGCGAACAGGCCGACATTTCGCTGTTCTATCGGCGTGAGGGTCACGGTCGGTTGCGTCGGAGCGTACCAGGCGAAGTGGGCGAAATGGTCGCGAAGGTCGGCCGCGTGAAAGACGTAGCCGTGGCGGGCGTAGATCTCATTGCGCGCGATCCGCAAATCCGCGGCGGAAAGGCCCGCCAACTCCGAGGGCTGGATCAGGCGACTTGAGCTGTCGGGAAGCAACTGGCCGTCGGAAACGACCTGGACCTTCGCCGCCAACACGCCTGTTCTCGCGCCTGCCGGGGAATCGACCGTCGCCGCCACCGCGCCGGTCGAGGGCTTGCCGACGCTCGCCTGGCGCACCACGGCGACGCCGAACATGACGGTCGCCCCGAACATCAATATGAATACGCTGAACTTCACAGCGGTCGACGCCTCGCGGAAAAACGCTGTCGCCAACCCGGAAATCACAAGCACAAGAAGTGCAAGTATCCCCAGAGTACTGGTGGCGGCAGCCCCGATCACGCCTGCGTCCATACCCAACCCCTTGAGGTTAAGTCACCCGCGCCGACCCAGGCCGAACGCAGCAAGCAACATGAAGTCGTATGGAAGCGCCACGACCTCCCTGGCATAATACCACAACAGCTTGCGCCAGGAGAGCAGACCCTGATCGCCCGGCATGGGCGCCAGCCTGACCCGCCAACCCAAGGCCCAGAAGAGGATCGCGCACCGCAGTATGTGGTAGCGGCTCGTGCAGGGCGTGACGTTGTCCGCGTCGCCCGCCACGCGGAGCAGGCCGTCGCACCGGCGAACCGATTGCAGGGTGTCGCGCGCCTGGCGCTCGCTCAGGATCGCTTCGGGCCGCACGCCCGCTTCGATTAAGAGCCGAGCCATAACGTCGGCCTCTACAAACCCCGACGCGCCGTTTCCTCCCGTGGGCATGAAGCGGGCGTGCTCCACACCCCGGGCTGCGGCCAGCGCGCCTTCCACACGACGGCGCAGAGTCCCGCTTGGACTTCCGTCGGCGCGCACGGCCGCCCCGAAAATCACGAAATAGGCGCTCATACGCACCGATCCGCAAACGCCCAGCCGCTCAGCCGGGCCACGCCAAGCTCAGCAAAGACGGGGGCGCGGTCAAGGCGCCGGCGACGAACACCCGGGCCTATGCCACCTCGACGAATATGGTCATGATGCGCGCCCAAGGCCTCCGGCGCACAAGGAGGACCAGGGAGGCCTTCGCATCGTCTCTGTCCTGACAACCCAGCGCGAACCCGCGCCAGCCCGAGACGGCGACAGCCGCCCCGGCGCCAAGGGCATGCCCCCCGTCAGCGCGGGTTTCGCCGGCGCTTACGCCCTGGCCCAGATCGGGGCCTATCTGAGCTTTCTGCCGCTGTTGCAGATCATCCTGCCCCTGCGGGCGGCGGCGATCGACCCGTCGCACAAGGCGGTGTTGCTAAGTCACCTGATGATCTCCGGCGCGGTGACCGCCGGCTTCGCCAATCTGCTCGCCGGAGCGCTAAGCGACCGCACCAACTCTCGCATCGGCCGTCGTCGCCCCTGGCTGATCGCGGGTCTGGTCGGAATGACCTGCGCCTATGGGCTGATCGCCCAGGCGCGAACCTCGGCGGGGCTTTTTGCCGGCCTGCTGTCGTTTCAGATCACCTTCAACATGTTCTTCGCCGCCCTCGGCGCCGTCGTCGCCGACCGGGTTCCCGACCACCAGAAAGGCATGGTCTCAGCCCTGCTCAGCCTGGGCTATCCCATCGGCAACGTGCTGGGCGTGGCCCTGTTCGGCGGCGTCATGTCCCATGCCGGCTGGCGTTTGCCTGTACTGGGACTGGCCGTGATCCTGTTCGCCACCCCCTTCATCCTGGCCCTGCGCGAGGGGGCCGTCGAGCCGCGGCCAGGACCCGCCCGGCGCTGGATGTTGTGGCCGAGGATGACCGCCGACTTCAGCCTGGCCATTGTCGCCAGACTACTCACCTTCACCGCCGTCAACCTGATCCAGACCTATCTGCTCTACGACATCCAAGAACGCAGCTCGCACGGCGCCTGGCTGCCGGGCGGCCTGAGGCCAGAGCAGGCCATCGCTCATCTGATCGGGGCGTCCACGGTGATCTATGTGCTGCTCGCCCTGGCCTGTGGCCGCCTGTCCGACCTGGCCGCTCGACGCAAGATTTTCGTCATCTTCGGCGCTCTGGGGCTGTCGGCCTCGGTCATGGCTATCGCCCTGTCGCCGCAATGGCCGGTGCTGGTCGTCGCCTATCTGGCCTATGGCGGAGCCATGGGCTGCTACCACGCCATCGACAACGCCCTTATGGTCCAGGTGCTGCCTTCGACAGCGGATGTCGGGCGCGATCTGGGCCTGGTGAATCTCTCCAACACCCTGCCCCAGGTGCTTTCGCCGGTGCTGGCCCTGATCTGCATCCGCCAGGGCCACGAGTCCTACCAGCAGCTGTTCCTGATCGGCGCAGTGCTGGCCATGGTCAGCGCCGGCTTCACCGCCATGATCCGCGGTGTGCGCTGAGGCTTAGAGCGGGACGCGGGCGCGATAGAGTTCGACCAGTTGGCGATGGCTGGGCAAGTGTTTGAGCGCTTCCGCCGAAGCCTGATCGACCTTGTGAAACGCGCGCGCCGCGACGGCGTCATTGCGATATCGGCCGCTCCAGGCGCCCGCCTCCGCCCGCACGCCCATGCCATAGAGGATGTATTCGTAGCTGGCCGGCAGGAAGGTCTCGAGATCGGTGACAAAATCGAAAGCCGACACCGGCCGCAAACGCCATTGCGTCAGGCGGTCTCGTAGAGACTGGGGGATCGAGGCCTGGTCGGCATTGTCGCGCCAATAGGCGGTGTCACGACGGCCGCTGACGCAGTAGTGCAGTTTGAGGAAATCCAGGATGCGATCGAACCGGGCCAGCATCTGGCTGTTGAACGAGCGCGCCGCCGCCGCCATGGCGTCCCGGTCGGGGGTGGCGAAGAATTCGGCGATCAGGGCCGCAGCCACCTCGATCAGCATGATGCCGGTGGATTCCAGGGGCTCAAAAAAGCCGGCCGACAGGCCCACGGCCACGCAATTGCCAATCCACTGCCGCTCGCGATAGCCGGTCTGGAACTTGAGCAGACGCGCCGAAAGGCCGCTGGCCTGTGGCCCCACATAGGCGCGCAGCACCTCTTCGGCGCGGGTCTCGTCGCTATGGCGGCTCGAGAAGACATAGCCGATCCCGCGCCGGTCGTTCAGTCCGATATCCCAGGTCCAACCGGCTTCATGAGCGGTGGCGATGGTGTAGGGAGCGATCGGTGCGTCGGGGTCGGCATAGGCAACCTGCATCGCCAGGGCGCGGTCGTTGAACAGCACGTCGTCGCAGGGGCGGAAGGTCGAACCCAGGGCCTGACCGATCATCAGCGCGCGAAAGCCGCTGCAGTCGATGAACAGGTCCGCTTCCAGCCGGCCATGCTCGGCGGATTCCACGGCGCTGATGTCGCCCTGCTCGTCCTGCAGAACGGCGTTTACCGCGCCGGTCAGATGGACCACGCCCAAATCCTTCGACACCTTCCGCAGGAAGCCAGCGAAGCGCACCGCGTCGAAATGATAAGCATAGTTCATCGGCCCTTCGAAATCCGGATCGCTCGCCCGCTTGGGCGCCAGCCCGGCGCGGATAACCGCGCCCTGCATGGTCATGGCGTCGGCGAAGGCGCGGTTTTGGCCCGACTTCAGCCAATAGGCCGACAGGTCCAGCCCCGGTTCGCGATAGGGCAGATTGAAGGGGTGGAAATACTCGTCGCCGCCAACTTCGCCCGGCGTTCTGGCCCAGTTGTAGAAGCGCACGCCCTGCTTGAAGGTGGCCGAGCTTTCCCGCAGGAACCGCGCCTCGTCCACGCCGAGCGAGGCGAGCGTGGCGCGGATGGTGGGAAATGTGCCCTCCCCCACGCCAATCGTGCCGATGTCCGGAGACTCGATCAGTGTGATCGCGCACCCGTCAGGCTCGGCGGCGCGCAGGCGCCTGGCCAGATAGGCGGCGGTCAGCCACCCGGCTGTTCCGCCGCCGACGATGACGATGCGTCTTTGGGCCATGGGTCCTTCCTTGGCTGTCTGGGCTCAAGAAAATGGCGGCGTCCGGGGACGCCGCCAAGGTGAACCTGTCTGGGGTACATACAGGTTTCGAGGAAAGCCTAGAACTTGGCGCTGGCGCGAACGCCCCAGGTGCGCGGCGGCTGCAGGATTGACATGAACACCGGCGTGTTGGGCGCGCCGAAGCTGTCGGCCGTGACCCGGATGTTGTTGTCTTCGACATTCAGCACAAAGGCCTCGAGCGAATAGGCGCGGCCCGGCGGATCGTAGCGCAGAGCGATGTCCGAGCGGGTATAGGCCTTCTGTTCGTCGAACGAGCCCTGGTTGAAGATCGACAACCAACTGCGGCTTTCGATGTGGGTGGTGAACCGCGGAGTCACCTGACCGCCATTCGCCAGGTCGAAATTATGCTCATAGGTGAAGGTCCCCGAGAACAGCGGCGCGTGAGGCAGCTCGTTGCCCTTCAGCTCCTGGATCTTGGTCGGGTCCGACTGGTTGAAGAGGCGTCCGTCGATGCTGGCCAACTCTTCCAGTTCGGTATGCTGCAACGCCACCGACGCCTGGAAGGTGTCGTGCGAGGTGATCCTGGCGTTCAACTCCGCTTCCACGCCGTAGGCGGTGGCGCCCTTGGCGTTTTGGGTGATCAGCTGGGTGGCCGTGATATTGCCCTCGGCGTCGCGGGTCGTCAGGGTCGAGTTGACCTGATAGCCGGTGAAGTCCTCGTAGTAGGCGGCCAGGTTCAAGGTCGCCCGGCCGTCGAACAGCTTGGTCTTGGCGCCGATTTCATAATTGGTCAGGGTTTCAGGCCCAGCCAGCCGTCCGCCGTCCTCGATATTGCCGGATTTGAATCCGGTGCCGACGCTGGCATAGGTCAGGATGTTGTCGGTGAGGTCGGCGTCCGCCCGCACCAGCCAGGTCATCTTGTCCCAGGTCCCCTTCACGTCGTTGTCGGAGATCCCGTAGCCTGGCAGCAAGGCGACCAGTTGAGCCGCCGTCGCGCCCGGATAGGCGCCGAAGATTCCGGTCTGGCATTCCGCCGGATCCACGCCTTCGGGGCAGCTCGAGAAGGTGACGTTGCGCCCCCCGGTGTCCTGCTTGGTGTCGTCGGTATAGCGCACGCC
>DASXNV010000062.1:0-18417 GCA_036494815.1 Caulobacteraceae bacterium
AATCCCAAACACGGTGAAATAAGACCCACTCGGGCGCCTGCAACATGGCCGGTCAATGATCGGAGAAGGCGGCCGGATAATGATCGGTCCACGTGGCCGGTTAATGATCGGAGATGGTGGCCGGAAGCGTCGGAATCCGCACTAAAAAGCGGGGAACTCCCACATGACGCGCACATAGCGGCTCTTGGTCTTGGCCCCGAACTGGCGGATGCTTATGTCCTCGGTCGTGCGCCGACGCAGCGGGCTCATGGGCTCCAACGTCACCGAAACTCTCCCGTCTGGAGGGGGATGGACCCCAGATCTCCAGACAGGAAGCGCCAATCACCGCGTTCCCAGGCTGATCATCGCTTCATCCGGCAGGCGCCTGCGCCGCGCGAGCAGCTTAGACCAATGGCGAGATGCGAACAGCAGCCAGACTGTTGGCGGCCAGCTAATCCCAGCGCACCCTGGCGCAATGCCAGTACCCGAAGTCGCCATTCGCGCAAAACGCAAGCTGACCAACCGCCTCATCGCCGCGCACGACGCGGTCCGGCTCCGGCCGCACATGACCGACGACATGCTGCTGATCGTCGGAGACGGCGCTCCAATCTGGGGAGCCAACGCCGTGATGGCTGCCTTCGCCAATCAGTTCGCCGATGCCGCCTTTGTCGCCTATGTGCGCACAACGGAAACGGTCGAGCTCGCCGCCGACAGTCGCCGCGCCGCCGAAACGGGGCGTTGGGTCGGCCGTTGGAAAGGCGGGGTCGAGATGGCCGGCGTCTACATGGCGGCGTGGCGCGAGCGTCACGGTCAGTGGCTGTTGGAGCGCGAACTGTACATCACCCTGCAAGACTGAGTGCGAAGCGCCCGCCCCTGCACGGCCTCGGCCAGCCGATCTCGATTGGCCCCGATCGCCTGAAGCCGCAGAACGCTTAGGCCTGGTGGCATATGTGGACGGCCCCCTCCTCGCAAGATGTCTAAGCAGTAGTTTGATCAGATCGCTTGCGTGCAATCCCGAGCGGCGGTTTGGGGCCGCGGCTATGTGCGGCGCTATCCGGATCGGGGGGCCTCAGCGCCGCCGCCGGGCTCATTTCAGTCGCAAAAGAAGGCCCTGGCATCTCGGCTTCAGCTCCGACGGCCGGGGCCGTTCGTCGAGCCAGGCGCCGAACGCTTCAACGGCGTTGTGCTCTCCATTGGTCATGCCTTCGGCGCGGCAGAGCTCGGAATAGATCTGGCGCGCCCTGCCCTGCGGATCCGGCGCGCTGTCGAACGTGCGAAGCAGCTTCTTCGCGGCGGTAAGCGCCTCACCGCGGCTGAGCGACATTCAATTTCATCCCAGAGAGCCCCAACGGTTGCGCGCGGACCCAACGGGCGGCTGCGCTCGGCGTCGTTCTCATATCTTTGGCGCGGCGCCAAGAGACGCAATGAGCACCTGCGTCGAACACAGGGTTGCGTAGGGTTTGTCACCTCACGGAAACGTCGCGAGCCTATGCCTTGATCGTGGTGGCAAGGGCCCGGCAGAGGCGACTAATCATGACTCATCTGATTCAGATCGAAGCGACCAGCGGTGGGTGGACCGTTCAATTCGAAGGCGTCGAAAACAGCCAGATGTATCTCAGCGGGGCGAAGGCGGAAGCCAGCGCAAAGGCCTTGGCGAAGCGTCTCGCTCGAAGAGGCGTGGCCAGCGAAATCCGCATTCGCCTGCGAGACGGCACGCAGGCCAGTCGCTTTGTTTGCGCTCCAGCCAGTCTGGACATGCCGTTCGCCGGTTCATCGGTAATGCGGTTAGTAGACTTCGGCCCGAGCAGCCGAGAACAGCCCGCGCCGATCGCTGTCAGGCCTTGACCAGAGTCGCGTTGGATTTGGCGGCGCCCTTTTTCGGCGCAGCCTTGGCGGTAGGGGCGACAACCGGGGGGACAGGCGCCGCGCCGCGGCCGCCCCGACCGCGTCTATCGCCACCTCCTCACACGGCCAAGGAGATCTTCGGAACGGTCCCAAGACTTATTGAGTCGACCAAACGCGACGATGCCGGCATTCAATATCATTGCCTCAACAACTACCCAGACGGCCGCCTCGGGAACCTTTGACGACATCCGTCTGTCAGCATCGGTCCGAAAACCTGTCATACGCATCGATCCTGCGAACCAGCAGGTCGATCTCGCCCCGATAGATTTCGGTCTTTAGAAACGCGATCTCGGCCTCCCGGACTGCATCATCGACGTCGATGTACCAAGCGCGTGGCGACCCGGTCCCCTCCCCGTTCCATCGATAGCCCCGCGCCTTCAACAGGTGCTTCAGGTCGAATGGCGAATTCTCCGCCCAGATCCTGAACGAGGGTTGGCGCGCCCGTTCCAGCAGCTGAGCGAGCCCGGTTCGACCGCACCGGAGATGGACCCGGGCGAGCAACGCGATCGCCGCCAGACAGTCGTTCATTGCGCGATGGCGCTCATAGAAGAAACCCGCACCCATCGCGAGGTAGGCCAGCTTGGTTCCCTCATAGCCTTCGGCCGCCCAGTCGATCTGGCTCATCGAACAGGCCCATGGCTTGGTGTTGAAGGTCTCGCAGAACCGCTCGAGGAATTTGCGGTCGAAGGCGGCGTTGTGCGCCACCACCAGGGAAGCTGGCGCCGCAAAATGCGCGACCTCGTCCGGATCGATACGCTGACCGGCCACCATCGCGTCGTCGATCCCGGTGATGGCGGTTATTTCTGGCGGGATTGGCTTGCCAGGATCGCGCAGCTGCTGAAATGCCTCGCCCACCGCATAGACCTCGCCGTCGAGGCCGTAGGTGAAGGGCACCATGGCGAGCTCGATGATCTCGTCACCTGCTGGATCCAGGCCCGTCGTTTCAGTGTCCACAAACAGTCCCTGGCGGGTCGCGACGCCCGGCGGCGGGTCGCGAGAGGGCCGACGCGCGAGTTTGCGCAGGACCCGATAGGTCCCTGTGGCTTCCAGCGTCGCGGCCATCGCTTCGAGATCGGCCGCGTCCTGCAGATTGGGTTCTATGTGACTCAAGCGGCGGCGTCCGACTCAGGCAGGAGCGACGGCTCCTGGGCGACGCTAGCCTGTTGCGGTGCGAAATTCGACAGGGTCACGCCAACGAGACGAATACCCTTCGGGGGCGGAAACACCGAGCGGATCAGCCCCAGGCTCGCCTCGTGCAACGTCGCCCGGCTGCTGACCGGCGTCGCCAGCGACTGGCTGCGCGTGGACTGCTGGAAATCCGCCCATTTGATCTTCACGGTCACGGTGCGGCCGCGTCCACCGGCCTTCTCGCACCAGGCCCAGACGTCATCGGCCATGGCCAGCACCCCGGCCTCAATGCGATCCGGATCGGTCAGGTCCTCGTCGAAAGTCGTCTCCGAGCCAGACGATTTGCGCTCCCGATTGGGATTGACCGCCCGATCGTCCTGGCCGCGGGCGATGGTGTAGTACCAGGTCCCGGCCTTGCCGAAACGGTGCTGCAGGTCCTGCAGCGACCAGGTCTTTAGATCGCCGCCGGTCTGGACGCCCGCGGCGTGCATGCGGGCGGCCGTGGCCGGGCCGACCCCATGAAACCTGGCCACGGCCAGCGCTTCGACGAAGGCGGCCCCGTCGTCCGGCATGATGGCGAACTGGCCGTTTGGCTTGCGCTGGCCCGACGCCAGTTTGGCCAGGAGCTTGTTGTTGTAGGAGACGCCGGCCGAGACGGTGAGGCCGGTCTCCTCCAGGATCCGCGCGCGGATGGCCTTCGCTGTGAGCCAGGCCGTCGGCAGACCGGCCGTATTGGCGGTGACGTCGAGATAGGCCTCGTCAAGGGCCAGCGGTTCGATCAGATCGGTGAACTCTACGAAAATAGCGTGGATCTGGCGCGAGACCGCCCGGTAGACGTCAAATCGCGGCGGCACGAAGATCAGCTCCGGGCATTTGCGCAGCGCCGTCACTGACGGCAGCGCCGACCGCACCCCAAACTGGCGCGCCTCATAGCTCGCGGCCGCCACCACGCCGCGCCGGGCCCATGGCCGACGGCCACCGGCTTGCCGCGCAGCGTGGGATCGTCGCGCTGTTCGACCGACGCATAGAAGGCGTCCATGTCGACGTGGATGATTTTGCGAACCGTTTCGCCCATGGACGGGAGCATAGCGAATCTAGAACAGAAACAGAACTAGCGACGTTCAGCCAGTCGGCTGCGACGGCCGCCGCACTAGCGTGTTGGCGCGACGTCGAGGAACCCAGCGACGTTGACCCCCGGTCGACGCCGTTCTTAGATGCCTGGACGCGGTCAGGACGGCAGGCCATGCCCAAGCGATATGACATCCGTGAAGATCGGGAGGGGTGGACAGTGTTCGACCTCTTCACCGGCGAGCCCGTCGTGATCAGCGACGTCGTTCAGACCGGTCTCGACATCCAGGACGCCGATGAGTTGGCGGAGCTTTTGGACCACAAAGCGTTCGCCAACGATCGAACGCTTCGGCAGTAGAAGCGGGGGCGAATGTGTAACCTCTACGCGATCATGGAGGCCCGCGCCGAGGTAGCGCGCCTAGCCAGGGCCATGACCGACCGCAACAACAACCAGCCACCGATGCCGGGCGTCTACCCGGACTATCCGGCGCCCGTGATCCTCAAGGCCGAGGACGAATCGCGCGAAATGCGCAACCTGCGCTGGGGCATGCCGACGTCGAAACAGGCCCTGTTCAAGGCCGCGTCCGAGCGCGCCGACAAGCTGCGAGCCAAGGGCAAAGAGGTCGACTTCGCCGAGCTCTTAAAGACGGAACCCGACAAGGGCGTGACCAACGTGCGCAACACCACCAACGCCCAGGGCAAAACCAACGCGCATTGGAAACCCTGGCTTGGACCCGCCAACCGCTGCCTGGTGCCCTTCACCTCATTCGCCGAGCCCGACCAGGACTACGAATGCACCCGCAAGAACATCTGGTTCGCCCTGGGCGACAGCCGGCCCCTGGCCTTCTTCGCCGGAGTCTGGACGCCGCACGCGTGCGTGCGGATGATCAGCAAGGGATGGGAGGAAATCGAGGCTTTCGGGTTCCTGACCACGGACTCGGCCGAGCCGGTGAAGACCTATCATTCCAAGGCCATGCCGGTGATCCTCACCGAGGAAGCCGACCGAAATCTTTGGATGAGCGACACGCCCTGGGATGAGGTCAAACACCTCCAGCGCCCGCTGCCCGATGGCGCCCTGAAGATCGTCGCGACCGGCGCTCGGCAGGACGAAACCATCCCCGGGTAGGCAAGCCCCTTGCCTAGCCCGGCGGCGGCCAGGTCCAGGGCAGATCATAAAGGTGCGGGAAGACTGCGATGTCGTGCGATCCGCAACCGCCCTCTCCGGTGCAGGACAGGCGCGGCACGAGGTCCTTCAGCGGCAGGTCCAGCCGGGTCTCGAACCGGCGCTGGAGTTGCGGCGGCGTCCACTCGATGGTCCTTGGGCAATTGCGACAGCAGATCCCGAGCGAATAGCCCTTCTCCAGGTAGGTGAGGACGGTGTCGTCCTTCACCTGCCATAGGGCGAAGCGGGTGATCAGCTTCGCGTCCGGCCGCCGCATCGTCGATTGGGATTGGGTTTCAGACATCGGCGTTTTGTCTGTGGATATGGGCAGCTGGCGGCCCGGTGCAAAGCGAAGGCCTCTTGACTCTTTTCGTGCTCAAGCGGAACGAATAGGGAACATGACTACCGCCATCCTGTTTTGGAGTCCATGCCCATCGCGCCCTCCCCTCGCGCCTTCGACGCCTTGCGCGCCGCGATCGAAAAGATTGAGGCCGGCGGCCGCGCACCCAAGGGGTTCCTGCCCTTCGGCCTGGAGGTCTTGGACCGCCACCTTCCGAACGGAGGCCTGGCGCTCGGCGCGCTGCATGAGGTCGCCGGCGGTGGCAATGGGGCCATCGACGGGACCGCCTCGGCGCTGTTCGCCGCCGGCGTCGCGGCGCGGACTCGCGGCCATGTGCTCTGGTGCGTCACCCGCAAGGATCTGTTCGCACCCGCTCTGGCCCAGGCCGGCCTGGCCGCCGACCGGATCATCTATGTCGAGGCCGGCGACGAAAAGACCGTGCTGGCATGTTTCGAGGAGGGCCTTCGCCACGGCGGCCTGGGGGCTGTGGTGGGCGAGGTTGCGCGCCTCTCCATGACCGCCTCGCGCCGCCTGCAGCTCTGCGCCGAGAGCTCGGGCACCATGGGCATCGCCGTCCGCCGCTGGCGCCGGCAAGCCGAGGCGGCCGATTTCGGGCGGCCGACCGCCGCCTCCACCCGCTGGCGGGTGATCGCCCTGCCCTCCTCGCCCCTTCCGGCCGCCGGCGTCGGCCGACCCCGATGGTTTGTCGAGCTCATCCGCTGCAAGGCCGGCGAATGCGCGGATTTTGAATTGGAAGCCTGCGATGAGACGGGTCGTCTCGCTCTACCTGCCGACCTGGCCGACCGATCGCTTGCGGCGACGCCTTGGCAAAGACGCGCCGCCGGCTGACGTCCCGATCGTGATGATCGGACGGGCGGGCCGCAAACGGGTGGTGCTGGCGGCGGACGCCGCCGCCCAGGCCCTTCGGCTCTTTCCAGGCATGGCCGCTACCCAGGCCCGCGCCCTCTGCTCCGAGCTTGTCGTCCATGACGCGGATCCGCAAGGCGACGCCGAAGCCTTGGAGCGCCTGGCCCTCTGGGCGCTCAAGCTCTACGCGCCGATCGTGGCGGCCGACCCGCCCGCCGGCCTGGTGATTGACGCCACCGGCGCGGCGCATCGCTATGGAGGCGAACAGGCCCTGCTCGCCGACATGGTCGCCCTGCTGGCCCACGCCGGCTTCGCCGCCCGCGCCGCCATGGCCGGCACCTGGGGCGGCGCCCATGCCCTTGTGCGCTTCGTTGCGCGCCCGACCATCATCGTCCCCTCCGATCAAAGCGGCCGCGCAATCGCCCATCTACCGACCTGGGCGCTGCGCCTGCCCGACGGCATGGCCGACGCCTTGGGCAAGATGGGCATCGATACAATCGGCGAGATCGAGGCCAAGCCCCGCGCGCCCCTGGCGCTGCGCTTCGGCCCGGAGCTGACCCGCCGCCTCGACCAGGCCTATGGCCGCACGGCCGAGCCGATCGAGCCGGTCGAGGCGTCCGAGCTCATTTCGGTTCAGCAGGCCTTCGCCGAGCCGATCGGCGCGCCCGAAACCCTGGCCCGCTACACCCTCAAACTGGTCGAAGCACTGTGCTCGGCGCTTGAGTCCAAGGGTCTCGGCGCCCGAACCCTGGATCTGCGATTCCACCGCGTGGACAACCGCCTCCAGGTGATCCGTGTCGGCCTGGCCAAGCCCGTCCGGGACGTGAGGCGCCTGACCCGCCTGCTCTGCGACAAGCTGGAGACCGTCGATCCGGGCTTCGGCGTCGAGACCATGGTGCTGGCCGCGCCGATGGCCGAGCCGTTGACCTGGAAACCCATAGCCACGGGCCTGACGCAGGCCCAGGCGCCGAATGTCGCCGACCTCGTCGACACCCTCGCCAACCGTCTGGGCCCTGGCCGCCTCTATCGTGCCGCTCCGGCCCAGAGCGACGTGCCGGAGCGCTCAGTCCGCAGGATCGACCCCACCGCGGCGCCCACCGGCGAGACCTGGCCCGCGCACTGGCCACGCCCGACCCGGCTTCTGCCGCATCCGGAGCGGATCGAAACCCTGGCCCTCCTGCCCGACCAGCCACCGACCGCCTTCACCTGGCGCGGCGTGCGCCGACGGGTGAAGCGCGCCGACGGTCCTGAGCGGATCTTCGGCGAGTGGTGGCGGCGCGACGGCGAGATCGACGCCGTGCGTGACTATTTCCAGCTGGAGGACGACGCGGGCGAGCGCTTCTGGGTCTTCCGCCGCGGCGACGGCGAGCAGGCCGCTACCGGCGACCTCAGCTGGTATCTGCACGGCCTGTTCGCATGACCGCGCGCACAGCCTCAGTCGACGATGAGGACCCTGATCTGGGCGGCGAGTTGGGCTTCTTTGCCGTAGAAGCTGCGGACCATGGCCGTCATCCACGCTTGCGGATCAATGCGGGCCAGGTCCAGCGGGTGCCCCGCCTCAGCGGCCAGCATGGCCAGGAAAGCGGTCTGCGCCCGGCCATTGCCCTCACGAAACAGGTGAATCGCGTTCAGTTCACCAAGGAAGTTGGCCGCGCCCGCCGCGAAGGCGTCGGGATCCCGTCCTTGCAGAAAGTGGCGCTCGCGCAGGCCGCCGAACAGCTTGACGAGCTCGCGGTCAAAGTTCTCGGGATAGCCGAATGGACTGTTGTCCTTGAACATGCGGATGGTGCGCGGCGCGCCAGCCCAATCGTAGACGTCCTGGAACAGGTGCCGGTGGACCGCGCGGAAATGGGCCTCATCGAAGGTTCCGTCCGGGAGGGGCTCTTCCGACCTCTGGGTGACGGAGAGCACCTCGAAGGCCTCGAGTTCATCGGGGTCCGTGAGGCCCGCGCGGTTGCGCAATACCGCGCCGCCTTCGACCAAGTAGGGGTCCTCGTCGGCGTCATAGCGCTCGGAGGACAGGGCTCAGCCCTTGGTCGCCGCGCCGGACGCGCGCGACGAAGCCTTTTTCGGCGCACCCGTCAGCTTGGTGACGTCCTTGCGCAAGGCGGTGCGCCGCTGGGCGGGGGTCAAGTCGTCGCGGTCGAAAGTCTTGAACGCGGTCTTGCCGGCCGGAGTGAGGGAAACCCCTTCGACGGCGTTGAGCTTGCCCATGGCGGTTCGACCGAGCGTGAAGCTCTTCTTCAACTGGCCAGAGGGCGTGTGGACAAGGAGCTGGCCGCCGACGTCACGGACGATGGCTTGCGCCGCCTTGACCGCCTCGGCCTGCGTCGAAAACACCCCGGTGGAGCGTCCGGTCCCGTTCCTTACGGCCCAGCCGCCAGAACCGTTCGGCTTGATGTGAATCGTTTTCGGACCTGCCATGGGGCTGATCTTATCACGACCGACGCGCGCCAGCCCAGCGCTGGAATGGCCCGTAGGAGCCCGCCTCAGCCCTCAGCGCTGAGCCCGCGTAAAGCCGCGCGGTCGACCCTGATCCGCAGAGCCAGCGAGGCAGGAGTATGACCCAACTTCGTTACGTTGAACTGCAAGCGACGTCCAATTTCAGCTTCCTGCGCGGGGCCTCGTCCTGCGAGGACCTGTTCAGCCAGGCCGCAGTCTGCGGGATCGAGGCCCTAGCCATCGTCGACCGCAATTCGCTCGCCGGCGTCGTTCGGGCCCACGAAGCCGCCAAGCTCACCGGGGTTCGGTTGATCGTCGGCTGCCGACTGGACCTGATGGATGGGTCCGGCGTGCTGGTCTATCCGACCGATCGGCCGGCCTATGCCCGGCTCTGCCGCCTCCTGTCCCTGGGCAAACGGCGGGCAGGCAAGGCCAAGTGCAGTCTGGACTGGCAAGACCTGCCCGATTTCGCCGAGGGCCTGATCGCCGTGCTGGTCGCGGACGAGGCCGACGAGGCCTGCGCCCAGCGACTTCGACGCCTGAAAGCCACCTTCACCGCCGGCGCCTATCTGGGCTTAGGCCTACGCCGACGGCCGGGCGACGCCATGCGCCTGCACGATCTCTCCAACCTCGCCGCCCAGGCCGGCGTCCTGACTGTCGTCACCAATGACGTGCTGTTTCACCATCCGGAGCGCCGCCTGCTGCAGGACGTGGTCACCTGCGTGCGTCACGGCTGCACCATCGATGAATTGGGCGTTCGGCGCGAGCGCCACGCCGACCGACACCTGAAGTCACCTGCGGAGATGCACCGCCTCTTCGCCAGATACCCCGAGGCCCTGGCCCGGACCCTGGAAATCGCCGACCGCTGCCGCTTCTCGCTTGAGGCGCTGAAGTACCAGTACCCCGACGAGGTCTCGACCTCGGGCATGACGCCCCAGGCCACCCTTGAGGAACTGACCTGGGAGGGCGCTAAGCGCCGCTATCCGGAGGGCGTGCCGGACAAGGTGGGGGCGATCCTGCGCCACGAGCTGGGGCTGATCCAGACCCTGGACTACGCCCCCTACTTCCTGACCGTGAACTCCATCGTCAGATTCGCCCGCAGCCAGGACATCCTCTGCCAGGGCCGCGGCTCCGCCGCCAATTCCGCCGTCTGCTACGTCCTCGGCATCACCTCCATCGATCCCGAGCGCAACGACCTGCTGTTCGAGCGCTTCGTCTCCGAGGAGCGGCGCGAGCCGCCGGACATCGACGTCGATTTCGAGCATGAGCGGCGCGAGATCGTCATGCAGTGGGTCTACGACACCTACGGCCGCGACCACGCCGCCCTCTGCTCCACCGTGGTGCGCTATCGCACCCGCGGCGCCATCCGCGACGTGGGCAAGGCCCTGGGCCTGCCCGAAGACCTCACCAAGATGCTGTCGTCCCAGACCTGGGGCTGGTCGGAGGGCGTCCAGCCCAAGCACGCCCAGGAGCTGAACCTCAACCTCGGCGACCGCCGCCTGCGGCTGACCCTGGACCTCGCCCGCCAGCTGATGGGCGCGCCGCGCCACCTTTCGCAGCACCCTGGCGGGTTCGTCCTGACCCGCGACCGACTGGACGAGCTGGTCCCCATCGAGCCGGCGGCGATGAAGGACCGCCAGGTGATCGAGTGGGACAAGGACGACATCGACGCCCTGAAGTTCATGAAGGTCGACTGCCTGGCGCTGGGCATGATGAGCTGCATGAAACGCGGCCTGGACCTGCTGAAGGCCCACAAGGGCATCGATCTCGACCTCGCCACCATCCCCGCCGAGGATCCGCGCACCTACGCCATGATCCGCAAGGCAGACACCCTCGGGGTCTTCCAGATCGAGAGCCGGGCCCAGATGGCCATGCTGCCCCGGATCAAGCCCCGGACCTTCTACGACCTGGTGATCGAGGTGGCGATCGTCCGCCCCGGCCCGATCCAGGGCGATATGGTCCATCCGTATCTGCGCCGGCGCGAGGGCAAAGAGCCCGTTGTCTTTCCTAAGCCCGAACTGGAGAAGGTGCTGGGCAAGACCCTCGGCGTGCCCCTCTTCCAGGAACAGGCCATGCGGGTGGCCATCGAATGCGCCGGCTTCACCGCCGGCGAAGCCGACCAGCTGCGCCGCGCCATGGCCACCTTCAAGCATACCGGCGGCGTCAGCCATTTCCGGGACAAGCTGATCGGCGGCATGGTCTCCCGCGGCTACGACCAGGAATTCGCCGAAAAGACCTTCAGCCAGCTCGAGGGCTTCGGCTCCTATGGCTTTCCCGAAAGCCACGCCGCCTCCTTCGCCCTGATCGCCTACGCCTCCTCCTGGCTCAAATGCCACCACCCCGACGTCTTCTGCGCCGCCCTGCTCAACGCCCAGCCCATGGGCTTCTACGCCCCGGCCCAGATTGTCCGCGACGCTCAGGGTCACGGCGTCGAGGTCCGCCCCGTCTGCGTCAACGCCTCGCGATGGGACTGCACCCTGGAGCCCACCGATCGCCCCGACCGGTTCGCGGTGAGGCTGGGCCTGCGCCAGGTGCGCGGCCTGGCCAATATCGACGCCGCCGCCATCGTCCTCGCCCAGGCCGACCGGCCTTTCGCCTCAGTGGATGACGTCTGGCGCCGCGCCGGCGTGCCGGCCGCCAGCCTGGTCAAAATCGCCGAGGCCGACAGCTTTCGGCCATCCTTGAAGCTGGCGCGCCGCGAGGCGCTGTGGGCCATCAAGGCGCTGCGGGACGAGCCGCTGCCCCTCTTCGCTGCTGCATCGGCGCGGGAACAGGCGATCGTGCCGGAGGTCGATGAGCCCGAGGTGGTCTTGAAACCCATGAAGGCAGGCCGCGAGGTGGTCGAGGACTATGGTCACATCGGCCTGACCTTGCGCGAGCACCCCGTCACCTTCCTGCGCCAGGACCTGGCGCGCGAGAAGTTCATGACCTGCGCCGCCGCCAGCGCGGGCAAGGATTTCCAGAGCTGCAGGGTCGCCGGCCTGGTGCTGGTCCGCCAGAAACCCGGCTCGGCCAAGAACGTCACCTTCATCACCCTGGAGGACGAGACCGGCGTGGCCAACCTCGTGGTCTGGGAGACCGTCTACGAGAAACACCGGCGAACGGTCCTGACCTGCTCGATGTTGGGGGTCGTCGGGCGCATCCAGCGCGAGGGCGACGTCGTCCATGTGGTTGCCTACAAACTCATCGACTTGTCGGCCGAGCTAGCCAGCCTTGGCGGCCGCGAAGCACCCTTCCCCCTGCCCCACGGCCGCGGCGATGAATTCCATCGTGGACCGTCGGCGCCAGACCCTCGCGGCCCCACATTGATCCAAAAGACACGCAACTTTCATTGAACGCGCGCGGCGTCAGTCGAGCGTCACCATGATCATCTGGACGCCCGCAGCCCAGGTCTCGGCGCCGACAGCCGCGGTGACAGCGTCATCCAGGGACTTCGAGCGGGCCTGATAGTCGGCGAACCGCTCCTGCCGAACGCGGGGCCCCACACCCGTCTCGGACGCGATCGAAAAGACGCCGCGGTCGGCATCCGGACCAAGCGGAGTTTTCGTGTTCGTCTGCCGGCGGATCGCGACCCGCTCGCTGAACCCGGTGAAAACACGCCGCATCGATTGCCCGAGCGGCACTTCGTCCTTCTCGATCCGGGTGCGCAGGCGTTTGGCGAAATCGCGGCTGCGAACAACGGTCAATGGCAGCGGATCGGAGCAGACGTAGGCGCGCGCATGATCGTAGACGACCTTGTGGGGTCCGTCAGGCGCGCCGCTGGCGTCAAGGACCGCTCGAATCCGGCCCGGCGTCATCAGCAGCGAGGAGCCTCAGGCGGCGACTGGGGCACAAGGATGACGAGCCCAGCATGGAGCGGCTGACGATTTCGCAAACGGTGTCTCGCTTGGCCTAACATCAGACTTCGCGCGCCATCCGACGCCGCAGCGACGAGCGCCAGATGATCGGCCAGTCCTACCTCTTGAAGTTCGGCCACTCCCGATCGCCGTCCGTGAAGGCGTCGGGTGAAATGACCCCCGGCCGCACCGCCAGCCTGTGTTCTGCCAAGAACTCGTACATCGGATCGAACGTCTCCATCAGGCGCGGCAGGGTCGCCAGCCGTTTGGAGGCAGGGCATTCGCAGGCCCTCGGCGTGGGGCAAGCGTGTGATCGAAACCAGGCGTTGGTCATGCGCTGTGCATCCGAATACTCGCGCTAGGGAACGCCAGTCCGGCTCCGGAGCTGTACCTTCCCATCCTCCGAGAGGAGCCAATATTCGCCGCCTGACTGCCACTTGACGGCATGCCCTCGCTCCCCCACCACGGGCCACATGGCCAATGTGAACAGTCTTGACGGGCCCATCGCCCTCCCCGCTTCCGGCGGTGCCCCGAAGTCGCTGGTGATATTCCTCCACGGATACGGATCCAACGGCGCCGACCTGATCAGCCTCGCTCCCTATTGGCAGGCGGCCCTGCCCAACACCTTCTTCATCGCGCCGAACGCGCCCCAGCCCTGCCCGGGCGCGCCGGGGGGCTATCAATGGTGGCCCTTGACCAGCCTGACGCCAGAGGCCCGCGCGGCAGGCGTGCGCCAGCCCGCAGCGGCGTTGAACACCTTCGTAGACAATCAGCTTGAACGCCATGGACTGACGGAAGACAGGCTGGCCCTCGTCGGATTCAGTCAGGGCACGATGATGGCGTTGCACGTCGGCCCGCGAAGGAAACACGCCCTCGCGGGGATTGTCGGCTACTCGGGCATGCTTGCGGACCCGGCCGCCCTCGCGAACGAGGTGCGGACCAAGCCTCCAGTGCTGCTTGTGCACGGCGATGCCGATGAAGTCGTCCCGGTCTTCGCGCTCCAGGAAGCCAAGCTCGCGCTAGGCTCGCTCGGTTTTGAGATCGCTACACACGTTTCCGCTGGCCTGGGCCACGGCATTGATGAGGCGGGCCTTCGCCTCGGCGGGCAATTCCTCTCAGAGGCCCTTACCTAGCGTCTAAGCAATCCCCGGCCTCAATCTTCGCCGCTGAACGCTGCGCCTTTCAGGATCGTCAGGGCGATCTGGCTGCTCGGATCGGGCGCCAGCAACCACTCGAGACCAGCCCCTGCCACGAGGGCTGCAACGGCGACAATGGCAAGGAGAGCGCCCCGACGCGTGGCTTGATCCTATCGCCGGCGGCAGCTTGTCGCGAGCGCAAAGGCATGTGAGGCTCGCCAAAAATCAGGAGGGACCATGCGCGCGCTCACCGTCATCGCCACCATCGCTTTCGCCCTGTCAGTGATCAGCACCGCCGAAGCGGCGCCCTGCCGCGACGCCAAGGGCAAATTCATGAAATGCCCGCCGGTCGCCGCGAAACACTGCCGCGACATCAAAACTAAGAAGTTCGCCAAGTGCTCGGCGGCCGGCACGGAACCGGCGCCAGCGAAGGCAGGTTGACCCACAGGTCCGTGCAGGCCTTCGACATCACCTGAATTAAGTTCCGGGCGGCTTAGCTTTGCGGTGCCAATCTTGGGCGATCAGCACACGCGGCCCATGGTCGCCAAGCTTCCGCAAAGCCATTTGCAATCCCGCGCCCTCGATCTGACCTAGGACACGTGCTCATCCGAGCGCCGCGGCAGCTGGAATCCATTCGCCTCAAGACCATCGAGCACGAGGCGCCGCAGGAATTGAGCGGGCTTCAGGTTCGCGTTGATTGCAGCGCGCCCAATGGCGAGCTGCGTGCCCTCCGGAGCGTGGACGACGATCCGCTCGCCGGACAATTGGCTCTTCAGCACTTGAGACTCCTCAGGATTCCTCATTTGTTCGCACTGTACCAGAGCCTCGGCCAATGTGAATCCCTTTAAATTCAGCTCATTGCGCCAGAGTCCTGCTATACGTCCGTTTTTGTCGTATATTTCAATTAATGTCGACGCCAGGAGGATTGGTGCAGATGGTGGTTCTTCGTCACATCGATGGCAGCCGCAACATGGCGCGCTTTTACGCGCTGAGCCTGCAGCGGTCTTTGTTTGGCGAGACGCCAAATGACCCAAGGTCCGCGATCCGGCGTAGCGGGGCAGAAAATGTTGCCCGTGGGCAACTTCGGCTGAAGAGGTCCGTCGCACCGAACTTTAGCGCATGTTTCAGCCGCTCCGCGAAGCCTCTCGGCGCCACGGCGCCAGAGCAGCCCCGTCCTTCAGCCGCCAGTGGTCGGCCGTCAAGTCAGCGGGGTGGGGAAGGCCCAGCAACGCCCAGTCGGGCTCACACCAGGTTACAGACCCTGGACCAGCATCCGCCGAAACAGGGTCGGCGGGATGAAACCGTAGGCATATTGGCCTTGGGCGTTCGTCTGCTGGTCGTGGCCCGGCCAACCTGTTTCATTGACCTCGTCAACTATGACCCAGGACTTCAGGTGGTTCAGGCCAAGCTGCTTCTTGACGGCCTGGGGGATATCGATGGCCCGATCGCCGGGGCGCGGTTCGAATGGACGACGAGGCCATGACCCGCCTCCATCGCGTCCAGGCGTTTCAGCGCCGCGCGCACCTCCTCAGGCGGGACGGGCTCCACGGCGCCCAACAGCCATCTCAGGCGCGGCTCGTCTTGAACTGCCGACGCGTCCGACGCCCACGATGAGAGAATTTCTCGTTTGTCGCGGAAGGCGAGGTGGGGGTCCTTCACCACCTCATCGGGGTTTTGAAAGCCAACGGCAGGACGAACGCCGCGTTCGAGGGCGGTCCTGAGGCTGTAGGGCGCGTGGGCGCCCTGCAGGTCAAAGATCTGTTCTGACGCTGCAAGTCGCATCATCGTTTCTCCTGTGGTCTCCATTCTCAATCAAGTTGCGACGGCGGCCGACAATGTCAGGCCGGTCGCGTCGTTCGATCATGTGGGCTGTCGGTCCGTGCGTTCAGGCCGAGGGGCCGCGGTGGTCGAGCCAGCCGTCGCCGAAAGCGCCGGTCGCTTCTGATCGGCCGTGCATGACCCGGACGTACGCGTCACGACCTGCGGTGGCTTGCCATCGCCGAGCGAGCGGTACTGGACGCTGCGGGTGCAGACGCCGTTACCGGACATCGTCAAAACCATCGAGAAGCCCTGCGCGCCGGGCGGCAGCTCTTCGACGTCGACCTGCATCTGGTCGGGCCCGGTGAACGCCAGCCGAGATTGGGCGTTGGCCTCGCGGAGCATCGCTTCCGCCTGACGGTCCATCGCCTGCGAGATCTGTTCCAGCGCCGCGAACGGCGAACTCGGCCCGAAGACATCGGACGCCGGCGAAAGGATTGAGAGCGCCATCGGCGCGGGGGCGAAACTCACCGTCGGCGGCGTGTCGCCGAAATATCGGATATGCGCCCGGAATCCGCCGGGCGGGCGGACGTCCAGCTGGTGAGCGTTTTTGATCTCCGCGGCCGCCAAGCCGCAGACGCCCACTAGGGCGATCGCCGCGGCGCCCGCGAGAATGGCATTGCGAAGGGGGCGCATAATCGTCTCCGACAAAGGGTTTTGAGGGAAGCCATCAAAGGCCGGCGAAGACGACGCCGGCCTCGGACGGACCGAGGGCCGCCAGATCAGTGGCTGGTGGCCCCGGCGTTGATCGGGATCCGCCGCACCCGCGACTGGCTCTGCTGGGACTTGGGCACGGTCACGGTCAGGACGCCGTTGCGGAACCTGGCCTGAACGCGGTCCTCATCTATATCGCCGAGAGCCAGGCGACGTTCAAAGCGGCCGTAGGCGCGCTCGCTGAAGGCGCGGCTGAGGTCTTCGGTCTCCGCGCGCTTTTCGCCGTGCAGGATCAGCACCCCGTCCTCGAACAGCACCTCGACGTCCTTTTCCTCAAGGCCGGGCAGTTCGACGGTCACCCGGTATTCGCTGTCGGCGCCCTGGACTTCGAGCTGAGGCCAGGCGCCGCGATCGCCCCAAAGGCTGGGCGTATCGAATCCGCGGAAGACATCGTCGAACAGCCGGTTCATCTCCCGGTGCAGGGTGAACAGCGGGCTGGCAGCCGCCTCCTGAGCGGCCGGCAGATTGCGGTCCCGGTCGTTGGGCCGAGACCAGGGAACAAGATCACGCGCGCTCATGACAATCCTCCTTTCTTCACGTGCTTAGGGAGCGCCGAGGCGGGTGGTCGCCGCCTCGGGCTCCAGTCTGGCGCGTCACCGAAGATCAGGCCGCGCGGGGCTCTGCCGGGTCCTTGTTGATGCGACGCACATTTGGCGTGGTGTCCCCGGCGCCGATCTCGATGCGCCGAGGCTTCAGCGCCTCGGGCACCTCGCGGGCCAGGTCGATCGAGAGCAAGCCATTGTCGTGGGCGGCGGACTTGACCACCACATAGTCGGCCAATTCGAACTTCCGTTCGAAATTGCGGCCCGCGATACGCCGGTGCAAGTAGGTGCGCCCTTCTTCCCCGCCCGCGTTGGCCTTGCGGCCGGTCACGACCAGGAGGTTCGGCAGCGCCGTGATTTCGAGTTCGCCGGGGTTGAAGCCGGCCGCGGCCAGCGTGATGCGGTAGCCGTCCTCACCGGTCTTTTCGACGTCATAGGGCGGAAAGCCGGTATCTCCCTCGCTCCTCATCGCGCTCTGGACGAGGTCCGCCATCCGATCGACGCCGATCATCGATCGGTAGAGGGGAGAAAAGTCATATGCCGTTCTCATTTCCATCTCCTCAGAACGAGCAAGTTGAATCCGAGAGGCGCCCGGAAGCGCGGGCGCCCCCTGACTGTCGTCGAGCCCTTCTGGCGCTCGACGGCAGAAAAGTTAGGAAGGCCAAAAACGGCGTCAAGGTCCCCGCTTGCAGTATTTTTCGTCGCTCCTAACTCGGTCGCCGAAGGGCCGAAGACGGTCCGCCACGCAGCAGTTTTTTGAGTCCAGAGTGAGTCTGCCGCCGAACCTCCCTTCGGGTCGGGACGAGCCGATTAGTCGGGCTGAAACACGCAGGATTTCGGGACAAAGCTCTCCCGCCCGGTCCTTGACGGCGTCAAAAACGTCCTCTAGGTTGCACTGGATAATTCGCCGCTTCTCACAACGGCCACTGCGATATCCGAGAGCCTCCAGCGCCAACTGGGGGCTTTCGCCGTTTTAGGTTCTCGTCGTTAAGTCACTTGAATGTCCTTCACTGGAGCCTCGCCGCTGACGCGGCGCGTGTGTTCAGCCAAGGGCACGGCAGGCTGGGGCCACGTCGTGGCGCAGGCAGGCCGCCGTCGGCGGATCGGGCTATTGTCAGGGTGAGCTCATGGTCGTCCCTCGGTTGCGGACGAGACCGGCGGCGCTGGGGGCTCGGCTAAGACCAGACCGGAGCTTAGCCTCCGCGCCCTCGCCTGCGGCTATCTCGTGCCTGACCGGGGAATGCTGGTCTAGAGCAGGTTCGCCCGAACTCGATTCGCTGGGGGGCTTCCCCCCGGGGCAGAACACTGATTCCTGCGTCCCTTGGTAGTCTGGGGGAATATATATATGTGCCGTGCGTATAGCCAGGATCTGCGCGACCGAGTGCTTGCAATGGCGGCGAGCGGAGCGTCCGCCCGGCAAGCGGCGGCACGATTTGGGGTCGGGGTTGCGACGGCCATTGTTTGGGTGCGACGGGAACGG
>DASXNV010000063.1:0-226995 GCA_036494815.1 Caulobacteraceae bacterium
TCCGCCAGCGCTTCGAGGAATTCGGGACGGCCGGCTGGGCCAGCAAGATCACGCCGATACCGATGACCGTCATGGCCAAACGCTACGCCGCCGGCGAGTTGGCGCCCAAGATCGGGCTCACCCGCCACGCGGCGGAGTAGCGTCTTCCCTCCCCTTCATGGGGCTACCGGATTCACACATCTAAATAGAATGAGTGCTTTCAGTGGCTTACCGGAGACCAACAAGTCCGTACACTGAGAGTCCGTGCTGGGCAGGTTGTCTTGAAACGATTGAGCATTTTCCGCCTAGCAGGCCGGAACTCGGACCTCAGCGGGGAGATGTGTGAATGCCGTAGCCCCACGAAGGGGAGGGAAAGCACGCCTAGAGCCCCTGGATGATCCCCAGGAAGTCCGCCGCCTTCAGCGAGGCGCCGCCGACCAGGGCGCCGCCGACCTCGGCCGCCTTCAGGATCTCCACGGCGTTCGACGGCTTGACCGAGCCGCCATAGAGAATGGCTACCGAACCGCCGGCCGCGCCTAGCGCTTGGCCGAGAGCGGCGCGGACCGCGACATGGATCTCTTCGATCTGGGCGATTGTCGGAGTCAGGCCGGTGCCGATGGCCCAGACCGGCTCATAGGCGACTGTGACGGCCGAGGAGCCCAGCGCGGCCGGGACCGAGCCGGCGATCTGCCCAGTGACCACCTCGAGCGCCCTGCCCGCCTCGCGCTCGGCCAGCGTCTCACCGACACAGATGATCGGCTCCAGGCCGGCGCGGACCGCAGCCACGGCCTTGGCGGCGACCATGGCGTCAGTTTCGCCGTGACCGGCGCGGCGCTCGGAATGGCCGACGATCACCAATCGGGCGCCGGCTTCGGCCAGCATCTCGGCGCTGATATCGCCGGTGAAAGCGCCACTGGCCTCGGCGTGACAGTCTTCACCGCCGACCAGCACGGCCGATCCGGCCACCGCCCGGCTCATCCGCTCGACCAGGGTCGCCGGGGGACAAAGCGCCACGCGAACCGACACCGGCTCATGCTTCAACGCTTCGGCCAGGGCGACCGCCTCAGACAAATC
Source organism: Caulobacteraceae bacterium (assembly GCA_036494815.1). Taxonomy (GTDB): domain Bacteria; phylum Pseudomonadota; class Alphaproteobacteria; order Caulobacterales; family Caulobacteraceae; genus Poindextera. Next base: position 1,054 of record DASXNV010000063.1, read on the forward strand.
GGCGGAAAGCCCGTTCATCTTCCAGTTTCCGGCGATCAGGGGCGTGGTCATGGAAGCTCTCCGGTCTCGATATCCGTCAGGTTCGCCCACGGCCTAGGTGATGACGCGGCCCCTGTCCACGACCGGACCTAGCGTCAATGCTTGCTCCGGATCGCTCACCTCCCCTATATCGCACGGCTCGCTTCGCGACGGCCCGTCGCGCCAAAGGACTTCGACTCATGCTCTCCAGCTTTCGCACCCTTGCGAAGTCCCCATTCGCCTATGTTCTGTTCGGTCTGCTGATCGTCGCTTTTGCGGTGTTCGGCATCCGCGATGTGTTCCATGGCAAGATCACAGACGCCGTCATCAGCGCCGGATCGCGCGATGTGTCCCCGGGGGAATTCAAGCGCGAGTTCAACCGGGCTCTGAAACAGGTCGAGCAGCAGCAGGGACAGCCTGTGTCGGTGCAAGAGGCGGCGGCGGCCGGTTTCGACAGCCGTGTGCTGTCCGACATGGCCACCAACGAAGCCTTCGCTGAATTTGTGCGCCGCATGGGCGTGTCGCCCGCCGACAGCCTGGTTGGCGACGCCATCGCCAAGAATCCCGGCTTTTTCAATAGCATCAGCGGTAAGTTCGACCGCGACGCCTATACGAAGCTGCTTTCTGACAATCAATTGACTCCGGCTCAGTTCGAATCGCTTGAGCGGGACGATATCGCCCAGAGGCATGTGGCCGCGGCGATCGGCTCGGGCATGCGCGCTCCGCGGACCTACGGCGCGGTGATCGCCGGCTATGAGTTCGAAAGCCGCGCCCTGACCTTCTTCATCCTCGATCCGCGCAATGTGGTTCAGCCCACAACGCCGACCGACGCCCAGCTTCAAGCCTTCCTGAACGGACACGCCGCGGACCTGAAATTGCCTGAGCGGCGGGTGCTGTCGGTAGTCCGGTTCAGCGCCAAGGCCCTGACGCCGTCCATGCCGGTCGATCCGACGGCGCTGCAAAAGCTCTATGAATTCCGCAAGGACACCGCCTCGTCGCCTGAACAGCGTAGCCTGGTGCAGATCCCGGTGAAGGATGCAGCCACCGCCGCCAGCGTCGCGGCCAAGTTGCGTCAGGGCGCCGATCCGGCAGCCGTAGCCAAGGGGCTGGGCGTGCAGCCGATCGTCTATGACAACGTGGCCAAATCGGCGATCGCCGATCCCAAGATCGCCGACGCCGCATTCGCCATGAAGGCCGGCGAAGTCAGCGGCCCGATCCAGGGCGGCCTCGGCGTGGGCGTGATCAAGCTGGGCGCGATCAAGCCTGCGCACCAAGCCACCCTCGACGAGATGCGCGCCCAATTGGAGGCGCAAGTGCGAGCCGACGCCGCTGTCCAGAAGGTGTTCGACCAGACCCAGAAATACGAAGACGCCCACAGCGGCGGCGCCAACCTGGCGGATTCGGCCAAGGCGGTCGGCGCCTCGGTCATGTCCATCGGCCCGATCACCAGCCAGGGCGCGGACCTGACCGGCCAGCCGGTGCAGGGCCTGTCGCAGAAACTGATGGTCGACGCCTTCAAGCTGCCCCAGGGCGGCGAAAGCGACATGGAGAACGAAGGTTCCGGCGAGTATTTCGCCGTGCGGGTGGAAAAGGTCCTTCCGCCCGCGGTTCCCTCCTTGGCGGAAATCAAACCTCGGCTGCTGCAGGCCTATATGGTCACCGAAATGAACAAGCGCTTGCAGGCCAAGGCCGATGAGCTGACGGCGCGCGTCAAGAAGGGTGAGAGCCTTGAAACAGTGGCGGCTTCGATCAGCGCGCCGCTCCAGCACGCCGCCTCGATCAGCCGCGCGTCCCTGGCCCAGAACCGCTCTATCGGCCAGGAGATGGCCGCCAAGATCTTCACCGCCAAGGCGGGAGAGGTGTTCAGCGCCCCCACGGCCCAGGTGGCCGTGATGGTCGCGCGGCTGGACGGCGTGCAGCCGCCGGCGCCCATGCAGGCGGCGCTATTGATCGCCCGGGGACAGGAACAGCTGTCCTCGCAACTGTTCGAAGACGTCGGCCAGATGATGCGGACCGCGGCCGTGGCCAAGATCAAGCCCACCACGGACCTGGCCCGCGCTCGCTTGGCGCTGGGCCTGTCGCCCGACAGCCTGCCGCAGGACGGCTCGGCCAAGAGCGGCGCAGCGCCGGCCAAGGGGACTCCGGCGCCTTGATCTGCTCGCCCGATATCGCCGAATTCCGACGCCTCTACGACGGCGGCGCCAGCCAACTGGTCTGGACGCGGCTGGTTGACGATCTGGAGACGCCGGTCTCGGCCTATCTGAAAGTCGCCCACAGCCAGCCGAACGCCTTCCTGTTCGAATCCGTCGAGGGCGGCGCCTGGCGCGGCCGCTACTCGGTGGTCGCGCTGAAGCCAGAACTGATCTGGCGCTGTTTTGGCGACCGGGCCGAGATCAGCCAGGGCGATGATCTGGCGATCGGCCGCTTTCGCACCGAACCAGGGGGCGCCCTTGATTCGCTGCGCGACCTGGTGGCCCGCGGCCGCATGGACCTGCCCAAGGGCCTGCCGCCCATGGCCGGCGGCCTGTTCGGCGCCATCGGCTACGACATGGTCCGGCTGGCCGAGCGGCTTCCCAACGTCAACCCCGATCCGCTTGGCTTGCCCGACGGCGTGATGATCCGGCCGTCAGTGGTGGCGATCTTCGATTCCATCGGCCAGGAGATCGTCCTGACCACCACCGTCCGGCCCGGCAAACCGTCCGCCGAGGCCGCCCACGCCGAGGCCGTCGCCCGGCTGCAAGCGGTGGTCGGCGATCTGCGGCGGCCATTGCCCGCCTCACCCGAACGCGAATTCCACGCGCCGAAGGCCTTCGACTCCAAGGTCACGCGGGCGGCCTATAGCGAGATGGTGGAACGGGCCAAACGCTATATCGAGGCTGGCGACATATTTCAGGTGGTGCCCAGCCATCGCTTCACCGCCGATTTCGACCTGGATCCCTTCGCCCTCTATCGTTCTCTGCGGCGACTGAACCCCTCGCCGTTCATGTTCTATTTAAACTTCGGCGCCTTCCAGCTGGTGGGCTCGAGCCCGGAGATCCTGGTGCGCCTGCGCGACGGCAAGATCACCATCCGACCCATCGCAGGCACCCGCCCCCGCGGCGCCACGCCGGAGGAGGACGCCCAGATGGAAAAGGATCTGCTGGCCGACCCCAAGGAGCGGGCCGAACACCTGATGCTGCTGGACCTGGGCCGCAACGATGTGGGCCGAGTGGCCATGCTGCGCCACGACGGGACCAACCAGCCCCAGCAGGCTGCGCGCAAAGGCCCCAGCGTGCGGGTCACCGAGAGCTTCATCGTCGAGCGCTACAGCCACGTCATGCACATCGTCTCCAATGTGGAGGGCGACGCGCCCGAAGGGCTGGATCCGGTGGACGTACTGATGGCCGCCCTGCCCGCCGGCACCCTGTCCGGCGCGCCCAAGGTGCGGGCCATGGAGATCATTGACGAGCTTGAAAGCGAGAAGCGCGGCATCGGCTATGCCGGCGCCGTCGGCTATTTCGGCTGCGACGGCAGTGTCGACACCTGCATCGTGCTGCGCACCGGCCTGGTCAAGGACGGGACCCTCTTCGTTCAGGCCGGCGGCGGCGTGGTGGCCGACAGCGATCCGGACGCGGAATACGAAGAGACCCTGCACAAGTCGCGAGCGCTGAAGCGCGCGGCGGAGGAGGCTTGGCGGTTCGCTTAAGCCCTACTCCAACCCCCGCACCGCCGGCGCGTGGGTCAGTTCCGGCGACGGCGCCATGACCGCGGCGGTGGCGAAGATCATCGAGCAGACGGCGAAAAAAGCCGCCGCCGCCAGCACCGGCCATACCCGCTGGGTCGGCTCGGAGGTTTCCAGATAGCCGCGCGCCCGGGCCATGGCTCGAGCGAAGCGTTCATCCTGCAGGCGCGACTCAGTTTCGGTCATGGAACAAGTGTAAGCACGCCCCCTTGGCGGCCAAAGGCTCAGAGCTTAGAAGGCCCGGGACAAGAGGTCGCGCCGCCATGATCCTGGTTATCGATAACTATGACAGCTTCACCTACAACCTCGTTCACTACCTGAACGAGCTGGGGGCGGAGACCCTTGTCCGGCGCAACGACGCGCTGAGCGTGCAGGAGGCCCTGGGCGCCCACGCCGAGGCCATTCTGCTGTCACCCGGTCCCTGCACCCCCAACGAAGCCGGCATTTGCCTGCCGCTGCTGCGCGCCGCGCCGCAGGATCTGCCGATCCTTGGGGTCTGCCTGGGCCACCAAGCCATAGGCCAGGCCTTCGGCGGCGACGTGATCCGGGCCAAGAGTCTGATGCATGGCAAGACCAGCCCGATCCATCATGCCGATAAGGGCGTATTCAAAGGCCTGCCCAACCCCTTCACCGCCACGCGCTATCACAGCCTGTCGATCAAGCGCGAAACCTTCCCGGACGAGCTGGAGATCACAGCCTGGACCGAGGACGGCGAGATCATGGGCCTGCAGCACCGCACCCGGCCGGTGCATGGAGTGCAGTTCCACCCCGAATCCATCGCCACCGAGGGCGGCCACCAGCTGCTTCTGAACTTCCTGGAACTGGCCCGGGCGCACCACGCGGCCATGGCCTGAGGCGCCCCGCATGTCTGACGCTTTCAAGCCGCTGCTGGCGCGGCTCGCCGATGGCGCGACCCTGTCAGAGGACGACGCCGACTCCTTCTTCGCCGCCTGCCTGAGAGGCGAGCCGACCCCGGCCCAGATCGCCGCGGCTGTCACCGCCATGCGCTTGCGCGGCGAAACCGTGGGCGAGATCACCGCCTGCGCCCGGGCCATGCGCCGCGCCGCCATGACCCTGGATCATCCCTATGAGGTGATCGACACCTGCGGCACCGGCGGCGATGGCCTTCACACCTATAACATCTCCACCGCCGCGGCCCTGATCGCCGCCGGCGCGGGACTCAAGGTGGCCAAGCATGGCACCCGCGCCCTGTCATCCCGCTCCGGCTCCTCCGACGTGCTCACGGCCCTCGGGGTCAATATTGCGGCCGATCCTGTCCAGCAGCGCCGGGCCCTGGATGAGGCCGGCATCTGTTTCATGTTCGCCCCAGCTCACCACGGGGCCATGCGCCACGTTCTGCCGATCCGCGCCGAGCTCGGTTTTCGCACCGTGTTCAACCTCCTGGGGCCGCTGTCCAATCCGGCCGCCGCCCAGCGCCAGGTGCTGGGGGTCTATGATCCGCGCCTGGTGGAGCCCATGTGCCGGGTGCTGGGCGCCCTGGGCTCCGAGCGCGCCTGGGTGGCCCATGGCTCGGGCATGGACGAGATCACCACCACCGGGGAGACCCAGATCGCCGAGTGGCGCAATGGCCAGCTGCGCCTGTTCACTGTCAGCCCCGAGGCGGTGGGCCTGCGCCGCGCAGGCCTGTCCGAGTTGCAGGGCGGCGAGCCGGCGCAGAACGCCCAGGCCCTGCGCGAGCTTCTGAGCGGCAAGGCCGGCGCCTATCGTGATGTCGCCGCTCTGGGCGCCGCCGCCGCCCTGGTCGTTTCCGACAAGGTCGAAACCCTGCGCGAGGGACTTGTGGAGGCCTTCGCCGCCATTGATGACGGCCGCGCCCAGACCGCCCTCAATCGGCTGATCCAGGTGACCAACACGCCATGACAGACATCCTCGACCATATCGCCGCCTATAAGCGCGAAGAGGTGGCCGCCCGAAAGGCTGAACGCCCCTTGTCTGGGATCGAGATTCTGGCCGCCGAGACCGCCCCGCCGCGTGGCTTTCGCGCGGCCCTGGAAGCGGCCCATGCCCCCGGACGCCTGGCTCTCATCGCCGAAATCAAGAAAGCGTCGCCATCCAAGGGACTGATTCGAGCGGATTTCGAACCCGCCAACCTTGCGCACGCCTATGCCGCGGGCGGCGCCGCCTGCCTGTCGGTCCTGACCGACGAGCCGAGTTTTCAAGGCACGGACGCCTATCTGGTCGCCGCCCGGCATGCCTGCGCCCTGCCCGTTCTGCGTAAGGAATTCCTGGTCGATCCCTGGCAGGTGGCCGAATCCAGAGCCCTGGGGGCTGACGCCATCCTCGTCATTCTGGCCATGGTCAACGACACCCTGGCCGCCGAACTGATAGCCGAGGCTAGGCGATTTGGCATGGATGCGCTGGTCGAAACCCACGACGAAGATGAATTGGAGCGGGCGGCGAGCCTCGGCGCCGACCTAATCGGAATCAACAACCGTAACCTGCGTACTTTTGTCACCGACCTCGCCGTCACGGAGCGCCTGGCGGCCCGCGCCCCACGCCAGGCCTTGCTGGTAACGGAAAGTGGTCTCTTCACCCATTCAGACGTTGCGCGGCTGGAGGCAACCGGCGCGCGAGCCATGTTGGTTGGCGAAAGTCTAATGCGCCAATTCGACGTTGCCGCCGCCACCAGAACTCTACTGGGGGGCGTCATTTAGAGACTTAAGTCGCAGTCCTAACTCATTTTTTACAACCGTGCGGCACTTTGACACCTACAATGAGTCACTGCCTAGATTGGGTAGCGCGCCACTGAATAAATGATGGGAGACGCTGCCTTATGGTCCCCGATGCGACGCCGACCCATGTCGCCGAAGCCAGAACCATGGACCAGAAGAAACTCATGGCGAAATATCGTCATGAAGCCGCGGAACATCGCCGCATCCTGTTCGGGCGCGGCTCGGGAATGGACTCGACTTGGCGCAATTTTCGTCAGTTCCTGGCGGATATGGGGCCGGCCCCCGACACAGATCATCTGGTCACCCGGGTCACCGCCGGGGACCTGACCTACGCCCCCGGCAAATGCGCCTGGATCCATCGCGACCGCCAACCCGTGCCCACCCCACCGCCGGCCGAGACGCCGCCCGCACGCACCTTTGGCCTTTGGGCCAGTGTCGGTGGCCATCCGGTGGAATACGCAGCGCTGGCGAAGCGTCTAGGCGTGCCGTTCGAGGCCATGGCCGTCGCCTTGCGCACCGGTCAATCGCCGGAAGACATGCTGGAACAGGCCGCGGTCGCCGAAAAGCTCGCTTCAATGGAGGCCCATTGGCTGCCGCCGGAACCTGAACGCCGCCAAGCTTTCTTCGGCGCTTTTCGCATGTGGCACCTGCAGGTGCATCCACGCTACGCCACAGCGGCCACGCCGGCCTTTCTCTATCTCTACAGCGCCCTGCCGGGAATGCAGAAGACCCGCGACAGCCTGATCGAGCTGGATCTCTGGAATCCGCCAACCGAAATGGGCCGGCAGAGGCGAAACAATCACAACCTTTGGCGACGCTATTGCGACGCGATGATGCGTGTCGAAGCCGCTCGAATGGAGTTTGCGATCTACAAGCAATACTCCCTGACTGACCAGATCGACGATCTGTGGACCCGCGTGCAGCAGGCCGAGGAACGGTTCAGATCGGGCCCGCGCAACCAGCCGAACCAGGCGGCCTGACCGGCGACGACTCACAGGTGAGACTGCGCTCGCGCGCTAGTCGGCCAATTGATCGATTCGTCAGTCCAAAACAAAAACGGCGACGGGCCGATCCAGCCGTAGCGCCGAAACATGCCGTATTTTCAGCATGGTGACGCTTGAACACGGTAACTTGACATTAACAAAGAACACCTAGAGAACATTCATACGGTTAGCGCTTTGTTCCTCAAGGATGGTTCGCACCATGCTCACTCGCAAACAGCATGAACTGTTGATGTTCATCCATGAACGGATCAAGGAGACGGGCGTCTCCCCGTCCTTTGACGAGATGAAGGAGGCGCTGGATCTGGCCTCCAAATCCGGCATTCACCGCCTGATCACGGCGCTCGAGGAGCGCGGTTTTCTGCGCCGCCTGGCCCACAGGGCGCGGGCGCTGGAAGTGGTCAAGCTGCCGCAACAGGCCACCACCGCCGCCCCGCCCCAGGGACGTCAGGCGTTTCGTCCGCAATTGGTCGAAGGCGACAAGAGCGACGCCGCGCCGGTGGCCGCCAACGACGCCCGCGACCTGCCCGTCCTCGGGCGTATCGCCGCCGGCACGCCGATCGAGGCGATCCAGCACGAGCGCGACCGCATGGTGGTGCCCGAATCCATGCTGGGCGCCGGCGAGCACTATGTCCTGGAGGTACAGGGCGATTCGATGATCAACGCCGGCATCTATGATGGCGACTTTGTGGTCATCCGCAGGGGCTCGACCGCCAATTCCGGAGAGATCGTCGTGGCCCTGGTGATGGGCGAGGAAGCCACCCTCAAGCGCCTGCGCAAGAAGGGCGCCTCAATCGCCCTCGAAGCCGCCAATCCGTCGTACGAGACCCGCATCTTTGGCCCCGACCAGGTTCAGGTGCAGGGCAAGTTGGTGGGCCTCATCCGCCGCTACCACTAGAGCCGGTCCAGGGGCGCACGCCGCGAAGCGGCTGCGCCCAGACCAGGCGGTAGCCGCCGCCGGGCGCGTTGAACACGTCCGCGGCCCCGCCCTTCGCGAAATCAGCCGGCCTGAGAACCCTGGCGCCGTTACAGGACGGTGGCGCTGGGATATCCGCGCGCAGGGTCAGGAAATCGGCGCCCTGGCACAGGCAGTCTGTTCGGTCGGGCCTGGGTTTGCACACTGTCCACCAGGCCGGGATCGCTGGATGCACGCCAGGCTTGGGAGCACGGGCCTGAGGTTGCAATCACACTAGGTGGCCAAGGCGGTGGCGGCGTCGTCCGGCAGGGAGAGGCCGCGGCGCTGAGCCCACAGCTGGGTGGCATAGGCCCGCTTGCCGGGCTTCAGCGCCACCTCTTCCATCCCGGAGACGATCGCCGCATCGGCCCCGTCCGGGGCCAGCCAGACGAGCGGCGGCGCAAGACGCGGCCACAGGGCGACCGCCAGGGACAAGGGCAGGCCCAGCCACCGCGGGCGGCCGCGCCACTGGCATAGAAGCACGATGCCGCGATAGGAGATCAGCAGGGTCGGATCCGGCGCGCTGGGAAATGTTTTGGCCGCACCCGGCGCGTTGCCGAACAGGTGGGCCAACCAGACAATCGCCCTCGCCCCCCATCCGGCGACCAGCGCCGGGCCGTGGGCCGCCAGGCCGGTGGGGCCCAGGCTCTCGGCGACGACCGACAGCGCCAATGCCGGCATCAAAACCAGACTGGCCACCAGATCCGCGGTCAGTTTGGCGAACAGGCCCCAGGTGGCGATGCGGTTGAAATGCTGGATGGCGAAGGGGCTGGTGGCGGCGCCGGCCACCAGGCTGACCATCAACATGGCGATCAGCCAGTCCTTCCGCCTCTGCGGCGCGGCCAGGCGCCACGGCAAGCCGATCGGCCTTTGCGCGTGCGGCCAGATTTCGGCCAGGGCGACCAGGGAAGCCGTGGTGCAAAAGGACGTCTCAAAGCCGGGTTGAACCACCACTTCGGGCTGGAGCACCAGAATCACCAAAGCGGCGATGGACAGGGAGTGCAGGTTGATGGCGCGACGGCCGCAGAGGATGGCGATGAACGCCACCGAGGCCGTGATCGCCGCCTGCCGGGCGGGCGGATGCGCGTCGGAAAGGGCCAGATAGACTAAGACGGCGACCAGGCCGGCCGTGGCCGCCAGCTTCTTGCTGGACACCCTCAAGGCCCGCCATGGTCACGCCGCCACGCCCAGGCGAACGGCGAAGAACGCAAAGCCGCTGACCGCCGCCATATGCAGGCCGGCGATGGCCAGCATGTGCGCCAATCCCGAATAGCGCAGATCGTCCCGGCTTTCCGGATCCAGCCAGTCCTCGTGCCGCGTGGCGACCGTCACCGCCAGTCCGGCGGCGCCGCCATCCGCATCGCCAAGCACCTGGCGCAGATCGTCGGCCAGGCGCTGAGCGATGCTCCAGCGCGCGGCGTTGAGCGCCATCACCGCTCCCAACGCCAGGGCGGGGGCTGCAGATCAGCAAGTTCGGCCGGCTTCATGGCCAGTCCCACCCTGCCCGGGCCGTCGAACCAGGCGTCGCGGGCAAAGTCGCGCCTGGGGCGGCCGGTCCTGGCGGCGGATCGAGCAGCGCCACCACGCGAATCGGCGAGCCAGGCCCGAACGACGCCCCCTGGGGCGAATTCAGCCGCACCCGCAGGGGCAAGCGGTCCCGGCTCAGCCCGCCGATATGCACCGGCGCGATCAGCAGGCGCTGGCCGGTGTCGCTGGGGCTGGCCACATCGACCACCCATCCCTCCACCGGAACCACGCCCAGGCCGTTGGGGACAATCGGGGCCGCGATCATGTCGCTGTGCAGCTTGGCGGCGCAAAGCCCCATGGCGACCACCGCCATAAGGGCGCAGACAACGCCCATGGCGCGATGCGGCGCCCAACGCCGGGCCGCCAGAGCGACGCCAATCAGAATCATGGTCAGCAGCTTCAAGGGCCAGAGCTGCGGCTCCCTCCGCGGCGCCAGATAGATCGCTGCACCGCCGCCGAAGGCCACCGGCGTCCATAGGCTCGCACGGTCGGCCCGGGCCCGCACCTCGTCGACCAAGCCACCCCAAATCTTGGCGGCGCTAGGAACCCGCCGCCCGGCCATGCTAAGACCCCGCGCCCACGCCCAGGCCCCCGCGCCGACGTCCGTCCGCGCGATCCCGGGCTTATCCGCCGGAATCCCTATGTCCGCTTCGTCTTCCGCCGACAAACCTGTCGTCACCCGCATCGCCCCCTCACCCACCGGGTCGATGCATATTGGCACCGCGCGCACGGCGCTTTTCAACTGGTTATATGCCCGCCATTGCGGCGGCACGTTCCTGTTGAGGATCGAGGACACCGATCGCGAGCGCTCCACCGAGGCGGCGGTGCAGGTGATTTTCGACGGCCTGGCCTGGCTGGGCCTGGAAGCGGATGCGCCGCCGGTGTTCCAGTTCGCCCGGGCTGACCGCCACCGCGAGGCGGTTCAGGAACTGCTGCAGGCCGGCCGCGCCTATCGCTGCTACATGACTGTAGAGGAGCTGGAAGTCGAACGGCAAAAGGCGCGCGCCGAAGGCCGGGCGATCCGTTCGCCCTGGCGTGACCGCGAGGCGACAGGCAGCAACCTGCCCCACGTGATCCGCTTTCGCGGCCCGCTGGAGGGCGAGACGATCGTTGCGGATCTGATCAAGGGACCTGTGCGTTTCCAGAACAAGGAGTTGGACGATCTGGTCCTGCTGCGTTCGGACGGTGCTCCGACCTACAACCTCGCCGTGGTGGTGGACGATCATGACATGGGCGTCACGCACGTGATCCGCGGCGACGACCACCTGAGCAACGCCGCGCGACAGTCGCTAATCTATCAGGCCATGGGCTGGGAGTTGCCCGCCTTTGCTCACCTGCCACTGATCCATGGGCCGGACGGCGCCAAGCTGTCCAAGCGCCACGGCGCCCAGGCGGTCGGTGAGTTCGCCGATATGGGCTATCTGCCGGAAGGCATGCGCAATTATCTGGCCCGCCTGGGCTGGGGGCATGGCGACGACGAAATCTTTTCCGACGAACAGGCGATCGCCTGGTTCGACATCGCCGATGCGGTCAGCTCGCCCGCGCGGCTGGACTGGGCCAAGCTCAACTTCGTCAACGGTCAATATATCCGGCTGGCCGACGACGCCCGGCTGACGATCCTGACCCGCCAGGTGCACGAGCGCCGCGGCCTGGCCTTGGACGACGCCGCCACGGCCGCCCTCACGCGCGCTATCGCCCTGGTCAAGGAGGGCGCCAAGACCCTGATCGAGCTGGCCGATCTGACCCTGTTCGTGCTCAAGGCCCGCCCGCTGGATCTGGACGAGAAGACCCAGAAACTGCTCACGGAAGAGACCCGAGGCCGCCTGGGCCGCCTGAGAAATCACCTGGCCGCCCAAGCCGATTGGAGCGTCGCGGGCCTGGAGCCCGCCATCCGCGCCTTCGCCGAATCCGAAGGCGTTGGGATCGGGAAATTCGGCGCGGCCTTGCGTGGCGTACTATCCGGCGGGGCGGCTGCGCCCGACCTGGCCAGCAGCTTGACCGCCCTGACTCGCGACGAGAGCCTCGCCCGGATCGACGATGCCCTTTCGCAGGCGCAGCAGACGGTATAAGGCGTTTCGAACAGCCGTATGGCCGCTGGCGGCCGCGACAGGAAAGGGTATTGGGGTATGAACGATGTGACCAAGCCGACGTCCAAGGCCACCCTGACCGTCGGCGAAAAAAACTATGATTTGCCGATACTTAAGGGCACGACAGGTCCGGATGTTGTGGACGTGCGCAAGCTCTATGCCGACGCGGACGTGTTCACCTTCGACCCGGGCTTCACCTCGACCGCCAGCTGTGAAAGCGCCATCACCTATATCGATGGCGACGCCGGTGTTTTGCTGCACCGCGGCTACGCTATCGACGAATTGGCCGAGAATTCGAGCTTTCTCGAGGTCTGCTATCTGCTGCTGAACGGCGAACTGCCAACAGCCGACGAATATACCAAGTTCGAGCGCAACATCACCTATCACACGATGCTGCACGCCCAGTTCGACCGCTTCTTCACCGGGTTCCGCAGCGACGCGCACCCGATGGCGATCATGACCGGCGCCGTCGGCGCACTGTCGGCCTTCTATCACGACAGCATCAATGTCGATGATCCCAAGCAGCGCGAGATCTCGGCCCACCGGTTGATCGCCAAGATGCCGACCATCGCCGCCCGCGCCTTCAAATATTCCGTGGGCCAGCCGTTCGTGTCACCGCGCAACGAACTCAGCTATGCGGAGAACTTCCTGCAGATGGCGTTCAGCGTCCCGGCCGAGGATTGGAAGCCTAATCCCGTCCTGACTCGCGCCATGGACCGCATCTTCATCCTGCACGCCGATCACGAGCAGAACGCCTCGACCTCCACCGTCCGCCTGGCCGGTTCGTCGGGCGCCAATCCGTTCGCCTGTATCGCCGCCGGCATCGCCTGCCTGTGGGGCCCCAGCCATGGCGGCGCCAACGAAGAAGCGCTGAACATGCTCAAGGAGATCGGCTCCGTCGATCGCATCCCAGAATATGTCCAGGGCGTGAAGGACCGCAAATACCGCCTGATGGGCTTTGGCCACCGGGTCTACAAGAACTACGATCCGCGCGCCAAGGTTATGCAGAAGACCTGCCACGAGGTGCTCGACGAGGTCGGCCACGGCGACGATCCGCTGCTGAAGGTGGCCCTGGAGCTGGAAAAGATCGCCCTGAACGATCCGTTCTTCGTGGAACGCAAGCTCTATCCGAACATCGATTTCTATTCCGGCATCACTCTGCGGGCCATGGGCTTCCCGGCCGAGATGTTCACCGTGCTGTTCGCGCTAGCGCGCACGGTCGGCTGGATCAGCCAGTGGAAGGAAATGTTCGAGGACCCCTCGCGCAAGATCGGCCGCCCGCGCCAGCTCTATACCGGCTACACCCATCGCCCGTTCAAGCCGATCGACCAGCGCGGCTGATAGAACCTCAGATTCGGATCGCCTTGCGCCTCCCCGTCAGCCGGTGGGGAGGCGTTTTGCTGTTCGGCGACACGAATGGATGCAGCCAGGCGAACCTGACCTGCAACGGTCGTTGAGTTCGCCCGTTGGCGTAAGTTTTTCCCCCGTCATGGCCAGCGCATGCCGTAACGAGCGTTCGAGACCACGGGCGCGGGCCTGATCCTGAAGGCTTGGTTCAGCTTGGCCTTCACGGTATGGATCGCCGCTTGCGCGGCGATGACCGCGATGGATGAGCAGAACCCTCTGCGGTCAGCCTCAAGGGCCGCTGGTGTCAGTCCGCAGCGATCCAGGCCCGGGCCTGTTCCAGCCCGGCTGGCGGGAAGACTTTCAACTCCGCTCGAGTGAATAGATGGCCCAGCTCCGCCAAATAGCGAATCCACTTCTGGTCGGCGACAACCGCCACGCGGTCGATCTTCTCCGCGAGGGGTACGCCAAGCCTGATGTCGGTCCATATGGCGGAAGGTTCGATACCGGTGAAATGCTGGATGATCTCGATCACCCGGGTCTTGCCGTTCTGATCGAACTCGGCCTGCAGTCCCTTGATGGCGTCCTCCAACTCTCGATTTGTAATGGTCCCTTCGGCCGTGATTTCCACGACGGGGGAACCGGGCTGGGTGCTATAATTGATCATCAATCGGGTCCTTGCGCGTGGCGGGCTGAACTCCGCAAATCCGAAACGCGCCAGACGAAGATCGGGGGGCGCCTGCTGATGAGGGTGGGGAACGGTAGTCAGCACGTCTACCGAAACTCTTCGTCCATCACTGCGCGGTCATGGTCCAGCAGCCAAGCGTCGAAGGTTCTACAAACCTGCTCAAATAGCCCCGGCTGTGTTGCCACGACATCCATGCCCCGATTGTCGTAGGCGCGCAGGACGAGGCCCCGATCGAAGTCCACGATGTAGACGTCGAGCCATCTTGCCTTGGGTGTAACCCGCATTTCGCGGGCGACACTGGTCCAGAGTAGCGCGCTCAACTCCGCTCGATTATTCGAAAAATCAGCCGCGTGCCAACACCGACAGAGGTCCTCACCAAACTCGGCAACATGGCCCTCGGCTTGCGGCGCCTTTTCCGGCGGTCCGAATGGATAGTTGAAGCCTACGTCCCGCAGCCGCATGAAGGATGCGAAAGCGCTCCTGCTACGTCGTTCACCGCTGTAGTGGCCAACTACGCCCGTTACTTGAACCGAACCCTCAAACACCGCCTCGGCAACCGTTCTTGCTCGGTCTATTGCTCGCAGTGATCGCACAGGCCCCATTGGCAAATCACCGCCAAGATCAAAGCGCAATCCGTGGACGGCCTCATAGAACATGGCGTCCGGGAACCCGCTCCATCCGAAGGCGCCAAGGATGCGGTCGATAGGCGTGGGGTAGGCGTTCATAGAGACAAGCTCGCAGCCTCGACGGCCCAAGTCTCCGTCAGGCTGTGGCCGATAACCGGCCAGGCGTGCGAATCCGAGCCCCGCGGTCAGCGCCTACGAACGGACCTTGGGAATGGTCGCGAAGGCTCGAAAGCGACCGGCACTATTTGATCCATCAAATGCCCGCGTCGTAGCCCCGACGAAGGCCGCGTCAGCCCGGATTGCGCTGATCCGCCCGCCGTTCAGCCTTCAGTATCTCAATCACCACCTCGGCCGCCCGCTCGGAGGGATCCGGGCCGCCGCGGCCCATCCTGTCCAAGGCGGCGTTCTGGGCGGCGATCTGGTGGTCGCGCAAGCCCGGGTCGTCGAGCCGCTCGGCCAGGGCCCGAGCCAGGTCTGGACCGTTACAGCGCGCCTGGATGAATTCCGGCGCCACGGCCTCTCCGGCGGCGATGTTGAACAGGGTCGCATAGGGCGTACGGATCAGGGGCAGGACAAGGGCGTAGGTGACGGCGCCCAACCTGTAGCCGACGATCATTGGACATCCGGCCAGGGCCAGTTCGGTGGTGACGGTGCCGCTGCAGGCCAGGGCGACGGTGGCCGCCTTCATGGCGGCGTAACGGCGCTCATCGCCTTCCACCAGATGGACCGCGAACGGCAGAGCCTCGACCCGCGCCCGCACCGCGTCGGCGACCGACGCCGCCGCCGGAATGACGACCTGCAGGTCCGGGCGTCGGGCTTTGAGCAGCCGGACCGCGTCCTCGAATGGCGGCATCACCCGCTTGATCTCCGAAGGCCGGCTGCCCGGCAGCATCAACAGCACCGGCGCCTCGGAGGCTATGCCCAGTTCAAGACGCAGCCGGGCGCCATCGGCCTGGGAGAAGTCCCGCGCCAGGGCCGGATTGCCCACAAAGGTCGTCTTCAGGCCCGCCTTCTCGAAATAGGGCGGATCGAAGGAATGGATGGACAGCAGGTGATCGACCGTCTTGGCCAGGGTCCATGCCCGGCCCGGCCGCGAGGCCCAGACCTGGGGTCCCACATATTTCACCACCGGAAGATTGGGGTCGAGGCGCTTAAGCCGCTGGGCCACGCGTAGGGTGAAGCCCCAGGAGTCGATCAGGACCGCGATATCGGGCTTCTCGCGGGCTGCCAGGGCTGCTGCCTGGTTCGCACGGGCCACAACGCGCGGATAGGCCAAAAGGCCCTCCAGCAGCCCCAGGATCGACAGGTCACGGATGTCGAACGGGCTAACGACCCCCTGTTCCCCCATCTTCTCCCCGCCCACGCCGACAAAGCGCACGCCATTGGGGCCAAGCCGGCGTCTCAGGGCCTGGGCCAGCCCCGCACCCAGGATATCGCCCGAGGCCTCGGCAGCCACCAGCATCACGCACAGGGGGCGGCTGTTCACGGAGCCTCAGTGGAGGAGGTTGGCGGCAGGCCAAGCACAAATAGGCCGAGGGCGTCGGCCGTCTCGATCACCGCCGTGCGATCGACGATCAGCAGGGCGCCCGCCTCGCCCACTACTCCGGCCAGCCCCGCCCGGGCGGCGGCGACCAAGGTGGCGGCGCCAATGGTCGGCAGGTCGATTCGACGGTCCTGGATCGGCTTGGGCGCCTTGGCCAGCACACCCACCGGCGCCTCGGCTGTGCCGCGCAGGGCGACCGGCAATTCGGCGCAGCGGCGCAACAAAGCGTCCGTGCCTTCCTGCGCCTCCACAGCCAGCACCACACCACGCGCGGCCACCGCCGCCTGGCCGATGTCGAGCCGGCCCAGAGCGCGCGCCGCGGCCATGGAGCGATCAATATCCAACCGGTGGGATTGGTCCGGGCGGTGGCGGCCCAGAGGACCCTCGCCCAGGGTCAGGTCGGCCACCACCTGATCGGCGCCTTCGACCGCGAAACCTTCGCGCTCGAATTCACCGGCCAGATAGCGCAGCAGGGCGTCGTCGCCATGCCGCGCCGCCGCGATGGCGCCCGGCAGGGCCGCCATGCCCCTAAGGTCCGGCATCAGCGCGGAAAAGTCCGGCCGTGACACCAGGCCGGCGAAACAGACCGCATCGCAGGCCTGGGCTTTCAACGCCTTCAGCGTGCGCCCCAGCTCCGCCAGGCCGGAGTCGAAGCCGTCCTCGCCGCCCAGCTCCGGATCGGCGAAGCCGCGCAGGCGCACCACGAACAGCGGCCTGTCGGCGGCGCGGCAGGCCTGGATGATCTCTCGCGGCAGATCCCCACCGCCGGCGATCAGGCCGAGCTTGCCCATGGGTCAGTCGTCCACGTGCGGCAGGCACAGAGGCCGTGCGGCGTCGGCGCGGATGAAGTCGACGATCTCCATCACCTCGGACGACCCAGAGAACACTCGCGCCACGTCGTCGATCCGCTCCTGCAGCGTGCCTTCGTCGGCGAACAGCAGGCGATAGGCGGCGCGCAGGTCATTGATCACCTCGCGCGAAAAGCCGCGGCGCTTGAGCCCGACCAGGTTCAGCCCTTCCAGGTGGGCGTGGTTGCCCCATACCGAGCCGAAGGGGATCACGTCCTTGGTCACCGCCGCCAGGCCGCCGATATTCACGTGGCGACCGACGCGGCTGTACTGATGCACCGCGGCCAGGCCGCCGACGATGGCGTATTCCGCCACGTGCACATGGCCGCCCAGGGTCGCGGCGTGGGCCAGGATCACGTGGTCGGCGACAATGCAATCGTGGGCCACGTGAGCCTGGGCCATAAAGAAGCAATCGTCACCCACCGTGGTCACGCCGCGCCCGCCGGGCGTGCCGATATGCATGGTGGCGTATTCACGAATGATGTTGCGGGCGCCGACCAGCAGCCGCGTCGGCTCGCCCTTATAGGCCAGGTGCTGGGGCGCCCCGCCCAGACAGGCGAAGGGATGCAGCACGCAGTCCTCGCCGATCTCGGTATGGCCCTCGACCACCACATTGGAAGCCAGCCGCGTGCCCGCGCCGATCTTGATGTGGTCGCCCAGGATGCAATAGGGGCCGACTTCCACGTCGTCGCCCAGCACCGCGCCAGCAGCGACGATCGCCGTCGGATGAATCTTGGCCATTAGGGGGTCTCCACCACCATCGCGGCGAACTCCACCTCGGCCGCGAGTTTCTCGCCGACCATGGCTTTCCCGCGGAACTTGAACACATCCCCCCGCGCCCTCAGAACCTCGACATTCATGCGCAGCACCGCGCCTGGCCGCACCGGATGGCGGAAGCGGCAATTGTCCAGCGACATGAACAGGATGGTCTTGCCCTCCACCGCCACGTCCAAAGACTTTGACATCAGGACCGCGCCAGTCTGGGCCATGGCCTCGACGATCAGCACCCCCGGCATGACCGGATTGTTCGGAAAATGGCCGACGAAGAACGGCTCGTTCACCGTCACGCACTTGATGCCGACGATCGACTGGTGGGGCTTATATTCCTCGGCGCGGTCCACCAGCAGGAACGGATACCGGTGCGGTATTCGCTGCAGGATCTCCGCGATATCGATGTCGACCTGGACCGCAGGCTCGATGTCAGTCTTGCTCATTCCGTCTATCCCTGCCGCGATCCTTCGCCAGCCGACCAAGAGCGGCGACCTGGCGAAGCCATTGGCGAGACGGAACAGCTGGGGTGCCGCCCCAGGTCTCGCCGGCGGGAATGTCACGCATCACCCCGCCAGAGGCCAAGACCGTAGCCCCATCCCCAATTGTTACATGATCGGCGATTCCCGCCCGTCCCCCAAATCGCACCCCGTCACCGACCACGGTGCTGCCCGAGATGCCGCTGTGGGCGGCGGCGAGACAGTTGCGCCCGATGCGGCAATTGTGGGCGATCTGGACCAGGTTATCGAGCTTGGTGTTCTCGCCGATCACCGTGTCGTCCCAGGCGCCCCGATCGATACAGCTATTGACGCCCACGGTCACGCCGTCCTGCAGGATCGCGCGGCCCAGCTGAGGAATATCCACCATGCCGTCGCGGCCGCCGGTGACGCCGAACCCCGCTTCGCCCACGCGCGCGCCGGCCAGGAGACGCACCCGGTCACCGATCAGGGCGAAACCTACGCTGACATTGGGACCGATCTGACAATCCCGGCCCATCGTCACGCCCACCCCGATCACGGCGTTGGCGCCGATGGCGCTGCCTCGGCCAATGCGGGCATGGGGCCCGACCACCGCGCCGGGGGCCAGGATGACGCCCTCCTCCAGCTCCGCGGTCGGATGGACCAGCTTGTCGCAGGGCGGAATGACCCGTGGCCGATGCAGGCGGTTGGCGGCGCGGACATAGGCCACCTGAGGTTCAGACGTGATCAAGGCGACGCAGCCTTGGGGCAAACGCTCCACATGGGCCTGGCTGACGAAACAGGCCCGCGCCTGGGTCTTGCCCACAGCGTCGTCATAGCGGCGATCGAAGAAATAGGCGATGTCACCCTCTCCCGCCCGATCCAGCGGGGCGACCCCCAAAATCTCCAGCGCCTGACCAGGTGGATTGGCGAGTGTCGCCCCGGCGATCTCGCACAATTCTGCGAGCGACACGGGGCCAAGGGGTTCAAAAAAACGGGGATCCGGCATGGCCTGGCCCTCTTTCAGCGGCCGGCCTCGCGTCCGGCGATCCAGGCTGCATCAGGCCTGGCAAGGCCGAATTCAACCCTCATCGAACTGAAGCCAGACCGCTGCCCCCAAAAGCAATCGGCGTCCAGCCCATTGGTTGCCAGCAGGACCTCCGGTCAAGGCCGGATCGATCCTGCTCAGAGCCATTCCCCCAGACGAACACCGTCCGAAGGAGTTTGGCGAAAGCCTATCACCGCACGATCCGGGTTCGCTTCGGAAGAAGCGAACCCGGTCAGACGTCAGCGCGGCTGCGCGGGGGCGGCCGGTTGCTCGATGTGTTCACGATCGAACTGGAACTGAGTGATCTTGGCGTCGAGGCCCTGGATCACGGCCGGGGTCAAATCCATCGAAGGAGCCACGACGAGAACGGATTCAGCGTTCAGGAACAGCGAACAGTTGTGCTGGATAAAGGTCTGACGAATGACGGGATCGGCTTCCTGGAAGATACGGCCGATCGC
Source organism: Caulobacteraceae bacterium (assembly GCA_036494815.1). Classification (GTDB taxonomy): domain Bacteria; phylum Pseudomonadota; class Alphaproteobacteria; order Caulobacterales; family Caulobacteraceae; genus Poindextera. The sequence goes on from DASXNV010000063.1 coordinate 20,837, forward strand.
TTTCTGTTCGGTGACCTGCAGTTCGCGCTCCCGCTGCTGAGCCTTACGCTGCAGGGCGTTGGCGCGAAGGTTGATCGCCGATCCACGCTGTTCGAATTGATCCGGCGGCAGGGTGGCCTTCTGCCCTTCCAGGGCCGACGCATCGGTCCGCAGCGCGGTCTCTTCCGCGCTGAGTTCGGAATCCGACTGGGCCTTCAGCTGGTTCAGCCGCTGGACCACGAACTTGCCGGCCGCCGAGCCGAGAACGAGGCCGTTCTTGTCGAGCACGCAGACGCCGGGGATGGTCGGGCCAGCCGGCAAGGCTGGCTGAGCCGCCGCCGGCGCGGGCGCCGTGGTCCGTGGCTTGGCGGGCTGCTGCGCGAGCGCCTGACTGGCAAAAGCGGTGGCGGCCACGCAAACGAGCGCGAGGCCGAGCTTGGAGTTGGTCATGGATTAGAACCTGGTTGAGGTGGAAAAACGGAAATTCTCGGTCTTGTCGTACTTGTCCCGGGCCAGGACATCGCTCAAATCGATGCGGATGGGGCCCAAAGGCGACTTCCAGAACACGCTGATCCCGGCGGACGCCCGGAAAGCGAGGTCGTCCTTGATGCTCGGCAGCAGGGCGTGGCTAGTCGGGTCACGCTTGTCGGTGGCGTCCAAGAGGCCATCGGTGCCGAACTGGGTGAAGAAGGCGGTCTTGATCCCGTACTGTTCCGGCAGGAAGTCCGGAAAGGTCTGCTCCAGCGTGCCGATAGCCTTGGCCTTGCCGCCTAGCGCCTGGTCGTAGTTCGGGGTGGTGTCGCGCGGGCCGACCCCGGCGATCTGGAAGCCGCGGAAATCGTTGCCGCCCACATAGAAACGGTCGTTGATCCGCACCGTCGAGCCGCCCCAGCCGCCGATATAGCCCGAGTCAAAGGTGGCGCTGAAAATCCAGTCCGGCGTGAAGCCGTGGTACCAACCGCTCTTGAATTCGCTGCGCACATATTTGACCGAACCGCCCAGGCCGGCGAAATCCTGCGAGACCTCGGTGAAGAAGCCGCGGGTGGGATTGAGCGGATCGTTCCGGTGATCCCAACGCAGGGTGTAGCCCACCAGCGAGGTAATGGAATTACCCCGCTCGGCGCAGAGGATCGGCGAGACGCTCGGCGGATTGCCGCAAAGGCTAGAATCCACTTCCACGTCGTCCGCATGCAGGTTGTAGCGCAGCTGCAGGGATGAATAGGCCCCCAGCCCAAAGCCGAGCCGAAGGGCGCCGCCGATGGAACTGGTGTTATAGCCCGCGTACTGGCTAAAATCGTATCGGGTGACGTAGAGATCGCTACCTGCGCTGAGGTTTCGGCCCAGGAAACGCGGTTCGGTGAAGGACAGGCTGATCTGCTGCCTCAACGACCCGATCGACGCCTCGGCCCGCAGGTCCTGACCGCGGCCGCGGAAGTCGCGCTCGGAAATCCCCAGATCGAGAACCAGTCGGTCGATGGAGCTGTAGCCGGCGCTGAACGAAAGCTCGCCTGTCGGCTGTTCGGTGACCTTGACCTGCAACCCGGTCCGGTCCGGCGCGCTGCCGGGAATCTGGGTGATGTCGACATCCTTGAAGAAGCCGAGCGAGCGCACCTGGTTCTTGGAACGATCGACCAGGACCCGGTTGTAGGCGTCCCCCTCGGTGACCTGCAGTTCTCGGCGGATCACCGGATCCAGGGTGCGGGTGTTACCGACGATGTCGATGCGGTCGATATAGACGCGCGGACCTTCCTTGACGTCGAAGATCAGATCGACCGTGCGCGTTTCGCGGTTCGGCGTATAGCGCGGGGCCACATCCACAAAGGCGAAACCCGCGGCGCCGGCGGCGAAGGTCAGGGCGTCGGTGGCGTCTTCGATCTTCTTGTCTTCGTAGAGCTGGCCTTCGCGGATCGGCAGCAGCTGCTGTAGCACGGCGCCGTTCAGCTTCTTCAGCTGGGTTTCGACCTTGATCTTGCCGAAGTGATATTTCGGGCCTTCGTCGATCGTGTAGGTGACCGCAAAGCCGTTCTTGTCCGGCGCCAGTTCGGCGACGGTGTTGATGATGCGGAAATCGTAGAAGCCGTGGTTGCGATAGAACTTGCGCAGCTCTTCCTGGTCGTAGTCCAGGCGGTCGGGGTCGTAGTTGTCGTTGGTGCTGAGGAACCGGTAAAGCCGGCTCTCGCGGGTGACGACCACGCCGCGCAGGTCGTTGTCCGAAAACTGGCGATTGCCGATGAAGTTGATGCGGGTGATGCCGCTCTTTGGGCCTTCATTGATTTCGAAGATCAGGTCGATGCGCTTTTGCGGCAGTTCGACGATCTTCGGCGTCACGGTCACCGAAATGCGGCCCGAGCGTCGATAGAGTTCAACGATTCGCTGAACATCGCCCTGCACCTTGCCCTTGGTGAAGATGCCGCGCGGGCGAACCGTCACTTCATCGCGCAGCTTGTCGTCCTTGAGGTTGTCGTTCCCCTCGAAAACCACCTGGTTGATGATCGGGTTCTCGGCGACGCGGACGATGAGCTCGCCATCGACCAACTGGACGGCGACGTCGGCGAACAGGTCGGTCTTGAACAGGGTCTTGACCGCAAGGTCGATCTGTTCCGGCCCGATGGTGTCACCCGGCTGAATCGGCAGATAGGACAGGATGGTGTCCTGTTCGATCCGGACATTGCCCTGAACGGTGATCTTACGCACTACACCCGACTGGCTGACCGCTGGAGCGGCCGGCGCGGGCGCTGGAGCGGCGGCAGGCGTGGGCGCATTGGCGGCAGGGGGCGCAGCGGCTGGCGCAGGCGCCGCCAGGGCTGGGGCATAGACAGCGGTCGACAACGCGCTCGTCGCCAGCAGCAAGGCCAGCCCCGGCGCGCGGGCGCGCGAAACACGAAAGCGGCGGTCGGTGGAAAGATCCATCAGGTCAGCCATCGGCATGGGGCGTCCAGTCAAGAGAACAGGCCGCCGAGAAAATGAAAAACGCTGCTGCGCTGCAGATCGTTGAAGGTGGCGAACAACATCAAACCGAGCAGTAAGGCAAGACCTACCCGGTAACTCGCCGCCTGAACCGGCTCGGCCAGAGGCCGGCGGGCGATGGCTTCATAGGCGTAGAACAACAGATGCCCCCCATCGAGCACCGGGATGGGCAACAGATTCACGAACCCAATGCTGACCGAAATGATGCCGGCCAGTTGGGTCAACCCCACAAGCACGTTCAGCATTTTTGTCGGCAGATCGGAGACGCTGTTGACCGCCGCGGTGGCCACGGCGCCGGATAGCTGCGCTGTGCGCAACGGGCCGCCCAGTTGATCGGCGGAGACCTGGCCAGTGACCATGCGGCCGATGTAATAGGCCGTGGTCGATAGGATATCCCAGCTCTCCCGCACCCCACCGGCGACGGCCTGCATGGGGTTGTAGCGAATGTGATTGAAATCGCTGGGCTTCAACTCTGGCCGCAAGCCCAGGGCGCCGACGCGGTGTTTGCCATTGATTGGATCCGAGTCGATTCGCTCACCCGGCGTCGCCAATAGCTTAACCTGCTGTCCCGAGCGCTCTACGATAAAGACGATCGGCGCATGAGCGCGGACGGACACGTATTGCATCAGCGCCTCGAAGCTGGCGATGCGATGATCGTCCGCACGGACGATCGTGTCCCCGGCCTGAAAACCGGCCTTTTCCGCCACGCTTCCAGTCACGACGCTGCCAATCCGCGGCGCGGTGACATATTCCCCGAGCGTGCCCAGAACGATGGCGAACAGCACCACCGCCAGCAGGAAATTGGCGAACGGCCCGGCGGCGGCGACACAGGCCCTCTGCCAGACCGGCTTGAAGGCGAAGTATTTCATCTCCGCCCCAGGCCCCTCGGCGGCGACGATCTCAGCGCGCATGGCGTCAAGATCCTGCTGGTCGGGAACGCTGGCGGCGTTGGCGTCGCCGGCGAAACGCACATAGCCCCCCAACGGCAGCCAGCCGATTCGCCACTCGGTTCCCGCCTTGTCGCGCCAAGACAGGATGGCGTGGCCGAATCCGAGCGAAAAGCGGTCGATGGCTATGCCGAACGCACGCGCCACCCAGAAGTGACCGAGCTCGTGCACCGTAATGATCAGCGAGATCACCGGCAGCCAGGTCACAAGATCGATGAGCGCGCTTTGCGCTTGGGCCGTCATGAGGGCTCTTCGAAATCCAGGCTGTTAGTGGGAAAGGCCGCGGCCCGCGACAATGTCGCCGGCCACGCGGCGCGCGGATCGGTCGGTGACCATGGCGTTCTCCAGTACGTCGCCGGTCGCCCCCGCGCCCAGATCGCCCCCAGCCTCCATCCGCTCCAGCGTCTCGGAAACCGTGGCGGCAATATCGAGAAAGCCGATGCGTCGGTCAAGGAAGGCGGCGACCGCCGTCTCATTGGCCGCATTCATGGCCGCCGGCGCCAGTCCTCCGGCCGTCAGGGCCGAACGGGCGATGCCAATGGCCGGAAAGCGGATAGCGTCGGGCTCGGAGAAGGTCAAAGAGCCGATCGCAGCCAGATCCAGCTTGGGCGCCGGCCAGGGCAACCGGTCTGGCCAGGCGTAGGCGCAGGCGATCGGCGCGCGCATGTCGGGCGGCCCCAACTGCGCCAGGGTCGATCCGTCCTCATATTCGACCATGCTGTGGATGATGGACTGCGGATGAATCAAGACGTCGATGCGCTCCGCCGGGGTGTCGAACAGATAGGCGGCCTCGATCATCTCCAGGCCCTTGTTCATCATCGTCGCCGAATCGATCGAAATCTTGGCGCCCATGCTCCAATTAGGATGGGCCACAGCCTGCTCCGGCGTGGCGCCCGCCATGTCCTGCAAGGTCCATTCGCGGAACGGTCCGCCTGAAGCCGTCAGGATCAGCCGCGCCACCCGGTGGGCGCAGGCGGACTGCAGGGACTGGAATATGGCGGAGTGTTCGGAATCCACCGGGATCACTCGCCCTCCCGCCGCCCTGGCGGTTTCCAGCAGGGTCGGTCCGGCGCAGACCAGGCTTTCCTTGTTAGCCAGGGCGATCACCGCCCCGGTGCGCGCCGCCGCCAGGGTGGGCGCCAGACCGGCGGAGCCGACTATAGCCGACATGACCCAGTCGGTGGGCATCTCCGCCGCCTCGCGCACGGCCTCCGCACCGGCGGCGATAGCAATGCCCGCCCCGTTCAGACGCGCCTTGAGCGCCTCGTACAGGCTCTCATCGGCGATCACCACCCGCTCCGGCCGCCAACGCTCGGCCTGCTGCGCCAGCAGTTCCACATTGCGTCCGCCGGTCAGGGCGACAATCTCGACCTCTGCCGACCCCATGGCGCCCGCCTGTTCGAAAAGGCTGAGGGTCGAAACCCCGATCGAGCCCGTCGAGCCCAGCACCGTCACTCTGCGCTTATCGCTCAATGTCCCCACCCCGCTTCATAGGCCAGTCGGGCCACCGCGATCGACACGACCGCGAACATCAGCCCGTCCACCCGATCCAGGAGACCGCCGTGGCCGGGGATCAGATCTCCAGAATCCTTCACACCATAGTTCCGTTTCAGCATCGATTCCCACAAATCCCCGACCATGGTCGCTAAGCCGCCGATCAAACCTATCACCGCCGCCGCCGGAAGGCTCAGAATGGCGGTGGAAAATATTATTCGTGCTTCGGCGGTCACCACCGCCGCGATCATTGCGCCGCAAAGCCCGCCGAAGAATCCCGACCAGGTTTTGTTGGGCGAGTATCGGGGGGAAAGCTTAGGCCCTTTTAAGGCGTTACCCACCGCAAAGGCGGCGATATCCGCGCACCAGGTCACGGCGAACACTAAAATCGTCCAACTGATCGGGTTGGGCATGACGTGCAGCCAGGTCAGCGCGACGCAGGGCGGCCCCAGATAGACCACCCCATAGGCCACATCGCGCGCCCGCGTCTGCAAGGCCTTGGCGATCAGGCCGGCCGCCACGGCCAGCACGGCGATGGCGATCCAGGCCTGCCTGAAAAGATGCAGATAGGTGAGGAAGATCGGCGCCAGGATCGCCACGGTCATGACGATCGCCACCCGCGACGGGGCCTTGGGAGCGGCCATCGCCCCCCACTCGATCGCCAGGAACGCCACGCCGACCGAGATCATGGTCAGAAAGGCCCAGCTCCATGGGGGCAGATTGCTGGGCGCGAAAACCACCGCAACGACGGCGCAGATCAGCGCTGTCGCGGAGAGAACCCGGATGCGCAGATTGTTCCAGTCGAAGCGCTTAGGCGGTCGCGAGGACGTCATCGACACCAGTTCCGCCGTACCGCCGATCGCGTCGCCGGAACTCCTCGACAGCCGCCTTCAGGTGGGCCGGGCCATAGTCGGGCCACAGGACGTCCTGGAACACCAATTCAGCATAGGCCGCCTCCCACAACAGGAAGTTCGACAGCCGCTTTTCGCCGCTGGTGCGAATGATCAGGTCGGGCGCTGGGGCGTGCGCCGTGGACAATTCACGATCGAACGCCGCTTCGTCGATCGTATCCGGGTCCAGTCGCCCGGCTTTTACTTCCTGGGCGAGCCGGCGCGCCGCGTCGGCGATATCCGCTTGTCCACCGTAGTTGAACGCCACCTGCAGCAGAAACTCGCTATTACCCGCTGTGCGCCGCTCGGCGCGCTCGATGATTTCCAGCACATCGGCGGACAGGCCCGTGCGGCGACCGATGATACGCACGCGCACGCCTTCCCGCTCCAGCCGGTCCAGATCGCTTTCCACATAGCTTTTGAGGAGACTCATCAGCTCGGTGACCTCGGCCACCGGCCTGCGCCAGTTCTCGGTGGAGAAGCCGAATACGGTGAGCCGATCGATCCCGGCCGAGGGCGCCGCCTCGACCGTTCGCTTCAGCGCATTGACGCCCGATCGGTGCCCCAGAGCCCGCGGCAGGCTCCGCGCTTTGGCCCAGCGCCCGTTGCCGTCCATGATGATAGCGACATGAATCGGCCGTTCGGCGCCCGCGTCAGCGGACGCCTGAGCGGCGGATCGGGGCGTGGACTTGGCGCCGGGCGGCGGCGGCATGCGGGGGGTCCTTTGCATCGCGGCGGTGTTCCGCCGTCGCGGCCACTAAACCTGCATGATCTCTTGTTCTTTGGTTTTCAAGGCCTCGTCGACGCGCTTCACCGCCTCGTCGGTCAGCTTTTGCACATCGTCGGTCATGCGCTTCATTTCGTCCTGCGTGATGACCCCGTCCTTTTCCGCCTTCTTGATATCGTCGTTGGCGTCACGGCGGACGTTGCGGACGGCGATCTTATGATGTTCGGCGTATTTCCCCGCCATCTTGGCCAGATCCTTGCGGCGATCCTCAGTCAGGGGCGGGATTGGAATGCGCAGGTTCTGCCCCTCGACCACCGGATTGAGACCCAGGCCCGCATTGCGGATAGCCTTCTCCACCGACACGACCACCCCGCGGTCCCAGACGCTCACGGTGAGCGATCGCGCGTCCGGCACGCTCACGCCGGCGACCTGGCTGATCGGCACGCTTCCGCCATAGGCGTCGACCATGACCTGGTCGAGCAGGCCCGCCGAGGCCCGGCCGGCGCGCAGGGTGCCGAATTCCTCCTTCAGGGTGGCGACGGTCTTGTCCATGCGCTCGCGATAGCGCGCCAGAACGGGTTTTTCAGCGGTGGCCATGGTCTCTTCTCGCTCAGGGCTGGTGGTGTTCGGCGCCGATGACGGTGTGCACGCCTTGGCCGGTCAGGACGTCCAGGAAGCCGCCGCGGTGGCGGATCGAGAATACGATGATCGGGATCCCGTTCTCGCGCATCAGACTGATGGCTGAAGCATCCATCACCTTCAAGTCTTGCGACAACACGTCTAGATAATTCAAGCGGTCATAACGCTTTGCGTCCGGAACCTTCTTTGGATCGGCAGTATAGACTCCGTCCACGCTGGTGCCTTTGAACAGGGCCTGGCAGCCCATTTCGGCGGCGCGCAGGGCGGCGGCGGTGTCGGTGGTGAAATAGGGATTTCCGGTGCCGGCGGCGAAGATCACCACCCTGCCCTTCTCCAGATGGCGCTCTGCGCGGCGGCGGATATAGGGCTCGCACACCGCCTGCATGGGAATCGCCGACTGAACCCGGGTCTCGACCCCGATCTTTTCCAGCGCGCTCTGCATGGCCAGGGCGTTCATCACCGTGGCCAGCATGCCCATATAGTCGGCGCTGGCCCGCTCCATGCCCTTGCCGGCCACAGACAGCCCGCGGAAGATATTGCCCCCGCCGATGACGAGACACAACTCGACGCCGTGGGCGACGACTTCGGCGATGTCGGCGGCGACCGCATCAATCGTAGCCAAGTCGATGCCGAAGGCCTGTTCGCCCATCAGCACTTCGCCGGAAACCTTCAGCAGCACACGCTTATAGCGCAGCGCCGGCCGCTCGGACGGCGCCCCGCCCAGGTCGGCGAGAGAGGCGGTCGTGGTGGTCATGTCGGGCTCCGGACGGATCGGGACGAGTCGTTGAACGTCATTCTATAGCCGACCCGGACGCACCGCGTCGAACACCTGTCACACAGTTCGCGAAAATCAGGCGGTCATCACCATCTTCAGCGCGCCGGCGAGCCGGGGCCAGGCCTCAACGCAAAACGGGACCCGGCTCTTTTGAACCGGGTCCCGCCTAAAGGTCTTCTTCACTGAGCCGAACGGCCCGGCGAAATTCGCTTAGAGCGCTTGCAGCGCGCCAGCGGCCATCTTGCCGCTCTTGCGGTCACGCTCGAGTTCGTAGCCGACCTTTTGGCCTTCGTTCAGGCCACGCAGGCCCGCACGTTCGACCGCCGAGATGTGCACGAACACGTCTTGGCCGCCGTCATCGGGTTGGATGAAGCCGAAACCCTTGGTCGCGTTGAACCACTTCACGGTGCCTTGAGCCATTTTCAGGTCTCCAAATAAATTGCGCCGACGGACTATCCGGCGGCGATCGAAATCTGAAAAGAGCGGCTGCAAGGACCGAGCGCGTCGGCGAGGTGTAAAGAGAGCAGAGCGCGACAGAGGTCGATCGCCCTTAAATAACCCGAGCAAACAAACCTGTCTAGCACGACCGATATCGTCGATTTGCGATCGCAGCGCCTGCCCGTGAAGTAGGCGCCATGAGGCGCCAATCAGGCCCAAGAGCCTTTCCCACTTCGATTGAATCAATCGAAGTGGGATAAAAACGGGCTCTAAATCATTGAGCTAGAGCGCTTCCTGATCGCCAAACCGGATCCACTTTGGCGAGAAGCGCTCTAGATCCGCAAAACCGTGGTCTCGACGATCGGACGGCGGCCCCACAGACGGTGCGAGGCGCGCTTCAGGGTGCGGTTGATCGCCTGCTCCAGGGCGTCGTCATCGCCGCGATCCTCGGCGCCCAGGCGCTTGACCGCGTCCTCCACCACATCGGCCAGTTCGTCCAAGGCGTCCTCAAGGGGATTGGCGGAATCGCTGGGCAGGCCCACGGCGCGGACCTGGGGGCCGGAGGCGATACGGCCGCGCTCGTCCATGGCGATGGCGACCATCAAGATGCCGCTATGCGAGGCATGCCGTCGTTCGCGCAGGGCCTCGCCGTTCTCGGCCGTGACCACGCCGCCGTCCACATAAAGCCGGCCGGCGGGGACCTCATCGATGATCTCGGCCCGACCTGGGGCCAGACGGACCATGTCGCCGTTGCGCGGCGCAAGCGCCTGGCCGACCTGCAGATCCTTGGCCAGGGCGACATGCTCCAGCAGGTGCCGCCGCTCGCCATGGGTCGGCACGGCGATCTGCGGCCGGGCCCAGGCGTATATCTGTTTCAGCTCGTCCCGGCACGGGTGGCCGGAAACGTGGATTCCCGGATGGTCCCGCTCGGTGTAGAGGCGCACGCCGCGGTCGGCGAGCTTGTTCTGCAGGTTGCGGATCGGCACGTCGTTGCCCGGAATGACCCGCGAGGAGAACACGCAATGATCTCCTGGTCCCAGCTTCACATGCGGATGGGTCCCGTCGGCGATGCGCGACAGAGCCGCCCGCGCTTCGCCCTGGCTGCCGGTGCATAGATAGAGGATCTCATTGTCGCCAAAGCGACCAGCCTCGGCGTCGTTGAGGAATGGCGCGTGCCCCTTGAACAGGCCGACCGACGCGGCCGCGGCCGACATGCGGATCATCGAGCGCCCCACCAGGCAGACCCGGCGGCCATTGGCCTCGGCCGCCCGGATCACCGTGTCCATGCGCGCCACATTGGACGCGAAACAGGCCACCGCGACCTTACCCTTCAGCGTGCCGATCAGGGCGTTCATCTTCTCGCGCACCTCGGCCTCGGAGCCGGCGACACCGTCCACGAAGACATTGGTGGAGTCGCAGACCATGGCCAGGACGCCCTCGTCGCCCAGGCGCTCAATGGCGTCAGCGTCGGTGACGCCGCCCAAAATCGGGTCCGGATCGATCTTCCAGTCGCCCGTGTGCAGGATCGTTCCCAGCGGTGTGCGAATGGCCAGGCCGTTGGGCTCGGGGATCGAGTGGGTCAGGGTGATCAGTTCGCACTGGAACGGCCCCAGATCGATCTTGCCGCTCAGCGGCACCTCGGTGATGCTGGCCTGGTCCAGGCAACCGCGCTCGCGCATCTTTTCGCGTAAGAGGAAGGCGGTGAAGGGCGTGGCGTAGATCGGCGCGCGCAGGCGCGGCCACAGCCAGCCCATGGCCCCGATATGGTCCTCGTGAGCGTGGGTCAGGACGATGCCCAGGATATCGTCTGCATGGGCCTCGATGAACTCGGGGTCCGGCAGGATGATCTCCACCCCCGGCGTCGTCTGATCGCCAAAGGTCACGCCCACATCGACGATGATCCATTTGCGATCATGCGGCGGGCCGTAGCCGTAGCAGTTGAAGTTCATGCCTATCTCGTTGGACCCGCCTAGCGGCAGGAACACGAGTTCGTCTTGGGTTTGCTTTTTCATGGGGTGGACGGGCCGCCGTTGCGTCGCCAGATCTCTAGAAGGCCGCGGATGGTCAGGTCGCCGTCAAAAATGTCGATATGGTCTGTCGCGCCCTCGAACAGCGAGGCCACTCCGCCCGTGGCCACCACGGTGAGCGGCGCGTGATATTCAGCCTTCATGCGCACGATCAGGCCCTCGATCAGCGCAATATACCCCCAGAACACGCCGGACTGCATGGCCTCGACCGTGCCCTTGCCGATCACATGTTCGGGGCGCTGGATGGCGATGCGGGGCAGCTTGGCCGCCGCGGTGTGCAGGGCTTGCATGGACAGGTTGATGCCGGGCGCGATGGCGCCGCCTTCGAAGGCGCCGTCGGGGCCGACAATGTCGAAGGTGGTGGCGGTGCCGCTGTCGATGACGATCAGGCCGCCGGGATAGACAATATGGGCGCCGATGGCGTTGACCAGACGGTCGGCGCCGGCCTCAGACGGCTTTTGGATGCGGATGGGAATGCCCAACTCGGCGTTCTCGCCGATCACCAGCGGCTCCACGTGGAGATAGCGGCGGCTGAGGTTACGCAGATTGAAAATCGACTGGGGCACGACGCTGGATATGATGCAGGCGTCGAGATTCCCAAGCTTCAGGTTCTGCATTTCCAACAGTTGATGCAGCCAGACGGCGTACTCGTCGGCCGTGCGCATGGAATCGGTGGCCGTGCGCCACTGGGCGATCCACTCCTTGCCGTCATGCACGGCGAACAGGGTGTTGGTGTTGCCTTGCTCGATCGCCAGCAGCATCTCACATCCCCTGGAAAAAGATGTCGCCGGCGGTGATCCGGCGGATGGCGCCGTCGGCGAGGCGCAGGCGCAAGGCGCCGTCCACATCGAGGCCCTCGGCGACGCCCACGACCGATTCAGAGCCCAGATTAGCGGTGCAGGCCAAGCCCAACCCGTGCGCGCGTTGGGTCCAGGCCTCGGCGATGGCCGCGAAACCCTGCGCTTCCCAAAGGCCCAGCCAGCCGGCGAAGCTGCTCGACAGCCGCTCCAGCGCCTGACGCGGCGACGGCGGCGGATCGCAGCCCTCGGCGACGAAGGTGGTGGCCGGCCGGTCGGCCGAGGTCGGGGCTTCGGCCAGATTGACGCCGATCCCGCAGGCCAGCCAGAGGACGTCGTCCGCTCGACGACCGGACTCGATCAGGACGCCCGAGATCTTCTTGCCGCCCACCAGCACGTCATTGGGCCATTTCAGCGCGATCGAACTGGCCTTGATGAACTCGCGCGCCAGATCGGCCACCGCCAGGGCGGCGATGAAGGAGACCTGCGCGGCTTCGGCTGGCGGCTTGTCGGTGAGCATGAGCAGGGTCGCGGCGAGATTGCCCCCCTGCCCGGTCTCCCAGGCTCTGCCTCGACGACCGCGACCGGCGGTCTGACGCAGAGCCGTGATCCAAAGGGGTCCGGTCTCGCCCACCTCGGCCCGGCGTCGGGCTTCGGCGTTGGTGGAGTCGATCTCGTCCAGCGCCAGGATCGGAACCTGGACCGGGGCCGACCCCCAGTTTGCGTCCACTAGCTGAGCCCGAAGGCGGCGGCGGCCGCTTTGGACAGGGGGTCGAGGCCCTTCATGGCGAAGATCACCACCGGCATCGAGAACAGGGCTGCGGCATAGGCGACCGCCTTGGCGTCCGCCGGCGGGGCGTCGGTGGCGCCAGGCGCCACATCGAACCACATCACCTTGATCAGGCGCAGATAATAGAAGGCCCCCACCACGCTCGAGACCAGGCCGACCACGGCCACCCAGCCAAAGCCCGCATCGATGATGGCGCGGAATACGAACACCTTGCCGATGAAGCCGGAGAAGGGCGGAAAGCCGATGGCCGATACGGCGAAGGCGGTCATGGCCAAGGCCATGCCGGGACGCTCCCGCATCAGGCCGGCCATGTCGTCGATGGTCTCCATCGGCTTGCCGTCACGCGTCAGAGCCGTCAGGCAGGCGAAGAAGCCGGTGACGTCGATCATGTAGAGGACCATGAACACCAGCATCGACTGGTAGCCCTCGGCCGTTCCGGCCGAAAGGCCCACCAGGGCGTAGCCCACATTGGCGATCGACGAATAGGCCCACAGGCGCTTGAGGTTCTTCTGCACCAAGCCGGCGAAGGCGCCCAGCAGCATGGAGGCCACCGCTAGGATGATGATCACCTCGCGCCACTGATTGACCGCGCCGGGGAAGGCGTCGCCCAAGGCCCTGGCGAACAGGACCATGGCCGCCAGTTTCGGCGCGGCGGCGAAGAAGCCGACCACGGGGGTGGGCGCGCCCTCATAGACGTCCGGGGTCCACATATGGAACGGCGCCGCCGAGACCTTGAAGCCCAGGCCGCAGATCAGGAACACCAGGCCGAAGATGACGCCATTGCTGGCCCCATGGTGCACGGCCGCCGCGATCTCCGGGAACCGCACCGAGCCGGCGAAACCGTAGATCAGCGAGGCGCCATAGAGCAGCAATCCTGAAGACAGGGCGCCGAGCACGAAATATTTCAGGCCGGCTTCCGAGGCCTTGGCGTCATCGCGGCGGAAAGCGGCCAGGACATAGAGCGCCAGGGACTGCAGCTCGACCCCCACATAGAGCGAGATCAGGTCGCCGGACGAGGCCATCATGCCCATGCCTAGGGCGGCCAGCACGATCAGCACCGGGAACTCGAACTGCCGCGCATTGAGCCGGCCGAGCCAGCCCGAGCCCAGCACCACGCTCACGGCGCTGGCGCCATAGATGGCCACCTGAGCGAAGCGGGAGGCGGCGTCGGAGACGAAACCGCCGGCGAAGGCTACGCCCGACGGGCTGACCGCGGCCAGATAGGCGGCGATCAACAGGGAGGCGCTGGCCAGCCACCCCACCAGCACGGCGCCGCGCGGCTGGGCGAAGGCGCCAAGCACAAGCAACGCCAGGGCGGCGACGGCCAGGAACAGCTCCGGGCGAACGATCAAAAGGGCGTCGGAAAAACTCATCATGTCAGCTCACCGCCACGCCTAAGCCTGCGCCGGCCATCACGACCGCCGTGGTTCTGTTGCTGCGCTTTCGGGCCTTTGCGCTCGCCATCACACCTCGCAGCCGCGCGGCCAGGCCGGCGTAGCGGGGGTGGTGACCGGGATTGGAATGAAGGGGCATCCGCTACCCGCCAAACATCTTGTAGGCGTCGACCAGGTGATCGACCGAGGCGGCGGTGATGTTAAACACCAGGTTCGGCTGAACCCCAAGGATCAGGGCGCCGGCGATTAGGGGGACGAACACGGCCACTTCGCGCCAGTTCAGATCATTGATGGTCGTCAGCTGCGGATTGGTGATCGAGCCGAACATGACCCGGCGATAGAGAGTCAGAGCGTAGGTCGCCGACAGGATCACCCCGGTGGCGGCCACGATCGCGGTCCAGGTCGAGACCTGGTAGGTCCCGGTCATGGTCAGGATCTCGCCCACAAAGCCCGAGGTGCCCGGCAGGCCGACATTGCCCATGGTGAACAGCATGAAGGTCGCCGCGTACCAGGGCATGCGCTCGGTCAGGCCGCCGTAGAAGGCGATCTCGCGGGTGTGCATGCGGTCATAGACCACCCCGACGCACAGGAAGAGCGCTCCGGAGATCACCCAGTGGCTGAGCATCTGGAAGATGGCTCCCTGCTCGCCCTGCACATTGCCGGAGAAGATGCCCATGGTCACGAAACCCATGTGGGCCACCGATGAATAGGCGATCAGCTTCTTGATGTCGGTCTGCCGGAAGGCGACCAGCGAGGTGTAGACGACCGCGATCGCCGACAGGGTGAAGACCAGCGGCGTAAAATAGTGGCTGGCCGAGGGGAACATGGGGATCGAGAAGCGCAGGAAGCCGTAACCGCCCATCTTCAACAGGATGCCCGCCAGGATCACCGAGCCGGCCGTAGGCGCCTCCACGTGGGCGTCGGGCAGCCAGGTGTGCACCGGCCACATGGGCATCTTGACCGCGAACGAGGCGAAAAAGGCCAGCCACAGCAAGATCTGCAGCTTGGGATCGAAGTGATAGGTCAAAAGCTCGGGGATCGAGGAGGTGTGAGCCACGCCGATCATGGCCAGGATGGCGGCCAGCATCAGCACCGAGCCCAGCAGGGTGTAGAGGAAGAACTTGAAGGCCGCATAGACCCGGTTCTTGCCGCCCCAGACGCCGATGATCAGGAACATCGGGATCAGCTGGCCTTCGAAGAAGACGTAGAAGACCACGATATCCAGGGCGCAGAACACCCCGATGACCAGCGCTTCCAGGATCAGGAAGGCGATCATGTATTCCAGGACCCGGTTCTCGATCGATTTCCAGCTGGCGACGATACACAGGGGCAGCAGGAACGCGGTCAGAGGCACGAACAGCACCGAGATGCCGTCCACGCCCATGCGGTAACGCCAGCCGCCGAACCAGTCGATGTTCTCCACGAACTGGAAGCCGACCTGATGCGGGTCGAACTGGGCGACCAAGAGGATCGACAGGGCGAAGGTCGCCAGGGTGGTGGCGAGCGCGATCCATTTGGCGGCGTTGTTGGCGCGCGACAAGTCCTTCTGATCGCCGAACAGGCGCAGGATCAGGATCGCGGCGACGCCGATGAAGGGCGAGAAGATGGTGAGGCTGAGGATGCCGGTCATGATTTGATCCCGCTCACTAAGACCAGGCGTAGAGGGCGTAGCCGAGAAGGCCTGCCACCCCGACCAGCATCACGAACGCATAGTGATAGACATAGCCCGTCTGCAGACGCCCGAAGCGCTTGCCCAAGGCGGCGGATACGGCGGCCACCCCATCGGGGCCGAAGCCGTCGATGATCTTCTGGTCCCCGCCCTTCCAGAACAAGTCGCCCAGCCCCTTGGCGCCACGGACGAAGATGAACTCGTAGATCTCGTCGAAATACCACTTATTGTAGAACAGACTCCACAGGATGCCGCGTTGCGCCGCGATCCGGGCGCCCATGCCTTCCTTCAGCACATAGACATAAAAGGCGCTGAAGAAGCCGATGGCGGTGACGGTCAGGGGCGCCCAGACCACCAGGAACGGCAGTTTGCCCTCGTAATCGAGCACGTGATTGGTGGGCAGGGCGAAGATCGCCCCATTCCAAAAGTCCGCGCGATCGCCACCGACGAAATGTTCGTGGAAGGCGAACCCCGAGAAGATCGCGCCCACCGCCAAAGCCAACAACGGAACCACCATGATCCACGGGCTCTCATGCGGCTCGTGATGACCGTGGCCATGATCGTCGTGCGCTGCGCCGTGATCGTCATGCGCATGGGCGTCGTGCCCATGGTCGTCATGAGCATGCGCGTCGGCGCCCCACTTGGCGGGACCGTGGAACGTCATGAACACGAGGCGCCAGGAATAGAAGGAGGTCAGGCCGGCGGCCAGGATGCTGATCACGAAGGCGAAGCCGGCCACGCCGCTGTGAGCGCTGGCCGTATAGGCCGCGTTGATGATGGCGTCCTTGGAATAGAAGCCGGCGAAGCCCAGTTCCAGGCCCGGCAGGCCGACCCCCGTGATGGCAAGTGTGCCGATCAACATCACCGCATAGGTGATGGGCAGCTTGTTCCACAGGGCGCCCATCTTCCGCATGTCCTGCTCGTGGTGCATGCCGACGATCACGCTGCCCGCGCTGAGGAACAGCAGGGCCTTGAAGAAGGCGTGCGTGAACAGGTGGAACATGGCGCCCTGGTAGGCGCCCACGCCGGCGGCGATGAACATGTAGCCGAGCTGCGAGCAGGTCGAATAGGCGATGACCCGCTTGATGTCGTTCTGGGCCAGCCCGATCGTGGCGGCGAACAGGGCGGTGACGGCGCCGATCAGAGTGACGATCTGCTTGGCCACCGGGGCGTATTCGAACATGGGCGACAACAGGCAGACCATATAGACGCCGGCGGTGACCATGGTCGCCGCGTGGATCAGGGCCGAAACCGGGGTCGGGCCTTCCATGGCGTCCGGCAGCCAGGTGTGCAGGAAGAACTGGGCCGACTTGCCCATGGCCCCGACGAACAGAAGGGCGCAGGCCAGGTCGATGGCGCTCCAATAGTGGCTGGCGAAGAACCAGGTCTGGTTCGCGTGGGCGGCCACCTGGGGGAAGATCTCGGCGAAACGGATCGAACCGAACATCCAGAAGGTGGTCATGATGCCGAGGGCGAAACCGAAGTCGCCGACCCGGTTGACGATGAACGCCTTGATCGCCGCGGCCGACGCGGTGGGCTTCTTGTACCAGAAGCCGATCAGCAGGTACGAGGCCAGGCCCACCCCTTCCCAGCCGAAAAACAGCTGCATGAAGTCGGCGGCGGTGACCAGGGCCAGCATGGCGAAGGTGAACAGGGACAGATAGGCGAAGAAGCGCGGCTTCGAGTCGTCCTCAGCCATATAGCCCCAGCTATAGACGTGCACGAGGGCCGAGACCGTGGTCACCACGATCAGCATCACCGCCGACAGGGTGTCGACGCGGATCGACCAGGCCGACTGGAAGGCCCCCACATTGACAAAGGGCGCGAGGGTGACGGTGAAGGGCTTCAGGGCTCCGGAAAACACGCTGAGAAAGGTGATCCAGCCCAGGGCGCAGGACAGCAGCAAAAAGCCGGTGGTGATGGCCTGGGAGGCCACATCACCGATCCGGCGGCCGAACAGGCCGGCGACAGTCGCGCCGAACAGCGGACCGAAGACTAGCAGGGTGACGATAGACGAAGGACTCATGGACGCGGCTCAGCCCTTCATCACATTGACGTCGTCGACCGCGATATCCCCGCGGTTACGGAAGAAGGTCACCAGAATGGCCAAGCCCACGGCCGCCTCGGCGGCGGCCACGGTGAGCACGAACATGGCGTAGATCTGGCCGGTGACCTGATGCAGATGGACCGAGAACGCGACGAGGTTGATGTTGACCGCCAGAAGGATCAGCTCGATCGACATCATGATGACGATGATGTTCTTGCGGTTCACAAAGATGCCGAACACCCCCATGGTGAACAGGGCGGCGGCGACCACCAGATAGTGCGCTAGACCAATCGTCATTCGCCCCACCCCTCGCCGCTCTTGATCTGAACCACTTTCATGCCCGTGGCCGGGGTGCGCGCAACCTGCGCGCCGATGTTCTGACGCCGCACGCCCTTGCGATGGCGCAGGGTCAGGACGATGGCGCCGATCATGGCCACCAGCAGCACCAGGCCCGCCGCCTGGAAGAAATAGACATAGTCTGTATAGAGCACCCGGCCGATGGCCTCGGCGTTGCTCAGGTTCGGGGAGGCCACCAGCGGCATGGCTCCGGCGGCCGCGCCACGATCAGCCACAGCGACCGCGATGAACACCATTTCCAACACCAGCACCAAGGCTACGGCCAGGCCGATGGGCAGATACTGGGCGAACCCAGCGCGCAGGGCGGAGAAATCCACGTCGAGCATCATGACCACGAACAGGAACAAAACCGCCACGGCGCCCACATAGACGACCACCAGCAGCATGGCCAGAAACTCCGCCCCCAAAAGGACGAACAGCCCAGCGGCGCTGAAAAAACTCAGGATCAGGAACAGCACCGAGTGCACGGGATTGCGGGCCGTGATGACCAGAAATCCCGAGCCCAGCGTCACCGCCGCGAGCAGATAGAAGGCGATCGCCTGTAAGGCCATGAGCCCTTACGCTCCCCTAAACACAACTTCAGAAAAAGCCCGCACCGAACGACGGGAGCGGGCTTTGCGAGTCGCGCCCCTCTTAACGATAGGCCGCGTCCAGTTCCAGATTCTTCGCGATTTCCCGTTCCCAACGGTCGCCATTATCCAACAGGCGCTGCTTGTCGTAGTACAGCTCCTCGCGGGTTTCGACGGCGTACTCGGTATTGGGTCCCTCGACGATCGCATCCACCGGGCAGGCCTCCTGGCACAGGCCGCAATAGATGCATTTGACCATGTCGATGTCGTAGCGCGTGGTGCGGCGCGAGCCGTCCTCGCGCGGTTCGGCCTCGATATAGATGGCCTGGGCCGGGCAGATGGCTTCGCACAGCTTGCAGGCGATGCAGCGCTCTTCGCCGTTGGGATAGCGGCGTAGGACGTGCTCCCCGCGAAACCGGGGCGACTGCGGGCCACGCTCGTTGGGATAGGCCACGGTCTTTTTTGGACGCAGCATGTGCTTCATCGCCAAGCCGAAGGCTCCGGTGAAGTCCATCAGGGCGGCGCCCTTGACGGCCTGGTTGACGCGAGCGGCAAAGGTCATCGAACTCTCCTTACGCCCCGGGGCCGAACACACGATAGGCGGCGATCAGCACCACGGCGATCCCCGAGATCGGAAGGAACACCTTCCAGCCCAGGCGCATCAGTTGGTCGTAGCGGTAGCGGGGCACGATGGCCTTGGCCATGGCGAACATGAAGAACCAGAACACCATCTTGATGGCGAACCAGAGCAGGCCATGCAGGCTAACCAGGGTCGGCGACCACGAGGCCATGAACCCGGTTGGATAAGGCGCCTGCCATCCTCCGAAAAACAGGATCGAGATCATGCCGCACATCAGGACGATGTTGGCGTATTCGCCGATCATGAACAGCAGGTAGGGGGTCGAGGAATATTCAATCTGATAGCCGGCCACGAGTTCTGACTCCGCCTCGGGCAGGTCGAAGGGCGGGCGGTTGGTCTCGGCCAGGGCCGAAACGAAGAAGACCACCATCATGGGGATCATCACCAGCGCCATGGGCAGGTTGCGCAGCCCGCCGCCGCCAAACACGTTCCAGTTCCAGAAGCCGCCGCCCTGGTTGGAGACGATGGTCTGCAGGTTCATGGAGCCCGCCAGCAGGATCACGGTGATGATCACGAAGCCGATCGAGACTTCGTAGGAGACCATCTGCGCCGCGGACCGCAGCGAGCCCAGGAACGGATATTTCGAATTGGAGGCCCAGCCGCCCATGATGATGCCGTAGACGCCGAGCGAGGAGATGGCGAACAAGTAGAGGATGCCCACATTGATGTTGGACACCACCCAGCCCGGCCCCATGGGGATCGCCGCCCAGGCGCCGAAGGCCAGGACAAAGCTGATCAGGGGCGCGAGCAGGAACACGACCTTGTCCGAGCCGTCGGGCACAACGACTTCCTTCAGGGCGAACTTGATGAAGTCGGCGAAGGATTGCATCAGGCCGAACGGGCCCACCACATTGGGTCCCTTGCGCATCTGCACGCCGGCCCAGACCTTGCGGTCGCCCCACAGCAGGAAGGCGAGCGAGATCATCACGCCCATCAGGACCAGGGCCACCTGGCCGAGGGTCAGGCCGAACCAGACCCAAGGGTTGTCCGCTGGGATCATGATCTATTCCGCCGCCATCAGCTTGCCACGCGCAGCCGCGACGCTGGCGGAGCATTCCGCCATGGTCACGCTGGCCCGCGCGATTGCGTTAGTGAAGTAGAAGTCCTTGATTGGGCTTGCAAATGCGGCATCCGAAACCTCGCCCTTGGCGCCCACGGCCTTCAGATCCAGCGCCGCCGGCGCCGAGCCCGGCGCATAGTCGATGGCGCCGAAGGTCGGATGATCAGCGAACAGCTTCGCCCGCAACCGGGCCAGGCTGTCATAGGGTAGTTTGGCGCCTAGACGCTCGGACAGGGCGCGCAGGATGGCCCAGTCCTCGCGGGCCTGGCCCCGCGGGAACACCGCCCGCCAGCCCATCTGAACCCGGCCCTCGGTATTGACGTAGAGGGCGTCTTTTTCGGTATAGGCCGCGCCCGGGAGGATCACGTCGGCGCGGTGGGCGCCGGCGTCGCCATGGCTGCCCTGATAGATGACGAATGCGTCCGTGGCCGACAGGTCGATCTCGTCGGCGCCCAGGAGGAACAGCACGTCGAGCGCGCCGGCCTTGACCTGATCCAGAGCGGCCAGGCCGCCCTCCCCTGGGATGAAGCCCAGGTCCAGGCCGCCGACGCGGCTGGCCACGCCATGCAGCAGGTTGAAGCCGTTCCAGCCCTCGGCGATCACGCCGAACTTGCCCGCCGCCTCGGCCGCCAGGGCTAGGATGGCGGCGCCGTCTTCGCGCGCCAGGGCGCCGGCGCCGATGATGATGGCCGGCTTCTTGGCGTCCTTGAGGACGGTCGCAAAACCGCTGCGCGCCTTGATCAGGCTGGCCAGCGAAGCGGGTCCCGCGCCCAGATAGTCGTAGGCATAGGTCAGGTCGGCCTGCTCGCCGATGACGCCAACCTTGACGTCGCGCGCCACCCAGTTGCGGCGCAAGCGCGCGTTCAGCACCGGCGCTTCCAGGCGCAGATTGGTCCCGATCAGCAAAACGGCGTCGGCTTCGTCGAGGCCGGCGAAGGTGGAGTTGAACAGCCAGCTTTCGCGCGGACCGGCGCCGATCTTAGCTCCGTCCTGACGACAATCGAGGTTCCTAACACCCAGGCCGCCAAACAGGTCCAGGGCCGCCTTCATGGATTCCACGTCCTGCAGGTCGCCGGCGATGACGCCGATGCGCTCCGGCGTGGTCGCCTTGACCTTGGCCCCGATGGCCGCGAACGCCTCCGGCCACGTCGCCGGCTTCAGCTTGCCGTTTTCGCGCACATAGGGCTGGTCCAGCCGCTGACGGCTCAAGCCATCGCAGGCATAGCGGGTCTTGTCCGAGATCCACTCTTCATTGATCTCTTCATTGACCCGGGGCAGCACCCGCAGCACCGCATTGGCCCGCGCATCGACGCGGATGGCGGCGCCCATGGCGTCCATCACGTCCACGCTCTCGGTCTTCTTCAGCTCCCACGGTCGGGCGTTGAAGGCATAGGGCTTGGAGGTCAGGGCGCCCACTGGGCACAGGTCGATGACATTGCCCGATAGCTCGCTGGTGACCGCCTTTTCCAGATAGGTGGTGATCTCCACGTCCTCGCCACGCGAAATCAGGCCGATCTCCGGCTGGCCGGCGACCTCGGTGATGAAGCGCACGCAGCGGGTGCACTGGATGCAGCGGGTCATGACCGTCTTGATCAACGGCCCCATGAACTTTTCTTCGACGGCGCGCTTGTTCTCGATATAGCGCGTGCCGTCGCGGCCGAAGCCCATGGACTGGTCCTGCAGATCGCACTCGCCGCCCTGGTCGCAGATCGGGCAATCCAGCGGGTGGTTGATGAGAAGGAACTCCATCACCCCCTCGCGGGCCTTCTTGACCATTGGGGTGTTGGTGAAGATCTCCTGGTTGGCGGCGGCCGGCAGGGCGCACGAGGCCTGCGGCTTGGGCGGGCCAGGCTTCACTTCCACCAGGCACATGCGGCAGTTGCCGGCGATGGACAGGCGTTCGTGGTAGCAAAAACGCGGAATCTCTTCCCCAGCCAGTTCCGCCACCTGCAGAACCGTCATGCCAGGTTCGAACTCGACCTCGACGCCGTTGACTTTAGCGATGGGCATAGGCGGTCCTCAGAACACTTCTTCCGGCTTGAAAGGCGCTGGTAAAACCCCACGCCCGATTGGATTCCAAGACATCAGCTTCCAATTGGGCAAAACCAGCGCCGACATCAGCGCCAGCGGAATGATCACGACGAACATACCGAGCGCAGGATATTTGGCCCTCCACGGAAAATGCTTCGTCACTCTCCACGCAAACGATAGCGACGTCAGAGATGCATAGACCAAGAAGGGCACGCGGCTCATGCGCCAAAGGCAGATCGCGAGATAGCCGATAGCTGCGGCAACGACGAGTAGAGGCACGAGTTCGACCAGTTGCACCCCGTGCGGACGACCAGCCATCGCCACGACTCCGCGAACAGGAGGAATGGCGCCCAACATCAGAAGCAGGGCGGCGACCTTTATCGACAGCGGCGTTCGCATTCATGGTCATTCCGCCGCCGCCAGGGTCACGCCCTGCACATGCGGACGGCCGGCGCGATAGGCGGTGATGCGGTCTTCGATCTCGGGACGGAAATGGCGGAACAGGCCCTGGATCGGCCAGGCGGCCGCATCGCCCAGGGCGCAGATGGTGTGACCTTCGACTTGGCTGGCCACGTCGAGCAGGAGATCGATCTCCTTCATCTCGGCCTCGCCCGTGGCCATGCGCTCCATCACCCGCCACATCCAGCCGGTCCCTTCGCGGCAGGGCGTGCACTGGCCGCAGCTCTCGTGCTTGTAGAAGTATGAGATGCGGGCGATGGCTCGGACCAGGTCGGTGGACTTGTCCATGACGATCACGGCCGCGGTGCCCAGGCCCGATTTCAGGGCGCCCAGGCTGTCGAAATCCATCAGCGCGGTCTCGGCTTCGTGCGCCGGGATCATACGTACCGAAGAGCCGCCCGGGATCACGGCCTTGAGGTTGCCCCAGCCGCCGCGCACGCCGCCGCAATGGTCTTCCAGCAGCTGCTTCAGAGGGATCGACATCGCCTCCTCCACATTGCACGGCTTTTCCACGTGGCCGGAGATGCACATCAGCTTGGTGCCGGTGTTGTTGGGGCGGCCGAAACCCGCGAACCAGCCCGCCCCGCGACGCAGGATGGTGCCCACCACCGCGATGCTCTCCACATTATTGACCGTGGTCGGGCAGCCATAGACGCCGGCGCCGGCGGGGAACGGCGGCTTCAGGCGCGGCTGGCCCTTCTTGCCTTCCAGGCTTTCCAGGAGGGCGGTCTCGTCGCCGCAGATATAGGCGCCGCCACCGTGGTGGACGTGGATATCGCAATCCCAGCCGTGCTTGTTGCCCTTGCCGATCAGCTTAGCCTCATAGGCCTCCTTGACCGCTTCCTCCAGGTGCTCGCGCTCGAGCACATATTCGCCGCGGATATAGATGAAGCAGGTGTGGGCGCGCATGGCGTAGCTGGCGATCAGCGCGCCCTCGATCAACAGGTGCGGGTCGTTGCGCAGGATCTCGCGGTCCTTGCAGGTGCCGGGTTCGGACTCGTCGGCGTTGACCACCAGGTAGTGCGGCCGCTCGCTCTCCTGCTTGGGCATGAAGGTCCACTTCAGCCCGGTGGAGAAACCGGCGCCGCCGCGACCGCGCAGGCCGGAGTTCTTGATCTGCTCGCAGATCCATTCTGGCGTCATGGACAGCACGTCCGCCGTGGCGTTCCAGGCGCCGCGCGTCTTCGCCCCCGCCAGCCGCCAATCGTGCAGACCATAGAGGTTGGTGAAGATCCGGTCCTTGTCTTCGAGAATGCCGACCATGCCTCAACTCCAAAGCACGGGGCCGCCGCCTCGGCCGCCACCATGCACCCTCGCAGCGGGGCGAGGAATCGCGCCCGGACATAGCGCCTGTGACGCTGGAAACCAACCGGGAATTGGAGGCGGCCGGCGGTTCGGGCCGATGTTGCGTCATCCCGCCTCGTCCAGGCGGCGCATTAGCCCGGCCGAAGGGCGGCCGGCGCGCCGGTCACTCCGGAGACGGCGCCTGGGGCGCGCCCAGGCCCATATGCAACGCGCCGCCCGTTTCCGGGACCGAGCGGAACCTGATGTCGAATCGCTCAAGGTATTCGGCGAGTCTAACGGGATCCTGCCCGGCGCAAGCGTAGGCCACATAGCCATCCGGCCGCACCAGATAGACCGCGTCCCGCACCAGACCGACCCGTTTCATCTGCGCTCCCCAGGCGAAACCACGCAGAGAAAGCCCCCACTCGGCGCAGGCCTCGCGCAGGCGCTCGTGGATCTGGCCATAGACCTGAGCCTGCCAACCGAACCCCAGGGCGCGTTCCCTGAAAATATAGGCGCCGTCTTGATCGGAACCTTCCTCGAGCACGGCTGCCCCCTCGTCAACGAAACTCGATTCGATGGGAAAGGGCTGCTGTAACGCGCTGAAATTGTCGGACTGATCGTCCAGCTTGACCCAGGGCAACCGATCGCCGCCGGCGACCTGCCCCGCCCTGCCGTCACAGGAGCGGCTGGCGCGGTAGCTGATCCCGATCTGCGAGATCGCGCGAAACAGCCAGCGGCGAAACATCGTCGCCCGCATGAGCTGGCCCACAAATTCCGGCAGGACCGCCCGCACCACGCCGAACACGCCCTCATGGCGACCCAGGATCCCAAAGCCCCGGTCGACTGTCGCGGCGATCTGTCGGGCGGCGGCCCGCCGCTCGCTCTGGTAGGTGTCGAGCAAACTGGGGTCGGCGCCACCCCGCAGTACGGCGCCCAGCTTCCAGGCCAGGTTGGCGGCGTCGCCCACCGCGGCGTTCAGCCCCTGGCCGCCAGCGGGGTTGTGCAGATGAGCGGCGTCGCCGAGCAGGAAAATCCGCCCCTTGCGCCAAGCATCGGCGATCCTCTGCTGGACACCATAGGTCGCGAACGACTCGACCACCGACACTTCAAGATCGGCGCCTTGAAGGATTTCCGGGGCGATGTCGTCGAAATCGAACTGGGAAAGCCGCTTTCGTACCGAGACTGGCGTCAGCCCGATCAGCCTAACTCGCCCAGATTGTCTGCGTGGGAACACGCTGTATAGCGTCTCTCCAGACAAGACCGAGTGCAGTTCACCGTCGGCCAGCACGCCGCTGGCTCGAACATCGGCCACGAACGCGATCTCCTCCGACCGTCCGCCGCGAAAGTCGATGTCGGACAGCCGCCGCACCAGAGAGCCGGCGCCGTCGCACCCGCAGACAAACGAGGCTTCGCAAACCTCGTCCCCGCCACTGCTCCCCCTCAGCCGCGCTTGGATCACAGATCCCGTATCGTCGAGATCGATGAGCTCGGTGTTTCGCTCCACCTGAACGCCCACCGCCGACAGGTGCCGCGCCAGCAGCTTTTCATGGTCGTCCTGAAACAGGATCAGGACGAACGGAAACGGGCTCAGTCCTTGGCCAAAAGCGCCGAAGGGGATGGTTTGAATACGTTCGCGCCCCCGGTGAAGGCTCATCGTCGACGCGACTCTTCCTTGCGCGAGAGCGTCCTTGGCCAGGCCCAGGCGATCATAGAATTCAAGGGTCCGAGCTTGCAGCGCGAAAGCGCGAGGGGCTCTGCCAGGACCACCCGCGCGGTCGATGATCCGTACGCGAACGCTGAGCCGCGCCAACCACAGCGCCAGCACCATGCCGCTGGCCCCCGCGCCGACAATCAGTACTTCCGTTTCCATGGCGTGTCCCGCCTGTGGCCCAACCTTGGGCCGGTCGAACACAGCGCGCCATGAGACACATTGAGGCAGATCAGGCAGGCTGATCAGGCGTTTTTGGGCTCAGCCCTTTCGCCGCAGTCCCAGCACCAGCCAGATGTGCGCGCCGAAGCCGGCGAGCACGGCGGCGGCGAACAAGACGCCCAGCCAGGCCACGTGATTGTGCAGGAATCCGATCGCCGCGGCGATGGCGACCACAACGCAGATCCCGTTGATCCCCAGCATCACGGCCAGCCGACGGCGTTGCAGGGCGACGTCGATGGGCGCGGGGTCGTTCATGGCAGATCGGCCAGGGAGGGCTCCTGCAACGGATGGGCCTTGGCCCAGCGGCGGCGGCGGACGAAGGCGATGATCAGCATCACCCAGCCGGCCGTGATCACCACCAGCGACACCATCAGCAGCACCAGGGCATAGCTGGACATCACCTGGGCGCCGACCAGCAGGGCCAGGCCGATGATGACAGTGCGCGTACCCCACAGGCTGTAGGGCTGGCCCGCCGCCCGCAGTTCGTCGCGAAAAACTTTCAGTTCGTCGCTCATGCGACCGGCGCTTTGGCCTCTGGCTCAGGCATGTTGGGCAGCCGCTTGATCTTCTTGGCCGCCGAGCCGTCATAGAGCTTGGGATCGGTCAGGGTCAGGGCCCCACCGATGGGCTCGGAGGTGTGACGGCCCACATAGGAGCCGGGCTTGGGCTTTTCGCCCGTGGCGAAGTCGTCGATGATCTTGCCCAGGGTCTCGGGCGTCAGATCCTCGTAATAATAGTCGTTGATGGCCACGATCGGGGCGTTAGAGCAGGCCCCCATGCACTCCACCTCTTCCCAGCTGAACTTGCCGTCGGCCGAGCGGTGATCCTTGGGTCCGATCTTGGCCTCGCAGACCTTTTTCAGGTCATTGGCCCCGCGCAGCATGCAGGGCGTGGTGCCGCACAGCTGCAGGAAAGCCACCGAGCCGACCCGCTCCAGCTGGAACATGGTGTAGAAGGTGGCGACCTCATAGACGCGGATCACCGCCATGCCCAGGAGCTCGGCGACCACGCGGATCGACGGCTCGGACACCCAGCCATCTTGCTTCTGCACCAGCCACAAAAGCGGGATCACCGCCGACTGCTGGCGGCCGGCCGGGTATTTGGCGATCCACCACTGCACCTTTTCCATCGTCTCCTTGGAGAAGGTGAAGGCGGCGGGCTGGTCTTTGGACAGACGACGGACGGACATGCGAAGTTCCTAGACGATTGGCAGGTCGGCGCGGACGCCGGCTTTTTAGTCTTTACTCAATCCGCTCATCCCGGCGAATGCCGGGAGCCAGATCGTAAGGCGTCGTGACCGCGGCTATCCCCAATCTGCAACGCTCTATGATCTGGATCCCGACATTCGCCGGGATGAGCGGTGAAGGGAAAGCTCAGCGATCGATCTCACCGAACACGATATCCAGCGAGCCAAGCACGGCCGAAACGTCGGCGAGCATGTGGCCGCGGTTCATCCAGTCCATGGCCGCCAGGTGCGGGAAACCCGGCGCGCGGATCTTGCAGCGATAGGGCTTGTTGCTCCCGTCGCTGACCAGGAACACACCGAACTCGCCCTTGGGCGCCTCGACGCAGGCATAGACCTCGCCGGCGGGCGTATGAAAGCCCTCGGTATAGAGCTTGAAGTGATGGATCAGGGCTTCCATCGAGGTCTTCATCTCGGCGCGGCGCGGCGGGACGACCTTGTGGTTTTCAGCCATGACCGGTCCGGGCGTGCCCTTCAGCCGAGCCACGCACTGCAGCATGATTTTGATCGACTGGCGCATCTCTTCGACGCGGCACAGATAGCGGTCGTAACAGTCGCCGTTCTTGCCCAGCGGAATGTCGAATTCGAGCTCGTCATAGCACTCATAGGGCTGGTTGCGCCGCAGGTCCCAGGCGATCCCCGAGCCGCGCACCATCACCCCGGAAAAGCCCCAGTTGATGGCTTCATCCGCCGTGACCACGCCGATATCCACATTGCGCTGCTTGAAGATGCGGTTGCCGGTGATCAGGCCCTCGATGTCGTCGAGCACCTTGGGGAAGCTGACGCACCAGTCGCCGATGTCCTGGATCAGGGCCGGCGGCAAATCCTGGTGCACGCCGCCAGGACGGAAATAGTTGGCATGCAGCCGGGCGCCGCACGCACGTTCATAGAAGATCATCAGCTTCTCGCGCTCTTCAAAGCCCCACAGCGGCGGGGTGAGCGCGCCGACGTCCATCGCCTGGGTGGTGACGTTCATCAGATGGTTGAGGATGCGGCCGATCTCGCAGAACAGCACCCGGATCAGCTGGGCGCGAACCGGAATTTCCACCTGGACCAGCTTCTCGATGGCCAGGCAGAAGGCGTGCTCCTGGTTCATCGGCGCGACATAGTCGAGCCGGTCGAAATAGGGGATGTTCTGGAGGTAGGTACGCGCCTCCATCAGCTTCTCGGTGCCGCGGTGCAGCAGGCCGATATGCGGATCGACGCGTTCGACGATCTCGCCGTCCAGCTCCAGCACCAAGCGAAGCACGCCGTGGGCGGCCGGATGCTGGGGGCCGAAATTGAGCGAGAACTTGCGATCCCCCTCGGTCGCCGCCGATTCGGACAGCTCGGGGATCGGGTGCAGGTCGTCAGCCATGATGCTTACGCCCCCTTCTTTGCGTCGGCAGGCTTGGCTTCGGCGGACTTCTCGTCGCCGGGCAGGACATAGGTCCCCTGCGCCCCTTCCCAGGGCGACAGGAAATCAAAGGCGCGGAACTCGGTGATCTTCACCGGCTCATAGACGACCCGCTTCTGCTCGTCGTCATAGCGGACCTCCACATAGCCGGTCATGGGGAAGTCCTTGCGCAGCGGATGGCCTTGGAAACCGTAGTCCGTCAGCAGGCGGCGCAGGTCGGGATGCCCCTCGAAGCGGATGCCGTACATGTCGAAGGCTTCGCGCTCATACCATTCGGCGCAGGGATAGACGCCGATCGCCGTCGGCACGGCGGTGGCCTCGTCAGTCTGCACCTTCAGCCGCGCCCGGTGGTTCTTGGCCAGGGACAGCAGATGATAGACCACGTCGAAGCGCAGGGGCCGGTCGGGATAGTCGACGCCGCACAGATCCACCATCTGCTGGAAGCGGAAGGCCGGCGCATCGCGCAGGAAGGTCAGGGCCGCGATCACGCGCGACGCCGAGGCGTGCAGGTTCAGCTCGCCATGGGCCACGTCAAAGGCGGTGATGGCGCCGGCGCTGTCGGCCACCGCCTGTTGGCCGAGCGCGGCCAAAGCCTCTTCGGAAAGACCGTAGATCATCGCTCGATGGTCCCCGTGCGCCGGATCTTTTTCTGCAATTGCAGCACGCCATAGACCAGGGCCTCGGCGGTGGGCGGGCATCCGGGGATATAGATATCCACCGGCACCACGCGATCGCAGCCGCGAACCACCGAATAGCTGAAATAGTAGTAGCCGCCGCCATTGGCGCAGCTGCCCATGGAGATGACGTAGCGTGGCTCCGGCATCTGGTCGTAGACCTTGCGCAGGGCTGGAGCCATCTTGTTGGTCAAGGTGCCAGCGACGATCATCACGTCCGACTGGCGCGGGCTCCCGCGCGGCGCAAAGCCATAGCGCTCCAAGTCGTAACGCGGCATGGCCGACTGCATCATCTCCACCGCGCAGCAGGCGAGACCGAAGGTCATCCACATCAGAGAGCCCGTCCGGGCCCAATTGATCAGGTCGTCGGCGGCGGCGGTGACAAAGCCCTTGTCGGCCAACTGGTTGGAGACACCGTCGAAATAGGGGTCGTGATGCTTGGGATCATAGCCCTCGACCGAACTACGGCCGGCCGAACCGGCGGGGATGACTACTCCCATTCCAGGGCTCCCTTCTTCCACTCGTAGATGAAGCCCACGGTCAGCACCGTCAGGAAGGTGAACATCGACCAGAACGAAAACACCTGGACCGGGTGCGGCAATTTCATCAGCGACACCGCCCACGGAAACAGAAAGGCCACTTCCAGATCGAAAATGATGAACAGGATCGAGACCAGATAGAAGCGCACATCAAACTTCATCCGCGCATCGTCAAAGGCGTTGAAGCCGCACTCATAGGCGGAATTCTTTTCCGGATCCGGCGCGGACGGCGCCACGACGAGCGGGATGACAGTGAAAACCAAGCCGATCACGGTGGCGAGACCGAGAAAGACCACGATCGGAAGGTATTGCAGCAGGAACGCGTTCATAGGCCCTCAGGGCTTGGGCGGGAGTCGCGGGCGTTGTAGCCCAAGGGGACGGAGGGTTCAAACATCACGCCGCGAATAAGAAACCTTCATTGCGACATGCTCCCCAGTTGACAGCCAACCCCGGCCCGACCTATGTCACGCGCCTTGCTTCGGCAGCCCCACTCGGGCGGCCAGATGCGGATGTAGCTCAGTTGGTTAGAGCGCCGGCCTGTCACGCCGGAGGTCGCGGGTTCGAGTCCCGTCATTCGCGCCATTTTTCAAAAATGCCTGTCCCGACCGCAGGGACTCACGCGCCGGCTCGGCGCCGCCAGACCTGATCAGTCGCCGCTTCGCCCACAGACGCCGCGTTCAGGCTCCAAAGAAATTGCCCCCCGCCAAGGTCAAGCCGTTGGCCTATGGCCCACCCCACCGATGAAAAAACCGTCTCGACGCCATCCAACGAATATTCGTTCACCCAGGCATGGGACCGGCGTGTTTCGATCGATTCGCCGCCGTCAGAGCAGTTGTAACTGATGACGAGAAATTCGAACTGCGCCCGGCATTGTCGCAGGAAATTCGAGAGGTCAAAAATATACTCGATCAGGCCCAGGGCGGCGCCAGCCTCCGCCCCTAAGGGCGGCAGGGGCTGACTGTTGAAGTCGACGACATAGGTGCGCGCGTCGCGGGCGACCACATCCACCGGGACGTATTTGGTGTCAGGGCTCAGGATATTTTCCAGCCCCGCGGTTCCGCAGCCGAGATCGGCGACAGACCAGCGCCCCTGCAACAGAGCGCCCGCCTGATTCAAGCGCTGGGTCCAGCCGCTGGATTCACCATCGCCCAGGGCCCACCACCGTTCGACAAGCGTTTTCCTGGATCTCATCGCCGCCTGGGTCACCGCAATTCGAGCGGCGGCGTCAAGCTCGTAAAATGTCCGGGCGCTCGCTCTCCTATTCAACAGGCTCTCAGGGAAGCGCCGCGAAATCAGCTCACCCAGCTTCGAACGCATAATTCTGAAGGTCCCACCCGGCATGTGCGTCATCCACCCAAGGCTTCATCGATCCGATGGCCACACCAGCCGCCGGACCGCACGACAAATCGGCTAGTTGAAGCGCACCGCCAGCCCCGGCGCAGTAAACGCTCGATCGCCAGTCGCCTCGGCGTAGATTCTGCTCAGGCGCTCGAACACGAAATCCCAACTATGGCGGGAAACCGCCCTGCCCCGCGCCGCCGCGCCCAGGGCGGCCATATCGCGGGCGAACAGGGCGTCCACAGCCTCGGCGAAGGGTCCGGCGGCTGAGCGGGCGGCCAACTGCCCTACGGCCTCGTCGACGGTCTCGGCCAGGCCGCCTGAGCCCACCGCGACCACAGGCAGGCCACACGCCATAGCCTCCAGGGTGATCAGGCCGAAGGGTTCCGCGTCATTGGCGTGAACAAAGGCGTCGCAACTGGCCAGCAGACGCGCCAGGCCGCCGGAGTCGTGCTCATAAGGCAAGCGCAGGACATTGGACGGAATGGCCGCGTCCGAGGGCCCGGCGCCGATCAGCAGCAGGGTATAGGGATCGCCCAGGCGTTCGGCCGCATCGATCAGCACCTCGATCTTCTTTTCCCGCGCCGGCCGGCCAGCGAACACCAACAGCCGCCGATTCGCCGGCAGGCCGAGCTTGCGGCGCAAGCTCTCGCGGTCCGCCCGGCCCGGATGGAACTGAGATACATCCACGCCCAGCGGAAGGGCGATGGCGTCCGCCACCCCGGCCTCGGCCAGGCGTTGAGCGATGTAGCGGCTGGGCGCCACGACACAGTCGAACTGGTTATAGATCCTGGCCCAGCGGTGGCGGACCGGCTTTTCGGCCCACTCGCCGAAATACAGCGCCGCCAGGGCGGCCAGATCCGTGTGGCAAAAGCCGATCACCGGCACGCCCAGCCGGTCGCCGGCGCGCTGCGCGGCCAGGCCCGGCGTGTAGGGGTCGCCCGCTTCGATCAGCGATGGACGCTGCCGAATCAGCCGGCTCATCCACGCTGTCTTGCTGGCCGGCCAACGATAGCCGTCGCCGAAGGGCAGCGGCGCGGCATAGATCGACCACTCACCCGCCCCGTCATGACTGTCAGCCGCGCCCGGAACCACCAGGCTATGGCGCACCTGAGGGCGATGCTGAGCCAGCCACGCCTTCTTGGCCGACAGGTAGCGCTTCACCCCACCGCTACGCGGCGCATAGAGCATGGTGGTGTCGACCAGACGGGCGATGGGCGCTGTGCGTCGATCCCGACGGGTCCCGACGTCGAACAAGCGGCTGGTTTTCCGTCCGTCTTCTGAGAGCACAACAAGCCCCATAAGACCAGTGCATGAAACTAACGCGACAGTTGCTCCTGGGGAATACGGCCGAAGGGCGGTGACGGTTCCACCGGATGCGGCCGACCAGGCTTCAACGCCGGACATAGATCGGACCGCGACGGGCCGAATGGCGCAACGCGTGGCGAGGGTGGCCGCCGCCTCCACCTTGAGTTTAGACTGTCACGGAGTTCGATCTTGAGGGGGATTCGACATTGGCCAAGGTTTCCGGGTCCGTAGCGATCAACAAGGCGTTCGACTCTTTCCGGCCGGGATGGCGAGCGGCGTGGGGGGCGCTGCTGCTCCTGGCCGCCGCAAATTTCGCCCTGCAGGTCTGGGCTGCAGCCATCGGGGTCGGGTCGGCTGGCGCATCGCCCACAGCTTCAGACCTGGCGGCCCATGTCGGGCTGTTCCTGCTCCTGATACCGCTCCTCGTCCTGGTCGTGGCCGCCAGCGTGATGGCGACGACTGCGCTCTACCGCATCGCCCTGGGCCAGACGGCCGAATTGGGGCCGGCGGGGCTGCAATGGCGCGCCGACGAATGGCGAGTCCTGGGCGCGACCATCCTGATGGGCCTTGCCATGGCGCCCATCGTCGCGATCTGGGGCGGAGCCATTGTCTACGTCACAGTCCAAGCCTCCGCGGGCCATGACAAGGGGGCCGCCGCCGCGGCCGTTGGCTGGATGATGCTGTCCCTGCTGGTCTTCGTGCCGGTGTTCATCTGGATTTCGGTCCGGCTGAGCCCGTTCCTGGCGGCGAGCGTCGATCAGAAGCGGATCGTTCTGTTCGCCGCCTGGCCCATGACCGGCGGCAGCTTCTGGTCGATCTTCGGCGCCGGTTTCGTGGTCTCGCTCGCGGCCGGACTGGTGGCGATCATGGGCCAGATTCTGGCTCTGGCGATCAAGGCCGCCGAGGGCGGCATCGTCCATCAGACGCCTTTGCAGGCCATGCTCCCGGCCCTGGTCCAGGCCTTGGCGGCCGTCGCCCTGGTTCCAACCAAGGTCGGGCTGATGGGTCACATCTACAAGACCATCCGGCCGAGCCAAGCCCATATCGCCGAAATCTTCAGCTGACCGAGGGAAATTGGTGGGCGGCGAGGGGTTCGAACCCCCGACCTTCTCGGTGTAAACGAGACGCTCTAACCAGCTGAGCTAGCCGCCCTGTGTCTCACGTGTGTCTCAACTCCTGGCGGGAGCCTTCATGAAAAAGGGGCGGACACCGCAAGGCGCCCGCCCCTTCGCTTTGTCGACCGATACGCCTCTTAATTCAAGGCGCCCTTCAGGCCCTCGCCTACGCGAAAGCGGGCGGTCTTGGAAGCCGGCCGGTTGACGGTTTCGCCGGTGCGCGGATTGCGCGCCGTGCCCGCCTTGCGATCGACCGGCAGGAAGCTGCCAAACCCAACCAGGCGCACTTCCTGGCCGGCCTTAAGTGAATCCGTCACCGCGCCGAGAAACGCCTCGAGAGCATCGCGCGATTGATTTTTGTTGAGCCCCGCCTTTTCCGCAATCGCGGAAATCAGTTCGGCTTTGGTCATTGGTGTCTCCCAACCCTTATTGTAGCAGCGATCGGTGATAGGTCGTCGCGCTCAAGATCGATTATGGAGCGCGAAAAATCCGCTGCGTCAAACAAAGGCGAAGCGATAAGGGCTCGTCACCCCTACATTATCGCCGTTCAGTTGATATAGGCTCGGTTTCACGTGCCGCGCCCCTTTTCTGAACAGTGATTTTTGGACGATTTCGGGGCTACAGAAGGCCTTAAGCCCTCCGCCAAAAGTTGGGGGCGAATCCGCCCGCAAACAGAACGGGGCCTGATTCAACAGAATCAGACCCCGCTTTTCTCGTCTTAAACCGGACGGCCGACGTCGCCGTACGCCCGCGCCGTTAGTGGGTGACGATCGTGTCCACGTCCGTATCGGCGTCGGTCAGGGTTGGCGTCGAGGGACTGGCGTTTTCCTCTTCGTTCCATTCGATGGGCGTCAGAGGCCCGGCCAGAGCCAAAGCGAGCACCTGATCGACCGTGGCAACCGGAATGATCTTGAGCGCGCTCTTGACGTTCTCGGGCACCTCGGCGAGGTCCTTTTCATTCTCGGCGGGGATCAACACTGTCTTCACGCCCGACCGCAGAGCCGCCAGCAGCTTCTCCTTCAAGCCGCCAATGGCCAGCACCCGGCCGCGCAGGGTGATCTCGCCGGTCATGGCCACTTCCTTGCGGATCGGCACGCCGGTCAGCACCGAAACCATGGCCACGGCCATGGCGACGCCGGCCGAGGGGCCGTCCTTGGGCGTGGCGCCTTCCGGCACGTGTACGTGGACGTCGATCTTGTCGAACACCGTCGGTTTGATGCCGAAGGCGGGCGCCCGGGCGCGGACATAGCTGTTCGCGGCTGAGATCGACTCCTTCATCACCTCTTTCAGGTTGCCGGTGATGGACATGCGTCCCTTGCCCGGCATCTTGACCGCTTCGATGGTCAGGATGTCGCCGCCGAACTCGGTCCAGGCCAGGCCCGTAACCATGCCCACCAGATCGACTTCGTCGGTCTCGCCATAGTGATAGCGCCGCACGCCGGCGTATTTGGCCAGACGCTCGTCGTCTATGGTGATGGCGACAGTCTTTTCCCGGTCCAGATCGCGCACGGTCTTGCGGGCGAGGTTGCCCAGTTCGCGTTCCAGCGAGCGCACCCCCGCCTCACGGGTGTAGTAGCGGATCAGGTCGCGGATCGCGGCTTCCGGCACCACGCACTCGCCGTCCCTCAGCCCATGGTCCTTCATCAGCTTGGGCAGCAGGTGACGCTTGGCGATCTCCACCTTCTCATCCTCGGTGTAGCCGGGGATGCGGATGATCTCCATGCGATCCAGCAGCGGCTGAGGCATGTTCAGGCTGTTGGCGGTGGTGACGAACATCACGTTCGACAGGTCGTAGTCCACCTCCAGATAGTGGTCGGCGAAGGTCGAGTTCTGCGCCGGATCCAGCACCTCCAACAGGGCCGAGGACGGGTCCCCGCGCCAGTCGGCGCCCATCTTTTCGATCTCGTCCAGCAGGAAGAAGGCGTTGGTGGTCTTGGCCTTCTTCATCGACTGGATGATCTTGCCGGGCATGGAGCCGATATAGGTGCGGCGGTGGCCGCGGATCTCAGCTTCGTCGCGCACGCCGCCTAGGGACAGACGCACGAACTCGCGGTTGGTAGCCTGGGCGATGGAACGGCCCAGCGAGGTCTTGCCCACCCCCGGAGGACCGACCAGGCACAGGATCGGGCCTTTCAGTGAGCCGGTCCGGGCCTGAACGGCCAGATACTCGATGATCCGCTCTTTGACCTTTTCCAGACCATAGTGATCCTCTTCCAGGATCCGCTCGGCTTCCACCAGATTGATCGGCTTAGACTTGGCCTTGCCCCATGGAATGGACAGCAGCCAGTCGAGATAGTTGCGCACCACCGTGCTCTCGGCCGACATGGGGCTCATATTGCGCAGCTTCTTCAGCTCGCCATCGGCCTTGGTCCGGGCTTCCTTGGACAGCTTGGTCTTCTTGATGCGCTTTTCCAGCTCGATCAGCTCGTCGCGCGCATCGTCCTGCTCGCCCAGCTCGCGCTGGATCGCCTTCATCTGTTCGTTCAGATAATACTCGCGCTGGGTCTTCTCCATCTGACGCTTGACCCGGCTGCGGATCTTCTTTTCGACCTGCAGCACGCTGATCTCGCCCTCCATCAGGGCGAAGACGCGTTCCAGCCGCTTGGTGACGTCGAAGACTTCCAACAGCTGCTGCTTGTCGGCGATCTTGACCGACAGGTGCTGGGCGATCTGGTCGGCCAGCTTGCCCGGCTCGGTGATCTGCGGGATCGAGGCCAGGGCCTCGGGCGGCACCTTCTTGTTCAGCTTGACGTAGTTTTCGAATTGCTCGGCCACCGCGCGCGACAGGGCTTCGGCCTCATGCTCCGGCCCGTTGTCCTCTTCGATCTCGCGCACCTCGGCCTCATAATAGTCGGCCTGGGGGGTGAAGCGGACTAGCGAGGCGCGCGCCCTGCCCTCCACCAGCACCTTGACGGTGCCGTCCGGCAGTTTCAGCAGTTGCAGCACGCTGGCCAGCACGCCGACGTCATGGATGGCGTCAGGCGTGGGATCGTCGTCGGTGGAATTCTTCTGGGTCGCCAGGACGATCTGCTTGTCATGGCGCATGACTTCTTCGAGGGCGCGCACGGATTTCTCACGGCCCACGAACAAGGGAACGACCATGTGCGGAAAGACAACGATATCCCGCAAAGGCAACACGGGCAGGGTTCTGATCTCAGACATAACTTTACGGCTCCCGACCGGCGCTTGAACGCGAGCGCACGGCCTTAAGTCGGATCGCGGCCACTCGGCGATGCGCCGAGTCGGACGATCCGGCCATTCGGAGGAATGGCGTGTTCACGTATTTATGTGGACGCTTTGCCTCACTGTTCAAGCGGCACAGATCAAGCTGTGTCACGCCGCCGCGCCCAAGACCATGCCATAGCTGGTCTGAAGCTACGGATCGGCGTGGTTTCGCTGCGCCCTGGAGCGCCGCCGCCCCCTCAAACACGAACGGCGCAGCCGAAGCCGCGCCGCCATGACATTGCGATTCGCTCTTCGCGAACCTTAGGCCGCGCCGCCCTTGTCGCTGCGACGCTCGGCGTAGATCAGCAGCGGCTGGGCGCGGCCCTCGACCACCTCGGCGTTGACCACCACTTCTTCGACGCCTTCATAGGTCGGCAGTTCGAACATGGTCTCCAAAAGGATGGCTTCCATGATCGAGCGCAGGCCGCGGGCGCCGGTCTTGCGGCCGATGGCCTTGCGGGCCACGGCCTTGAGCGCATCGTCGGTGAAGGTCAGGCCGACGTTCTCCATGTCGAACAGGCGCTGGTACTGTTTGACGAAGGCGTTCTTGGGCTCGGTCAGGATAGTGACCAGGGCCTCTTCATCCAGATCCTCCAGCGTGGCCAGCACCGGCAGACGGCCGATGAATTCCGGGATCAGGCCAAAGCGTTGCAGATCGTCCGGCTCGACGCCGCGCAGGATCTCGCCCGTGCGCCGCTCTTCCGGATCGGCCACCGTGGCGCCGAAGCCGATCGATGTGCCCTTGCCCCGAGCCGAGATGATCTTTTCCAGGCCAGCGAAGGCGCCGCCGCAGATGAACAGGATGTTGGTGGTGTCCACCTGCAGGAACTCCTGCTGGGGATGCTTGCGCCCGCCCTGGGGCGGCACGGAGGCGACGGTGCCTTCCATGATCTTCAGCAGGGCCTGTTGCACGCCCTCGCCCGACACGTCGCGGGTGATCGAGGGGTTGTCGGACTTGCGGCTGATCTTGTCGACTTCGTCGATATAGACGATGCCGCGCTGAGCCCGCTCCACATTGTAGTCGGCCGCCTGCAGCAGCTTGAGGATGATGTTCTCCACATCCTCGCCCACATAACCGGCTTCGGTGAGCGTGGTGGCGTCGGCCATGGTGAAGGGCACGTCGATGATGCGCGCCAGAGTCTGGGCCAGCAGGGTCTTGCCGGTGCCGGTAGGGCCGATCAGCAGGATGTTGGACTTAGCCAGCTCGACGTCGTTGTTCTTCTGGGCGTGGTTGAGGCGCTTGTAGTGATTGTGCACCGCCACCGCCAAGACCTTCTTGGCGTGGGTCTGGCCGATCACATAATCGTCGAGAACCTCGCGGATCTCCTTGGGCGTCGGCACCCCGTCCTTGGATTTGACGAAGGCGATCTTGTGCTCTTCGCGGATGATATCCATGCACAGCTCGACGCATTCGTCGCAGATGAACACGGTCGGCCCGGCGATGAGCTTGCGCACCTCATGCTGGCTCTTTCCGCAGAAGGAGCAGTAAAGCGTGCTCTTGGTGTCGCCGCTGGCGGCTTTCGTCATGTTCGCTCTCACTCTGGGACGGAGCCGGCCTTATGGCCTTTTCCATCCGCCTTCGGGACCGCCCTTCCTGGCAGAACGCGCAGGATACGCTCCGGGGGGTTTTCTAATCCTTGACATTCTCCGATCCGCCGACGGATCACAAGCCTTCGACGGACCTAAGGAACAGTTTCAGTGGCGCGGCCAATACAATCCGAGTTTATCCAGGCCGGCGCCCAGGAAATAGGTAGCCCCAAGGATTTTCGCGAATCCGAGCTGACAGGACGGCCGATCGTCGCCTTTGATTTCGACGGAACTTTGACCGTTCGGGACAGTTTCACCGCGCTCTTGCAGTGGAAAGTCGGGCCCGCGCGATATGCCGCAGGGGTTGCGAGTCTCGCGACCGAATTGATTTCCTTCGCCATGACTCGCGATCGGGGCGCCCTGAAGGCCGCTGCGGCCAAGCGATTCTTTGGTCCCGCCCGCCGGTCGGACATTGAATCGGCCGCCCGCCGATTCGCCGAGTCCCATGCCCGTGACCTTTTCCGCCCCGACGCGGTGCGCGTCTGGAAGCGCTGGCGCGACCGCGGCGCCCAGTTGATCATCGTCACCGCCTCGCCTGAAGAGACAGTGGCTCCCTTCGCCCGCGGCCTGGGCGCCGACATGCTGATCGGCACGCGGCTACAGTTCGATGCGCAAGGCCGTTTCACCGGCCGCCTGGACGGCGCCAATTGCCGGGCCGAGGAAAAGGTGCGCCGCTTGCACGAAGTGTTCGGACCGGACCTGCGCCTGGCCGCGGCCTATGGCGACACCTCCGGCGACCACGCCATGCTCGCGATCGCCGAGGAGGCGGGCTACAAGGTGTTCAACGGTGTTCCCACGGCGGCTCCCCATGAAACACGCCGGCGCAGACGCTCTCGATCAGCTTGAGCCCCTCTTGCTGCGCCTGCGCGCCTTCGATGCTCTGAAAGAGCGCGCGCGAGGGACCTACTACGTGAAGTCCCGCGCCTTTTTGCATTTCCATGAGGACCCCAAGGGCCTGTTCGCCGATCTGCGCGGCGAAAACGGCGTCGACTTCGATCGTTTCCAGATCGACGCCCCCAGTGATCAGGACGCCCTGGTGCGAACCGTGTCAGTGCGGCTTGGCGGCTCCGCGAGCTGAGGCCACCCGCGCGGACATCAAAGCGGCGCTCAGATCCTCGAGCTGGTAGGGTTTGTTGAGCACGGGAAATT
This sequence comes from Caulobacteraceae bacterium, assembly GCA_036494815.1. Classification (GTDB taxonomy): domain Bacteria; phylum Pseudomonadota; class Alphaproteobacteria; order Caulobacterales; family Caulobacteraceae; genus Poindextera. The sequence continues at coordinate 60,324 of DASXNV010000063.1, forward strand.
CGCAGGTCTCGGCATGGACCAGAGCCTCGCTGTAGCCGGTGGTCAGAAGGATAGGCAGTTTCGGAAATCGGGCGCGTATCCGTCGAGCCAGCTCAAAACCGCTGAGTTCCCCCGGCATGACCACGTCGGAAAACACCATGTCCACCCTGGCCAGCTTCAGCATCTCCAGCGCCTCGCGCGCGCCGCGCGTCATGATCGGCGCGTAGCCCAAAGCTCGAAGCAGCTGATCGGTCACCTCGGCGACCATCAGGTTGTCTTCGACCACCAGCACAGAGCCCTGATCGCAATGGGACATCACGCTCCGTCTCCGGGCGCTCCCTACCGGCTCCAGGCCAATTTTGATCGAAAATTTGATCGCCAGGAGCGGCGGCGCGCTCCCGTTATCGATCCCGACCGAAACCTCGCCCAGGGCGCAGCCGCCCTCTTATGGTTATTCGCGCTGATGGCCGGGCGAGCAGCCACGCCAAGCTCAGCACGCGATATTGCTATCGGTGAAAAGGTTTACAGTCATTTACAGTCGAGAACGAGGCGCGCGCCTATCACGAGGACTTGACCGGCGCGAATACCCCTCTCCCTTTCGGGAGAAGGGCCTGTGGCGATCAAGCCTCGGCGCCACCCTCGGCGCTTTCGCGGGTTTCGTAGACGTGGTCGACGATGCCCCACTCCTTGGCCTCGAGCGAGTTCATGAAATGGTCGCGATCCAGGGTCGCGTCGACCTCTTCATAGGTGCGCCCGCAATGCTTGGCGTAGATTTCGTTCAGGCGGCGCTTGGTCTTGAGGATGTCCTCGGCGTGGCGCTGGATGTCTGAGGCCTGGCCGCTGAAGCCGCCCGAGGGCTGGTGCAGCATGATGCGGGCGTTGGGCAGGGCCACCCGCTGGCCGGCGGCGCCGGCCATCAGCAGGAACGAGCCCATGGACGCAGCCATGCCCATGCACACGGTCGAAACCGGGCTCTTGATATATTGCATCGTGTCGTAGATCGCGAAGCCAGAGGTTACGATGCCCCCCGGCGAGTTGATATACATGGAGATTTCCTTCTTGGGATTCTCGGACTCCAAGAAGAGCAGCTGGGCGCAGACCAGGGCTGAAACCCCATCGTCGATGGGACCGTTTAGGAAAATGATCCGCTCGCGCAGCAGGCGCGAAAAGATGTCGAAGGCGCGCTCGCCCCGGCTGGATTGCTCGACCACCATGGGGACGAGGTTCATCATCGTGGACTGGTGATCGCGCATGAGAGGCCCTTTTCTCGAAACTGCGTCGCCGGGTCATCGCCCGGCGCCGGCTCAATCGCATATCGCCCGCCGCCCCGCCTGTTGCAAGGCGAGGCGGCCAGCGAAGTGGTGGATCAATCTTCGCCGTAGCCTTCCGGCAGATCGTCGTCGGCCATAAGTTCGTCCTTGGTGACGGACTTATCGGTGACGGTGGCCTTGCCGAACAGCAGGTCGACGACCTTGTCTTCGTACAGCGGGGCGCGAAGCTGGGCCTGAGCGTTCTGGTTCTGGCGCAGGAGGTCGAAGATCTGCTGTTCCTGGCCGCGATAGCGCATGGCCTCCTCGCGGATGGCCTGCAGCAGCTCCTGCTCGGTGATCTCGACATTGTTCAGGCGACCGATCTCGGCCAGGACCAGGCCCAGGCGAACCCGGCGCTCGGCGATCTTGCGATATTCGCTCCGCAGGTCGTCCTCGCTCTTTCCCTCGTCGTCGGCCGGCAGCGAGCCGCTGTCCTTGTCGGACTGGACCTGCTTCCAGATCACCTCGAACTCAGCCTCGACCATGCGCGGCGGCAGCGGGAAATCGTGCCCCGTGTCCAGGGCGTCCAGGAGGGCGCGCTTGAGCTTGAAGCGCGAGGCGGCGGCGTAATTGTTTTCCAGCTGGCCGCGCAGGGCGGTCTTCAGGGCTTCCAGGTCGTCCAGACCCAGGCGCTTGGCGAATTCATCGTCGGCGGGCGCATCAACCGGCGCCTGGACGTCCTTCACCGTGACCGCGAACTCCGCGGCCTTACCCTTCAGACTCTCGGCCTGATAGTCCTCGGGGAAGGTCACCTTGACCACCACTTCGGCGCCGGTCTTGGTTCCGACCAATTGTTCTTCAAAGCCGGGGATGAACTGGCCCGAACCCAGCACCAGCTGGGCGTCGCTGGCCGTGCCGCCGTCGAACGCCACGCCGTCGATGGTGCCGACAAAGTCGATCACCAGCATGTCGCCGTCCTTGGCCTTCACCGACTTGCCCTTGCGGGTCTCATAGGTGCGGTTCTGCTTGGCCAGATCGGCCAGGGCTTCGTCGACCTCGGCGTCGGTCGGCGCATAGACCGGCTTTTCCAACTTCAATGAGGTCGGATCGACCGGGGTGAAGTCGGGCATAACCTCGATGGACAGCTCATAGTCCAGGTCGGCCTCACCGGCGACGACCTTCTCCATGTCGGACTCGGGCTTCAGGTCCGGCTGCGAGGCGGCGCGCAGATTGTTGTCCGTCAACACCTTCTGGCTGGTCTCGCTGAGGGTCTGTTCGATCACCTCGACCATCAGCGCCTTGCCATGCAGGCGGCGCACATGGGCCAGCGGCACCTTGCCGGGGCGGAAGCCCTTGATCCGCATCTGTGGCGCGATCTCTTGGATTCGCGCGGACAGCTTTTCGCCAAGGTCGGCGGCGGGCACCTTGACACCATAGACTCGGCTGAGGCCTTCACCCGACTTTTCAACGATTTGCATCGACATCTTGATTTTTCGAAGGAAGCGCGATGGCCGCGGCGCCTTCGCCTTAGGGCTGAAACGAAAGGCGCCGCCGCATGATGCGGCGGCGCGAACGGGCTCTTATGTCACGAGGTTTCGCGCCGTCCAAGTCCCGAGGCGAAATCTGACTTGGTGCGGATGAGAGGACTCGAACCTCCACGCCTTTCGGCGCTGGAACCTAAATCCAGTGCGTCTACCAGTTCCGCCACATCCGCGCGCTTTCCCGATAGGGGATTTTGGGGAGCGGTGGCAAGCAGGGAGTTTGCCGTTGATGGATTGCCGAGCCGGCCTATAGCCGACGGGTTGAGGCTGAGCGCCGCCCACAGCAGACCAACTGACTACGGCTTGTCCGCACTTTTCGCTTTGACCAAACTACGGCCTGTCCGTATCAATAGACCTGTGCAAACAGTTGCCGAAACCCCGGCCTTCATCCGCTGCGCCGACGTCGCCGGAATGACCGACGTAGAGCGCCAGGACGCGATCAATCAAATCGCAGCGAACCCGGCGGCTGGCGACCTGATGGTCGGCTCCGGCGGTTGTCGTAAGGTGCGGGTCGCCGGCCGCGGCAAAGGCAAGTCGGGCGGCTAGCGGCTCATCGCCCACAATGTCGGTGAAAACGTCCCCGTCTTCCTGCTCTGGGTGCTGTCCAAGGGACGCTCGGCCAATCTGACCAAGGCGCAAGTCAATGCGTTGGCGAAAGTATCGAAGGCGATCGTCGAGAGTCTTGCCCAGTTTGCCAACTGAGCCTCGACCGACCCAAGCAAGAGGATGATGAGCATGATAGAATCCGATTGTGCGGGGATCATGGAAGGCCTGAACGACGCCGCGGCGATCCTTCGCGGCGAGGCTGATCCTAAGGCCTGCCGCGTACATGTCCCCGAAACCGTAGACATCCGCGCCATGCGCAAGCAGCTGCACATGACCCAGGCCCAGTTCGCGGACAGTTTCGGGCTATCGCTCGGCGCTGTCCGCGATTGGGAACAGGGTCGAAAGACACCTGAGCCATCAACGCGGGTGATGCTTAGGATTATCGAGCGCGAGCCTGAGGCCGTGATGCGGGCTCTAAGGCAGGCTTAAGCCGCAAATCGCCCCTATTTCCCAGCCGCATGCGCCTCCGCATACCCAGCATTGGCCTCGGTGATCACATAGGCGCGGATCGCCTCCACGTCGGCGTCCTTCAGCGAGCCGGCGAAGCTGACCATGCCGCTGGATTTGCGCGAGCCGCCCAGCACCACGTCCTTGAAGCTGGCCGGATCGGCGATCAGCGGGCTGTAGCGCAGGTCGGGAATGACCCCGCCGCCGATGGCGTTGTAGCCGTGGCAGACTAGGCAATAGCGGTTGAAGGTCGAATGGCCCTGGGCGACCACGGCCGGGGTCGCGCTGGTGACCGGCGGCTTGGGCATTTCTACGCGGATCAGATCGGGCTTCTGCAGCGTAGCCTTGCCGCCCAGCTTATAGACCACGATGCGGCCGTTCTCTGGCGAGCCCAATTGAGGCACGGCGAACCCGGCGGCCAGATAGAAGATCGAGCCGAAACCGGCCCCCACCGCCACATATTGCTCGCCGTCCACCGTATAGGTCATCGGACCGGCCAAGGTTGCGGCATAGGTCGTGGTGCTCCACAGCGGATGGCCGCTGGTGGCGTCATAGGCGTTGAAATGGCCGTCAGCCGTGCCCTGAAACACCAACCCGCCTCCGGTGGCCAGGGTGCCGCCGTTCCATGGCCCCTTATGCTCGGCGCGCCAGACCTCCTTCTGGTTCACCGGATCCCACGCCACCAGATAGCCCTTGAAGGCGTTCTTCATGGCCGCGCGCACCTTGGGGTCCGGCGGCAAGGCGTTCAGGTCGGTGTTGGTGGCTGTGTTCCACTCACCGGGGTTATAGGCGAATTTGTCGTCTGTTCCATAGGTTCCGGGGACTTCCTGCGCTGGCAGATAAACCAGGCCGGTCTTGGGGCTGAACGACATGGGGTGCCAGTTGTGCCCGCCGAAGCTGGACGGGAACATCACCGTGGGCGCGGCCTTATAGTGGTCGTCGCCGATCTCGATCGGCTTGCCCGTGGTGGGATCGACGCCCTTGGCCCAGGTCACCGGCACATAGTTCTTGGCCGAGATCAGTTTGCCGTTGGTGCGGTCGATCACATAGAAAAAGCCGTTCTTGGCCGCCTGCATCACCACCTTGCGCGGCTGGCCGGCGATGGTCAGGTCGGCCAGGGTCAGGGTCTGGGTGGAGTCGAAATCCCAACTGTCTCCCGGCGTGGTCTGGAAGTGCCAGGCATAGTCGCCGGTGTCGGCGTTGACGGCGACGATCGAGGACAGGAACAGGTTGTCGCCGCCCTTGGGCGAGCGGGCCTTTTCATCCCAAGGCAGGCCGTTGCCGGTGCCGAAATAGAGCAGGTTGGTCTCGGGGTCATAGGACATGGAATCCCACGGCGAGCCGCCGCCGCCGAACTTCCACCACTCCCCGCTCCAAGTCTTGGCCGCAGCCTCCATCTGCTTGTTTTCGAAGGGCTTGGAGGGGTCGCCTGGCACGGTGTAGAAGCGCCAGATCAGCTTGCCGGTTTCGCTGTCATAGGCCGAGACATAGCCCCGCACCCCGTATTCGGAGCCGGAATTGCCCACCATCACCTTACCCTTGATGATCCGGGGGGCCATGGTGATGGTGTAGGGCTTGGACTGATCCACCGTGACCACCGACCAGACCGGATTACCCGTCTTGGCGTCCAGGGCTATCAGCCGCCCGTCGAGGGTGGCCACATAGACCTTGCCGTTCCACACGGCGACGCCGCGATTGACCACGTCGCAGCAGGCGTTGTGGCCTACCTCGCGCGGCACTTTCGGATCGTATTTCCAGAGCAGCTCGCCGGTCTTGGCGTTCAGCGCATAGACCAGGCTCCAGGAACTGGTCACATACATGGTCCCGTCGACCACGATGGGGGTGGTCTCGACGCCGCGGTTGGTGGACAGCTGGAAGCTCCAGGCCAGGCCCAGATCCTTGACGTTGCTAGCGTTGACCTTGTCCAGCGGGCTGAAGCGCTGCTCGCTGTAGGTGCGGCCGTGGCTCATCCAGTTTCCTGGGTCCTTGTCCGCATCGGTCAGCCGGGCCGCATCCACCGCCGCCGGGCCGTGGCCCGGTTGGCATCCGCCCAGGCCGATAGTGGCCAAGGCCAGCGCCGCCAGCGCCGAAGCTGCAAATCCACGCCCCATCTCATCGCCTCCCGCGCGGCGCCGGGAATCCCGACGGCCGTCATTTGTTTCAGAGCTGGACGCTAACCACTATTTTTCGGTTTTTGAACAGCTGGACGTAACGGAGGCTTGCACGATCTTTCAGCCGGTGCGAGCCCCTGTACATAAGAAGGAAAAACTTGGGGGACCGACCGTGAGACCTTCGCCTGCTCGCTCGTCTGCCTCGGCTCGGCGCGGATCATGACGCCAGAAGCCCCGCCGAACCCGGAAATCGTGGTGCGGGCCGCTCGCCTGCCGCCCCGCCTCTCGGACGCCGCCTTCGCCGTCATCCGCCTGGACAAGGCCGAGATCCAGAGCACAGGCCGGCTGGATACGGCCTTGGAAGACGTACCCAGCGTGTCGCTGTTCCGGCGCACCTCCAGCCTGGGGGCCAATCCAACCACGCAAGGTGTGTCCCTGCGCGGCATCGCCGGCTCCGGGGCCAGCCGGGCCCTGGTGACACTTGATGGCGTGCCTCAGAACGATCCATTCGGCGGGTGGGTGATCTGGACGGCTCTGCCGCCAGAGGAGATCGGCGGCGCCACGGTGGTGCGCGGGGCTGGGGCCGGCCCCTATGGGGCCGGGGCCCTCACCGGCGTCATCGCCCTGGACGAGACCAACACTGCTCCTGGATCCTGGAGCCTGGACGGATCAGTGGGCGACTTTGGCCAGCGGCGCGGCGCAGCCACCGCCGCCCTGCCCGCTCCTGGCGGCGAGTTGATCCTGGACGCATCCGGCGAGCATAGCGATGGCTGGATTCCCGCCGAAGCGGACCGCCGCGGCGCAGCCGACGACAAGCTGCGCCTGGACGACGGGGCGGTCAGCGCTCGCTACCTGGCCGATCTGGGCCCCGGCGCGATCACCGCGCGGGCCTCGGCCTTCGAGGAGGATCGTAGCGCCGGCCTCGTCGGCGCCCAGTCCCGCGCCCGGGGCGCCCAGTTCAGCGCCGCCTATGCCCAACCCCCCAACCCGGACCAATGGGGTTGGCGCGCCCAGGGCTGGACGCAGTTGTCGGACCTCTACAACAGCTCGGTCAGCGTGGCCGCCAATCGCGCCACCACCAGCTTGTCAAATGCCGAATATCAAACACCGGCTATAGGTTACGGCGTCAACTTCGCCCTCCGCCGAATGATCCAAAACGGCGATATCGAGATCGGCGGCGACGCCCGAGGGACATCTGGCGAGGATCGCGAGCACTTCAAGGCGGTGGCCGGAGTACTGACCTTGGACCGCCGCACCGGCGGCCAGACCCTGACCGGCGGGCTCTATGCCGAGGCGACCGAGCACTATGGCCAATGGCTGGTGGTGGGGGCGATGCGCGTGGACGACTGGGAAAGCTTCGACGGCCATCGGCTGGAGCGGAACATCAAGTCAGGCCTGGTGTCGCTGGATCAGCACTCGCCGAGCCGCGGCGGCGTATTGCCCTCGTTCCGCCTGGCGGCTCGCCGTGACCTGGGCTCGGACGGCTATTTTCGATTGGCTGGCTATTCGGGCTTTCGCGCCCCGACCCTCAACGAACTGAACCGTCCGTTCCGGGTGGGCAACGACATCACCGAGTCAAACCCGACCCTGTCGCCGGAGAAGCTCTACGGCGTCGAGGGGGGTGTGGGCCAGGACGGCGCGATCCTCAAATGGAGCGCGACGGCCTTCTACAACCGCCTGGAAAACGCCATCGCCAATGTCACCATCGCCCATGGCCCTTTCCTGGACCCGGTGGCCGGTTTCGTGGTCGCGGGCGGAACCCTGTTCCAGCGGCGCAATATCCCGGCGATCGAAGCCCATGGGGTGGAGTTCGATTCCTCCCTGCGGCTATCCGCCGAACTGTCCGCCCACGCCGCGATCGACTGGACCACGGCGCGGGTCGATGGCGGTTCCACCGCCCCGCAATTGACCGGCCTACGCCCAGCCGAGACCCCTCGCCTCGCCGCCAGCCTCGGCGCAACCTGGCGGCCGATCGAACGGCTCAGCCTGACCGGCGATCTGCACTATGAGGGCCTGCGCTTCGACGACGATCAGAACACCCGCCGCATCAACCCATCCACCAGTGTCGATGGCCGCGCCGACTGGCGGGTCAATGCGCGCGGCGGCCTGTTCCTGGCGGTGGACAACCTGTTCAGCGCCAAGGTTCCCACCGGCAAGACGGCGGCCAATGGCGCGGTTCCCGGCGTGGTCAGCTATGGCGAACCCCGCCTGGTCCGCATCGGCTTCACCCTGCGCGGCGGCCCGGGAACGCCATAAACGCTATCAAACCGGCAGCACCACCGTGTGCTTGACCTCCTCCAGCACCGCATAGGTCCGTGTCTCGCGCACGCCCGGCATACGCACCAGGATGTCGCCGAGAAAGGCGCGGTAGGCGTCCATGTCGCGCACCCGCGCCTTGATCAGATAATCGAATCCGCCGGCCACCATGTGGCATTCCAGGATCTCCGGCGACAGGCGCACCGCGGTGGCGAAGGCGTCGAACACATCTGCGGTGGTTCGGTCCAGTACCACCTCGACGAAGATCAACAGCGCCCGATCGACCTTGGCCGGGTCCAGCAGGGCCACGTAGCCGGTGATGACGTTGCGATCGCGCAGACGCCGCACCCGCTCGAAACAGGCGGCCGGCGACAGGTTGCAGCGCTTGGCCAGTTCGGCGTTGGTGATCCGGCCATCGGCCTGGACCACCCGCAGGATCCTCCGGTCCGTTTCATCAAGAGCGGATGTCGCGTTTGCCGGATCCACGCCGAAGTTCCTTCGTCATACAAGCCAAACATACAAAGCACATTCCATCGATTTTGGAATAGACCGATGAAATGAATTTCGAGGAGCGCGCTGTGAACTGGGACAAGCTGGACGCCGGCAAACATCGTGGCGAAGCCGAGGTCGTGGCCGAACTGATCGCCGCCGCGCCGCTGGACGCCGCCGAACGCGTGGCCGTTCGCGCCCAGGCCGAGGGCCTGGTCCTGGCCACCCGCAAGGCGGCCCGCCGCCAGGGCGTGGTGGAAAGCTTCCTGCAGGAATTTTCGCTCGGCACCCGCGAAGGCCTGGCCCTGATGTGCCTGGCCGAGGCGCTGCTGCGCACGCCCGACGAGGGCACGCGCGACCGGCTGATCGCCGAAAAGATCGGCTCGGCCGACTGGGCCGCCCATATGGGCCGCTCGCCCAGCCTGTTCGTCAACGCCTCCACCTGGAGCCTGATGCTCACCGGCAAGCTGGTGGATGTGGACGACGAAGCCAAGAACAACCTGCCCGCCTTCCTCAAGCGTCTGGCCGGCCGCGTTGGCGAACCGGTGATCCGCAAGGCGGTAGGCGCCGCGGTCGGCATCATGGGCGAGCAGTTCGTGCTGGGCCAAACCATCGAGGCTGCGCTCAAGCGCGCCCAGGCCGAAAACCTAGTCTGTTCCTTCGACATGCTTGGCGAAGGCGCCCGCACCGCCGCCGACGCCGAACGCCACGAAGCGGCCTATGCCCGCGCCATCGGGGTCATCGCCACCCACGCCAAGGGCTTGGGTCCGGAAGCCGCCCACGGGGTCTCGGTGAAGCTGTCGGCCCTGTCGCCGCGCTATGAAGCTACCCAGGAAGCCCGGGTCTGGGACGAGCTCTATCCTCGTCTGAAGCGCCTGGCCCTCATGGCCGCCGCCGGAGATATCAATTTCACCCTCGACGCCGAAGAGGCCGATCGGCTGGTCCTGTCGCTGAAGCTGCTGGAGCGGCTATGCGGCGAGCCGGAACTAGCGCAATGGCGTGGCCTCGGCCTGGCCGTCCAGGCCTATCAAAAGCGCGCGCCCGACGTGATCGCCGCCCTGGCCGGCCTGGCCAGGACCAGCGGCCGCCGGCTGATGGTTCGGCTGGTCAAAGGCGCCTATTGGGACAGCGAGATCAAGCGCGCCCAGGTTAATGGCCGCCCCGACTACCCGGTCTACACCACCAAGCCGGCCACCGATCTTAGCTATCTGGTCTGCGCCCAGGCGCTGATCGCCGCGTCCCCGCACCTCTATGGCCAGTTCGCCACCCACAACGCCTACACCCTGGCGGCCGTGCGCCGCCTGGCCGACCGCGCCGGGGTCAAGGTCGAGTTCCAGCGCCTGCATGGCATGGGCGAGGCGCTCTATCGCACGGCCGGCGACGTGCAGACCGACACCGTCCTGCGCGCCTATGCGCCGGTGGGCGGCCATGAGGACCTGCTGCCCTATCTGGTCCGTCGCCTGCTGGAGAACGGGGCCAATACCTCCTTCGTCCACGCCCTGCTGGATGAGCGCACCCCGGTCCAGGCGGTGATCGTCGATCCCCTGGAGGCGGCGCAGGCCCAACCCAGCCCGCATCCGCGCATCCCCCGCCCCGCCAATCTCTACGGCCCGGCGCGCATCAATTCCCGGGGCGTCGACCTGTCCGTGCGGGCCGAGCGAGACCGGCTGACCGCCGCCGTCGCCGCTTTGCCCGCCCTGGACTCGGGCCCGATCGTCGGCGGTGTCCAGCGCGCGGGAGACGCTGCTGTGGAAGTCGCCAGCCCCGTCGACCGCGCCGTCCTCGGCCGAGCCAGCGAAGCCCAACCAGCGGATATCGACAAGGCTTTCCAGCTCGGCAAACAGGCCCAGCCCGCCTGGGACCGCAGCGGCGGCTCGACCCGCGCCCGGACTCTGCGGGCCATGGGTGATGCGCTGGAGGCTGACGGCGACCGCCTGATCGCCATCCTGGTCCGCGAGGCCGGCAAAACCTTGCCGGACGCGGTATCGGAAGTGCGCGAGGCCGCGGATTTCTGTCGCTACTACGCCCATCTGGCCGAAACCCAGTTCGCCGACGCCGAAATCCTCACCGGCCCGGTGGGCGAGACCAACACCCTGCACCTGCACGGTCGCGGCGTGTTCGCCTGTATCAGCCCCTGGAACTTCCCCTTGGCCATCTTTACCGGCCAGATCGCCGCCGCCCTCGCCGCCGGCAATGCGGTGGTGGCCAAGCCGGCCGAACAGACCCCGCTGATCGCGGCGGCCGCCGTGCGCCTGTTCCACGCCGCGGGCCTTGATCCGCGCCTCTTGGCCCTGACGCCCGGGAGCGGCGAAAGCGTCGGGGCCGCCCTAATCGCCCATCCTGGCCTGGACGGGGTCGCCTTCACTGGCGGCACCGAGACCGCCTGGGCCATCAATCGCAATCTGGCCGCGCGCAAGGGCCCGATCGTGCCGTTCATCGCCGAGACCGGCGGCCTCAACGCCATGTTCGTGGATACCACCGCCCTGCGCGAGCAGGTGATCGACGACGTGATCGCCTCGGCCTTCGGCTCGGCCGGCCAGCGCTGCTCGGCCCTGCGCGTCCTGTTCGCGCCGCATGAGACGGCCGACAGCCTGATCGAAGGCCTGTCCGGCGCCATGAGCGCCCTGGTTCTGGGCGATCCGGCCGACCCCACCACCGACATCGGCCCGGTGATCGACGCCGAAGCTCAACAGGCCCTGCAACAGCACCTGACCCGCCTACAGCGCGAGGCCCAGGTGCTGCATCGCCTGACCGCACCCGAGGGCGGTGTCTTCTTTGGTCCCATTCTGGCCGAAATCCCTACCGCGGGCTTTCTCGAACGCGAGGTGTTCGGCCCGATCCTGCACATCGTCCGCTACGATCCTGAGGGGCTGACCGCCGCGGCGAAGTCACTGGTCGATCGCGGCTATGGCCTGACACTGGGCGTGCACAGCCGGCTGGAGCGCTTCGCCGAGGCGGTGATGGCCACGGTTCCTGCGGGCAACGTCTATATCAATCGCTCGATCATCGGCGCCGTGGTCGGCGTGCAGCCGTTTGGCGGCGAAGGCCTGTCCGGCACCGGCCCCAAGGCTGGCGGCCCCCACGCCCTGACCCGTTTCGCCGCCGAGCGGGCGGTCAGCGTCAATATCGCGGCGCTGGGCGGCGACCCGGCCCTGCTCAATCTCGGCTAAGTCTCAGCAAGATCCAAACAAGCTCTCCCTTTTTCCGCCACCGGTTTGCTATAGCTGGCGGCTGAGGCCCAAGACGAGATCGAGCCAGGGGCGCACGGCCCTGGGCCTGGATCTTGCTTTCGGTCACACAGACAGGATCTGCACCGTATTTTGGGCCAAATTGGCGAGATGTCGGGTCCCCAGGAGCGCTTTGGATGAACTTCCGGTCGATCGGTCTGGGTTTGTTGCTTACAGCGGTGTCCGCCACCGCCATGGCCCAGATCAACCAGCCCCAGAACGGCGGGCAAAACTCTGCTGGAGGGCAGGCGCCTTATGGCGTCCAGCCGCCGCCATACCGCGCTCAGCCGACGCCCAGGCCCTATGTCCCTCCGGCGACCCCATTGCCGGTGGCGCCGATGAACCCGGAGCCAAAGGCGGAAGGGGTTCCCATGCGGTTCGTCGATCCCCCTGGCTATGGCTGGTGTCGCTATACCGACGATGTGGGCAAACAAACCTTCTACACCGCGCCCTTCCCCGGCGCGCCCAAGCACGACGTCACCCCGCGTGACATCGCCTACGCCGACTATATCCACCGCGCCTTCCCTAGCGCTGGCGGCGCGGTCGATTGCTATTGGCGTCCGTTCGACAGCGCCTACGACTCCCAGGTCAACGAAGAGCAGGCCGAGTCCGCCGACCAGCTGCGCAATTACAAGATGACCAACACCCAGTGGAAGCCGGCGCCGACCTAGGGCGAGCCCTTTTTGTGCCGTAAAGCCAGAAGGGGCCTTAGGTTTTCGGCCATCCCATCAACTCGCGCAGCACGGCTGGCGCCAGGCCCGGCAGGTCCTCGGAAATCAGACCCGGGCCGTGCAGTCCGGCGGCGCGGGCGTGGATCCAGACGGCGGCGCAGGCCGCTTCGAAACTATCCATGCCCTGGGCGATCAGCCCGCCGATAAAACCGGCCAGCACATCGCCCGAACCCGCGGTGGCCAGCCAGGGTGAACCGTTGGTGTTGACGGCGCAGCGCCCGTCCGGCGCGGCGATCACGGTATCCGGGCCCTTGATCAGCACCACCGCGTGAGCCTTGACCGCGGCCTGCCGCGCCGCGGTGATCCGCTCGGGCGCCGACTTCAGAAGGCCCGGGAAAACCCGTTCGAATTCGCCCACATGTGGCGTCAGCACGTCATCCCGGTCGAGCACCGAAAACAGTTCGGCCGGATCGTCGCGAAAGGCGGTCAGGGCGTCGGCGTCGATCACCATGGCCGCGCCGGTCCGCGCCAGGGCGAACAGATTGGAGACCGTGGCCTCGTTGACGCCGGCGGCGGGGCCGATAATGGCCGCATCAGCCTGGGCTGCGGCGGCCTCCACCTCCATGTCGGTATCGAACGGGCGCAGCATCACCGCTTCAACGTGGGCGGCGTTGACCCCCAGAGCGTCAGGTGGCGACAGCAAGGTCACGAGGCCAGAGCCGATGCGCAACCCAGCCCGCGAGGCCAGGCGCGCGGCGCCGGTGCTCCACATCTCGCCGCTGATCACGATCAGCCGGCCCCGCGCATGCTTATGCGAGGCGGTTTGCGGCCAAGGCATCCGCAAAGCCCACTGATTGGGGTGGTTTTCCACCAAGGCCGTTGGCGTGGAGATCAAGCCGATGTCGGTGACGATGACCTCGCCGCAAAGTTCCCTTCCCGGCTCAATGACATGGGCGAGTTTCTTGCGGTGGAAGGTCAGGGTCAGATCCACCTTTGGCGCATAGCCCAGCGGCCGGCCCAGATCCCCGGACAGGCCCGACGGCAGGTCCACAGCGACCAGGATGGCGCCCGAGGTCTCGGCCACCCGCAGGGTTTCGGCCACCACGGCGTCCAATCGCTTGGACAGGCCGGCGCCGAACAAGGCGTCGACGATCAGCGACGCGCCCGCCAACGCCCGCGGAACCAAGGGTTCGATCGCCCCGCCCCACTCGGCCGCCGCCAGGGCCGCATCGCCCTTGAGCCGCTCGCGGTCGCCGCACAGCGCCAACCTGACCGGCCAGCCCGCCGCCACGAGCCTCTGGGCGACCACAAAGCCGTCGCCACCGTTGTTGCCGGGGCCACAAAGCACGACCGTCTCCCGCGCTGACCAGCGGGACATGATCGCCTGGGCCACCGCCTCACCCGCGCGTCGCATGAGCGTGATCCCGTCCACCCCAGAGGCGATGGTCCCCCGATCGGCGGCGGTCATTTCGGCGACGGTGAGGATGTCGTGATCGGCCATGGCGGCGTCCTGGACCCGAGCGGAAGGGCCCCTCGACTTAAGCGCGCATGGCGCTTGGGGGAAGGGATTATGGCGTACGGCGCATCCATGGGGTGACGCGCCCGCCCAGGGGTGATTTGGTATCGCTCGTCACGCTTGCCCGCGCTATGACCGAAGTCTGGGTAAAGGAGGGCTTATGTCCACGGTCGAACAACGCTTGACGTCTCTCGGGATCACCTTGCCGCAGCCGGTGGCGCCGGTGGCCAACTATGTCCCTTTCGTTCGCGCAGGCGTGCTGGTGCATATCTCCGGTCAGGTCTCGGTGGACGCTCAGGGTGGCGTTCGCGGCGTGGTCGGCGAGGATGTGGATGCGGAAACGGCCCACAAGGCCGCCCGGATTTGCGGCGTCAACCTCCTGGCCCAGATGCGCGCCGCCTGCGACGGCGACCTGGAGCGCGTGGTGCGGGTGGTCAAGCTGGCTGGATTCGTTCAGGCTGGACCCAATTTCTTCGAAATTCCCAAGGTGGTGAACGGCTGTTCCGACCTTATGGTCGAAGCCTTCGGCGATGCGGGCCGCCACGCTCGCTCAGCGGTGGGCGTCTACCGGTTGCCAATGAATTTCGCCGTCGAGGTCGATGCGGTGGTTGAGATCCGATGAGGGAGGTCCGCTGAGGGAAGACTGATGAGCCTGACAGACCAGCTTGATCAACGCACCGTGTTCGGTGAGGCCTGGGACCTGCTGCTTGCGCCGCCGGTGGCGCACCGCGGGCTATGGGCCACGGACGGCGCGCCGGAAAACTCCCTGGCCGCCTTCCAGGCCGCTTGCGCCCACGGTTACGGCATCGAATTGGATGTTCAGCTGTCCGCGGACGGCGAGGCCATGGTGTTCCATGACGGCAAGCTGGAGCGGATGACCGGCGCTGACGGCCGGATCGGCGACCACACCGCAACGGACCTGGCTGGCCTGCGCCTCAACGGCTCGGATGAAGGCATTCCCACCCTGACCGAAGCCCTGGCCGTGGTCGGCCACCGGGCCATGGTGCAGATCGAACTGAAAACCTCGGCTGGCGAAGTCGGTCCGTTGGAAAAGCGCGTGCATGAGGTGCTGATCGACCACAACGGGCCGATCGCCGTGATCGGCTTCAACCCCTATTCCCACGGCTGGTTCGCCCAGCACCATCCCAAAGTGTTGCGGGGCCTGAACAGCTACGGCTATGCCGACGAGGGAGCCCGCAAACTGGCGGCAGAACAGCGTCAGGCTTATGCTCGGCTGGAGCATGTGGGCATCGCCCGGCCGCACTTCCTGGCCCTGGGCCTGGACATGCTGCCCAGTCCCCGCGCCACCGAATTGCGCCGGCAAGGCATGCCGGTGGTTGCCTGGACCGTACGCAGCGCCGAGGAGTGGGACACCCACAAGGCCCATTGCGACAACCTGATCTTCGAGGGTTTCGCCGCGTGATAGGCGTCAAGCCGGCTGTCAGACTGCACAGCCGGATCAAGGACATTGGTCGCGAGGCGTGGGACGCCTGCGCCGGCAACCCGCAATACCGGTCCAATCCCTTCGTGCTATTCGATTTTCTGAACGCGCTCGAGGAGTCCAACTGCGCCGTCGAGCGCACCGGTTGGGGGCCGCGCCACATTTCGGTGAAGGACGCATCCGGTGCGGTGGCGGCGGTTGCGCCCCTCTATCTGAAATCCCACAGCCAGGGCGAATACGTGTTCGACCACGCCTGGGCCGACGCCTATGAACGGGCTGGCGGGGCTTATTATCCCAAGCTGCTCAGCGCGTCGCCGTTCTCGCCAGTGACCGGACCGCGCTTTCTGGTGCGTCCCGACGTGGACCCGGACGCGGCGCGACGAGTGCTGCTGGGCGGGGCCTTGACCGTGTGCGAACGCACCGGCGCCTCGTCCTTGCACCTCAATTTTCCGAACGAATCCGATTGGCGGTTCATGGGCGAGCAGGGCCTGCTGCAGCGGCAGAATGTACAGTACCACTGGCGCAACGACGGCTATCAGACTTTCGACGACTTCCTGGCGGCGCTGTCGTCCGGCCGACGCAAGACCATCCGGCGCGAACGGCGCGACGCCACCGCCAACCTGGAAATCCTGGCTCTGAGCGGCTCGGACCTGACCGAAGAGCACTGGGACGCCTTTTTCACCTTCTACATGGACACCGGCGGCCGCAAATGGGGCCGGCCTTATCTGAGCCGCCTGTTCTTCTCGCTGCTGGGCGAGCGCATGGCCGACCGGGTGCTCTTGATCATGGCCCGGCGCGACGGTCGCTGGATCGCCGGGGCCTTGAACCTGATCGGCGATGATTGTCTCTATGGTCGCAACTGGGGTTGCCTGGAGGAAATCCCATTCCTGCATTTCGAGCTCTGCTACTACCAGGCCATCGAACAGGCGATCCTGCGCGGCTTGTCCCGCGTGGAAGCCGGCGCCCAGGGGGAGCACAAAATCGCCCGCGGCTACCTGCCCTCCCCGGTCTATTCCGCCCACTGGATCGCCGATCCGGCCCTGCGCACCCCCGTCGCCCGGTTTCTGGAGCAGGAGCGCGAGCGGGTGCAGGGGGAAATGGAATGGCTGGAGGAGGAGTTTTCGCCGTTTCGCCGGGGGTAAGAGTCCGAAAACCGCGAGCGCACAGGGTCAAGGCGCACTAAATTGGAGTCATGACCAATTCTGGCTATTCCCTGTTCGATACGGCCATAGGCGTCTGCGGCGTCGGGTGGCGCGAGCGCGGCCTGGTGGGGGTGCTGTTGCCGGAGGTCGGCGGCGCGCCGGCGCGGGCGCGGCTGCATGGACGCTTTCCCGATCTGATCGAGACGACGCCGCCGCCGGAAATCCAGGCCGTGATCGACAGCATCGTCGCCCTGATGAACGGCGAGGCTATCAACCTGTCGGACGCACCGCTGGACCTGGACATCGTTTCGCCATTCGAACGCCGGGTCTACGCCATCGCGCGCGCCATCCCGCCGGGAAGGACCATGACCTATGGCGAGATCGCCGTGCAGTTGGGCGACAAGCTGCTGGCGCAACAGGTGGGCCAGGCCATGGGCAACAATCCCTGGCCCATCGTGGTGCCCTGCCATCGCGTGCTAGGCGCTGGCGGCAAGATGGTGGGCTTTTCCGCGCCTGGTGGGGTCAGCACTAAGGAAAGGATGCTGGCCATCGAAGGCTACTTCCCCGGCGGCCAGCCATCGCTGTTTGGCTAGACGCAGGGTTGCCAGCCAAGCTGGCGACCGCCAAAACTGCCGCCATGCCCTGGCCCGACGAAATCACCCTGAGCGGCGACCATGTTCGCCTGGAGCCCCTGACCCAAGATCATGGGGGTGACCTAATCGAGGCGGTCCGCGACGGTGAACTCTGGCGCTTGTGGTACACCAGCATTCCAACACCCGAGGACCTGGCGGCGGAGATCGACCGCCGGCTTGGCCTGCGCGAAACGGGCTCCATGCTGCCCTTCGCCGCGATCGATCCCGCCAGCGGGCGCGCGGTGGGCATGACCACCTATATGAACATCGACGCAGCGAACCGGCGTGTGGAGATAGGGAGCACCTGGTATCGGCGCAGCGTCCAGCGCTCACCGCTGAACACCGAGGCCAAGTTTCTGCTGCTGGGCCACGCCTTCGAGGCCCTGGAGTGCATCGCCGTGGAGTTTCGCACCCACTTCTTCAACCAGGCCAGCCGCCGAGCGATCGAGCGGCTGGGCGCCAAGCTGGACGGGGTTCTGCGCAGCCACAGCCGCGCCGCCAACGGGACCCTTCGCGACACCTGCGTCTATTCGATCATCGCCAGCGAATGGCCCACCGTACGCGCCCACCTGGCCTTCCAGATGGAAAAGCCGCGCGAATAGGTCGCGACCGAAGCACGCTCAGCAGGCCTCCCAGGCCCGTCGCAACAGCGCCTCGGTGCGCGAATCCACCTCGCTAGGCGCCGTCAACAGCAGATTGGCGGCCAAACGCTCCGACCACGACTCACTTTTACCGCGCGCGGTCAGCCGCGGGTCGGACTCGGGCGGAACCGCCAGGCCCAGCAACACCCCAGCCTTGACTGGTTTCAGGGCGCAAAACTGCACCTGGCGCGAAAAGGCGGTGTAGCTCTTTCGCGGCCCCATCACCGTTTCGGGCAAGGCCATTGCCGCCGCCCGTACCGCCTCGAAAACCACGCGCGCTTGCGGGTCAGCCCAAAGGGCGTCGACGAGAGCTTGGGGCTGGTCCCACCCCATGCCACCATCGAAGGCTTCGCCGAGCACCTGCGACGCCCGGTTCTGAGCCAGGCCGTGGACATCCTTGAACCATTTCAGCCGGGCGCGGTGCGCCGTCTCCGGGCAGGCCCGGGCGATTTCCACCCATTGCGCCATGGACTTGCCAGTATCGCGCTCCAGGCCGGCGCGGACCGAGGCGAACCATTTTTGCTGGCGTTCGGTAAGGTGGGGCTCGGTCATGTTTCGCCGCCTGCCGCGCTTTGCTAGGACGGTTCAACCTAACCCAACGGCCAAAGGATCGCGACCATGAGCCTCGACGGCGCCTATGACGACGGCAATATCTTCGCCAGGATCCTGCGCGGCGAGATCCCCAGCGCCCGGGTCTATGAGGACGACCACGTCCTGGCCCTGATGGACGTCTTTCCACAGGCCCACGGCCATACCCTGGTGATCTCCAAGGAGAGCCGGGCGCGCAACCTACTCGACATCGAACCTGAGCCGCTGAACCGTATGATCCTGTGCGTCCAGCAGGTCACTCGTGCGGTCAAGGCGGCGCTGAAGCCTGATGGAATCCTGGTCAGCCAGTTCAACGGCGCCCCCGCCGGCCAAACCATTTTTCACCTGCACTTCCACATCATCCCGCGCTGGGAGGGCCAGGCGCTAGGCCGACACGGTGGTGGGCAGATGGCTGACAGCGCCGAACTGGCGGCTCTGGCCAGACAGATCGCCGCTGAAATTCGCTAAGCTAAAAAAGAAGGGCGGCTCGTGAAAGCCGCCCTTCTCTAGGCTTTACGCCGAGACAGGTTTTAGTCGGCGACCAGGGCCGGTTCCGCTTCGCCAGCGCCGGCAGGTTGACCGCCCGCGGCTTCCACATCGAAGGCCAGCTTGCCGTCCCTGAGCGACACCCGGACGTGGCCGCCGCGCACCAGCTTGCCGAACAGGATCTCATCGGCCAGGGGCTTTTTGATATTCTCCTGGATCACCCGGGCGAGAGGTCGGGCGCCGTAGAGCTCGTCGAAGCCGTTCTTGGCCAGCCAGTCGGCCGCGTCGTCGTCGAGGGCGACGGTGACATGACGATCGGCCAGTTGCGCCTCCAGCTGCAGCACGAATTTGTGCACCACCTGGCGGATGATCTCCGGGGTCAGCGACTTGAAGGCGACGATGGCGTCGAGCCGGTTACGGAATTCCGGCGTGAACACCCGCTTGATGGCGGCCTCGTCCTCACCCTCGTTGCGGCCACGGCCGAAGCCGATCGAGTTGCGCTGGGAGTCGGCGGCCCCCGCATTGGTGGTCATGATCAGGATCACATTGCGGAAATCGACCTTCTTGCCCACCGCATCGGTCAGCGAGCCATGGTCCATGACCTGCAGCAGGATATTGTAGACATCCTGGTGAGCCTTCTCAATTTCGTCCAGCAGCACCACCGCATGGGGATGCTGATCGACGGCGTCGGTGAGCAGGCCGCCCTGGTCGTGGCCCACATAGCCCGGAGGCGCCCCGATCAGCCGACTGACCGTATGCCGCTCCATATATTCCGACATGTCGAAGCGCAGCAGCTCGATGCCGAGGGTGTCGGCCAGCTGACGAGCCGTCTCGGTCTTGCCGGTGCCGGTGGGGCCGGAGAACAGATAGCTGCCGATGGGTTTTTGCGGGTCGCGCAGGCCGGCCCGGGCCATCTTCATGGCCGCGGACAGCTGGTGGATCGCATCGTCCTGGCCATAGACCGCCCGACGCAGATCGTCCTCGAGCTGCTTGAGCGCCTCGGTGTCGGACTTGGAGACCGATTTCGGCGGAATACGCGCGATCTTGGCCACCACCGATTCGATCTCTTTGACGCCGATGGTCTTCTTGCGGCGCGATTCCGGCAGCAGCATCTGGGAGGCGCCCGCCTCGTCGATGATGTCGATGGCCTTGTCCGGCAGCTTGCGGTCGGTGATGTAGCGGGCCGACAGGTCCACCGCCGCCTTGAGGGCATCGTTGGTGTAGCGCAGCTTGTGGAACTCCTCGTAATAGGTTTTCAGGCCCTTGAGGATCTTCAGGGTGTCGTCGATGGTCGGCTCGTTGACATCGATCTTCTGGAACCGGCGCACCAGGGCGCGGTCCTTTTCGAAGTGCTGGCGGAACTCCTTGTAGGTGGTGGAGCCCATGCAGCGCAGGGTGCCCGACGCGAGCGCCGGCTTAAGCAGGTTGGAAGCGTCCATGGCCCCGCCGCTGGTGGCGCCGGCGCCGATCACCGTATGGATCTCGTCGATGAACAGAATGGCGTTGGGATGGCTCTCCAACTCCTTGACCACCTGCTTGACGCGTTCCTCGAAGTCGCCCCGATAACGGGTGCCGGCCAGCAGCGAGCCCATGTCCAGCGAGAAGATGGTCGCGCCTTCCAGGACCTCGGGCACCTGGTGGTTGACGATCTTGCGCGCTAAGCCTTCGGCGATGGCGGTCTTGCCGACGCCGGGGTCACCCACCAGCAGGGGATTGTTCTTGGTCCGCCGGCACAGGATCTGGATACAGCGCTCGACTTCGCTGGCGCGGCCGATCAAGGGATCGACCTTACCCTGCCGGGCCTTGTCATTCAGGTTGACGCAATAGGCTTCCAGCGCCTCGCCGCCGGTCTTTACCGGAGGTTTTTCGTCCTCGGTGGTGTCCGACGAGCCTTTGACCGGCCGGGCTTCGGAAGCGCCGGCCTTCTTGGCGATGCCATGAGCGATGAAGTTGACCGCGTCGTAGCGGGTCATTTCCTGCTCCTGCAGGAAATAGGCGGCATGGCTCTCGCGCTCGGAGAAGATGGCCACCAGCACATTGGCGCCGGTGACATCGTCGCGGGCCGAGGACTGCACATGGATCACCGCGCGCTGCATCACGCGCTGGAACCCCGCCGTCGGCTTGGCGTCCTCACCGTCATCAACCACCAGCGAACTGAGCTCGGTGTCGAGATAATTGATTAAACTCTTCTTCAGCGCCGCCATGTCCACGTCGCAGGCGCTCATGACAGCCGAGGCGTCCGTGTCGTCGATCAGGGCCAGAAGCAGGTGCTCGAGCGTGGCGTACTCGTGTTTGCGCTGATTGGCGTAGGCCACCGCGCGGTGAATGGACTCTTCGAGATTGCGTGAAAATGACGGCAAGGGTGGCCTCTCAGTCCTTTTCCATGGTGCATTGCAGCGGGTGCTGATGACGTCGTGCAGTATCGATTACCTGTGCGACCTTGGTTTCGGCCACTTCATAGGTAAAGACCCCGCACACGCCCACGCCGTGCTGATGCACGTGAAGCATTATCCTGGTCGCATCCTCACGCGATTTGTTAAAAAATCTCTCAAGAACGTAAACCACGAATTCCATCGGTGTGTAGTCGTCGTTCAAGATCAGTACACGATACAGCGAGGGCTTCTGCGTCTTTGCCTTGGTCTGGGTGACGATTCCGACGCCGGCCCCATTTCCCTGATCACCTTGCTTTCGCTCGGCCATCAAAAATTCTCTCTCCAACGGCGCTGGGTGAAGCACGCTCATAGGGATTAGATATGGAAACCAATCCGGTTTGAAAGGGTTCAATTCGTCGCCGGGGCGATTCAGTCGCAGGTCGTGTCTAAATGACCGTGTTTACGGCGTTTTCGCTCAACCAGGAGACCTGTGCGCCATGCGGGTGAACCCGCGCGAGCAGTATTTCCCGCTTTTCCGGCCATAGGCTGAGTCGGATTTCCATGGCGCCGGCTGGATTTGCCGGATCCGGCTCCATCCGCAACCAAGCGAAAGGCGAATCGGTCCGCGCCGCCTCCCCGCCGCGCTCGATGGCTGCCCTGATGCGCTCTCGCGTTGCTTTCGGCAGATACTGCCAGACCACGGAATGAAACAGGACAGTGGCGACGCCGATCTGAGGCCGCGCCGTGGCTTCCACCCATTCGGCCGCGTCTGCGGCCACAAGGTTGGGCGGATAGCGGCGCGCCAGGGCGATGGCGGCGCGCAACCGAGCCAGCCGATCGCCCTGATCGGGCCACACATAGGCTTGCAGGCGCAGGGCCTGGTCGACGTCACCCGTGTCGATCGGACGCAGGTCGCAGCCGCCGCGTTCGGCGACCACGGCCGCCACCAAGGGCGGTGGAGAGCCGCTCCAGGCCGTATCGATGATCACATCCGACTCGCCATCGCCCCACTCCGCCTCGCTGAACCGGTAGCGATACCGATCCCAGTTCTGGTTCAGGCCGGCGCTGGCGCCGATCTCCAGGCAGCGCAGAGGCAAACCCGTCAATTGCGCCAGGGTCAGGAAGCCACCCACCAGGCAGATCGAGCGCCGCACTTCGTTGGTCTGTGGCGGCGACAGGGCGAAACGAGCCAGGGCCTCGCGATGGGCCTGACCAACCCGGCGCACACAGCCCGCCAGTTGGTCGCCCGCCGGCTCCGCGGTCTGGGCGGGATAGAGCGCCGTCAATTCTGGCGCCGCGCCGCTCAGCGCCAGATAATGCAAGCCGCCCAGGAAGCGCAGCGGCGCCGCGTCATTGAGTGCGGCGGTGAAGGTCACGCCGTCCCAGGCCTCGGCCAACTCGGCGAACACCCCTCGGGCGGCGATGTCTTCGGAGAGAATCGCCAGCACGCGCCCTGAGAAGGGTGACCCCATGTGGTCACAGGCGCCCTTTTGAAAGGCGAAGGCCTGAAGAAGACCGGTGAAATCTGGGTTCATGGGGCCAGATTAATCCCTGGCGGCGATCAATAAATCTTGATTGGGCGCGTCAACGACTCTGCCTGCACTCGCCCTAAACGAGAAAAAGCCTGGGGCGCGAGCCCCAGGCCTCAGCTCTATTCCGTCGCGGCCCCGAGGGGCCGGCGTTCACTCAGCGAGCGGCTTGGAACTTTTCAACGGCCGCGGTGACGCGGGCGTTAAGTGGCGTCAGGCTTTCTTTGACCGACGCGGCGACGGTTTCCGACGCCTTGTTCAGTTCCGCCAGATAGGTCTCGAGCGCCGACTTGGCCCAGCTGGTTTGCAGCTCGACGGCTTCCTGCACGCTGCGCGCGCTGGTCAGCGAGCGGGCGGCGGCGACGTTGGTCTCGAGGGCCTTCTTCGAGAAGGCGATCGCTTGTGAACCAAGGGTTTCCGCGCCTTTGGTGGCGGCGGTGGTCGAGGCGACCAGGGCTTCAAGGTTCTGCTTGGACTGGGCGTTCAGGTCGTTCATGGCGGTCAGGGACTTTTCGACCGCGTCCTTGAAAGCTTGGCTGCTGGCGGCGGTGTACTTTTCCGCCGTGGTCTTGAGGGTCTCGGCGCCGGTGGCCATATCGAAATCTCCTGTCGGACGACATTGGGTAGGGGGATGTCCGCGAGACGGTTATATGCCCTTTATATTGCGGCGCGTCAATTATTTTTGTGCACTGCACAATCGCCTTTCACGCGAGCCATTCAGGCGCTCAATAATCTGTGTGCGGCGTCTGGTCCTAGGCGGTTGTTTACCACCGGGAAAGCAAGTTAGAGGCATGTTAAGCATATCAAATGGCGACGGTCGGTCGCCGGTCATGGACGAGCCCCGCGTATGTATCAGCCCGCCCGCCGCCTGTTCGCCGCCTTCGGCCTAGGCCTGACAGTCCTCTCGGGCGCGACCGCCCTGCCCGCCAGCGTGGCTCAAGCCGCGCCATGGGCCACCACCGACGCGAAATATGCGGCCATCGTTATGGACGCCAGCAACGGCGAGGTGCTCTACGCCAAGAACGCCGACAGCCAGCGCTACCCGGCCTCGATCACCAAGATCATGACCCTCTACCTGGCCTTCGAAGCGCTCTCGACCGGCCGGCTGAAGCTGGACGACCAGGTGCCTGTTTCAGCCCATGCCGCCAGCATGGCCCCCAGCAAGCTTGGCGTGCGCCCTGGCCAATCGGTCACCGTGGATGAGGCCATGCGCGCGATCGCCGTGAAGTCGGCCAATGACATGGCTGTGGCCCTGGCCGAAAGGATTGGCGGCAGCGAAGCCAAGTTCACCGCCTTGATGACCCTGAGGGCTCAGGAACTGGGCATGACCAACACCCGCTATGTGAACGCCTGTGGCCTGCCCGACGCGCGCCAGGTCACCACCGCCCGCGACATCGCCATCCTGTCCCGCTCGGTGATGCGCGACTATCCCCAATACTATGGCTATTTCAGCGTCAAATCGTTCACCTTCCACGGCCAGACCATGACCAACCACAATGGCCTGCTGGACAAAATGCCCGGCGTGGACGGCCTCAAGACCGGCTTCATCAACGCCTCAGGCTTCAACCTGTCCGCCTCGGCGGTGCGTGAGAACCACCGGCTGATCACTGTGGTCATGGGTGGCAACACATCCTCTGGCCGCGACCATCATGTGGAAGACCTTCTCGACATCGGCTTTTCGGTCATGCACCGCCGCGCCGCCGGAGAAAAATTCGCCGCTCAGACCGCGTTTGAACCGGGCGCCGCGCCGCCCGTGCAGCTCGCCGAACAGTCCGGCGCCAAAATCTCATTGAGCGACACGGAGGTCGCCAGCCTGCGCGCCGCGGCCAATCCCGTGCGCAAGCCGGACGCCCAGGTCGCTTCGGCCACCGTCTCCGCTCAACCCGCGGCGCGCCTGATCCGGGTCAAGACCGAGGATGACAATGGTCGCCACGGGCGCAAGGCCAGGGGCGATTGGCGGGTTCAAGTGGGATCCTACAGGCTGAAGAGCCAGGCCAATGCGCAATTGGCTTCGATTACCAGGCGCTATGGCGAGACCGTCGAAGGCGCCCGCGGCGCGGTCGACGAAGCCGGCCGTCGCAGCTTCAACGTCCGCTTCACGGGCTTCTCCGCCGCCTCGGCCAAGGACGCCTGCCATCTGATGAGGGCCCACGGCCAAGCCTGCGTGACCCTGCCGCCGGAAAGCTGATCCGGACTCACGATCTCAACAGCCTGTCCCGCGCCAGGTTGAGCTGCGCCGCCAGCCCCGGCGCACCGCCTTTGTCAGGATGGACGCGCTGGATCAGCCGAGCGTAAGCTGCGCGAATCTCCTTCGGGCCGGCGTCATCCCCAATCCCCAGGATATCGCGGGCCTGACGCAGGCTCATGACGTCTTCCCCTGTGGATGGTGCGGATGATCGTGGCCAGCGCGCCGCGCCCGTCATGGCCGTGGCGATCACGCTGAGAACGATACCGATCGCCAATCCGCCCCTCAGGCCCTCAAAACCGGCCACCGCGAACAACCCCACGGCCAGAACGGCGCAGGCCCCGCGCCAGTCGGCGTGCCGGCGCAAGGCTTTGCGCCCCGTCGCGCTGTAGAGCAGGACGACAACGATCGCCCCAACGATGAGATAGCCCATTCACCCCGCCTTGATCGGCGCTAGCTTCAGGAGGCGGCCAGCTCCAGCTCACCGGCTTCAGCCGACAGGCCCAGTGCCTGGATGATAGCGCGCAGTTCCTGGCGGGCCGCCACGTGGCTCAGCGCCACCGGCACGGGGCGTACGGTGGGCGACAGATCGGCGGCCGTCAGGCCAAAGGGAAACAGCTCGCGATAGATCACGCGGTCGCGCAGGCCGGGGCCCATGCGGAAACCGACCCGCCGGGCCAGGGCGGTCATCCGCTCCTCCACCCGCTTGCGGTTGCGGGCCTCGGTGGTGGCCAGACGATTGCGCAGCACGACCCAGTCGATGGTGGAGCCGCGCTTGGCCGCCTTGATCTTGCGCGACTCCCACACGGTCTCGGAATAGATGCTGGGGCGTTTCAGATCCAAGGTCACTGGATCGATCACGCCCAGAAGATCGAAGTCGACGAAACTGTCGTTCATGGGCGTGACGATCATGTCTGCCTGGCCATGGGCCACCCGTGACAGAGCGGTGTCGCCCCCGGGAGTGTCGATGACCACGAAGTCGGAGGCGATCATGGCCTCGCTCAAGGCGGCCTCGAACCGCGCCACGCCCTCGGCCGGATCGGCCGCGGCCAGCTTGATCGGATCTTCGGCCAGGGGATGCTCGGTGGGCAGAGGCAGGGTCACTCCCGCCGATTGCGACCAGGCCCGGCGGTTGGCGAAGAAGTGACCCATGGACTGCTGACGCAGATCCAGATCGATGACCGAGACCTTTGACCCGCCATAAAGCAGCGCGGCGACCAGATGAATGGCGATGGTGGACTTGCCCGCCCCGCCCTTCTCGTTGCCGATAACGATCACCCGAGCCAGGGACACATCGCTCTCCCGCGAAACCGTGTTCATAATTCGTTAACCAGACACTGCGTCGGCCAGATCCGTCAATGCGCGCAGGGTCGCAAGCTGGGGACGAAGACCCGCGTTCGGCGAGCATCTACCATGCCCCCAACTCCCGCAACTGTTGGGCCAGGGCTTGCGGCATGGCCTCGCCGCCGCCTTCGACCGCCAGGTCCGGCGGCGCGTCCTTGACCTCGAAATAGCGCCAGCCCTGAAATGGCCTGCGAGGTTGCGGCGCGGTGGCGACCAGCTCGCTGTCGAGCAAGATTTCGCAGCGGGCCTGAGGCCCTGAACCGAGGGTCTCGATGGTCAGGACCTTTTGCCGGATCAGCACTTGGCCCCTGATCACCCAATAGAGCGATCCGCCGGCCACGATCTCCGCCGCCCGCTTGGGTGTCTGACGGGTGGGCACGATCGAGGCGAATCCCAGGGCCGCCCGCTGGGCGCGCCAAGCGCACAGCTCGTCGGCGCTGTCGACCCCGACGCACAGCTTGATCAGATGGAGCGGCACGGGCCTTAGTCTTCGGTCGCCCAGGACGGCTTGCGCTTACCGAGGAAGGCGGCGACGCCCTCCTTTCCCTCATCGCCCACCCGCGCCCGGGCGATCCGCCGGGCGGTCTCCTCCATCAGGCCGCGATCGATTTCGCGGTCGGCCACGTCCCGCACCAGTTGTTTGGCGTCCGCGACCGCGCCGGGGGCGCAGGCCATGATGTCGGCGGCCATGGCGGCCTTGACGGCGTCCAAGGCGGCGCTGTCGGCCACGACTTCGCCGACCAGACCGATGGCCTGGGCGCGGCCAGCGTCGAACACGGCCCCAGTGGCGAACAGCCCCGTGGCCGTGCGCGGGCCGATGGCCCTGACGACATAGGGGCTGATGGTGGCGGGGGTCAGGCCGAGCTTGACCTCCGAAAATGCGAATTTGGCGTCCTGGGCGGCGATGGCCATATCGCAGGCCGCCACCAGACCCACGCCGCCGCCAAAGGCCGAGCCCTCGACCAGGGCCACGGTCAGCACCGGGATGATATCCAGCGCCTTGAGCATCTGCGCCAGGGCCATGGCGTCGTCGCGGTTGTCGCTTTCCGACCAGTCGGCGGCCATGCGCATCCAGTCGAGGTCAGCGCCGGCGCTGAACGAGCCGCCGGATCCCCGGAGGAAGACGATCCGCACGCCCTCGGCCCCCTGCAGGGTCTCGAAGATTTCGGTCAGGGCGATGATGGTGGGGGCGTCGAAGGCGTTGCGGCGATGGGGCCGGTTCAACGTCACCGTGGCCACCCCGTCCGGGGTCACTTCCAAGGTCACCGGCGCCTCGGCGACCTGCTCGCTGATCACGTTCTTGACCAGGGGGTCGACGATGGGATTGGTCATGACGGTCTAACTCCCGGGGGCCGACAACGATGCATCGACGAAAGATCGCCATATTCATCCGCGAGGCCTCCGCCGCAAGCCCAAGCCGCGCGGCTTGCTCACCGGCGACCGGTCTGCGAGGTTCGGCGCGGCGAACGAAGGACTCTCTCCCATGACGCGTGTGATTCTGGCCCTATTGCTTTGCGGGGCCGCCGCCGCCCCGGCCCTGGCGCAACCCGCCGCCGAGCCAACCACGGTGATCCGCTGGGACACCGGCCAATTGGTCAATGTTCTGCAATCGCTGGGTACGACTGAGATTCGCACAGGGGATTCCGGCGGCAAGCCCGCCCTTACCGCCCGCACCCGAGACGGCCTGAGCGTTGGCCTTTACGGCAAGGGATGCGATCCGGCGACGCCGCCGGCCGCTCCGGTCTGCCACGGGATCGAAGGGGTGATCAGCTTTGACGCCAGCCAAAAGCCCGAGCGCGCCACTTTGGTCGAACATTTGAATCACGACTACGCCCTGGGCAAGTTCATGAGCGAACCGGATGGGACCATCCGCGTGTCTCGCTATTTCCTGCTCGATGGCGGGATCAGCGAAGATAATCTGCGGGCGGAGCTTAACGGCTATTTCACCGTCGGGGTCCTCGCCGGCAGGGCCATTTGGCCACAAGCCCCGGCGCATTGACGGCGGGCCAGACAGCCATGGCTCGGCCGGCCGGATGGTGAAACTCCCCGACAATATCGCCGAATCCGCTCTGGCCCGGCTGTTCGACAACAGTCGGCTGGAATCCGAAATCCGCTGGTTCTCCCTGCCTGGCGGAGCGCATCTGTGCGAGGTCGGCGACGAGGCGGACCAGCTGTTCTTTGTCCGCGCCGGCCGCCTGGCCGCCTTTCGCCAGGAAGAAGGGCACGAGCCGCGCTTCCTGGGCGTGATCCGTCCGGGCGAGCCCGCCGGCGAAATGGCCATGATCGCCGGCTCGCAACACTCGGCCAATGTGGTGGCCCTGCGCGACAGCGAGATCCTGGCCATGTCGAGCGGGGTGTTCTTCGCCGAGGCCGAGCGGGACCCGGCGGTGATGATCGAACTGGCCAGGCTGATGATCCGCCGAGCGCGCCAGACCGCCGGCCGCGCCTCCACAAGCGACCCCAGCGTGTTCGGTTTTGTGGGCGTCGAGCGCCTGATCAATGTGCGCAATCTGGTCGAGAAGATCGCCAACGCGATCGAAGACCTTGGCTATTCGGTCACTACCATCGGCGAGGAGGCCCAGCACGCCCCCACAGAGTGGTTCTCCAACGTGGAGAGCGGCCACGATTTTGTGCTCTATTCGGCCGAGGCGAACCAAGTCGCCTGGAAGCAGATCGTCGGGCGTCAGGTTGATCGGTTGTTCAGGGTCGCACGGGGCGACAAGCCGCCGCCTTCCACGCTCGACTATTTCGTCTCCCCCGCGCTCGAAAAGCAGTTTCTGCTCGACCTGATCCTGATCCAGCCCGCCGGACTGAAGACGCCGTCCGGCTCCGAAGCCTGGATGGACGCTGTGCGCCCGGCGCGGCTGTTCCACCTGCGCACTGGCGCCAGCGAAGATGTCCATCGCATCGCCCGGCTTCTGGCTGGCCGCTCGGTGGGTCTCGTACTGTCCGGCGGCGGGGCGCGGGCCTACGCCCATGTGGGCGCGATCCGGGAGTTGCGCGCGGCCGGCGTGCCCATCGACTTCATCGGGGGCTCGTCCATGGGCGCGGTGATCGCCGCCGCCGTGGCCATGGGCTGGGACGATGCGGAGATCGACCGGCGCCTGCGCAAGGCGTTTGTCGAAACCAATCCGGTCAACGACTTCGCCGTGCCATTGCTGGCCATGACCTGGGGCGAGGAGGTCGCGGCGCGGCTGAAGGAGCATTTCGGCGAGCAACAGATCTCCGACCTGTGGCTGCCCTATTTCTGCATCTCGTCGAACCTGACCTCGGGAGCGTTCCAGATGCACCGCCGAGGCACGCTGCGCGACGCCTTGCGCGCCTCCATCGCCATACCCGGACTGTTGCCGCCGGCGATCCAGGACAACAACGTGCTGGTGGACGGGGCGGTGATGAAGAACTTCCCCACCGATGTGATGCGCGGCCTGCACCTGGGGCCAGTGGTAGGGGTCGACGTCACCCGCGGCCGCAATATCACGGCCGACGATGTGGCCCGGCCCAGTTCGGTTTGGCGCTGGATCTTTTCCGGCCAATGGCGCAAGGGGCCGCCGATCGTGTCCCTGCTCATGCGCTCGGCCACCGTCTCCACCGGCCGCGAGATGATCGCCAGCCGCGAGGCCACCGATCTGCTGGTGCTGCCCAAGATGGAGAATGTCGAAATCCGCGACTGGGAGGCCTATGACGAGGCGGCGGCGGCTGGCCAGGAAGCCATGCGGATCGCCTTGGCCGCCCTCAGCCGCCCGGTCACAGACCTGCGCCGCCGAGCCAGCCTGGAAGATCTGGCGGCGATCGTCCGAGCCAGGCCTTAAGCGCCTATCGCCGGGCGATGATGAACAGCCGCGGGAACGGGAACAGGGTCAGGCCGTCGCTACGGGTCGGCACGACGGTGTTCACGCGCTGGCGGTAGGCCTCCAGAAACACCGCCTGTTCGGCCGCGTCCGGCAGGGCGTCCAGATAGGGGCGCAGGCCGGTGCCACGCATCCACTCCACCACCGGATCCTCGCCCTCAAGAACGTGCAGATAGGTGGTGCTCCAGATATCGACCTCGCCGCAGATCGGGCTCAGCCAGTCGAAATAGGCCGCCGCCGGCGCCACCGGCGTTGCGCCGCGCACCTTGCCCAGTCGGGGTTTCCAGGCGGGCTCCTCGGCTAGCTCACGCAGCACCTGATGCCAGGGTTCGTGGAAGGACATGGGCATCTGGCAGGCGAAAACGCCGGCGGGCGCCAGAGAATTGGCAAGCCGCGGGAACAGGCGCTCGTGGTCCGGCGCCCACTGCAGGGCGGCATTGGTGTAGATCAGGTCAGCCGGCGACTGCGGTGCGAAGCTGTTGAGGTCGCCCACCACCCAGTCGACCCGCTCCTGCCGCTTGCGCGCGACCTCGAGCATGTCGGGGCTCGAATCCAGCCCATGCACCTCGGCCTCGGGATGCCGCAACGCCAGGAGCGCCGCCTGTTCACCCGGACCGCAGCCCAGGTCCCAGATTTGCCGTGGCGCCAGATCGCCGGGGATCTGCAGCAGCAGGTCAAGCGCCGGCCGGTCACGATAGATCTTGTAGCGCTCATAAAGCTCGGGATCCCAGGTCGGCATAGTCTTAAGGCTCCTTGAGCGGCTGAGCCAAAGGCTCGACCTGGTAGATTTGCAGCACATCGCCGGCCGAACTAACCGGCTGCAGCCAGGGCGGGATCCGCCCGCGCCACAGCTCGGCCTCGAAACTCCCCGGCCCTGCACGGGTCAGCGCGCCACACCCGACGATATAGCGCACGCCGAGAGCGCGCACCCTCTGTTCCGCCTGGTCCACCGGCGCGCCAAGCGCCTGATGAGCGGCCAAGATGCCCCAGCTCATCCGGTGATAGGGCGCGGCCAGGACAGAATCGCCGGTGTGCGCCAGGATGAAGGGACCCAGATTGATATCAGCCAGCACCAGCCCCGGCGGCCTCATCGCCAAAGGGCGATAGACATCATCGTCATAACAGCGCGAATTTGGCGCGGCGGTCGGCGGCGGCGCTGGCGCCAGCCGGGCGAGAGCCCAGTTGATAGCGCCGCCCAGGCTCGCCGGAGAGGCGGCCAACGTCGTCGCAACAAGCGCCGCCAACCCCCACCCTTCGGTCAGCATGGCGATGGCGGCGGCCAACACCGGCAGGCCAAAGCCAAAGGCGTAGTCTTCCATACGGAACGCCTGAAAAGTCACCGCGACAGCGACTAGGAGGCAGGCGATGGCGGTCAACAGGCGTGCGTTCGGCCGCCCGGCAACTCGCCACACCAACAGTCCAGCGCCGCCAATCCCCATCAGGCTGACGGCCAGGATGCGGACGGCCGCCGCGCGATTGTCGCGCAGCAGCGCCGGCCAGGGTTTGAGCTCCTCGATTCCATCGAACCAGAATGGTCGAAGGCGCGGATCCACCGCCGCGAAGGGGCCGTGCAGGCAGGCCGGATCCAGGGCGAGATAGAGCGCCGCCGCAACCATCCCCACTGTGAGCAACAGGCCGATCTGCACGCCGCAGCGGGGCCTCAGGCTGGCCACTGCGGCCAGGCCCAGGCCGGCGAGGATGATCGCCGCCGTCAGGTTCCAGCCCAGGGTGTCGCAGACCGACAACGACCATCGCCCTGGCGGCGTCTGGATCAGAAACAGCCCCCCGGTCATCAAAGCCAGCGCCAGGCCATAGCCGCGCGCGCCCTGGGCGAGCCGTGGGTCCTGGGCCAGCGCTAATCCCCAGCCCAGGCCGATCAAGGCCTGGAAGGCCAGAGACTCGATGCCGATGGCTAAGGCCAAGGCCGAGGCCGCGCCAGCCAGCACCGCGCTCCAGAAACGCCCGCCGCCGGTGACGCTGAAAGCCGCGGCGGCCAAGGTCATGGTGATCTGGACATTGTGGTGGTCGATCCGGCCTGGTTGGAACTGCACGAACACCCATGGATTGGCGATCAACAGCAATCCCCCCGCGAGGACGGCTCTGCGCCCACCGAGGCTGCCCGCGATGGACAGGCTGGCCGCCGCGGCCGGCAGTATCAACGCCAGCGGCCAGCCTATGCGCACCGCCCGCTCCGCCTCCGATGGCGACAAACCCAGCCGCGCCAGCCACAGGACACCCGCCAGCGCGCCGTCGAGAAGGCGCGACCAGTGCATGACGGTTCCCGCGGGCGGCTGCAGCCGCGTCACGACCTGATCGTACCAGCCGCGCCCTCCCAGCAGATCGCGCACCTGCACCAGACGCATGGCGTCATCGGTGTCGCCCAGGGTTCGAGCCACCTGATGATCGTTGTGCAGGAAGGTTGCGGCGGTGATCAAAGCCACCAGCAACGCCATGCCGGCCAGGCGCCAGCCGGTGTCGGAATCCACGTTCCGGAAGGTCAGGCCTCGGGATTCTCTTGACGTCGACATGGCCTGTCCCATAGCCGGATCGCCGGACCTCGCAAGCCGCCATCCACAGCCGGGTGAACCAAGGCCGGTCTAAGCCGTGGTAAATTTCGCGCATCTTGTTACATCTTGGCCGTCACCCTCCGCCGCCGTCGACGAAACGCGGCCCTTTCGGTATAATTTCCGCGTGAACGCCTGCAGTGGACAAGTCGCATGGCGCGCCAGCTTCGCTTAGAGCTTCGGCGCCAGACATCGTACCGGCGGGAAGACTTCATCATCTCCCCGACGAGCGAAGCCGTTGTGCAGGCCCTGGACGCTTGGCCCAACTGGCACGCCGGCTGCCTGGCCCTGGTCGGCCCGGCCGGATCGGGCAAGAGCCATCTGGCGCGCGCCTGGGGCCGCCGCGCCGGGGCGGCGCTGCTGGTCGCCGCCGGCGAACTGCCCCTTAGTCTCACCGACCTGCACGACGGCCGCCCGGTGTTGATCGAAGACGCCGACCGCGGCGTGGCTGACGACACCCTGTTCCACCTGATCAACCGCGCCGGCGCTGAGGGTTGCGGCCTGCTACTGACCGCCCGCCAGCCCCCGACCACCTGGGCGGCCGAATTACCGGACCTGCGCTCGCGTCTCAACGGCCTGACCGTAGCCCTCTTGCCCGAACCCGATGACGAGGTTCTGGAAGGCGTGCTGCGCAAATTATTCCGTGAACGGAATATTCGCCCCTCAGAGGAGCTAATTTCCTATCTGCTCAAGCGGATCGAACGCTCGGTGCCCTACGCCAAAAGTGTGGTCGAGCGCTTAGATGAACTGGCTGACGCTGAGCAAAAGCCGGTCGGGCGCGCGCTTGCGCGACAGATTCTTGAAATTGATGACGAAACCCCCGACCTGTTCGAGTGAAGGCTTGCGGGGCCTTGCGGGGTGGGCGACAAGTCCAAGACCCTGACCTCTAGGCTCCCCCGTAGGCTGCGATGACCGACACCGCGATCGAAGCTGCCATTCCCGAGACCCTCACCGCCGTGCCCTCCAGCCCGGCGCTGGACGAGGCCCTGTTGGCCGCCCCCGAGCGGTTCTTCAACCGCGAACTGTCCTGGCTGGCCTTCAACGAGCGGGTGATCGAGGAGAGCGAAAACCCCCGCCACCCTCTGCTGGAGCGAGTGCGGTTCTTGTCCATCTCGGCCAACAATCTGGACGAATTCTACATGGTCCGCGTGGCCGGCCTGAAGGGTCAGGTGCGCGAAGGCGTGCGAGTGCTCAGCCAGGACGGTCTTACCCCGGCCGAGCAGCTTGAACGAGTCAACGAGACCGCCGCGCGTCTGATGTCTGAACAACAGCAGCGTTGGCGCGACCTACGCTCCGAAATGCGCGAACAGGGCCTGAATCTGATCGACCCAGGCGATGTCACCGCGCCCGAGCGCGCCTGGCTGGCCGACACCTTCCAGAACCAGCTGTTCCCGGTGCTGACCCCGCTGGCCATCGATCCGGCCCATCCATTCCCCTTCATCCCGAACCTGGCCTTTTCCCTGGTGCTCAAGCTGCACCGTCGATCGGATGGCCGCACCATGTTCGCCCTGGTGCCGGTCCCGGCGCAGGTTCGCCGCTTTTGGGAGTTGCCGCCGGTCCCGCAAGGCCGGTCTCGCCGCCCCAGCCGCCGCTTCATCGCCCTGGAAGGCCTGCTGGTCCTGTTCCTGGACAGCCTGTTCCCCGGCTGCGACGTGGAGTCCACCGGTGTGTTCCGCCTGATCCGCGACAGCGACGTGGAAATCGAGGAAGAGGCCGAAGACCTTGTGCGCGAATTCGAAGCCCGGCTGAAACAGCGCCGCCTGGGCTCGGTGGTCCGCATCGAACTTGAGTCCCTGATGTCGGAGGAACTGCGCACCTTCATCGCCAGCAACCTGCATGCCGCGGCGGAGGATATCGTAATAATCAACGGCATGCTCGACCTGGCCGAGTTGGAGCAGTTGATCCCCGCCGATCGGCCGGACCTAAAATTCAAGTCCTTCGAACCGCGCTTTCCCGAACGCATCCGCGATCATGGCGGCGACTGTTTCGCCGCCATCCGCGAAAAGGACATCCTGGTCCACCACCCGTTCGAGAGTTTCGACGTGGTGGTCCAGTTCCTGCGCCAGGCCGCGCGCGACCCCAATGTGCTGGCGATCAAGCAGACCCTCTATCGGACCTCGAAAGACAGCCCCATCGTCGCCGCCCTGATCGAGGCGGCCGACAATGGCAAGAACGTCACCGCCCTGGTGGAGATCAAGGCCCGGTTCGACGAAGAGGCCAATCTGAAATGGGCTCGCGACCTGGAGCGCGCCGGGGTCCACGTGGTCTATGGCTTTGTGGAGTACAAGACTCACGCCAAGCTGTCGATCGTGGTGCGCCGCGAGGGCGACGGCCTGAAGACCTATTGCCACTTCGGCACCGGCAACTATCACCCGCAGACAGCCAAGATCTATACGGACCTGTCGCTGTTCACCTGCGATCCGTCTCTGGCCCGCGATTCCGGCAAGCTATTCAATTTCATCACCGGATACGCCATGCCGGAAAGGCTAGACAAGCTGGCCTATTCGCCCGTGACCCTGAAGGCCGAATTGCTGAACCTGATCGCCCAGGAGGCCGAAAACTCCAAGGCTGGCAAGCCGGCGGCCATCTGGGCCAAGCTCAACGCCCTGGTGGATCCCGTCGTGATCGACGCCCTCTACCGCGCCAGCCAGGCGGGGGTGCGCATCGAGCTGGTGGTGCGTGGTATCTGTTGCCTGCGCCCCGGCCTACCCGGCCTGTCGGACAATATCCGGGTCAAGAGCATCGTCGGCCGCTTCCTGGAACACACCCGCATCGTCGCCTTCGCCAATGGCGACCACATGCCCAGCGCCGCCTCGCGGGTGTTCATCTCCTCGGCCGACTGGATGCCGCGCAACCTGGATCGCCGGGTCGAATCCCTGGTGCCGGTGGAGAACCCCACGGTTCACGAGCAGGTTCTGTCCCAGATCATGGTCGCCAATATCAATGACGTGGCCGGCAGCTGGGACCTGAACAGCAAAGGGATCTACAGCCGCGCCCGGGGCTGGACCAACAAGGCCGCCTTCTCCGCCCACCAGCATTTCATGACCAATCCCAGCCTTTCCGGCCGGGGCCACAAGGTCAAGGACCTGCCCCGCGCGTTCGAGCATGTCGACGCACGCGGATAGGACCGAGCGCGACGCCGCCGTCATCGACATCGGCTCCAACTCGATCCGTCTGGTGATTTACCGGCTCGACGGCCGGGCCATCTGGACCGTGTTCAATGAAAAGGTCCTGGCGGGCCTGGGCCGCGAGGTCGCCCAGACCGGCCGCCTTGCGCCTGAAGGCGTGGAAGCCGCGCTTGGCGCGCTGCGACGCTTCAAGGCGGTGCTGGACGCCGCCCACCCCGCCACCGTTTCGGTCGTCGCCACGGCCGCTGTGCGCGAGGCCAGCGACGGCTCGCTGTTTATCACCCGCATCCGGGACGCCACCGGCCTGACGGTGCGGGTGCTGTCCGGCGAGGAGGAAGCTCGCCTCGCCGCCCTTGGGGTTCTGGCCGGCGCCCCAGACGCCGAGGGCCTGGTGGGCGACCTGGGCGGCTCCAGCCTAGAGCTAACCCCCATCGCCAGAGGCGAACCCGCCCGCGGCGTAACCTTGCCCCTGGGCCCCTTCGCCCTGCGCGGGCCGGATGGCTTCGATCTGGAGCGGACGCGGGCGCGGGTCATGCGCGCCCTGGACCGGTTCGACCTGAAATCCAAGGGCTCGACCCTCTACGCCGTTGGCGGCGGCTGGCGAAACCTAGCGCTCCTGCAGATGCGCATCGCTGGCTATCCGCTGCAGATCGTGCACCAGTACGAGATCAGCGGCGCCGAGGCCTTGGAGGCGGCCAGCTTCATCGCCCGCCAGTCGCGGGGCTCGCTGGAACGCATCGAGGGCGTCTCCAAACGCCGCCTAGACACCATCCCCTATGCCGCCCTGGTGTTGGAAGGCCTGATCGAGCGCCTGCATTTCGACCGTATCTCCATCTCGGCCTATGGGGTGCGCGAGGGGCTGCTGTTCGACGCCATGGGCGAGGCGGTTCGGGCCGAAGATCCCCTGATCGCCGGGGCCGCGGCGCTGGGCGCCCGTTCGGGCATCGGCGAAGACCTTGGGCCAGCGCTGCAGGCCTGGCTGGCGCCGCTGTTTTCCACCCTGCCCTCCTTGTTCGAGGGCCGCGACGCGACCCTGATCTCCGCCGCTTGCCACCTGGCCGACCTGGGCGCGCGGCTGCATCCCGACCACCGCGCCGACCTGGTGTTCGAACAGGTGCTGCGCGCGCCCCTGGCGGGCCTGAACCACGCCGAGCGCGCCTTCCTGGCCGTCGCCCTGTTCGCTCGCCACACCGCGGCCAACAATACCCCCGAGCGCGGCACAATCGCTCGGATACTGTCCGCGGAGCGGGTCCAGCGCGCCCGAGCCCTGGGCGCGGCCATGCGGCTGGGTTGCGACCTGTCCGGCCGCAGCAACGCCCTGCTTGGCCGATCCCAACTGCTCGTCGATCAGGAGGTCGTGCTGCTCACCGCCGACACCGGCTGGGCCGACATGCTGCTGGGCGAACAGACCGCCAAACGCGCCAGCACCTTGGCGGATACGTTGGATCTGGGGTTGCGGCTGGGGCGGTAGGTTGGTTGCCACTGCGCTGCTGAAAACGAACGTCCACAACGACGAAGGCAGATGGATTGCAGGCGCCGCAGAGCGGGTCTAGCTAAACTATTGCGGCATTTTCAATCACCATGGAACTCAGTTCGCATGGATGGGCTTGTCTCCATTTTCGCAATGGAGATAGATTCCACCTGATCGACGGTGCGTCTTATGTGACGGACATCTTAGGTGATTTGGTGCGAACGGCTGTCGATGTTGTCAGCTATTCATGGAGATCCGCGATGTCCTTGGAGAACGAGCCAGGTGAATGGCGTTTAATCTGTGAAGGTGAGACGTCAACGCGACCGGATAATAAGATCGCGATCAGTTACCTCACGTTTGCGGAACTAGCCTGGCCTTTGCAACCAGAAGGCGATCGTGTCGAAGCCTTTCATACATCCTAAGACCGAGATGATTCTGGCCGCGCGGTCCTGGACTTGGCGAAAGACATTCGGGATCAAATCAGTACGGCGTCGATGGATATCAACGTAAAATGGGGCGGTGAACGAGGCTTTCCGCACCGCGCACTTGCTGCGTTAGAAGCTGCACTTTCAACCGCTGAGCCAACCCGCTGACATGGGCCGATGGTAACAGAAGGGCGATACCCGCCGCTAAAACACCAGCCGCCCCTTCAACTCGTCGAACGGGACCATCACGTGCTCACGATAGGCGGGCCGGTCCTGCAGGCGGGCGTACCAGGCCTCGACCCGGGGCAACGCCGGCCGGTCGATATCCAGCGCGAAGTAACGATAGAGCGAGGCGCCCAGGGGGATGCCCGCCAGGGTCAGTTGGTCGCCAGCCAGGAATTCCCGGTCGGCCAGCACCTTTTCTACAACCTGCATGAGGGCTGAGCACCACTGGATGCTCTGGGCGACGGCGGCCATGTCCCGGTCCGGTTCGGGGGTGCGGTAGAAACCCCAGAACACGCCGGTGACAAAGGCAGGCTGCCAGGCGCTCTGGCACCAGTCCGTCCACCGGTCGCTCAAGGATCGTGTCGCGGCGTCCACGGGCCAAAACGCCGGTCCGCCATATTGGGCCGCCAGATATCTGAGGATGGCGTGCGACTCCCAGATCGACACCGCCCCGTCCTCGATCACCGGCACCAGCCGATGCGGGGTCAGGGCGCGGAACTCGGGGTCGGAGAGCCGGCCGAACGGGCCACCAGCGGGGATGTGCTCGTGGTCCAGGCCCAGCTCGCCCACCAGCCACATCACCTTTTGAACGTTCTGCGAGTTACGGCGACCCCAGATCTTGAGCATGAGCCACCACCGCTTAGCTCGCCGGCGCTCGCGGCGCCCGGCGCACCTCGACCACCCGCACCCGCGCGCCGTCCAGCACCAGGGCCAGTTCGCCCCGCTTGAGCTTCAGGGCGTCCTCACCAAAGGCCTCCAGCCGCCAGCCGTGCAGGGCCTGGGTGTCTGCGTTGTCGTCATTGGCGATCTTTTCCAGGTCCGAGACCGTGGCGATCAGCTTCGAGGCCACGCCGGCGTCCTCGGCCCGCGCCTTCAGCAATACCTTGAGCAGCTCGACAATGGCGCCCGAGGCCGGATTGGGCGGGGTGTTGTTGCGCTCGATCTGCGGCGCATAGCCCTCGGGGTCCTTCAGGGCCGCGCGAATCACCTCGATCAGTTCCGGGCCGAAGCGCGAGCCCGCGAACCCCTTCTGCAGCGAACGCAGGCGGTTCAGGCCCTCGGCGTCGGTGGGCGCCTGGGCGGCGATCTCATCGATCACGTCGTCCTTGATGATGCGCCCGCGCGGCTGGTCCCGAGTCTGGGCGGTGCGTTCGCGCCAGGCGGCCACGGCGCGGAACACCGCCAGGTATTTCACCGAGTGCTTGCGCGGCTTCAGCCGGCGCCAAGCGTTTTCCGGTTCGGTGTCGTAATTGGCCGGGTCAGTCAGCGAGGCCATTTCCTCGGTGACCCAGGGCAGACGACCGGCCGTTTCCAACCGTTCGCGCAGCATGGGGTAAAGCGCAGCCAAGTGGGTCACGTCGGCCAAGGCGTATTCCATCTGAGCGTCGCTCAGCGGCCGGCGCGCCCAGTCGGTGAAGCGGCTGGACTTGTCCAGGTCGATCCGCAGCATCTGGCGCACCAGGGCGTCATACGCGATCTGCTCGCCAAAGCCGGCGGCCATGCTGGCGATCTGGGTGTCGAACAGGGGCCTGGGGATCACGCCGAGATTATAGAAGATCTCCACGTCCTGACGGGCGGCGTGGAACACCTTGTCGATCTTTGGATCGGCGAGCAAAGCCAGGAGCGGCGCAAGATCGATGCCCTCGGCTAGGGGGTCGATATTGGCGGCGGCGCTGGGTCCGGCGACCTGGACAAGGCACAGTTTGGGCCAATAGGTGGTCTCGCGCATGAATTCGGTGTCGACGGCGATGAAAGGGTCGCTGGCGATACGGTCGCAGAAGGCCTGCAATTGCGCTGTGGTGGTGATCGGTGTCATCGGATAGCTATAGCCTGACGCGGCGTCCTTTGGGCAAGCGCTCAAATTGACTCAACCCGGTTTACACCACCCCTGCGGCCTGTTTGACGCGCCTGGAGGGGCAAAATTCAACACGAAGCGGGCGACGCCGCCAACGGTGGGGCCTGAAGGATAGTTCTAGATGACCGATCGGCCCAATGGCCTCACCTATGCCGAGGCTGGCGTGGATATCGACGCTGGCGCCGCCCTGGTTGAGGCGATCAAGCCTCTGGCCAAGGCCACTCGCCGCCCCGGTGCGGATGCGTCCCTGGGCGGCTTCGGCGCCCTGTTCGACCTGAAGGCGGCAGGCTTCACCGATCCCCTGATCGTCTCCACCACCGACGGCGTCGGCACCAAGCTGAAGATCGCCATCGAGAGCGGCCATCACGACACGGTCGGCATCGACCTTGTGGCCATGTGCGTCAACGACCTGCTGGCCCAGGGCGCCGAGCCGCTGATGTTCCTCGACTACTACGCCACCGGCCGGCTGGACGTGGAGGTCGCCCGGCGCGTGGTGGCCGGCATCGCCGAGGGCTGCCGCCAGGCGGGCGCGGCCCTGGTGGGCGGCGAGACGGCGGAAATGCCCGGCATGTATGGCGAGGGCGACTATGACTTGGCCGGGTTTTCCATCGGCGCCGTGGAGCGCGACGCGGTGCTGCCGCGGCTGCAGACCCAGGCCCCCGGCGACCTTTTAATCGGCGTCGGCTCCTCCGGCCCCCATTCCAATGGCTATTCCCTTGTGCGGCGCATCGTCGAGCGCTCGGGCTTGGCCTGGGACGCGCCGGCGCCCTTCGCCCCCGAGCAGTCCCTGGGCGGGGCCCTGATGGCCCCGACCCGGATCTACGTCAAAAGCGTGCTGCCCCTGATCAAGTCCGGCCTGATCGAGGCCGGCGCCCACATCACTGGGGGCGGCCTGATCGAGAACCCGCCCCGGGCTATCGCCGAGGGCCTGGAGCCGCATTTCGACTGGAACGCCTGGCCCCTGCCCCCCGTGTTCGAATGGCTGCAAAAGGTGGGTGGCGTGTCGGACCACGAGTTGCGCCGTACCTTCAATTGCGGTGTTGGCTTTGTGCTGATCGTCAAACCGCGCCATGTGGAGGCTGTGCTGGCGACCCTGCTAAACGCTGGCGAGACCGCCTTTGTCTGCGGCCAACTGGCCAAGGTCGACTCCTGATCGCCATGCGCAAACGCGTAGGCATTCTCATCTCCGGGCGCGGCACTGACGCCCTGTCGCTGATCCGCGCCGCCCAGGCCGCAGACTATCCGGCCGAGATCGCCGTGGTGATCTCCAATCGGCCGGACGCGCCTGGCTTGCAGAGGGCGACGGAGGCCGGGGTCTTCGCCCTGACCATCGACCACCGCCTTTACGGCAAGGATCGCGAAGCCCACGAGCGGGCCATCGACCTGGCCCTGCGCGAAGCCGGCGTGGAGTTCGTGGCCCTGGCCGGCTATATGCGTATCCTGACGCCGTTCCTGGTGGAGGCCTGGGCCGGGCGGATGATCAATGTGCATCCGGCCCTGCTGCCGTCCTTCACCGGCCTCGACACCCACCGCCGGGCCCTTGAGGCCGGGGTCAAGCTGCACGGCTGCAGCGTCCACTGGGTGAGCAATGGCGTCGATGAAGGCCCTTTGATCGGCCAGGCCGCCGTTCCTGTGCTGCCGGACGATGACGAGGCGCGCCTCGCTGCCCGGGTGCTGGCCGCCGAGCATCGGCTCTACCCCCTCTGCCTCGCCGCTGCGGTGAGCGGGATCGCCATTGCGCCCAGCCCGTTGGCGGTCCTGGCCAATCCGCCGTTCGCCTGACCGTTGTGACCGGCGTCGATCAGCAGCTGGCTGACGCCCTCGCCCGCCATCGCGCAGGCGCGCTGGATGAGGCGGCCGAGCACTACGGGCGGATACTCGTCGCCCAGCCCGGTCATCCGGACGCGTTGCACCTGCTCGGCGTGGTCGAGCAACAGCGCGGCCGTTTAGACTCCAGTGTTGAGTTGATCCGTCGCGCTCTAACGTTCAGAAGTGATCCGGTTTTCGCCTCC
Organism: Caulobacteraceae bacterium; assembly: GCA_036494815.1. Lineage (GTDB taxonomy): Bacteria > Pseudomonadota > Alphaproteobacteria > Caulobacterales > Caulobacteraceae > Poindextera. Next base: position 102,305 of record DASXNV010000063.1, read on the forward strand.
AACTTGGCCAACGCCTTCCTGAGCCTTGGCCGCTACGCCGAAGCGGAACAGGCCTGTCGCCAAGCCCTGGCCGCCAATCCAGCCATCGGCATGGCCCACGGCAATCTCGGCATCGCCCTGCACGCCCAGGGCCGGCTGGACGAGGCGGCCGAAGCCCTGCGACAGGCCATCGCCCTCGATCCCGCGCGGCCGGAGCCCCAGGCCAGCCTTGGCGTCGTGCTGCTGGATCTGGGCCGCCGCGAGGATTCGATCGCCGTCCTGACGGCGCTTTTGGCCGCGCACCCTGACGCCGCCATCGCCCACTACAACTTGGCCAACGTCGTCGCCGCCGACCAGACCCCGGCCAATCTGGCCAACGCTCTGGCCCACTATGACCGGGCGATCGCCCTGGTCCCGGGCTATGCCGACGCCCAGGCCAACCGGGCGGCCATTCTGCGGCGCATGGAGCTCTACGAGGCCTCCGAGGCGGGGTTTCACGCCGCCCTGGCCCTCAATCCGAACTCCGCCCTGACCCACTACAACCACGGCCTGCTGCTGGGCGAAATGGACCAGCCCGCTGAGGCCCTAGCGGCGCATGATCGCGCCATAGCCCTTGCCCCGAACCTGGCTGTGGCCCACTCCCATCGCGGCAACATGCTGAGCGCCCTCGAGCGGGCGGTCGAGGCCATGGCCGCCCACAGCCGCGCCCTGGCCCTGGCGCCGGACGACGCGCTGCTTCATCACAATCTCGGCCTGTCCTTCGGCCACGAGGCGCTGCTCGAGCAAGCCATCGCCGCTCAGAGCCGCTCCATCGCCCTCAAACCCGACTACGCCCCGGCCTACGCCGCCCTCGCCGCCGCCCTGGCAGAACTGGACCGCGCCGACGATGCCCTGGACGCCGCGCGCCGAGCCATCGCCCTCGACCCGACCCTCGGCATGGCTCACTCGTCGCTCGGCCAAGCCCTGATGGCAAAGGGCGATCTGGACGCAGCGGAAATCGCTCTGGAGGAGGCGGTCGCACGGCGCCCCAACCTAGCTCAAAGCCACCTGAATCTTGGTGTGGTCCACTTGCGCCAGGGCCGGGTGACTGAGGCGGAGGTCGCCTATCGCCGCGCTCTGGAGCTGCGCTCGGAGATCTGGGAGGCGAACTACAATCTGGGCGTCGTCCATCTGCAGCAGGGCCGCTACGCCGAGGCTTGGCCTGGATTTGAGCACCGCCTGCGCGCGCCCGCCCGCCGCCGCGCCGATGCCCGCTATGCGCAACCCATTTGGCGCGGCGAAGAGCTGACCGGCAAGACCATCCTGCTGCACGGCGAACAAGGCCTGGGCGACATCCTGCAATCCGCACGCTTCATCGCTGCGGTCGCCGCCCTTGGCGCGCGGGTGATGATCGAGGCGCAGAGCCCCGCGCGGCGTCTGCTGGAGCGGCTGCCTGGCGTCGAGCGGTTCGTCGAGACGAGTGAACCCTGCCCGCCGACGGACTTCCATCTACCGCTGTTCAGCCTGCCCGAGCGCCTCCGCGTCACCCTCGATAGCCTGCCGGGGCCAATCCCCTATCTGAACGTGGATCCAGCGCTGACGGCGACGTGGCGCGCACGAATCGACGCCGCCTTTCCACGACCCGCGCCGCGTGTCGGCATCGTCTGGAGCGGCAATGTCACGGCCAAGGTGGATCGTGGACGCTCGATCCCGCTGGCGGCCTTCGCGCCTCTCGCCACACGGATCGGGGCGCCGCTGATCAGCCTGCAAAAGCTATATGGCCTGGAACAACTGGATGACCTGGGTGTGGGCATGGCCGTCGAGCATTTGGGCGAAGCCTATGAAGCCGGCGACTTGGCCGACACGGCCGCAGTGATCCAGGCCCTGGACCTGGTGATCGCCTGTGACACCAGTGTGGCCCACCTCGCCGGCGCCCTGGGCGCTCCTGTTTGGCTGGCGATCAATGCCGTGGGCGACTGGCGCTGGCTGACGGACCGGACGGACAGCCCCTGGTATCCGAGCCTGCGGATCTATCGCCAGCCGACGGTCGGGGACTGGGATGGGGTGTTCGAGGCGATGGCGGCGGATTGGGGAAGTCGCGCCGGGCGATGATCTCAAGCCAAAGCCTGGAACCACCCCCCGATCATGGCCGCCTCGGCCCGGTGATTGACCGTCCGTTCAGCCGCTTCGTCGTCAATACCCCATTTTTCCTGTTGGAACGCCTCATCTAGCCGCGACAGCTCATAGGCGTCGGGGGCGCTCAGCCGCTCGCGCTGCACCGCCAAGGCCAGGATCGCCGAGCCGTAGAGGGCGGTGGCGAAGATCAGGCCGGCCAGGGTGAAATCGTCCAATTCCTCGGCCAGATCGCCGACCCGGCGCAGGGTCGGCCCCGGCTGGGCGCGGTGGACGATTCCAACGGCGAGGGTGAAGTCGAGCTGCAGCTCTGCACGCGCCCAGTCCAGGATCGGGCCCCAGGCCTGGTTTTCTCGCTCGATCAGGGCTGCGGGGCCGGCGGCGTGGTAGCAGAGCAGGTCCGAGCCGGCGTATCGCACGATCTCGGCCACGACCTGGGCGCGGGTCTCGCCGATCCGATCCACCGTCGTATAGGCTAGGCGCGTGGCCGGCATGTGGCCCAGGTCGATATGTTCCACCTGGGCGCCCCATTCCTCGGCGACTAGGCTGGCCAGGGCCTGGGTCGGCACGATCACCCGAGCCCCGGCTGGCGAGCGCACCGCCCGGCCGTCGAGCAGGACGCCAAAACCGTCCTCGAGCGGACCGGCGGCGGCGCTCTTGTAGAAGCGCTTGGGCAGCTCCAGGCGATCGGTGGGAATGGACATGGAGATACTCTCGGAGACCTGCAGGACGAGATCTGAGGAAGTTTAGCGCCGCTTGGGCCTGGCGGCGAAGGGGTCTGCGTCCGCCTCGTGCTCGTCAAATCCGAACCGCTGGAAGCCGACCTTCATCTCCGGGCTCAGCGGCGCCTCGACCACCAGCAGACCCCCACCTGGGTGGGGCAAGGAAACCCGGCGGGCGTGCAGCTGCAGCTTCAGCCCCTCGGACAAGCCGGCGGAGGTCTCGTCGGCATATTTCGGATCGCCCAGAATCGGATGGCCAATGGCCTTCATGTGCGCGCGCAGTTGGTGGGTGCGGCCGGTATAGGGTCGCAGAGCCATCCAGGTGGCGCGGTGAGCGGCGCGCGAGACGGTGACATATTCGGTCTCGGCCGGATCGGCGTGGGGGTCCTTGGGGTCCGCCGGAACGACCAGCTCGCGGTCGCCCACCCCGCGCTTGACCAAATGCAGCTCGATCACCCCTTCGGGCGGGCGCGGGGCGCCGGCGACGATGGCCCAATAGGTCTTTTGCGCCCGCCGCTTGGCGAAAGCGCCGGAGAGCTTGGCCGCGGCCACCGGTGTCTTGCCCAGCAGCAGCACGCCAGAGGTGTCGCGATCCAGCCGATGCACCAGCCGAGGCCGGTCCACGCCCTCGCCCCAGGCGCTGAGCAACCGGTCGATGTGTTTGATCGTCTTGGTGCCGCCCTGCACCGCCAGGCCGGCGGGTTTGTTCAGGGCCAGAACCTGATCGTCCTCATAAAGCACCAGCGAGCGGGCGAAGGCGACGTCGCGGGGCGACAGCCCGCCCTTGCGTTCGTCCTTATCCGGCGCGAACGGCAACGGCGGTACGCGCACCTCCGAGCCCGCAACCAGCTTGGTGTCCGGCTTGACCCGGCCGCCATCCACGCGGATCTGGCCCGAGCGGGTCAGTTTCTGGATCTGGATGTGGTTCAGGTGCGGCCAACGGCGCTTGAACCAGCGGTCCACGCGGCTGCCATCTTCACCGGGCGCCACTTGCAGGATGCGGACCTCTTTCATGCGAACACGCGACGGGCCAGCAGCATGCCGGCGAACAGGAAGCTGACCGCCAACAGCACCGAGGCGCCGACATAAGTCGCCGCTTGGCCATAGGCGCGCTTCTCGATCATCAGCGCGGTCTCCAATGAAAAGGCCGAGAAGGTGGTGAAACCGCCCAATGCGCCGACACCGAACAGCACCCGCCATTTATCCTGATCGGCTCCGCCACGATGGGCCAGGAACCCGACCAGAAAACCCATCAGCAATCCCCCGAGCAGGTTGACGGTGAAGGTGCCGTAGGGCCAACGCGAGCCAAAGGCGCGCAGAGCCTGCGTACCGACCCAATAGCGCGTCACTGAGCCCACGCCGCCGCCGAGAAAGACGAAGAGCAGTTTATTCATGAACGCCTTATGCGACGGGGCGCGGCGTTCGCAAAGCCCGCTCAGGTTCTTTGGCCCACCGTGCTGCGGATCTGCCGCGCGTCATAGACGTCCGGATCGTGGGGCGCAGGTCCCTTTCCCATCAGGATTTCGATCGTGCCGGTGATACTAGAGCCACCACCCAGATTGAAGCCGACACCACCGCCGACTCCCACGGCCGAGCCGCGCCCAAAATTGGCCCCGCCGACGCCCAGGGACACGCGCGGTTCTGAAGTCTCGCCGCTGTCGCTGGTATAGCGATCGGTGACGCGGAACCAGTCATAGCCCTCGCGTAAGGTCAGGTCCGCTGCGCGCAGCAGCGTCAGGTCGCCGACCCTACGTGCATCCGCGCCCGGGCCGCCGCGAAAGGTCACGCGCCATCGGCCTTGCTCGATGGGACTTTCCGAATAGCCGACGCCCAGGGGTCCAGCCGCTGGTCCATAGACTGTTGGCGTCGTTTCGCAGGCGGCCAGGCTGAGGGCGACGATGGCGAGCAGCAGCAGCTTTTTCATAGGCCCTAATCCAATCCAGGCTTGGGCAGGAACGCTCCCGAGGCCGGCCCCATGGCGTCGAGACTGAGGCCTGCCCCCTCGGCGGCGGCATGGAAATCAGCCGGCGGCGGCGCCGTCAGCCGGAAGCGTCCCCCGGCGGGGTGGGGGAACTCTAGACCCGCCGCGTGCAGCATCAAACGCCCAACTGGCTGTCCCGCCACCATCAAGGCGCCGCCATAGCGTGGGTCGCCGGCGATGGGTCGGCCGATCGAGGCCAGATGCACCCTCAACTGATGCATACGCCCCGTCGCCGGGTTGAGTTCCACTAGCGCCGATCCGGTCCCTCGACCCAAAGTGCGATATCGGCTGCGCGCGGATTCGGCCTGGGGATGATCAGCGCCGCAAATGCGCATAAAGGCCTCGCGCCCCTCTTCGTCACGGCGCAGGAAGGCGTCGATCAGGCCCTCCGGCGGTTCCGGCGCGCCGGGCGTAACCATGGCCAGATAGGTCTTGCGAAACCGCCGCCCCATCATCGCCTTGCCAAGAAAGGCCGCCGCCGGCTTGGTCCGCGCGGTGAGAATCACGCCGGAGGTGTCGCGGTCCAGGCGGTGGATCAGTCGCGGCTTGGAGCCGCTGGACTTGACGAAAGCGCCGAGTAGCTCGTCCAGGGTATGCACCTGACCCCGCCCGCCCTGGCTGGACAGGCCAGAGGGTTTGTTGAGGGCCAGGATATGGTCGTCCTGGTAGATGACCAGGGAACGGACAAAGGCGGTTTCATCGGGCGAAAGGGCGACGGCGGCCCGCTTTGGATCACCCATGCTTGGCCGCCCGCAGCTCGGCCCAACGGGCCAGGCGTTCCTTGGTTCGCGCCTCTGCGCCGTCGCCCTTGGGCTGGTAGAAGACCCGCCTGGCCATGCCGTCCGGGAAATAGTTCTGGCCGGAGAAGCCGTCCTCGGCGTCGTGGTCATAGGCATAGCCCTTGCCGTAGCCCAGATCCTTCATCAGCCGGGTGGGCGCGTTGCGGATATGGGCCGGCGGGGCCAGGGAGCCGGTCTCAGCGGCGGCGCGCTGGGCGGCCTTGAAGGCCATATAAACGGCGTTGGACTTGGGTGCGCAGGCGAGGTGCACGGTCAGCTGGGCCAGGGCCAGTTCGCCCTCCGGCGAGCCCAGAAAATCGTAGGTGTCCTTGGTCGCTGCGGCCAACAAGAGCGACAGGGGGTCGGCCTCGCCTATGTCCTCCACCGCCGCGCGCGCTAGCCGTCGGGCGATGAACAGGGGGTCCTCGCCCCCGGCCAGCATCCGCGCCAGCCAATAGAGCGCCGCGTCAGGGTCCGAGCCCCGGATCGACTTATGCAGGGCCGAGATGAGGTTGTAGTGCTCCTCGCGGTCCTTGTCGTAGGCCGGACTCCGCTTTTGCAGCACCTGGCCCAACTCGGCGATGGAGAGCGGCTTTTCCGGGCCGATATTGAACAGGGTCTCGGCCAGGGTCAGCAGATAGCGGCCGTCGCCATCAGCCATGTCGATCAGCGCCCCGCGCGCCTCCGGCTCCAGCGGCAGAGCCCGCCCCTCCATCTCCTCGGCCTTGGCCAGCAGGGTCTGTTGCGCCGTCTGGTCCAGGTGCTTGAGCACATAGACCTGGCAGCGCGACAGCAGGGCGCCGTTGAGCTCGAAGGACGGATTCTCGGTGGTGGCGCCTACCAGGGTGACCGTGCCCTCCTCCACGAACGGCAAAAAGCCGTCCTGCTGGGCGCGGTTGAACCGGTGGATCTCGTCGACGAATAGCAAGGTCGCCCGGCCGCTGAGGCGGCGGGCTCGGGCGGTGTCGAACGCCTTGCGCAGATCGGCGACGCCGGAGAACACCGCCGAAATCTGCTGGAATTCATAGCCCGCCGCCTTGGCCAGCAGACGGGCGATGGTGGTCTTGCCGGTGCCCGGCGGGCCCCACAGGATCATCGACGACAGGCGATGGGCGTCGGCCATGCGCCGAATCGGCCCTTCAGGACCCAAGAGGTGATTCTGGCCCACCACCTCATCGAGGGTCTGGGGACGCAACCGGTCCGCCAAGGGGCGCGGCGCCTCAGGCACGAGGCCGGCGGCTTCGAACAAATCAGTCATAGGCCCAAGCTAGCAGACCGGCAGGCGAGAGACGAATGACCGACTACAGCTGCACCTGCACGGTCCTCACCTGGCCGTTGCGCAGCACCGCGACGCGCCAGCTCGACGCGCCCAAAGCCAGCAGGCTTTGCAACTGGCCGGTGGAGGTGATCGCCCTGCCATTGACCTCCTTGACCACATCGCCGGGCTGCAGGCCCAATTCGGCGGCGATGCCGCCCTCGACCTTGGTCACCAAGACGCCCTCCCGGGCGGTGAACGGATCCAGGCCCAGTTCGTCCGCCAGAGCCGGGGACAGGTTGGCCACGGTGGCGCCGCTAAACGGATTACGGCCGCTGATCAGCCGCTCGTCCCTGGGCGCTCCGGTCGGCGGCGACGATGCGCGCAGCCGGATGGTCTGCGTCGCCCCACGCTCTCGCCGCACCTGCAGGGCGATATCCTCGCCCGCCCGGTGGGTCAGCACACGATAGTTCAGCGAGGCCTCGTCCTCGATCGGCTGGCCGTCCACCGACAGGATCAGGTCGCCCTGATGCAGCCCGGCGCGGGCGCCGGGGCCGTCGGGGAAGATGTCGGTGACCACCACCCCGGTGGGCCGATCCAGCCCCATTGAACGGGCGATGTCGGCGGTGACGGTCTGGGTTTTGATCCCCAGCCAGGGTCGGGCGTTGCTGACCTTGCTTCCGCCCATGGCGCTTTCGACCACCCGCTTAACCAGCGCGGCGGGAATAGCGAAGCCGACCCCGGACGAGGTGCCCGATTGCGACAGGATGGCGGTGTTCATGCCGATCATGTCGCCGTTCATATTGACCAGGGCGCCCCCGGAATTGCCCGGATTGATCGCCGCATCGGTCTGGATGAAATAGGAGACGTCGGTGATGCCGACCCCGGTCCGCGCCAGGGCTGAAACAATGCCGTTGGTCACCGTCTGGCCAACGCCGAAGGGATCGCCGATGGCCAGGACCAAATCGCCGATTTCGGTATCCTCGTGATCGTCCAGGGCCAGGACCGGCAGCCGTTCGGCGCCCACGTCGATCTTCAGCACCGCCACATCGGCGCGGGCGTCGGCCAGCAGCACCTTGGCCGGAAACTCCCGGCGGTCGCCCAGCACCACCATGATTTCCTGGCCGCCCTCGACCACATGGTTGTTGGTGACGATCACCCCGTCGGAGCGGACCACGACGCCCGAGCCCAGGGACTGGGCGATACGGTCGCGCGACAGGCCAAGGCCACCACCGAACATGCCCCAAAATGGATCCACCGCCTGGCGCACCACTCGGCGGCTATAGACATTGACCACGGCCGGGGCGGCCTTCTTCACCACAGGGGCGAAGGACATCTTCATGCTGGCCGCATCGGGCGGAATGCGCTTGCCCGCCTCGGCCAGGGGCGCGGGCGGCAAGGCCTGGGCGTTGGACGGTCCGGTGGGTTGCGAGCAGGCGGCCAGCAGGCAAAGGGCCGGTATCACGAGGCGTTGGGGGCGCATGCGCTCTCCGCTGATGGTTTCAGCTTCGATACTGCGAAGATTTCGGGCGCAAAGATGGCGCCCGGTCAAGCCTTGGCGACCGCGCCGCTGCCTTCGCGCGTAACCCCGATGGCCACCACCAGGCCCAGGATCAGCACCGCCGAGGCCAGATAGACCGCCGTCCCCTCGCCAAACACAAACCCGCTGGCGTGGATGGACCAAGCGAAAACGCTGGTGAACATCACCGGCCCTACGATACCGGCGATGGCCATCAGGCCGGAATTGGCCCCTTGCAATCTTCCCTGCTCGTTGGGCGCCACGCGTCGGGTCATCAGACCTTGATAGCCCGGCTGCACCAGGCCCATCAGGGCGAAGACCGGCAAGCCGCACCAGAACTGCAGTGAAGTGGTCGCGGTCGCATAGATCAGAAAGCCGATCGCCCCCGCGGTGAGCCCGGTATAGAGCGCACCGCGCTCGCCAAAGCGCCCCACGAAGGGCCCGACCAGGAAGGTCTGCACCAGGATGTTGCTGACGCCGACGCCCATCAGATTGAAGCCCATCATCTGCGGCCCCCAATGATAGCGTTCGGCTGTGTAGAGTACAAAGGTGCTCTGCAGCACCTGATGGGCGAGATAGTAGAGGAACAGCACCGATCCCAGACCCAGAAGCTGGGGATGCGAGCGCAGCAGCTCAAACGAACCCGCCGGATTGGCCTTGGCCAGATTGAACTTCGCCCGGCGCTCTTTCGGCAGGGATTCGGGAAGCAGGAACAAGCCGTAGAGCCCATTGATCAGGGCCAACCCCGCCGCCACCCAGAATGGCAGGCGAAGGTCGTAGTGGCCCAGAAAGCCGCCCAGCGCCGGTCCAATGGTGAAGCCTACACCGAAGGCTGCGCCGATCAGCCCAAAGCTCTTGGCGCGTTTCTCCGGAGGGGTGATATCAGCGATATAGGCGCTGGCGGTGGAAAAGCTGGCGGCGGTGATGCCGGATATCACGCGGCCCAAGAACAACCAGCCGATCGTCGGCGCAAATCCCATCAGCAGATAGTCGAAACCAAGCCCGAAAATCGAAACCAGCAATACTGGTCGGCGACCAAACCGATCGGACAGGGATCCAATGATCGGCGAGCAGATGAATTGCATCAGTCCGAAGATAAATCCGAACCACCCCACATAGTGAGCGGCGCTGGCCGTATCGCCATGGGCGAACTGGCGGACAAGCTGCGGCAGCACAGGGATGATGATCCCCAGGGCCAGTATATCCATCACCGCCGCGGCGAAGATGAAACCCACGGCGGCGCGCCGGGGCGCCTTGGCCAAGGTCGTCGTCGCCGGGGTTTGAATGCCGCTCTGGTCGTCCAACTGCTCTACTCCAGGTCAATCCCACGCGCTGGCGGGCGTCGTACGGGTTTAGCGGCGGCCGCTGGCGGGTGTCCTAGCAAACCTGACCGGCCTCGGCGACGGGCTTCACTCGGGGCGGCCGCGATCGGCTCTCCGCTCGTCAGACCACGTCGCGCAAACTGGCGACTAATACCTGCCACCACTCACCATGCCGACGCAGAAAGATCGCGTCGGGAAAGTCGTGGCGAGCGACATGCTCGGCCGGCACGCTATCCCAGCCACGGTGCTCCACCGTGACCCGGGTCTCCTCGCCGACCGCCTCGAAGCGGATCTCGACCTCGGTGTCCTGGTCCGGCGTGAAGGTCGCCTGGCGCCAGCCGAACACCAGCCGCTCGCCCGGCGCCCAGACGCGGATGCGGCCGATCTCGAACACCTTGCCGCCAGCCAGGGTTTCGGTCAGCCGGCCGCCCCGCCCCGGCTCAAAGGCCATCACCCCCGGGCTGCGTGGGGTGAACGGAAATATCGGGCTGGGCCGCCACCATAGCCCGATCTCCTGGGTGAAGGCCTCGAACGCCCGCGCCGGGCTCGCGGGCACGCGCAAAGCGACGATGATCTTCGAGCTCACGCCTCCCGGCTCCGCTCAAGGTGCTGGCGGAACGCAAGAAGCTGGTCGCTCCACATCCGCTCGGTCTCTTCGAGCCAGATTTTCAGGTCCGCCATGGGTTCGGCCCTCAGCCGATAGATGCGCACCCGCGCGTCGAAGGGGTCGCCAGCTTCCTCGACCAGACCGCTGCGTCGCAAGGTGCGCAGGTGACGGCTCATGGCCGGCGCCGACAGGGCCAGCGCCTCGGCGAGGTCGCCAGCGCGCTTTGGCCCCCGCCGCAACACCTCCACCGCCCGGCGACGATGGGGATCGGCTAGCGCCGCCAGGGTTTGATCAAGATCAGGTGCGCCGGGCGTCAAAGGCGATGCCGCACGGTCAGGCCACTCGCCCGGGTCCACTCCTCCTCGCTCATCACCTTCACCGTCTGGCCAAAAGTCCACAGGTGACCTTCTGGATCGAAGGCGCGATAGGTGCGATCGCCATAGAACTGATCCGCCGGCTCCTGCTCGATCTGGGCGCCGGCTTTTCGCGCCTGTTCGCAGTGGGCGTCGACATCGCTGGTCAGCTGGACATGCACCGATTGTGTGTTCATGCCGCCGACCGACTTGGGGCTCTTGGTCCTGACATTCCATTCCGACCCAACCATGATCAACCCATCGCCCAGGCGCATCTCCGAGTGCGCGAGCGAACCGTCGGGAGCCAGGATCACCAGGGCCGGCTCGAAGCCGAAGGCGGCCTCGAGCCACTCAAGGGCAGCTTTCGGGTCCTGGTAGCTAAGCGCCGAGGAAAGGGTAGGACGCGCGATCTCGCTCATGACCAACTCCTGTTCATTCGCCGGGAGGCCGTTTGCCTCCATTTAGTTTCCAATTATTGCAATAATTAACGCATATAGAAACTATTTCGTCAAGCGAAAAGCCCCTAGATCGCTCCAGGGGCTCATCAATTTGGAGAGATCGCGGCGAAAACTATTCCTCGGCGAAAACCTGCACCGGACCGGAGTCCTTGCCTTTTTCCGACACGTCGCGATCAACAAATTCGATCACGGCCAAGGGAGCATTGTCGCCATAACGATGGCCGGCCTTAAGCACGCGGATATAGCCGCCGCTGCGGGCCTTGTAGCGCGGGCCGATGGCGGCGAACAGCTTGCCGACCTGCTCCACATCGCGGACGCGGCTGATGCAGATACGACGCGCGTGCAGGTCGCCGCGCTTGGCCAGGGTCACCAGCTTTTCGACGAAGGGACGCAGCTCCTTGGCCTTGGGCAGGGTGGTGACGATCTGCTCGTGCTTGATCAGGCTCGCGGCCATGTTCGCGAACATGGCGGTGCGGTGGCTGCTCGTGCGACCAAGTTTGCGGTGGGCGGCGCCGTGGCGCATCGGGGTCTCTCCTAAGGTCCGGGCCGTCTCTCGACGGGCCGATCGATAAAATTAGATCTGGTCTTCGAACTTCTTGGCCAGGTCTTCGATATTTTCCGGCGGCCAGTTGGGCACGTCCATGCCGAGATGCAAATTCATGCCCGCCAGCACTTCCTTGATCTCGTTCAAAGATTTGCGGCCGAAGTTGGGAGTGCGCAGCATCTCCGCTTCGGTCTTCTGGATCAGGTCGCCAATATAGACGATATTGTCGTTCTTCAGGCAGTTGGCCGAACGGACCGACAGCTCCAGCTCGTCGACCTTCTTCAGCAGCGCCGGGTTGAACGGCAGTTCCGGCTTGGCTTCGCCATCGACCTTCTTCTTCGGCTCGTCGAAGGTGATGAAGATCTGCAGCTGGTCTTGCAGGATGCGAGCAGCATAGGCCACCGCATCCACGGGCGAGACGGCGCCGTTGGTTTCCACTTCCATGATCAGCTTGTCATAGTCGAGGCTCTGGCCCTGGCGGGTGGGCTCGACGCGATAGGCGACGCGCTTGACCGGGCTGTAGAGCGAATCGACGGCGATCAGGCCGATCGGAGCATCTTCCGGACGGTTCATTTCAGCCGGGACATAGCCCTTGCCGTTCTGGACCGTAAATTCCATGCGCACGGTGGCGCCCTCGTCCAGCGTGCACAGCACGTGGTCGGGGTTGAGGATCTCGATTTCGGACGACGAGTCGATCTGACCCGCGGTCACGGCGCCGGGACCGGTGGCCCGCAGCGTCATGCGCTTGGGGCCTTCGGAGTGCATGCGCAGCGCCAGCTGCTTGATATTGAGGACGATGTCGACCACGTCCTCGCGCACGCCTTGCATGGACGAGAATTCGTGCACGACGCCGTCAATCTGAACGGCGGTGACGGCCGCGCCCTGCAGCGAAGACAGCAGCACGCGACGCAGCGAGTTGCCGAGCGTAACGCCGAAACCGCGCTCGAGAGGTTCAGCGACGATGCGAGCCTTGCGGCTGGCGTCGACGCCCGTCTCGATCTGCGGCTTCTCAGGGCGAATCAGCTCGTTCCAGTTTCTTTCGATCACGGATGAAGTCCCTCGAACGCGGCTTGACCGCTAGCCGCAGCGCGGCCAGCGGGCGATAATAGATAGGATGACCTAGACGCGCCGACGCTTGGGCGGCCGGCAGCCGTTATGCGGGATCGGGGTCACGTCACGAATGGTGGTGATGGTCATGCCCGCGGCTTGCAGAGCGCGCAGCGCCGACTCACGGCCCGAACCCGGACCGGAGACGTTGACCTCGAGGGTCTTCACGCCATGCTCCGCGGCCTTCTTGCCGGCGTCCTCAGCGGCCATCTGCGCCGCATAGGGGGTCGACTTGCGCGAGCCTTTGAAGCCCATCATGCCCGCGGACGACCAAGAGATGGTGTTGCCCTGCGCGTCGGTGATGGTGATCATCGTGTTGTTGAACGAGGCGTTCACGTGCGCCACGCCCGAGGTGATGTTCTTGCGCTCACGCTTCTTAACGCGAGCCGGTTCCTTGGCCATGTTATATGCGCCTTATTTCTTCTTGCCGGCGATCGGCTTGGCCGGGCCCTTGCGGGTGCGGGCGTTGGTGTGGGTGCGCTGACCGCGGACCGGCAGGCCCTTACGGTGGCGCAGGCCGCGGTAGCAGGCCAGATCCATCAGCCGCTTGATGTTGACCGCGGTCTCGCGACGCAGATCGCCCTCGACGGTATAATCGCGGTCGATCGCTTCCCGGATCTGAAGGACTTCCTGGTCCGTCAGCTGGTTCACGCGGCGAGCATCTTCGATGCCAACCTTCTGCACGATTTCGTGCGCCTTGGCTTGGCCGATGCCATGAATGTACTGAAGCGCGATGATTACGCGCTTGTTCGTCGGGATGTTGACGCCTGCAATGCGGGCCACGCTTAATATCTCCTGGTCACGCACTTAAGCGCGAAAGGCGCACTCGGCCCTGCCGCCACAGCGGGAGTAGCCGACGCATCCTTCGCGCCCTTTCGCGGAAGCGCTCGTTATAGGGATGGTTGCGCCCGCGTCAATGCTTGCGATGGCCAAAGCCGCGTAAAAGTGACGCATTCGTGAAGAGCGAGGCCGCCCAGCCCTTGCCTCCTGTGGTTGTGCACACTTCCCTATGGGTCAATTTGGGACCGTTTTGATGAGTATTACTCCAATTTCCCGCAACGGCTCTCGCGGAGCCGTGAGCGAGCGGCGCCGCGAGCCTCGGCGACGGGTGCTGCTTCAGGGCAAGGTGGTCTTCCCGCACAACAGCTTCAGCGCCGACTGCATGATTCGCGACCTGTCCGAGGGAGGCGCGCGAATCGCCGTCGACAGTCGGATGATCACCACGCACCCGTTTGTGATCGTCGTGCGTGAGGCGGTGATCCACCAGTCGACCACCATGTGGACCGATGCGCGCCAAGCGGGCCTGCGCTTCGACGAGAGCCATGCCCTGGACGGGGAGGTCCCGCTGCGTTTGCGGGCGATGAAGCGATTGTGGGTCGACCTGGCGCCGCGATAGGCGGCGACGGCCATTGCCTTCTCCTCTCGCAGGAGTAGGGAGTTGCTAGACCGTCACAGCCCCGAGGGCCGCATCGAGTTCGGTCGCGACCTGGTCGACAGCGCCCATGCCATCAACCTCCACCAGCTTACCCTGAGCCATGTAGTGCGGCAGCAGAGGCGCGGTCTGGGCGTTATAGGCGGCCAGGCGGACCTTGAAGGATTCGGGATTATCGTCCGAGCGGCCTTCTTCGGCGAAGCGCCTGGCGACCCGCGCCAGCAGGGCGTCGTCATCCACCCTCAGGCGCAGAACCAGATCGATGCGGGAGCCCCGGGCTCTCAGCATATCATCCAAAGCTTCGGCCTGGGCGATGGTTCGGGGAAAGCCGTCGAAAATGGCGCCGCCGGCTGCTTCCGCCGCCGGCAAGGCCTCTTCGATCAGGGCGATAACGATCTCGTCGGAGACCAGTTCGCCCCGATCCATGATCCCGGCGACCTTCAGGCCGAGCGGCGAGCCGGAGCTGCGCGCGGCGCGAAGCATGTCGCCGGTGGAAAGCTGGACCATGCCCCGTTGCTTGACCAGGCGCTTTGCCTGGGTGCCCTTGCCCGCCGCTGGCGGCCCGAACAGAATTATATTCAACGCCCGCGTCCCCCGCGCAATTTCGACTTCTTGATCAGCCCCTCGTACTGGTGGGCGAGCAAGTGTGACTGAATTTGCGCCACCGTGTCCATGGTCACTGTGACCACGATTAGGATCGAGGTTCCGCCGAGGGCGAAGCTGTTGCCGTTCTGGATCGCCATGCTCATGGCCTCAGGCAGCAGGCAGACGGCGGTGATATAGGCCGCGCCGATCACCGTCAGGCGGGTCAGCACATAGTCCAAATATTCCGCGGTGCGCTTGCCTGGACGAATGCCTGGCAAAAAGCCTCCATATTTCCGCAGGTTCTCCGCCGTCTCGTCGGGATTGAACACGATCGAGGTGTAGAAGAACGAGAAGAAGATGATCATCGCGGCATAGAGCACGATGAAGGTCGGCTGGCCGTGCTGCAACTGGCCGACCACGGTCGGGATCCATTGCGCCCAGGCCGGTAGAGTGGCCTTGGCCAGGAAGCCCATGGCGGTCGCCGGCAGCAGGAGCAGGCTTGAAGCGAAAATCGGGGGAATCACCCCGGCGGTGTTGAGCTTCAGCGGCAGGAACGAAGTCTCCCCGCCAAACATGCGGTTGCCCATCTGGCGCTTGGGATACTGGATCAGCAGCCGGCGCTGGGACCGTTCGATGAACACGATGAAGGCGATCACGACCACAGCTAGGACCAGGATCAACGGCAGCACATAGCCCTGGATCGAGCCCGTCCGGGCCTGGGTCAGCAGAGTGACCACCCCGCCCGGCAGCCGCGCTACGATGCCGGAGAAGATGATTAGCGACACGCCGTTGCCGACGCCGCGGGCGGTGATCTGCTCGCCCAGCCACATCAGGAACATGGTTCCGCCGGTCAGGGTGGCCACAGTCGAAACCACGAAGAAGACCCCAGGCTGGTCCACCAGGCCCTGGCTGTTGGACAGGCCTATGGCGATGCCGGTGGACTGGGCGATGGCCAGCACCACGGTCAGGTAGCGGGTATATTGATTGAGCTGCTTGCGCCCGGCCTCGCCACCTTCCTTGCGCAGCTTTTCCCAGGGCGGATAGACCGTGCCCATGAGCTGAACAATGATCGAGGCCGAGATGTAGGGCATCACGTTCAGCGAGAACACCGCCATCCGTTGGACAGCGCCGCCCGAGAACATGTCGAACATGCCAAGGATGCCCTTGGACTGGCCCTGGAAAGCCTGGGCGAAGGCGGCCGGATCGATGCCGGGGATCGGGATATAGGTGCCGAGCCGATAGACGATCAGCGCCACCAGTGTGAACCAGAGGCGCTTGTGCAGTTCGGTCGCCTTTTGGAAGGCGCCGAAATTCATATTGGCGGCTAGCTGTTCCGCGGCCGAGGCCATGGCCCCTCCCCTTTACTGACGGGCATCAGATAGGGCCTCGCGGCCCTTCTGGCGAGGTCTACAAGGCGATTCCGTCCCTTGCGGGGCCGGAAATCGCCCATGAGATTTTGACGGGTGAACCATCTTGGAGCCAGGCCTGACGGCCCTGGGCTCCGGACCTTAGGCTTCCGCTTTGACTTCCGCCGTCTTGGCGGTGGTCGTCAGCGTGCCGCCGGCGGCTTCGACGGCCTTGGCGGCGCCGGTTGAGGCCGAATAGACGGTGATGTCCAGCTTGGTCTTCAGGTCGCCTTCGCCCAGCAGGCGCACGCCGTCACGTTCGCGACGGATGACACCGGCGGCCAGCAGGGCGGCGGCGTCGATGGGCTTCTTGGCGTCCAGCTTGCCAGCTTCGATGGCCTGTTCCAGGCGCCACAGGTTCACTTCCACAAGCTTCTTGGCGAAGGGATTGTTGAAGCCGCGCTTGGGCATGCGCATGTGCAGCGGCATCTGGCCGCCTTCGAAACCGGCGATGGCGACGCCCGAACGGGACTTCTGGCCCTTGACGCCGCGACCGGCGGTCTTGCCCTTGCCCGAACCGGGGCCGCGGCCGACACGCATGCGCTTCTTGTGCGAACCGGCGTTGTCGTGGATTTCGTTGAGCTTGGTCATGGGAGCCTCTCCTTGGAGATCATCGCCGGGCTAGGCCCGACTCGGCTGTTTTCAAATGGACAAGCGCTCACCCCTGGCTGGCAGGAATGAGCGCTGAATACGAATAGGTTTAGTCGACGACAGTGACCAGGTGCGAGACCTTGGCGATCATGCCGCGGGTCGAACCGTTGTCCGGCAGCACCGCGGTGCGGCCGATGCGGTTCAGGCCCAGGCCGACCAGGGTCGCGCGCTGGTCGCTCTTGCGACGCAGTGGGCTGCCGGTCTGACGCACGGTGACAGTCTTAGGCGCTTCGGCCTTGGCGGCTTCGGTCTTGGCCATGGTTAAGCTCCTCAGCCTTCGGAGGCGTCAGGCGCCGAGGCGCCGTCGTGGCGACGACCCAGAATGTCGCCGACCTTCTTGCCGCGCTTATTGGCGACCTGACGGGGCGAAGACTGGACCTTGAGCGCGTCGAACGTCGCGCGGATCATGTTGTAGGGGTTGGACGAGCCGACAGACTTGGCCACCACGTCCTGCACACCGAGGGTTTCGAGCACGGCGCGCATCGGACCGCCGGCGATGACGCCAGTGCCTGGAGGCGCCGCACGCAGCATGACCTTGCCGGCGCCGTGGCGGCCGGCGCCGTCATGGTGCAGGGTGCGCGATTCACGCAGCGGCACGCGGATCATGGTCTTCTTGGCTTCTTCGGTCGCCTTGCGGATGGCTTCCGGCACTTCCCGCGCCTTGCCATGTCCAAAGCCGACGCGGCCCTTTTGGTCACCCACGACCATCAAGGCGGCGAAGGAGAAACGACGCCCGCCCTTCACGGTGGCGGCGACGCGGTTGATGTGCACCAGCTTCTCAACGATGTCGCTGTCGGCGCGCTCTTCTTGGTTGCGATCCCGGCGATCCCGCCGTTCGCCGCCGCCGCGCTGTTGTTCGCCTCGGGCCATGCTTGGGTTCCTTAGAAGTTCAGGCCGGCTTCGCGCGCGGCGTCGGCCAGAGCTTTCACCCGGCCGTGATAGATGAAGCCGCCGCGATCGAACACGACGTTGGTGACGCCCTTTTCAAGGGCTCGTTCGGCCACAAGCTTGCCCACGAGGGCGGCTGCGTCCTTGTCCGAGCCCTTTGACCCGCGACCGCCTTCAAGCGAGGAGGCGTGCGCCAGGGTGACGCCACCGGCGTCATCGATGATCTGGGCGTATATGTTCTTGGCCGAACGGAAGACCGACAGACGCGGGCGACCGTTGGACAGCTTCTTGAGCCGCAAACGGTTGCGTTCCGAACGACGCTTGGAAGTTTCTCGAGGAGAGAGCGCCATGGCTTACTTCTTCTTGCCTTCTTTGCGGCGAACCTTTTCGCCGGCGTAGCGCACACCCTTGCCATAATAGGGCTCGGGCGGGCGGATACGGCGGATACGGGCGGCGACTTCGCCGACCAGCTGCTTGTCGATCCCGGCGATGCGGACTTCCGTCTGCTTGGGCACCGCGAAGGTGATGCCCGCCGGCGGCGGCACATCGACTTCGTGCGAGAAGCCGAGCTGCATGCTCAGCGCCTGGCCCTTCATCGCGGCGCGATAGCCAACGCCCACCAGCTCCAAGGCCTCTTCATAGCCTTGGGTGACCCCATGGACCATGTTGGCGACCAAGGTGCGCGACAGACCCCACATCGCCTTGGCGCGGGTGGAATCGTCCCGCGGCTTCAGCGTGAGTTCGCCGCCCTCGTGGGCGAGTTCGATTTCATCGACGATGGTCCAGGCCAGTTGCCCCTTGGGGCCCTTCACCGTGACGGTTTGCCCTTCCAGCGTCAGCGTGACACCGGCGGGAACCGCAATCGCCTTTTTTCCGATCCGTGACATGACGTATCCTTTCCCCCGCGCCTAGTAGACGCGGCAGAGCACTTCGCCACCAACATTGGCGTCGCGTGCTGCGGAGTCGGACATGACGCCCTTGGGCGTCGACAGGATCGAGATCCCGAGGCCGTTCTTGATCGGCTTCAGGTCCTTGATCGACGAATAGACACGACGGCCCGGCTTTGACACCCGGGCGATCTCGGCGATCACCGGCTCACCGTCGAAATACTTCAGTTCGATCTCGAACTCCGGGAACTCGCCGGCTTTTTGCACGATCGAATAGCCACGGATGTAGCCTTCGTCCTGCAGCACGTCGAGCACGCGTTGACGCAGCTTGGAAGCCGGCGTCGCCACCTTGCTGCGCTTGCGCATCGCAGCGTTCCTGATACGGGCGATCATATCGCCGATGGGATCGTTCACAGCCATCGAACCCTCCTCACCAGCTCGACTTGACGAGGCCGGGGATTTGGCCGTGCGAGCCAAGCTCACGCAGCGCAATCCGCGACATCTTCAGTTTACGATAATAGGCCCGCGGGCGACCGGTCACTTCACAGCGGTTGCGGATACGGGTCTTGGACGAGTTACGCGGCAACTTCGCCAGCTTCAGCCGGGCCTCGAAGCGTTCTTCGAGCGGCAGGCTCTGGTCGTTGGCGATCGCCGTCAGCGCTTCGCGCTTGCCGGCAAATTGCTTGACGAGACGTTTGACCATCTCGTTGCGGTTCATCGCGCTTTTCTTAGCCATTTGAGTTCTTTCCTCCCGCTCAGTTCGTTGTGAACGGGAACTGGAAAGCCCGCAGAAGCTCACGCGCTTCGTTGTCGGTGCGGGCCGTGGTGCAGACGATGATATCCATCCCCCACATCTGATCGATCTCGTCGTAGTTGATCTCCGGGAACACGATGTGTTCACGCAGACCCATGGCGTAGTTGCCACGGCCGTCGAACGAGGTGGGCTTCAAGCCGCGGAAGTCCTTCACCCGCGGCAGAGCAATGGTGATCAGCCGGTCGAGGAACTCGTACATCCGGTCCTTGCGCAGAGTCACCTTGGCGCCGATGACCATGCCTTCGCGCAGCTTGAAGCCGGCGATGGAGGTGCGGGCCTTGGTCGGCAGCGGCTTTTGGCCGGTGATCGCGCCCAGGTCCTTCATGGCCGAGGCCACCTTCTTGGAGTCCGCCACTGCTTCGCCGATGCCCATGTTCACGACGATCTTGTCGATCTTCGGGATCTGCATCTCATTGCTATAGGCGAACTGCTCCTTCATCGCCGCGCGGATGCGCGAACGATAATCAGCCTTCAGCCGGGGCTCGTAAGTTTGCTCAGCCATCGATGACCTCGCCAGACTTCTTGGCGAAACGGACCTTCTTGTCGCCTTCCATGCGGAAACCGACTCGAGTCGGTTCACCGGACTTGGGGTCCACAAAGGCCACATTGGAAATGTGTAGCGCGGCTTCCTTGTTGCGGATGCCGCCCTGCGGATCGGCCTGGGTCGGCCGGGTGTGACGCTTCACCATGTTCACGCCGCCAACGAAGAGACGATCTTCCTTGGGCAGCACCTTCAGGACATTGCCTTGACGGCCCTTGTCCTTGCCGGCGAGCACGACGACGCGGTCGCCTTTTTTGATCTTGGCAGCCATCACAGCACCTCGGGGGCGAGGGAGATGATCTTCATGTGGTTCTTGGCGCGCAGTTCGCGAGGAACCGGGCCAAAGATCCGCGTGCCGATCGGCTCGGATTGCTTGTTGACGATCACCGCGGCGTTGCGATCGAAACGGATCAGCGATCCGTCCTTGCGCTTAATGCCTTGGCTGGTGCGAACGACGATCGCGCGGAGCACGTCGCCCTTCTTCACCCGGCCGCGCGGGATGGCTTCCTTGACCGACACGACGATCAAGTCTCCGACACTGGCGTAACGCCGACCGGCGCCACCCAGCACCTTGATGCACATGACCCGACGAGCGCCCGAATTATCGGCGACCTCCAGGTTAGTTTGCATCTGGATCATGGTTTTGAACCTTCCAGAACTATTGGCTGACGGCCGAGGAAGCCTTTGGCAGGACTTCCCAGGTCTTCAGCTTGGATTTCGGCGCGCACTCGACAATGCGAGCAATCTCGCCGGCCTTGTACGTATTGCCCTCGTCATGGGCGTGGTAACGCTTCGACCGGCGCACGGTCTTCTTCATCACCGGATGCAGGAAGGTCCGTTCGACCTTCACAACCACGGTCTTGTCGCCCTTATCGGAGACGACCACACCTTCGAGAATTCGCTTAGGCATTGTCTGGTCCTCAGGCTGCGACGGACTTGGCGCGCAGCACCGTCTTGATGCGGGCGATGTCCTTGCGGACCTCGTCCACACGATGGGTCTTCTCCATCTGGCCGGTCGCGGCTTGGAAGCGCAGGTTGAACTGCTCTTTCTTCAGCTTCAGCAACTCATCGCCCAGTTGGTCGGTCGTCAGACCGCGAATGTCGTCGATCTTCATCAGGCGTGCTCCACCGGGGCGGCGTCGATGCGCGTAACGACCCGCGTCTTGATCGGCAGCTTGGCCGCGCCGAGGCGCAGAGCTTCGCGCGCCACGTCGTCGGCGACACCGTCGATCTCGAACATGATGCGGCCGGGGGCGACGCGCGCCGCCCAATATTCGACCGCGCCCTTGCCCTTACCCATCCGCACTTCGGCCGGCTTGTCGGTGACCGGGACGTCCGGGAAGATCCGGATCCACACCCGGCCTTGACGCTTCATCTGGCGGGTGATCGCGCGGCGGGCCGCTTCGATCTGACGCGCAGTGATACGTTCCGGCTCGACGGCCTTCAGTCCATGGGAGCCGAAGTTCAGCGAGGCGCCGCCCTTGGTGAGGCCATGGATGCGGCCCTTGAACTGCTTGCGGTACTTAGTCTTTTTAGGTTGCAGCATGATCTAAACCTCAGCTCGCGCGGTCACGACGACCGCGATCGCCGCGGTCACCACGATCCCGGTCACTCCGGCCGCCGCCCTCGCCTGCCGGCCCGGACTCGGTGGCCAGGCGCTTGTCTTGGGCCATCGGGTCGTGCTCCAGCACTTCGCCTTTGAAGATCCAGGTCTTCACGCCGATGATACCGTATGTGGTCTTGGCTTCAGCGAAACCGTAGTCGATGTCGGCGCGCAGGGTGTGCAGCGGCACACGGCCTTCGCGATACCATTCCATCCGCGCGATTTCTGCGCCGCCCAGACGGCCGGAGACGTTGATCCGGACGCCCTTGGCGCCGAGGCGCATGGTCGATTGGATCGAACGCTTCATGGCGCGGCGGAAGGCGATCCGGCGCTCGAGCTGTTGGGCGATGTTCTCGGCCACCAGCTGGGCGTCGGTTTCCGGCTTGCGAATTTCGACGATGTTCAGGTGAACTTCGCCGTCGGTCATCACCGACAGATCCTTGCGCAGCTTTTCAATGTCCGCGCCCTTCTTGCCGATGATCACGCCTGGGCGCGCGGCATAGATGGTGATGCGGCACTTCTTGTGCGGACGCTCGATGATGATGCGCGAGACACCAGCCTGGCCGAGGCGCTTCTTCAGCTCCTTACGGACCTTGATGTCTTCGTGCAGCAGCTTGCCGTACTCGTGGCCGTCGGCGAACCAACGGGAATCCCACGTGCGGTTGATTCCGAGGCGCAAGCCGATCGGATTGACTTTCTGACCCATCAGGCGGCCTCGCCTTGTTCACGAACCACGATGGTGATCTCCGAAAAGGGCTTTTCGATACGCGAAGAGCGGCCCCGCGCACGCGAGGAGAACCGCTTCATCACCAGGTTCTTGCCCACATAGGCTTCGGCCACGAACAGTTGGTCGATATCCAGGCTGTGGTTGTTTTCGGCGTTGGAAATGGCCGAATACAGCGCCTTGCGGACGTCTTTGGCGATGCGCTTATGGCTGAATTCAAGTTCGTTCAGCGCGTGCTGCACCTTCAGGCCACGGATCGATTGAGCGACCACGTTCAGCTTACGCAAACCGGTGCGCAGATTGCTGACCTTGGCCTTCGCTTCGACCGGCGAGAGGCGGCGTTCTTGTGAATTCTGGCCCATGGCTACTTCCTCTTGGCCTTCTTGTCGGCGGCGTGACCGGGGAAATAGCGCGTCGGCGCGAACTCGCCGAACTTCATGCCCACCATGTCTTCGCTGACCAGCACGGGAACGTGCTTCTGGCCGTTATGCACGCCAAAAGTCAGACCCACGAACTGGGGCATGATGGTCGAGCGGCGCGACCAGGTCTTGATGACATCCTTGCGGCCCGATCCTTGCGCGACATCCGCCTTCTTCAGAAGGTATCCGTCGACGAAGGGGCCTTTCCAAACCGAACGGGTCATGGCTTAGCGAGCCTTCTTCACGTGACGCGAACGGATGATGAACTTATCCGTCGTCTTGTTGGTGCGGGTCTTGCGACCCTTGGTTGGCTTGCCCCAGGGGGTGACCGGGTGACGGCCGCCGGAGGTGCGGCCTTCGCCGCCGCCGTGGGGGTGATCGACCGGGTTCATAGCCACGCCGCGCACGTGCGGGCGACGGCCCATGTGACGAGAGCGACCGGCCTTGCCGAGGCTTTCGTTCATGTGATCCGGGTTGGAGACCGCGCCGACCGTGGCCATGCAGCCGTCCTGAACCATGCGCAGTTCGCCCGAACCCAGACGGATCTGAGCGTAGCCGGCGTCACGGCCGACCAGCTGAGCATAGGCGCCGGCGGAACGGGCCAGCTGGCCGCCCTTGAGCGGCTTCAGTTCGACATTGTGGATAATCGTGCCGATCGGCATCGAGCGCAGCGGCGAGGCGTTGCCCGGTTTCACGTCGACCTTCTCGGAGGCGATGATCTCGTCGCCGACCTTCAGCCGTTGCGGGGCCAGGATATAGGCCAGCTCGCCGTCGGCGTACTTGATCAGGGCGATGAACGCCGTGCGATTGGGGTCGTATTCCAGACGCTCGACCGTGGCCGGCACGTCGAACTTGCGACGCTTGAAATCGACCACGCGATACAGCGTCTTGGCGCCACCGCCACGGAAGCGAACCGCGATACGGCCACCGCCGCCACGACCGCCCTTTTTGGTCAGGCCTTCGGTCAGGCTCTTGACGGGCCCGCCCTTGTGCAGCTCGGACCGATCAACCAGCACCAGGGAACGACGCCCCGGCGAGGTCGGATTGAAATGTTTCAAGGCCATTGGCTCAGAGCCCCGTCGTAATGTCGATCGACTGGCCATCGGCCAGCGTCACGATCGCTTTCTTGACGTCCGAACGCCGTCCCATCAGACCGCGGAAGCGCTTGGTCTTGCCCTTGACCACCAGGGTGTTGACCTTGGTGACCGTGACCTTGAACAGCTCTTCGACCGCCGCGGCGATCTCGTCCTTGGTGGCGTCCTTGGCGACGCGGAAGACAACCTTGTTCTGCTCGGACAGCAGGGTCGTCTTTTCTGTGATGATCGGCGCAAGCACCGTGTCGTAGTGACGGGCGGTAGCCATTACGCGGCGTCCTTCTCGGAGAAGCGGGCTTCGATCGCTTCGATCGCCGCCCGGGTCAGGACCAGAGTGTCACGACGCAGGACGTCGTAGACGTTCAGGCCAGCGTTCGGCAGCACGTCCACCCGCGGGATGTTGCGGGCGGCCAGCTTGAAGCCGTTATCGACCTCGGGACCCGCGATCACCAGCACGTTCATCAGGCCCAGCTTTTCCAGCTGAGCACGCAGGGCCGCGGTCTTGGACGTGTCGACCGCGACGTCTTCCAGCACAACCAGCGAACCAGACTTGGCCTTGGACGACAGCGCGTGACGCAGGGCCAGGGCGCGGACCTTCTTGGGAAGGTCGAAACCATGGTCGCGGTTGATCGGGCCGAAGGCGCGGCTACCACCGACGAACTGCGGCGCGCGGCGCGAACCGTGGCGAGCGCCGCCGGTGCCTTTTTGCTTATACATCTTCTTGCCGGTTCGAGAATTCTCGTTCCGGGTCTGGACCTTGTGACTGCCGATGCGGCGCTTGGCCAGCTGCCAGTTGACGCAACGGGCCAGGATGTCATTGCGGATTTCATCGATGCCGAATACGGCGTCGGAAATCTCGATCTGGCCGGCGCTGGCGCCCGCGAGGGTGATGACGTCGAGTTTCATTAGGCTTCACTCCCCGCTTCCGGCGCGTCAGCGGCGGGCTCTTCGACAACCGCGGGAGCCGCAGCTTCGCCAGACTTGCGGAAGGCGCCGGGCCTGGGCAGGTCGGCCGGAGCCGCCTTCTTGATCGCGTCGCGGATCTTCACATAGGTGCCTTCGGTGCCGGGCACCGCGCCCTTGATCAGGATCAGGCCGCGCTCGACGTCCACACGGAAGATGGTCAGGTTCAGAGTGGTGACGGTTTCCTGACCCAGGTGGCCAGCCATCTTCTTACCCTTGAAGGTGCGGCCCGGATCTTGACGGTTACCGGTGGAGCCCAGCGAACGGTGCGACAGCGACACCCCGTGGGTGGCGCGAAGACCGCCAAAGTTCCAGCGCTTCATACCGCCCTGGAAACCCTTACCGACCGTGAGGCCCTGCACATCGACCGCTTGGCCGGGCAGGAAGTGGTCGGCGGTCAGTTCGGCGCCCACGTCGATCAGGTTGTCTTCGCTCACGTGGAACTCGGCCAGGTGACGCTTGGGTTCGACCAAGGCCTTGGCGAAATGGCCACGCATGGCCTTGGAGGTGTTCTTAGCCTTCTTAGCGCCAGCCCCAAGCTGGAGGGCCACATAGCCGTCCTTGTCCTTGGTGCGCTGGGCCGTGACCTGGCAGCCGTCGAGCGACAGCACGGTCACGGGCACATGGACGCCGGCTTCATCAAAGAAGCGCGTCATGCCCAGCTTTTTGGCGATCACGCCGGTACGCATCAGCGGGTCCCCTTTAGAGCTTGATCTCGACGTCCACGCCGGCCGACAGGTCGAGCTTCATCAGCGCGTCCACAGTCTGCGGGGTGGGGTCGACGATATCGAGCACGCGCTTGTGCGTGCGGATTTCGAACTGTTCGCGCGACTTCTTGTCGATGTGCGGCGAACGGTTGACGGTGAATTTTTCAATGAGAGTCGGCAGCGGGATCGGGCCACGCACCGTCGCGCCTGTGCGCTTGGCGGTGTTGACGATCTCACGTGTCGAATGATCCAGCACCCTGTGGTCGAAGGCTTTGAGCCGGATGCGGATATTTTGTCGATCCATATCGCCCGAGTTCCTTAAAGCGCTCGCCACGCCTAGTTTGCCGTTTCAAAGACCAGCCCCAAGGCCGAGGCCTCAGGAAGTAAGCTTATTCGACGTGCGAGTTCCGCAAAACGAATTTGGCCCGCGCGATCTCCGCGAGGGCCTTGATACAATCACAATACCCTTAGCCAACCGGCTTAGGCAATGCACTGTGGTTCGTCTCGCGAACCGCGTCTAAGCCCGAAGACTTACAGCCGGTCCAACAGAGAAGCGGGTGATACTCGGCGACTCGGTTCCCGTCAAGGGCTTGATCGGTGTGATCGCGACGCAGATCCAAACAGGTCCCTCGCCGCGAGCCGCGCCCTGCCTCTACCGGCCTTCGTCGATCTCGCCCACCCCCATGATGCCCTGGTTGAGCGGCCCAGTCATGCCCGCCACATGGGCCACATGCACAGAGCCCTTGCCGGCCACCGAGATTTTCACGCGGTCGACGGCGCCCTCATAGGTCAGGTCGCCATTGCCGGCGATGGAGCCTTTGAGCGAAGACACATGGCCCCCATCGATACGCATCTGTCCTTTGCCGGCGATGGACATGGCGATCTGGCCGGATGCGCTGGAGGAATAGAGATCGCCGGCGCCGCTTATGGAAACCTTGAGTTCGTCGGCGATCGCCCGGGTGGTGACCGTGGCGGTTCCGGCGATGTCTATGTCGGCCGAGCCGAGCGCGCCGGTGCGGATGCGCCCCTGCCCCGCCTCCGACAGATGCATGCGGCCCTTGATGTCGCCGATGGTCCAGGTGTCACAGCCGGCGATGGAAAGATCCAGGGTCTGGGCCGCCGGCAGGCTGCCGACGATCGCGCCGCTGGTGGAGATTCTGGCGTCCATGGGCACGCGAACCAAAAGCTGAGGCAGCTGGTCCTCGCTGAAATCACCGACCCCGGCCACATGCACGCTGGTTCCCTCCGGACCCACGCGACAGTGCGAGATGTGCCCCCCGAACAGCATTGGCCACCAATCCCGCTCGCCGCCGTCGACCACGGTGACGCCATCGGCCTCGTTGCGCACGCGGAGCGGCAATTTGGGATTGGCCTTGATCACCGTGACGGCGACGTCCGACCGCGCCTCGGGCACGACCACCACCTTGGCGACGATGTGTTTCAGATCCAGCGAAGCTGCATGGGCCGAGGTTCCCGCCAACAGCGCCGCGGCCAGGCCCAGACCCGTGATCTTGTTCAACTTCATAACCTTCTCCCGAGCTGTCGCCCGCAAACTAGGCGAGCCGGATCGGTGAAGCAGCTTAATTCGGGTTCATCTCACCCGAGGCCACCGGCCCCGCCCTACTTCGTGGGCAGAACCAGACCGGGGTCGATGGGACGGGCCTTGTCGCGGGGCGACGGGGCGTAGCGGATCTCGAAGTGCAGCTGGGATTGGTCGACTCCGCCGGTCTGGCCGGCTTGGCCGATCTCCTGGCCCTGGTCCACGTGATCCTTGATCTTCACCTCGGTGCGCGACAGGTGGGCATAGGCCGTGACCCAGCCATCCGCGTGCTTGATCAGCACCAGATTGCCGAAACCGGGCACCTGGTTGCCGGCATAGACCACGTCGCCCTCGGCGGCGGCCTGAACCGGTGAGCCCAAGGGAGCTGCGATATCCAGGCCGTCATTGCGCTGGCCTCCCGGCTTGGCGCCATAGGTCGACAGGATCGATCCCGAGACGGGCCAGGCGAAACGCCCCTTGCCCGCGGTCATGATCTGGCTGTCGCTGGGCGCGGGACCGGCCTCGACCTGTGGTGCGCCGTTCAAGGCCGAAGGCGGGGCGAGCCGTGACGGCGGCAGCACCCGGCCATTGGGCGCCAAGCGTGGCGGCTGGGCTTCTTCCGGCGGCTGGCCGGAAGCGGCTTCAGACGGCGGCGGCAGGTATTCGCCGCTGGTCATGGGCGCATAGCGTCCGCGCGGACGCCGGGGCTCGCCGATCGGCGTCTTCACCGGGCCATTGTCGTGCACATTGGCAGGCAGATAGATCTTCTGACCAGAATGCAGCCGATCGGCCACATCCACGTCATTGATCTCCATCAGCACCTCGGCGGAGAGGCCGAACCGTCGGGCGATACCGTAAAGGGTGTCGCCCGACTCGACGCTGTAGGCCTTGGGTGTCGGGATCTGGATCACCTGGCCCAGATCCAGCTCGTAGGGCTTCTTCAGCTTGTTGAGTTTGATCAACTCGTCCTTGGACGTGGAGAGCCGCTCGGCGATCACATTGACCGTATCGCCCTGGCCGACCTTGATCGGATGGCTTTTGACCTTGGCGGCGGAAACCTCACCTTCGACGCTGAGCTTGAATTCAGGCTTGGGCGGCTCCGCCGGACGTGGCGGTGGCGTACGGACCGCGGATGGCTTGGCGATTGGCGCGGGTTGGGCTGGCGCCGATGGCGTCGGAGCGGGGGGCGCCGGAGCGGGGGGCGCCGGAGCGGGGGGCGCCGGGGTGGTGGTCGCAGGGGCTGCGGGCGCAGGCGCCGGCGCGACGCTCGGCGGCGGGCGATTCACCGGCGCGGCCGCATCGTTTGGGCCATTGGTCGGGGGCGCATAGCGGTCGTCGTCCAGCGGACGCGGCGCGGGCGCAGTCGTCGGACCAGAAGCGGCGGGCGCCGGGCTGGTGGCCACCGGCTGATCGCTCACGGGCTGAGCGCCGCCCGCGGCGTGAGCCTGAGCGTGCGGCGCCGCGACCAGGGCCACGGTCAGCGCCGCATAGGTCAGCCGATTGAATACAAAAGCCATGGCCGCTCCGCCCCTACTTGCCGGATTCGATCGCGCAAGGGGTGAGACTTACGGTGATCGGGGCCCCAAGCGCCACCCCCAACCATCGACCGACGAGTATCAAAGCTCTTTCGCCACGCCTTCGAGGAGTGGCACAAACCTTACATCGCAAAGGATTTCCTCTCGGAAATCGCCCTGCCCGTCTCCGGCGTAACGGATCAAAGTCTGCACCGGCCCTCGGCCGACAGGGGCCACGAGCACCCCCGAAGGCTTCAGTTGCTCCAACAGGGCTGTGGGCTCTCCCGGCGCCGCTGCTGTGACCAGAATGCGGTCAAAAGGCGCCTGCTCGCGCCATCCCTCGGCGCCGTCTCCGAATTTGGTGATGACATTGCCTAGGCCCAGCTTGCGGAACCGCGCCTCGGCCTCGCCCAAGAGGGTGCGATAGCGCTCCACCGTATAGACCAGCCGCGCCAGCCTCGAGAGCACCGCGGTCTGATAGCCCGAGCCCGTACCAATCTCCAGCACCCGCGAGCGCGGCTCCAAGGTCAGGGCCTGGGTCATCAGGCCGACGATGAAGGGCTGGCTGATGGTCTGGCCGCAGGCGATCGGTAGGGCCGAATCCTCCCAGGCGCGCTCCTGGAACAGATCGGGCGTGAACAGCTCGCGCG
Source organism: Caulobacteraceae bacterium (assembly GCA_036494815.1). Taxonomy (GTDB): domain Bacteria; phylum Pseudomonadota; class Alphaproteobacteria; order Caulobacterales; family Caulobacteraceae; genus Poindextera. Next base: position 131,461 of record DASXNV010000063.1, read on the forward strand.
GGGTGTGCTCAAGCGCCGCCAGCACCGCCGGGTCGCTGACCCCCTGCGAACGCAGCGCCAGGATCAGGCGGGCGCGGCGGGTCTCGGGCGTATCCGCTGCCTCGGCGCTCATCACCTGGGGGCTCCGCTCGTTAGGGTATGGGGCGCTGGCCCGTCGAAGGCCGCTTTCAGCGCGTTCATCGTCTTAGCGTGAGTCAGGTCGATATGCAGCGGTGTGATAGAGATGCGTCCGTCATAGATGGCCCGCAGGTCGGTGCCCTCCGAGGGCCTGGATGCCTGGGCGTTGAAGCCCATCCAGTAATAGTCGCGCCCGCGCAGGTCGGTGCGTTTTTCCACATGGCGCATGAACTGGTCGCGAAAGCCCTGCCGGGTGACCTCGATCCCTTGCACCGCCTCAGGCGTCACCGGCGGAAAATTCAGGTTGATCACCGCGTCATCCGACCAGCCGGCGGCCAGCAGGCGGCGGATGATCTCCGGCGCGTAGCCGGTGGCGGTGTCGTAATTGGCCTTCACTTCATCATGGAACAGGGACAGGGCCTGGGACAGAGCGATGGCCGGGATGCCCAACGCCATGCCCTCGATCGCGCCCGCCACCGTGCCCGACAGGGTCACGTCCTCGGCCAGGTTCTGTCCGCGATTGACTCCCGACAACACCAGGTCCGGCTTGGCCCCCTCGATCAGTTCATGCACAGCCAGCAAGACGCAGTCGGTGGGTGTTCCGTCGACGGCGAAGCGCTTGTCGCCCAACCGGCGCGCCCGCAAGGGCTTGCTCAGGGTCAGGGCGCGGCTGGCGCCCGATTGCTCGACCTCGGGCGCCACGACCCAGACATCATCGGACAGGGCGGCGGCGATCTGTTCGAGCGCCGTCAGGCCCTCAGCGTTGATGCCATCGTCGTTGGTGAGGAGAATTCGCACCTAGGCCGCCTTACGAAGGTGAGCGCACAGCCCCGCCACCGGCCTCACCTCTCACCGCCGATGTGGGTCAGACCGCCCATATAGGATTGAAGCGCCTGCGGAATAGCGATGCGGCCGTTCTCGTCCTGATAGTTCTCGATCACCGCCACCAGGGTGCGGCCCACTGCGAGGCCCGAGCCGTTCAGGGTGTGCACGAAACGCGTGCCCCTCTCGCCGGCCTTGCGGCTGCGGGCGTCCATGCGCCGGGCCTGGAAATCGCCGCAGTTGGAGCAGGAGCTGATCTCACGATAGGTGGCCTGGCTGGGCAGCCAGACCTCCAGGTCGTAGGTCTTGCGGGCGGAGAAGCCCATATCCCCGGCGCACAGCTTCATGGTCCGAAACGGCAGGTCCAGGCGCTTGAGGATGGCTTCGGCGCAGCCGACCATGCGCTCGTGCTCGGCCTCGGATTGTTCCGGCGTGGTGATCGAGACCAGCTCGACCTTCTGGAACTGGTGCTGGCGGATCATGCCGCGCGTATCACGGCCAGACGCTCCCGCCTCGGCCCGGAAGCATTGGGTCAGGGCGGTCAGGCGCAGTGGCAGTTCGGCCTCGTCAGTGATCTGTTCGCGCACAAGATTCGTGAGCGAGACTTCGGCGGTGGGGATCAGCCATCGCCCATCCACCGTGTGGAACAGATCGTCGGCGAATTTGGGCAATTGGCCGGTGCCGAACAGAGTCTCGTCGCGCACCAGCAAGGGTGGCGAGACCTCCAGATAGCCGTGCTCGCGGGTCTGCAGGTCGAGCATGAACTGGCCCAGGGCCCGCTCCAGCCGCGCCAACTGCCCCTTGAGCACCACGAACCGAGCACCGGACATGCGGGCCGCCGCCTCAAAATCCATCAGGCCGAGGGCCTCGCCCAGATCTACGTGATCCTTGGGCGCGGCTATGGCGAAGGGCTCGCCCCAACGGCGCACCTCCACATTGCCGCTCTCGTCCTCGCCTAGCGGCACGTCGTCGGCCGGCAGGTTGGGCAATGCGGCCAGGAGATCGCGCAAAGCCTCGCCGCGCGTCTTCTCGATCTCGGTCCGTTCGGCGATAGCCGCCTTAAGTTGCTCGACCTCGGCCATAAGGGCCGCCGCCGTCGCCTCGTCCTTCTTGGCCTTGGCGGCGCCGATCAGCTTGGAGACCTCGTTGCGACGGGACTGGGCGGCCTGTTGGGCCGTCTGGGCGGCGCGCAGGTCTGCGTCCAGGGCCAGGATCGGCGCGGTCTGCGGCGACAGGCCCTTCGAGCCCCAGGCCACGTCGAAGGCGGCGGGGTTGTCGCGAATGGCCTTGATGTCGTGCATGGGATGGGCGCCCGGATAAAACCTAAGCGGCCTCCTTTAAGGCGCGTCGGCCAGGGCGCCAACCGCTGGCGCGCGATCACATCGCCGCGCAGCGTCGGCGTAGACGAACCAAGGCGGCGCCGCTGGATAATTTTCGCTTTGAAACTACGCTTAAGGCTGAAACTGAGGCCCGCCTCGCAGAGCCCCCATGAAGGTCATTGGCCTGACGATTTGCGCCTTCCGGATCACGGCCGCGCCCGTGATGGCGCCGGCGCGCGACCGCTCCGGCCTGCCCCGCTTCCACACCACATTCGGCCTCTACAGTCTGCGCGAACCGCGCGGCATGGGCGCTCGCCCCGGTTGTGAAGAGAGCGGCGACGAAGTCTATTGGTCAGGTTTGCGTCAGCGCTGCCGACATGCTCCAGACGGCGGGCCTGGACAGGATCGCCCGAACGCCGGCCATCCCGTGCGTGACAGGCCTTGGCCGACAGGTCCGGGTAGTGGATCGGCGTCACCCGCGCGACGTCCATGGCCGTTTCATGCGCTGGCGCTGGCGAGCGCGTTGCGGTCCTGAGGTTCGCGGCCACCGCGCTCAAATCCAGCTGGCTCGGGCGATCCGCGGCCAGCGCGAGGCCCGGGGACGCCTGCGACACAGCACTTCGCCAAGGACGTCTTCATCTGCGCCCATCCGAGTCCGTCGACCGACAAGTCAGAGGGCCGGTGCCCCGGCTATGTGGTCGACCACATTGTGGCGCCCAAACGAGGTGGCCCGGACCTGACTTCGAACATGCAATGGCAGACGGTTGCGGCGGCCAAGGCCAAGGACCGGATCGAATAGGGAAGCTTGATTAGGCCCCTACGCCTTCCGCCGCATCCTCGCGCCTGCGCCGGCGTTCGATCAGCCAGACGCAAAGGATCGAAACCTCGTAGAGCAGCACCCCCGGCAGGGCCAGGCTCATCATGCTGATCGGATCGGGCGGCGTGAGGATGGCGGCGATCACGAACACGCCGACGATGGCGTAGCGGCGCACGGCCGTCAGCATCTGGGTGGTGACGATGCCCGCCAGACCCAGAAGGGACAGGACCACCGGCAACTGGAAGCAGAGGCCGAAAGCCAGGAGCAGGCTGGTGACCAGGGTCAGATAGTCCGAGACCTTGGGCAAGAGTTGCACGTCGATCGAGCCGGCGCCGGTAATCTGCTGGTTCAGCGAAAACCACAAAACAAACGGCAGCATGATGAAATAGACCAGGGCGGCGCCCAGCAGGAACAGGACCGGGGCCGCGCTCAGGAATGGCAGAAAGGCGCGGCGTTCCCGGCGATACAGGCCCGGGGCGACAAAGCCATAGAGCTGGAAGGCCAGCACTGGGAAGGCGACCACGATCGCCCCGAACCCGGCTAGCTTGACCTTGGTGAAGAAGAATTCAAGCGGTTCGGTATAGACCAGATGCAGACTACCGGCTTGGCCGTGGGCCACGGTCTTGAGGCCGATCATAGCCAGGAACAGGTCGAAACTGCCTTGATGGCCCGCCGCCTTCTGCGCCGCCATGAGATCCGCCGCCCTGACGAACGGCTGCAGCAGGAACAGGTAGATGTCCTTGGAGAAGAAGAAACAGAGGCCGAAGCCGATGGCCATCGCCCAGGCGCAGGCGATCAGGCGCGAGCGCAACTCGGTCAGGTGATCGAGCAGCGGCGCGCGGGAAGATTCGATTTCGTGGTCGTCGTCAGTCACGCCTGCGGGGTCCGTCACGCTCACGGGGTCTGGCTCGCGGCGTCGGTGGCGGGTTCGGCCGAGGGGGCGGACTTGGCGCGCGACTTGCGCGGCGCCCTGGGCTTGGGCAGAGCCTTCATCATCGGCGGCTCGGCGGGCGCGTCAGAGGCTAAGGCTTCAGGCGGCTCGCTCGCCGCCTCGACCGCCGCGCGTTCGGCGGCGATCTGGCTGGACATGGGAGGGCTGAACTGCGCCTGGCCCAGATGGTCGTTGATCTCGCTGAAGGTCAAGGCCACGTGGTCGTCGGCCATGGGATTGATCGAATTGACCACGCTGTCGCGGCTGACGCGCAGGGCCTCGACCTCCTTGCGCAGTTCCTCCAGTTCGGACTGGCGCGCCAGCTCGTCGAAACTGGCGCGGAATTCCGCCGCCATCCCCCGCAGCTTGCCGATGAATTGGCCAAGCTTGCGCATGGCGATGGGCAGATCCTTGGGTCCGATCACGATCAGCGCCAGGGCGCCGATGATGAAGAACTCCCCCATCCGGTCTTCGAAAGAAAACATAGTCCTCGGCTTAATGCGAAGCCGCACCCCTGGCGCGTCCGCGGTTCAATCAGCTTAGTGCGCGACGAGCAAACTCAGCCACTGGCTGGTCAGAGCCTTAGCGGGCGACGGTGTCTTTCTCCACATCGACCCGCGGCAAGGTCGGCGCCGGTTGGGCGGCCGGAGTTTCGTGTTCGTCCTTCAGGCCGTCCTTGAACGCTCGGATGCCCTTGGCGGCATCGCCCATAATGCCCGACAGCTTGCCGCGACCGCCAAAGACGAACATCACGATCACGGCTAGGATCAGCAGATGCCAAGGACTAAAGCTACCCATCGTCAAACCTCCTGTGGGCCGAGCCCGCCAACGCCACGCCCGCTTTAGCGCGCTCCGCGCACCGGGCGAAAGCCCTCATGGGCTTATCATTCCTCTTCAATATAGGTCATTTGCGGGCAGGACGCCAAGGATCGTGGCGAGCCGCCAGCGTTTACAGATCGTAGGGCGGCTCACGATCATACCGCGGCAGGTCGTCGGCGATGCACAGCCATCCCACCCGCGCGCTGTCCCAGCCATGCACCGTAGGCGTCACTGAGGCCGGCTGATCAAGGCTTCCCAACGTCACGCCCACCGATCGGCCCTCATCGTCGGTCATATAGAGCTGGCCGCCGCAGTCGCGGCAGAACCAGCGGGTCGCCCGATCGGAGGATTGGAACGGCTTGGCCTGGCCTGCGGCGACGGCGAATCGCGCGGGCGCAACCTGGATCCAGGCGGTGACCGGCGCGCCGCTGGCCTTGCGGCACTGGCCACAATGGCAATAGTCGGCCACGTCGCCATCCAGGGCTTCGATCGCGTAGCGCACCGCGCCGCAAAGACAACCGCCGGTGAGCCTCATCACCTTAGTCCTCCAGCGGCAGGTCCTCGCCCAGGAAATCCTGATGGAATTCGGGCGCGTCGCCGGGCTCCAGCGGATCCTCGTCCTCGGCAAGATCACTGACCGGGTTGGGTACGCCGAAGTCGGCGGGCATGTCGAGGCTGAGCAGGCCCAGGGCTTTCATCTCCTGGGCGCCGGGCAGATCGGCCAGGCTGGCCAGGCCGTAGAGCTCCAGGAAGGTGTCGGTGGTGCCGAGCGTCACCGGCCGGCCCGGTGTTCGCCGGCGGCCGCGCAGCCGCACCAGCCCCAGTTCCAGCAGCACGTCGATGGTGCCTCGGCTGGCTTGCACCCCGCGGATGGACTCGATATCGGCACGGGTGACCGGCTGGTGGTAGGCGATGATGGCCAGGGTCTCCTGCGCCGCTTTCGACAGCCGGCGCGATTCCTCGCGCTCCTCGGTCATCAGAAAGGCAAGGTCCTCGGCGGTCTGGAAGCGCCAGCGGTCAGCGACGCAGACCAAGGACACACCACGGCCGGCATAGCTGGACTTCAGCGCCATCAGGCCCGCGCCGATATCGGCGCCCTCGGGCAGCCGCTTGGCTAGGTCGGCGGCGCTCAGGGGCTCGGCGGCGGCGAACAACAGGGCTTCCAGGCGACGTTCGGTCTCGAACGGGTCGCTCATTCCGCCGCCTCAAGGCGCAGGCTGCAGGCGCGTAGATAAAGATCGGCAAAATGTTCGCTCTGGCGCGCCTCAAGCTCGCCCTCGCGCACCAGTTCCAGCCCCGCCGCCAGGGTCGAAGCCAGGTAGGAGGCGCGGCTTGGTCCGCGATCCTCCTCGTCCAGCGGCGAGCGCTTGGGGGCGACGGAGGTCAGGGTCGTCCAGGCCTTCATCTCGCCCAGCTTACCGCGCAGGCGGCGGCGGGCGTCCTCCAGGGGATAGGCCTCGGGGGCGCGCGGCTGATAGCGCCGGCTGGCGTCTCGGCGGCGCTGAGCCACATAGGCTTGGATCAAGGCGTAGAGGTCACCGTCGAAGCGGGTGGTCGAGGTGATCTGGATGGCGTCGGGGTCGCCGCGGGTGAACACATCGCGCTTCAGCTGCGGCCGGGTCTTCAAGGCCTCCACCGCGCGGCGCATGGCGTCCAGCTTGGCCAGGCGAAAGGCCAGCGCGGCGGCGACCTCCTCGGCGGGTGGCTCGTCAGCGCCTTTGCGCGCCGGCTTGGGCAGCAAAAGGCGCGATTTCAGATAGGCCAGCCATGCGGCCATCACCAGATAGTCGGCGGCCAGGGAAAATCGGGCCCGTCGAGCGGTATGGACGAAGGCCAAGTATTGCTCCGCCAGGCGCGTGATCGACAGCTGCAGTAGATCCACCTTCTGACTGCGCGCCAGGGCCAAGAGCACATGCAGCGGACCTTCATAGCCGTCGATATCGACGATCAGCGCATCACCGTCCTCGGCCGCCACGTCGGCCGCGGCGAAGTCCAGCAGGGGCTGAAACGGCTCGCTCACGCCGCCCATCGGCCGTCAAAGGCGGCGTCGAAACGGGCGCGGGCGGCCTCGGCGTCGAACGGCTCGGGCGTGCGAGCCAAGCGCGCCAGGGCGGCGGCGGCGCGAGCCTTGGCCCGGCCAGCCAGGGCCTTGGTTCCACTGAGCACCGCCTTCATCTCGGCCATATCGCCATTGCAGTGCAGGACCACGTCGCAGCCCGCCGCCAGCGAAGCGCGGGCGCGCTCAGCGAAGTCGCCTCTGAGCGCCTTCATGGACAGATCGTCGCTCATGAGCAGGCCGTCGAAGCCGATCGACCCACGGATAATCCGGCGGATGGCGCTGCGGGAGGTGGTGGCGGGCGCCTTCCGGTCGATGGCCGAATAAACCACGTGCGCCGTCATCGCCATGGGCATGTCGGACAGCATGCGGAACGGCGGAAAGTCGCGGGCGTCGAGTTCGCCCAGCTTCGCCTCCACCACCGGCAGGTCCAGATGGCTGTCGGCGCGGGCCCGGCCATGGCCGGGAATATGCTTGATCACTGGCAGCACCCCGCCGGCGATCAGCCCTTCGGCGGCGGCGCGGCCAAGACATCCGACCTCTTCCGGGGTTTCGCCATAAGCGCGGTCGCCGATGATCTCGTGGCCGTAGGGCGCCGGCACATCCAACACCGGCACGCAGTCCACATTGATCCCCAGCGCCGCCAGGTCGTGGGCCATCAGGCGCGCGCCCAGCCGGGTGATCTCGCGCCGGACCAGCGGATCGTTACTGGCCAGAGCGCCATAGGCGCGGCCCGGCGGATACCGGCCCCAGTGCGGCGGCCCCAAGCGCTGGACCCGGCCGCCTTCCTGGTCGATCAACACCGGCGCGTTTGGCCGATCTACAGTGGCCCTGAGCGCCTCGACCAACCCTCGCACCTGGTCCGGCGTCTCGATATTGCGCTTGAACAGGATGAAGCCCCAGGGCCGCACCGCGCGGAAGAAGGCCGCTTCCTCCGGCGATAGCCTGGGTCCGCCGCAGCCCAGGATGCTGGCGGAGATCTCGCTCAACGGACTATTTCACCATGCATTGTTTGTTGGCCGCCTTCAGCGCCGCGCAGAAGCTGACAGCGTCGGCGTGACTGGCGAACCCGCCGACAAAGGCGCGGTAGAAGGTCTTGCCGTCGCGGTCAGCCTTTTCAACCTTGGAAGTCTTGCCGGCCATGCGGCCCGGCAGCGCCACGGCGGTGTCGCTCCAGCCCTTTTCCGCCAGGGCGGCGGACGAGAAGGCGCCGATCTGCACCAGGGGTTGGCCGGCGACTGGCGCCGAAGCGTGGACGGTCGGTTCGGGCTTGGCGGCCTTGGCCACTGCGACCGGCTTGGGCTTGGCGGTTGTGGCCGCGTCGGGCTTCAGAGACCTGAGCGCCCCACTGGGCGGAGAGGCGGTCGCTGTGGGCGCGCTGGAGACAACCTTGGCCGGGGCCGGCGGCGGCGTTGTGGTCGTTTCTGTCTGGGCCGGGCGCAGCGGAGCGCTGGAAACCGGCGCGGTCGGCGCCGCCGCCATGCGGGGGGCGGGTTGCTCCGGCGGCGGGGCGAAGGTCGGCGCAGGCGCTTCGCCAGGAGGGGCGGCTTCGGACTTGTAGATCTGCAGGCCGGTTCCGGCGCTGGGCGCCGCCGAATCCGCCGCCGCGACCGCCGACGAAGGCGCGCTCTTGGTCTGGCCCACCGGAGCCCCCACCACTTGCGGCGCCTGGCCAGCGCCCCGCACGCCGCTGCGATAGAAGACCAGCAGAGCGATGATCAGCAGCAACAGCACAATGGCGCTGACGATCAGGGTCATGGGCGCCGGGCCGCCTCCGCCGCCGCGCGACCGGCGCGCGTCGAAGGCCAGCGGCGCATCGGTCTGGGGCGTATAGGCGCCACGATCTTGATCGGTCATGCTGCGACTCCGAGGACGTTGGGCGGTCACCGCCAGCGAATCAGCCCCATTCCCCAGTGTAATCGACCCAGGATGCAGGCCGAAGCGACCCCCGCGCGAGCCATCCCCAGCTTTTTGGTATCACGTCTGCGCGACCGTCGCCCTATCCGGCCGCACCGGCCGTATTGAGCAGCTCGAGATTAAACAGACGCCGGTGCTCTTCGATGGCGTAGCGGTCGGTCATACCGGCGATATAATCACAGATATTGCGCGCCCGGCCGGCCTCGTCGAGATCGTGGACCCGCTCATACCATTCTGTGGGCAGCACTTCCGGCTCGGCCATGAACAGGCGGAACATGTCGGCCAGCAGGCGGCGCACGTGGCTGCGCGTGCGATTGACCCGATAATGCCGGTACATGCGCTGGTGCAGGAACATGCGCAGGCGGCCAAGGTCCTCGGCCATGCCCGGCGAAAAGCTCACCAGCGCCCGGCCCAGCATGCGCACGTCCTCGGCCGAGGTCACACGGGCCGCCTCGACGTTGCGGCGGGTCTGGGACAGCACATCGTCGGCCATGACGCCGATCATCCGGCGAACGGCTTCCAGCCGCAGCAGACGATCGTCCAGGTCGGGCCGTTCCGCCTTCAGCGCCTGCAGGATCGGACCGATCAGCGCCACGGACATCACCTCGTCCAGGCGGAACAGCCCGGCCTCCAGGCCGTCATCCACGTCGTGGTTGTTATAGGCGATGTCGTCCGACAGGGCCGCAACCTGGGCCTCGGCCGAGGCGAAGGTCGACAGGCGCAGGTCATAGGCGTCATTGAACTCGGCGATGGAGCGCCAGCTGGGCCGATCCAGATGATCGTCCACCGGGCCATTGTGCTTAATCACCCCCTCCAGAGTCTCCCAGGTCAGGTTCAGGCCGTGGAAGTCGGGATAGCGATGCTCCAGTTCGGTCACCACGCGGAAGGTCTGCACATTGTGGTCGAAGCCGCCGTAGGGCGACATGCAGGCGTCCAACTCGTCCTCGCCGGCGTGACCGAAGGGAGGATGGCCCAGGTCATGGGCCAGCGCGATGGTTTCGGCCAAATCCACATCCAGCCCCAGGGCGCCGGCGAGGGTGCGCGCAATCTGGGCCACCTCCAGCGAGTGGGTCAGGCGGGTACGGAAATGATCGCCCTCGTGGGCGACGAACACCTGGGTCTTCTCCTTCAGCCGGCGAAAGGCCGAGGTGTGAATGATGCGGTCGCGGTCGCGGGCGAACGGCGTGCGGGTGCGGCTGGCGGGTTCGGGGATACGGCGGCCGAGGGACTCGCTGGGTTTCACCGCAAACGGCGCCCGCTCTCGGCTGTCCAAAGTCGTATCCGAAGCCATATGGTATCTCCTGCAACGCGCCTCTTTCGCACGGGCCGCCGCGGCCTCATATATAGGCCGTGCCCAAGATTGACCCGCAATGACCGAAACCGTGACCCTGTCCCCCTCCGCCGCCGGCCGCATCAAGGCCATCAGCGCCCGTGAGGGTCGCCCGCTGATGCTGCGCGTGGCCGTCGAAGGCGGCGGCTGCTCGGGCTTTCAGTATCAGTTCGACCTGGTCGATCAGGTGCAGGACGATGACCTGAAGATCGAGCTGGACGGCGCCGCGGCCCTGGTGGACGTGGTGTCCATGGCCCTGCTGCGCGGCTCGGAGATCGATTTCGTCGACGAATTGGCCGGCGCGGAATTCAGAGTCCGCAACCCAAACGCCAAGTCCAGCTGCGGCTGCGGGGTCAGTTTCTCGATCTAAGGGCTGCCGCCCCGCGTTGACCATAGCCGCCGCCCCCGCCTAGGGTCCGCCGCATGAAGATCGCCACCTGGAACGTCAATTCAGTAAATGCGCGGCTCGAGACCGTGCTCAAATGGTTCACCGAGGCTTCGCCCGACGTCGCCTGTTTGCAGGAAATCAAATGCGTGGATGAGAAGTTCCCGGTCGAGGCTTTCGAACGGCTTGGCTACAACGTCGCCGTCCATGGCCAGAAGACCTATAATGGCGTGGCCCTGCTGTCGAAGGCGCCCATGGAGGATATCCGCAGGGGCCTGCCGGGCGACGATACGGACGAGCAGGCCCGCTATATCGAGGCGGTGATTTCGGGTCCGCGCCCCATCCGCGTGGCCGGCATCTATCTGCCCAACGGCAATCCCATCGGAACCGAGAAATTCACCTACAAGCTGGGCTGGATGGCGCGCCTCAACGCCCATGCCAAGGGACTCTTGGCCTTGGAGGAGCCGCTGATCATCACCGGTGACTACAATGTCATTCCCGAGGAGGCCGACTGCTACGACCCCGCCGCCTGGCTGGGCGACGCACTGTTCCAGCCGGATAGCCGCGGCGCCTTTCGGGCGCTCAAATGGCTGGGCCTGACCGAAGCCTATACGGAGATCGATGGCGCGCCGGGTGGCTACACTTTCTGGGATTATCAGGCTGGCGCCTGGCCGCGGAACAACGGCATCCGCATCGACCACGCCCTGCTATCGTCCCAAGCAGCCGATATCTTGAGGGGGTGTGAGATCCATCGCGACGTGCGCAGCTGGGACAAGCCCTCGGACCACGTGCCGGTGGTGGTGGATTTAGCCCTGTAAGCCCCCTCGGGACCGGGATGTGTCGCCATTGAGAGACTCAATCTAGGTTCCCGCGCATGCACGACCTGATTCGCTTGGCGCTGCTGCTCGGAATCGCCGCCTCGGCGGTGACGCTTTTGGGCGCTGGAATCGCCTTCTGGATGGACGAGCACCGACGGCTCACCCGTCTGGCCTGGCGGGTGCTGGGCGGGCAACCTGACGCGCTGATCGTCGCCCAGGGCCGGGACATGGCCGCAGCCTTTCGCCTCGCCGCCGGCCAGATCCTGGTGATGCGCGATGGCGGGGCCAACGCCCTGCTCTATCCCTTGAAAGCGCTGGACGGCGCCGAACTGTGCATCGACGATCAGGTGGCCGCGCGGGTGGCCAAGGGCGAGCCTCGCCGCGCCCTCGACCGGGTCCCCAAGCAAGCCCAGCAGGTAGTGCTGAGACTGCTGTTCGACGACGCCCGCCACCCCGAATTCGCCCTCGACCTCTGGCTGCCCATGGATGAGTTCCGTCGCCACGCGCGTCCGCCCAGCGCCGTAGTCCAGGAGGCACGGTCCTGGCTCAGCCGCGCCGAGGCGATCATGCGTCGCGCCCGGCCAGCCACGGCGCCCACGCTCGTCATCGCTGACGCCACCGTCGATACCGGAGCGCGGCCGGAGCCAGAGGCGCCGCTCGCGGCTCACCCCAAAGCGCCCCCAACGGCGGATTCCTACGACGAGCCGCCGATGGAATTCGAGGCGGACGATCAGGACCCTTTTGACGACCGGGGCTCGGAGCCTTTGGCCCCCGCACCTCAGCCCGTCGGCGCCCCGGCGCGAGAGCGACCGGTCCACGCGAAACAGCTACCCTTGCTTTAGCGGACAGTCCGAACCATGGCCGCCGCCGCGAAGTTCACGCTCGGTGCGGACCAATCTGGAGGCGTTCATGACCATGTTGATTGTCGCAGCCGCGGCGTTTTTAGCCCTGCACCTGCTGGTGGCCGGCACGAAGGCCCGCGACACCATTGTCGGCGTGGTGGGCGAAGGTCCCTATCTGGGCCTGTTCTCCCTGGCCTCGGCAGCCGGCCTTACCTGGCTGATATTCGCCTTTGGCGGCGCGCGCCACGATCCCGCCAACCAGATCTATTGGACCGTCGCCTGGGCCACCCGGATTCCGGTGGTCGGCCTGGTGGCGATCGCCTTCCTGTTCGCCGTGCCCGGCCTTTTGACCAATTCACCGACCCGGGTGCGGGGCGATTCCGTAGTCGACCGGCCGAATGCGGCCACCGGCATGACCCGCATCACCCGTCACCCGTTCCTGTGGGGCGTGGTCATCTGGGCTGCGGCCCACCTGATCGCCAACGGCGGTAGCGCTGACCTCATCCTGTTCGGCGGCCTGATGCTTCTGGCGCTCGTTGGAACCTGCAGCATCGACGCCAAGCGGATGCGGGCGCTGGGCGAACGCTACGCTGCGTTCAAGGCCGAGACCTCCAACATCCCGTTCGCGGCCATCCTGCAGGGCCGCCAGTCACTGAAACTCAGCGAGATATGGTGGCGCCTGCTGGTCGGCGTCGCGGTCTGGGCTCTGATCTTGTGGGTCCACCCCCGCGCGTTTGGAGGCAATCCTTTGGGCTAACAGATCGAGGGCGTTGAACAGGCCGGGGCGCGTTCGCACGCCCTCCGGCCTGACGGTCCTCAAATATCAGCGTAAACGTGCCGCTCGGCCTTCTGGCCGGGGTGAGTCACCGCGCCCAGGTGAGCTGGCCCCACCATCTGGGAGAACTTCCACAGGGCGCCCGAGGCATAGTTGGTTTCGCGCGGCTTCCAATGACGCTGGCGGTTTTCCAGCTCGATCGGGTCGACCTCCAACTCGATGGTCCCGGCGTCGGCGTCGATGGAGATAATATCGCCGTCCATGACCAGGCCGATGGGGCCGCCTTCCTGCGCTTCCGGTCCCACATGGCCGACGCACAGGCCGCGGGTGCCGCCGGAGAAGCGACCATCGGTGACCAGGGCCACCTTGTCGCCGCGGCCCTGGCCGGACAGGGCCGCCGTGGTCGACAGCATCTCGCGCATGCCCGGACCGCCCTTGGGGCCTTCATAGCGAATGACTAGGACGTCGCCGTCCTTATAGTCACCGGCTTCCACGGCCGCGAAACACGCTTCCTCGCCGTCGAACACCCGAGCCGGGCCGCGGTGCGAGCGGTGGGATTGCATGCCCGCGACCTTGACGATGGAGCCGGCCGGGGCCAGCGAACCCCACAGGCCGACCACGCCGCCAGTGGGTGACAGGGGGTTGGAGACCGGGCGGATCACCACCTGGTCGTCGCGCCACTTCACGTCCTTGAGGTTCTCCGCCAGGGTCTTGCCGGTGACGGTCAGGCAATCGCCGTGGATAAAACCGCCCTCCAGTAGGGTCTTGAGCAGCACCGGCACGCCGCCGGCCTCGCCCATGTCCTTGGCCACGAAGCGGCCGCCGGGCTTCAGGTCGGCCAGATAGGGCGTGCGTTTGAAGATCTCGGCCACGTCGCGCAGGGTGAACTCGATGCCGCACTCGTGGGCCATGGCCGGCAGGTGCAAACCGCCATTGGTCGAGCCGCCCGTAGCGGCCACCACCACCGCGGCGTTCTCGAACGCCTTGCGGGTGCAGATGTCGCGTGGGCGGATATTGTCGGCGATCAGCCGCACCACCGCCTCGCCCGAGGCGATGGCGTACTGGTCGCGGCTCTCATAAGGCGCCGGCAGGGCCGAAGATAAAGGCAGCGCCAGGCCGATGGCCTCGGAGACGCAGGCCATGGTGTTGGCGGTGAACTGTCCGCCACAGGCGCCATCGCTGGGACAGGCGTGCTTTTCCAGGTCGCACAGGTCCTCCAGGCTCATGCGCCCGGCCGAATGCATCCCCACGCCCTCGAACACGTCGACCACGGTGACGTCCTTGCCCTGCCAGCGGCCCGGCAGGATCGAGCCTCCATAGAGGAATACCGACGGCACGTTCAGGCGCAGCATGGCCATCATCATGCCCGGCAGGGACTTGTCGCAGCCGGCGATTCCCACCAGGGCGTCGTAGCTGTGACCGCGGATGGTCAGTTCCACCGAATCGGCGATCACCTCGCGGCTGACCAGGGACGAGCGCATGCCCTCGTGGCCCATGGCTATGCCGTCGGTGACGGTGATGGTGCAGAACTCGCGCGGCGTGGCGCCGGCGGCCTTGACCCCCTGGCTGACCGCATGGGCCTGGCGCATCAGAGCGGTGTTGCAGGGCGCCGCTTCGTTCCAGCAGGAGGCTACGCCCACGAAGGGCTGGGCAATCTCGCGCGTGCCGAGGCCCATGGCGTAGTAGTACGAGCGGTGCGGCGCGCGCGCCGGCCCCTCGGTCACATGCCGGCTGGGCAGCTTGGACTTGTCCCAGGATCCGTCGGGCTTCTTGGTCATCACGCGGGCTCCACTCGAAGAGGGCGCCAGCCTTAGACCAAACAGGCGTTGGGGGAAAAGGGGGTTAGGTGGGGAAAGTATTTCCCGTCAGCGCCGCAAAAGGCGTCGGCGAAGGGCGCCTTCTTCTAAAATCCAGCCGCCTGCTCCACCGCCAGGGCCACATCCAGCGCCCGCACGGCCTCTTCGCCTGTCGCAGCAGGGCGCGACGCCTCTCCGCGCACGGCGGCGACAAACGCAGCGACGCTGGCGCCCAACGGATCGCGCCCCGCCGGCGTATCCGTAAAGTCCGCATTCAGCGGGAAGGGCGTCGTGTTGCGGAAGGCGCGAGTGATGAAGTCGATCTCCACCTCGCCGGAAGGATAGATGATGCGCATGCGCCGCTCGCGGGCCTCTGCGATGCGCGAGGCGTTTAGCTTGACGGTCGAGCCGTCGCCCAGGGTGATCTCGCAGGTGACCTCATCCACGAACGGGCCGTGGGTGACTCGGCCGTCGGCCTCCACCGCCAGGGGCTCGTTGGGATTGAGAGTGATGGCCAGGTCGATGTCGTGGATCATCAGGTCGAGCACGCAGGACACATCGGTGTTGCGCGGGTTCCAGGGCGCGCGGCGCACGGCCTCCAGGAACATGGGCTTTTCGGGGATGTCCAAGAGGCCCATGGCCTTTGACACCACCCGCTCCTGCAGGCCGCAGGCCAGGATCAGATTGGAGGTGGCCGCGCGGGCGACGATGCGATCGGCGTCCTCCAGATTGGTGGCGATCGGCTTTTCCACATAGACTGGCCTGCCCGCGGCCAGGGCCGGCATCGCAACGGCGGCGTGGGTGAAGGCCGGCGAGGCTATTGTGAGGATGTCGATGACTTTCAGGAACTCGCCCAGATCGTCCATCGCGAGAGCGCCCAGGCCACCGGCCAGTTCGCGGGCGCGATCCATGTCCGGGTCATAGACAGCGGCGAGCGTCACTCCCGCCATGCCGGCATATTTGCGGGCGTGATGGCCGCCAAAGGCTCCGGCCCCGGCGACGCCAGCTTTCAGGTCTCGACTCAAAACGGCCACCTCTTTCTACGCACTCACGGGAAATTGTGCAGACGCGCCGGCTTTGTCCATCGCCCATGACGTCGCGAAATTTATGCGCTAGATGCCATCAGCGTTTTTAATTGAAACTGTATGGGAGAACGTCCATGTCGATCACCTCGCGCGAGATCCGTCTCAAGTCACGCCCCGTGGGCCTGCCCACCGCCGACAATTTCGAGCTGGGCGTAGTCCAACTGGACGCGCCGGGCGCCGGCGAGGTCCAGGTCAAGAACCTGTGGATGACCGTCGATCCCTATATGCGCGGCCGGATGATGGACCGCGAGAGCTATGTGCCGCCGTTCCAGATCGGCGAGGCCCTGCAGGGCGGCGCGGTGGGCGAGGTCACCGCCTCCGGCGCCGAAGGCTTCGCCAAGGGCGATCTGGTCTCGACCATGTTCGGTTGGCGCGAGGCGTTTAACGCCCCGGCCGGCGCCTTGCAAAAGCTCAACACCCATGGCCTGCCACCTCAGGCCTTTCTGGGCGTGGCCGGCATGCCGGGACTGACCGCCTATGTGGGCCTGATCAAGATCGCGGCGCTTAAGCCGGACGATGTGGTGTTCGTCTCCGCCGCCGCCGGCGCCGTGGGCTCGGTGGTCTGCCAGATCGCCAAGATCAAGGGGCACACCGTGATCGGCGCCGCGGGCGGACCGGAAAAAGGGGCCTTCCTCAAGGAGATCGGCGTCGATCATGTGATCGACTACAAGGCCGAAAAGGATCTGACCGCCGCCCTGGCCAAGGTCGCCCCCAATGGTATCGACGTCTATTTCGAGAATGTCGGCGGCGAACACCTGGACGCGGCCCTGGCCGTGGCCAATCCCTTCGCCCGCTTCGCCCTGTGCGGCATGATCTCGCAATATAACGCCACCGGGGCGCCAGTCGGTCCCAGCAACATCATGCTGGTTGTCGGCAAGAGCCTGCGCCTGGAAGGTTTCATCGTCTCCAACCATTTCGACATGGCGCCGCAATATCTGCAGGAACTGGCGGGCTGGATCCAGAGCGGCAAGTTCAAATGGAAGGAGACTGTCGAAGAGGGTATCGAAAACGCGCCCAAGGCCTTCCTGAAGCTGTTCTCCGGCGAGAACATGGGCAAGATGCTGGTGAAGCTGGGCTAATCCTGAGAAGCCCTTCCCCTCAAAGGGGAAGGGTTCTCTACCTACTCGTCGACTTGGAACGCCGGGTAAGAGTGCGGCGGCACGATGATGGCGAAGGTGGTTCTGGGCGCCTCGTCGCGCGAGGTCACAGCGGGTCCGACCTTGACCATTTCGCTAGCAGCGATATTGCGCAAGCGCTTGGCCGCCGCGCGCACAGATACAGTCACCGCCAAGGCCTGCGGCCGATAGGATTCCACCACGAAGGCGCCGTTGTCATAGCCGAATAGGCTGACCAGGGCCGGAGCGTCGATGCGCACCGGAAAGTCCCGCTGCACATAGTCCTTGATCCGGGTCACAACTCGTCCTTGATCCGGTCACAACTCCCTGGGGCAGATTATAGAGATCGGCCAGATTCTCCGGCACGGTCAGCACAAAGATCACCCCTTGGCGTAGCGGTTCATCCGCAGGATGGGAAAGCCCTTGGCCCCCCGCAACCCCGCGCACCAGCGACCAGGAATCGTTAGTGTAGAAGCCAATTTCCGGCAACAGGATCGGCGGGTTGTCGTGCGGCGGGTCGTTCAATCGGGTTCCATCGCCGGCGCCGAAGCCGTCCATGAAATCATGCACCGAGACGATGCGGCCGGTGTCTTCCAGCTCGACGATATCATCCAGTCCCCTGCCCTTCAGCGCATGCACTAGGCCCGAAGTGATCACCACGTCCTTGCCGGCCATCAGGCGCGCCTTGATCTTAGCCACGATGTCCGGATCGGTCTTTGCCGCCTCCGTCAGGATCAGCATATCCGCATCGGTGGAGAAGTTCGGCGTCTGCTCGATCGGCAGGCCCAGATTGCCCAGATAGTTGGGCAGGAAGTCCTCGCCGCTGGACTGATAGGGCTTATAGAGCGAGATCCCCACCGGCTTACCGAGCCCGCCCAACACCTTGTCGATCTGTTCCAGCGAATAGCCGGCCACGCGGCCCCAGCCCGGTCCCGGATCGCCCGCCCCTGTGGCGTGATAGGAGGCGGTCGTAGCCTTCCAGTCGAAGCTGGTGGCCTGGCCCTGCCAAGCGGCGCGGTCGCCAGGCGCCAAGGCCTCGGCCTCGGACATGGGCGTCCAGTTGAATAGGGTGATCTCCGGCGCCTTGGCCAGCAGGGTGGCCCACAGCTGCTCGGCATAACGGTCCACATCCCGAGTGCTGAACGTGTCGACCCAGCCGCCCCAATCGCCACCATTCGGCCGGATGTTGCTGTAGTAGCGAAATACCTCATAGCTTTCGTACTGCTGCAACAGCTGGTCAGTGATCAGGGGATCGCGGATCTCGGTGCCGGTATAGATAGCGGCGAACATCTGCGACTGCTTTTCCAGGTCATAGCCCAGACCTTGGAAGTGTTCGTACCAGTTGGGATATTTGATGATCATCCGCACGCCCGGATTGACCGCCTTGGCCGGGCCAAGGACCAGGTCCAGCGACACCGCGCGCATGGTGTCCAGCCGATACTGGGTCCAGCTGCGCGCCCCCTTGTCCGCGATGTCAGCTTCGCTGTTGCTGGTGTTGAAGAAGAAGTTGTCCAGCACCACCTCATCGAAATGCTTGGCCGCCAGGCGTGCGGCGCGCTCGCACTCGGCTCGGTCCTTAGGGTCCTCATAGTCGAATGTTCCCAACTGACCGCCATGGCCGCCCGCCGCCAGGGTGATACCGCCGGAACCTTCAACGGCCTTAGACTTGAAGAAGGCCTTGATGGCCACGATCTCGGCGTCGCTGGCGAAGTCGTGGTTGCGGTAGACCTCCAGATAGACCTTGTCGAACTTCACCTGCCCCATGGCCCGGGCGAATTCGCATTCGCGGGTCTGCGGGTTGGCCAGGGCGTGCGTGGTGTTGACCGCGATGTAGATGGCGGTGCGGAAGTTCTGACAATGGCCGGCCAGCTGAGCTGCCGACACCGCCGCAGGCGGCGCCATAAAGGCTGCGGCCAGGCCACCGAACCGAACAAACCAAAGATGTTCGACGGTATCATCCCTGCCCGTTTCCTCTTGGCGTTCCTTGCAAGCGGCGACCGTACGGCGCACGTCTCCGCGGCGCTCGCGGCCCCGAAATGTTAGCGCTGCCTTAATTTTGTGACGAACGCACGCGCTTAGGCGCTCGTCCGACAGCCCGCGCGAACCAGGTCGATCACGCAAACGTCGTGCGACCTCGATCGCAATTCGCACGCGCCCCACGTTCCCCCGCCGGCTCGGGTGCGCTACAAGCCAAACGTTTGTTTCCAGGAGCCTGTCGCGTGTCCCGCTTGTTCAACGCCTACGTGATCGTCGACTGGAGCGCGGCCTCCAAACCCAATACCGGCGCTGACTCGGTGTGGATCGGCGTCCTGAAGCGCGATGTGCGCTTCCGCTTGGCGTTCGAGGCCTTCAATCCCGCTACGCGCGGCGAGGCCGAATCCAAGCTCAACGACATTCTCGTCGACTTGAAGAAGCGCAACGAGCGCGCCCTTTTGGGCTTCGATTTTCCGCTGGGTTTTCCCCGCGGTTTTTCCTCGGCGCTCAAGCTGCCGGGCGACGCGCCGTGGCTGTCGGTGTGGAACCAGCTCGACAAGATGGTCAAAGACAAGGCTGACAACACCAACAACCGTTTCGGCGTGGCGTCGGAGATCAATCGCCGCCTGACCGGCGGTCCGTTCCCCTTCTGGGGCTGCCCGCCCAAGGACGCCCTGACCACATTGCAACCCAAACGCACCAAGGACCATGGTCCCGATGACCTGCCCGAGATGCGTCACGCCGACACCGCGGCCAAGGCCCATTCGATCTGGAAGCTTTATTATAATGGCTCAGTGGGCGGCCAGGCGATACTGGGTCTGCCAACAGTACGGCGGCTGAAGCTGGCCCGCGGCGACGCGTTCAGGGTCTGGCCGTTCGAGACCGGCTATCGCGCCCTGTCCGAAGGTGACCTGAACGGGGCCGAGGTTGTAGTGGCGGAGGTCTATCCTTCGCTGATCAAGACCACCCTGGCTCCCGGCGAAGTCAAGGATCTCGCCCAGGTGCGCACCACGGCGGAACATTTCGCTAGGTTGGATGAAGCAGGAAAGCTTGGCGCCGCCTTTGGCCCCGCCAAGGCCATCGACGATAGCTTGCGGGCTGAGATCGAAGCGGAAGAAGGCTGGATACTCGGCGCAGGTTGAGGTCGACAAGCGCTCCCACCTTCACTCAACTGAGTTTGGCATTCGCAGTCGTCACCCGATCGGACTCAATTCAAGCCGATCGGGTGGAACAACATCAGGTCGAAGTCTCGGTAACGGGTTGCGGGCGGAAAGCTGCTTCGCACTTTTGCTCAACCCGCTCTAACGACGTCAGCCGGCCTTGGGCTTGCGGCCGCGAGTGGCCGGTGCGGCTTTGGCGGCGG
Organism: Caulobacteraceae bacterium; assembly: GCA_036494815.1. Taxonomy (GTDB): domain Bacteria; phylum Pseudomonadota; class Alphaproteobacteria; order Caulobacterales; family Caulobacteraceae; genus Poindextera. Next base: position 151,742 of record DASXNV010000063.1, read on the forward strand.
GTTTGGCCGCGACCTTGGCGGCCGGCTTGGCCTTGGCGGCGGGAGCCGGGGCGCCACCACGGCCACCTTGGCCCAGACCCATTTGCTTGGCCAGGGTCGAGCGGGCGGCGGCATAGTTCGGGGCGACCATCGGATAGTCTTTGGGCAGGCCCCACTTGGCGCGGTAATCTTCAGGCGAAAGATTGTACTTCGTGCGCAGGTGCCGCTTCAGGGATTTGAATTTGCGACCATCTTCCAGGCAGATGATGAAATCGGGCTGGATCGAGCGCTTGACTGATACGGCGGGTGTCTTCACTTCCGGTTCAACCACCGGCGGCGTTTCGGCACCGCTCAGCGCGGCATAGGTCTGCGAGATCAATCCCGGAATATCGCCAGGCGGAACGCTGTTGTTACCGACGAAGGCGGCGACAATCTCAGCTGTCATCTCAATTAGAAGGTTATTATCGGCCATGGGCTCGCCTCTGGTGTTTCCGCTGACTTTGCGGGTTCGATTTTTTCCACGCGGGATGAGCGTCTTTAAGCCAGGTTTCTGAGTCTTGCAAACAATTCGCAGTTTTTGGGGGTAATTCTGCGTGTGCAATCAGTAATAAACCATACCTTCCTCGTCTGGCGCTGTCCCAGACGCGCGCAACTCAGCGCATTGACGCGTTGCAGCCAACGGATTCGCGCCTGAAACAGACAAAATTTTGCATTTTGTCGCTCGGCGCTGTCGCGCCACGATCAGGCCGAACATAATTTTCGGCCAAGACCGAGCGAATTGCGCTCATCGCGTTAAAATGTCGGCAAATTGGCACGGCTTGGCTTTGTTTGAATGAGATTGGAGACACCCCCACGCCTTGAATCCAGCATCGTTTTTGATCGAGGCGGACGATTAAAGTCGACATCACATCACCCTGCGGTCTCGCCTTCGCTGCGCATCTCCCGGTTTTTGTTTTCGCGGCCTCATGACCCCGTTTCGCCGCAGCGCGCCCGCCCCCGATAGGAATAGCTCAGATGAGCGCGCTGCGTTTATTGCACTCGGCCGCGACCCAGACGCGACCAAACCGGCGAACATCGGATTGTTTGGATCTGTCGAAATCTTGAGTCGCCAGACCCGCGACGTTTTGAAGCAGACTGACGCGCGCAAGGTAGTTTGCAGCTTGAGGCGCTCTACCCCGCCGCCTCCGTCTGGGCCGACAGGCTTTCACGGATTTCGCCATAGGCGGCGCCCCAGGCGTCAGTCATCTCGGCCCGCACCTCCCAAAGAGCCGGAAAGAACCGGTGTCGAAGACCGGCTTGCAACAGTTCTATGGGCCTGCCCTTGAGGGACTTGGAGCTGACACCGATAGAGCGGAAGATCAGCAGGATATGATGCGAGCGAAATTTCTGAAAAAGCTCGTCGAAATTGATCATCGCCTCTGCGACCACATAGGCGTCGTCGTGGGAATATTGCGCATCATAGATGTCGCGCACGGTTCGGCCGTCGGTCAGATAACGGGCCTCATAGCTGGTCCACAATTCCGGCGGCATGTGCAGCAGAACGCGAAAGCCCGGCGATTCCTGGCCGCTGCCATTACCCAGTTGCAGGCGGATTTCCTGGTACTCCTTGGGCGACATGGTCTCCAGAAGGTCGAGTTGCTCCGTCATCATCTTGAGCACCCGCGAGCAGCGACCGAACAGGGTGACCACACGGTGAGCGTTACCCGCTTTCAGATAATCGTCGATCTCCAGCAGGCTGTAGGCGATCAGCTTCATCCAGAGTTCTTCGACCTGGTGGACGATCTGAAACTGAAGCTCGTCGGCGTTGCACAGGTCCTCGAAGGGTTTTTGGCAGCTGAGCAGGGTCGCGGTGGACAGATAGCGTTCGTAGTCCAAGGTCTCCGGCGCTGACAGCATGGCGTAATATGCGGATCGGTCCATTTTCACAGCTTTCATTTCGGTCCCTACAGGACGTCGACGCTAACACGCTGCGCCGGAAACATTGTGCTCGATACCTTCTCCGGAACCTCGTATTGGAGACAATGTTCTAGTGGTTGCTCACATAGAGAAACAGCGTGCTGCAAAAGATCGACATCGCCATTCTCACCCAACTCGAGACCGACGCCCGCCTGTCCTTTGCTGAACTCGGCGACGCTGTCGGGCTTTCCAAATCGCCGTGCTGGAAGCGTGTCCAGGCGCTGGAAAAAACCGGTGTCATCCGCGGCTATCGCGCCCTGCTCGATCCCCTCGCCCTGGGCCTGGAGACCGCCGCCTTCATCAGCGTCACCGTGGCCTTCGAGCGACATGCGGAGTTCGAACAGGCGGCGATCCGGCATCGCGCCATTCTCGCCTGCCACGCCACCCTGGGCGATGCGGACTATCTGTTGCGTGTGGTCACCCCCTCCATGGGCGAGCTCGATCACTTTCTGCGCCAGGAATTATGGCGCCTGCCGGGCGTTCAGCGCTTCAACACCACCATGGCTATGCGTACGATCAAGGACGACGGCCCCCTGACACAGGCCCTGCCCAAAATCGACTAGCTTGGCCTCGGCTTGGCTGGGGCGTTAAATCGGGCGTGACGCGCCCCCTAAGATCGAAGCAGGAGACTGACCATGAACGCGACGCCCTCGCGCTGGCTGCTGAAATCAGAACCCGAAACCTACGCCTTCGCCGATCTGCAGCGCGACGGGCGCACGGTGTGGGACGGGGTGCGCAACGCCCAGGCCGCCAACTTCCTGCGCGCCATGCGCCAGGGCGATCAGGCTCTGTTCTATCATTCGGGCGCCGAGCGCGCCGTGGTCGGCCTGGCGACGGTGGAGCGCGAGGCCTATCCCGATCCCGGCGACGCATCAGGCCGCTTCGTCGCCGTGGAGATCTCCTACCTGCGCCCCCTCAGCCGCCCCGTCTCCCTGGCCGAGATGAAGGCGGCTCCGGCCCTTTCCGGCATGATCATGCTGCGGCAGTCGCGGCTGTCAGTGGCCCCGGTCAGTCCGGCGGAATGGTCGGCGATTCTGGCCATGGCCGGCGATACTAGCGCCTGAGTTCACTACAGCTGTCCTCCAGGTTTCAGGACAGAGACCGGACCGTCGCCGGGTGGCCTTATTCGTGGTCTATGCCTTGGGCTGGCTCCCACCGGGCGAGATCATGCGCAAAGACATCGTTCCGCTCCTGGCGATCGGCCTGCTCGCCGCGAGCGTCGCACACGCCCAGTCGGGCGGTCACGGGCGTCGGGGCCAAGGCGGCCCCTCTCCCAGCGCGCCGGCGCCGGCCTCGCCGAACACCGCTGCGCCGGCCCCTCGTTCCATTCCGACAAACCAGATCGAGATCGTCGGTGTCGTGAAGGCGATCGCCCCTGACGATGGCCGGGTCACGATCGCCTACGAGCCGGTCGAGGCGTTGAACTGGCCGTCAGGGTCCATGCCGTTTGTCGTCAGCAAATCGGCCCTGCTTAAGGACATAACCGTGGGCGAAAAGGTTCGCTTCAGGCTCGAAAGCGAACAGATCGCCGATCTGAGGCCGTTTTAGTCGTCTTCGCCCACTACGGGCCGCGGCCAGCTATCATTGAGCTCCTTTATAATTTACACTGAAAATAACGTCGCCGAGGCGACGACTATCGGAGGTGCGGTCGTGGGGCAAATCATCGACCGGCGCGTCAGCGCCGAGATCGAGGGCGAATTCGTGGTCTTCATGATCGGCATGAGGATCAACAGGCCCTGGAAATTCTGGTCCTGGCTGCCGGTGGCCCAGGCCATGCCGCGCATGCTGATCGAGCTGGCCAAACAACCCGACCTGGGCCTGCTGCATGTGCGCACCCATTTCGGCTTTCCCAACATCATGGGCATCCAATACTGGCGCAGTTTCGACCACCTGGAAGCCTATGCCCGCAACCGCGACGCCGCTCACCTCCCCGCCTGGCAGGCTTTCAACAAACAAGTCGGCTCCAACGGCGATGTGGGCATCTGGCACGAGACCTACGCCATCGCACCGGGGCGCTATGAGTCGGTCTACAACAATATGCCGCGCTTTGGCCTGGGGGCCGCCGGCGAGATCGTCGACGCCGTCGGCTATCGCAACGAAGCGCGCAAACGGATGAAGGGCGCGATCGCCGGGGCCGAGGCCGCCGGCTGACGCCCTACAGCCCGCTACCCCACTGCTGCCTGACGATCGGCCATGCGGGTCGCCTTGAGCTTTTCGGCCACCAGGAAGGCCAGCTCCAGCGCCTGATCGGCGTTGAGGCGGGGGTCGCAGTGGGTGTGGTAGCGGTCGGCCAGGTCGCCCTCGGTCAGGGCGCGGGCCCCGCCCAGGCATTCGGTGACGTTCTGGCCGGTCATTTCCAGATGCACGCCGCCGGGATGCACGCCCTCGGCCTGGGCGATCTCCACAAAGCTCTTCACCTCGCCCAGGATCCGGTCGAACGGCCGGGTCTTGTAGCCATTGTTGGCGGTCAGGGTGTTGCCGTGCATCGGGTCGATGGCCCAGACCACCTGGCGGCCCGAGCGGCGGGTCGCCTCCATCAGCCGCGGCAGGCGCCCAGCGATCTTGTCCGAACCAAAGCGGCCATAGAGGGTCAACCGTCCGGCCTCGTCGGCGGGATTGAGTGTATCGATCAGGCGCAGCAGCTCATCCGGCTCCAGGGTCGGGCCGACCTTGAGGCCGATGGGGTTCTTGATGCCGCGCATGTATTCGATGTGGGCCCCGTCCAGCTGACGGGTGCGCTCGCCGATCCACAGCAGGTGGGCCGAGGTGTCGTACCAGTCGCCTGATGTGGAATCCACGCGGGTCATGGCTTCCTCGAAGCCCAGCAGCAGGGCCTCGTGGCTGGTGAAGAACTCCACCCGGTGCAATTCCGAATGGGTCTCCGTGGTCACGCCGATGGCGGACATGAAGTCAAGGGATTCTGAGATCTTGTCGGCCAACTCGCGGTATCGGCCTCCATTCGGACTGCCGTCCACAAAGCCCAGCGTCCAACGATGGATATTGTGCAGATCGGCATAGCCGCCGCCGGCGAAGGCCCGCAGAAGATTCAGGGTCGAGGCCGACTGGTTATAGGCGCGCAACAGGCGTTCAGGGTCGGGCATGCGCTCGGCCGCTTCGAACTCCATGCCGTTGATATTGTCGCCGCGATAGGACGGCAGGGTCACGTCGCCTTGCGTCTCCGTGGCCGAGGAGCGCGGCTTGGCGAACTGGCCGGCCATGCGCCCCACCTTCACCACCGGCTTGCCGCCGGCGAAGGTCAGCACCACCGCCATCTGCAGGATCAGGCGGAAGGTGTCGCGGATATTGTCGGCGGTGAATTCCTTGAAACTCTCGGCGCAGTCGCCCCCCTGCAACAGGAAGGCCCGGCCAGCGGAAACGTCGCCAAGCAGGCTTTTCAGGCGACGCGCCTCACCTGCAAAAACCAGCGGCGGCAAGGTGCGCAGATTGGCCTCCACACGCTCCACAGCCGCCGCGTCCGGATAATCCGTCGGCACGTGCTTGGCGGGTTTGGCTCTCCAGGATGTGGGCGTCCAACGTTGGGTCATAACTTCCTCGCAGGGGCGGGGCTTTTAGCGCAGATGGGGACGGGAGGCAAAGGTGGTTAGAGGAGCGGCGGCCGCCCCCTACTCCGCCGCCAGCATTCCCATGGGCACATACTTCTCGCGCAGGGTCACCAGCTCCTCCGCCGCCGACGGATGCAGGGCGCAGGTGGCGTCCCACTGGGCCTTGGTCAGGCCGGCTTTCACGGCGATGGCGGCCAGCTGGATCATCTCGGCGCTGTCGTCGCCGACGATGTGGCAGCCGATCACCTTGTCCGTGACCCGCTCGACGATCAGCTTCATTAGCATGCGCTCGTGGCCGCCGGCGAAGATGGTCTTCATGGGCCGAAAGCGGGTCAGATAGATATCCACCGCCCCCACCTTGTGCCGCGCCTGCGCCTCGGTCAGGCCCACCACGCCGATGGTCGGCTGGGAAAACACCGCGGTCGGCACGTCGGCATGGTCGAACTTGGTCGGCCGGCCATAGAATTCGGTCTCGGCGAAGGCCTGGGCCTCGCGGATGGCCACGGGCGTCAGGGCCATGCGGTCGGTGACGTCGCCCACGGCCCAGATGTGCTTCACATTGGTGCGCGAGAATTCGTCCACCGCCACCGCGCCCTTGTCGTTCAGCTTCACCCCGGCCTTGTCCAGGCCCAGGGTCTTCACGTGCGGCTCGCGGCCGGTGGCGAACATCACCACCTCGGACTCCAGGGGCTCGCCCTCGGTGATATGGCTGACCAGGACGCCGTCCTCGCGCTTTTCGATGCGCTCGTGCCGGCACGACAGCAGCACCCTCAGGCCATTGCTTTTGAACTCGTCGGCGATGTGGGCGCGCACGTCCTCGTCGAACCCGCGCAGTAGGTTCGAGCCGCGATAGACCAGGGTCACGTCCACCCCCAGGCCGTGGAAGATGCAGGCGAACTCCACCGCGATATAGCCGCCGCCGACGATCACCATGCGCTTGGGCAGCTCGTGCAGGTGGAAGGCCTCTTCCGAGGTAATCGCATGCTCGATGCCCGGAACATCGTCGGGCAGCTTGGGCCGGGCGCCGGCGGCGATCAGGATCTTGCCGGCGGTGATGGTCTTTTTGCGGCCCTTCTGGTCGGTGACCTCCAGGGTATGGGGATCCACAAACTGGGCCGTGCCCAGCATCAGGTCGGCGCCGGCCTTGGTCAGGTTGCTGGTATAGATCCCCGACAGGCGAGCGATCTCTTGGTCTTTGGTCTGCAGGAACTTGCGCCAGTCGAAGCGGGTCTCGCCGATGGTCCAGCCATAGCCGCGGGCGATGTCGAAATCGCGTTTGAATTCCGACGCATAGACCATGAACTTCTTGGGCACGCAGCCGCGGATGACACAGGTGCCGCCGACCCGGTATTCCTCGGCCACCGCCACCTTGGCCCCGGTCATGGCCACAAGCCGCGCCGCGCGCACGCCACCGGAGCCGGCGCCGATGACAAACAGATCGTAGTCGTAGTCAGCCATGAGGCGTCCCTGAGATTACGGCTTCAGGCGCGCGACGCCGGAATCCTGGCCGATCAGCGCCTCGTCGGCGAGATCGAGAAACAGCCCGTGGTCGACCACGCCGGTGACGCCTTTCAGCGCCGCGGCGAGGCGGGCGGGATCGACGATCGCGCCACAGGCCGCGTCATAGATAAGATTGCCGCCGTCCGTCGCCACCGGCTGGCCGTCTTTCAGCCTCAGGCGCGGGGCCACGCCGATGTCGCAGTCGGCCAGGGCGTCGCACAGACGCAGGACCGTGGTCTTGTGGGCGAAGGCCACCACCTCGATCGGCAGGGGAAAGGCGCCCAGGCGCGTGACATTTTTGGCCGCGTCGGCGATGACCACACAGCGCTTGGACGCCTCCCAGACCAGCTTTTCCCGCAACAGCGCCGCGCCGCCGCCCTTGATCAGCGACAGGCCCGGCCCGATCTCGTCGGCGCCGTCCACGGTCAGGTCGATCGCCTGGACCTCGTCCAGGTTGGTCAGGCGCAGACCCAGGCTCTCGGCCAGTTGCGCCGTGGCGCTGGAGGTCGGCACCCCGCGGATGTCCAGCCTGCGCGCCGCCAGCGCCTTGACGAACCAGGCCGCCGTCGAGCCCGTGCCCAGGCCCACCACCATGCCGTCTTCCACCAGGGCCGCGGCGGCTTCGCCACTGGCCCGCTTTTGATCATCTGCACTCATGGGAACTGACATAGGCGAAGCTCGCTGCGGGGGGAATATGTCTCCGGCGGATGGGGCCGAACCGGCCCTTCTCGTTGCATCCGCGCCATCGGTCTGATGTCATGACGGTCGCAGACTCCACAACCGGGCTCCCCCCATGGCCGACGACCTTGCGGACAACGCCCCCTACCACGCCCACATCTACTATGGCCCGGACGAGCGCCCCGCGGCCCTGGCCCTCAGAGACAGCCTGCGGGCGGCCGGCCCCGCCGACCCCCTTTCGGAAATCCGCTTCGTCGGCGAACTGAGGGACCACAACGCGGGGCCACACATCACCGCGCAATTCGAAATCCATTTCGAGAAGCGGCTGCTGCCATGGGTGGAGCCAAGGCTGGCGAGCTGCGGCCTCCGGATCCTGATCCACCCGCTGACCTTGAACGACCTGGGCGACCACACCTATCTCGGGTGGTGGATCGGCAAGCCCGTAGACCTCGACCTGACCGTCCTCGATCCGCCGGGCCTGAATCAAGGCATCGCCCGCTTCGGCAAGACGGACTTCTGATCGTCAGAACCAGCCATTGCGGCGAGCCCACCCCCCGAAACGTTCGACGGGCTACTCCCTTTGGTGGAAGCCGACTGCTCACGGGGCAAGTTCACACTGAGCGGAGCCAATATCCTTTCTTGTTGTTTCGGATGGGTCGGTTCAACGCGGGATCGAGGATGACCGAGGAAGATCCATGAATCTGGAAAATCCGTTAGGCCGCATCGGCGTATTCCTCGTGCTGACCCTTCTTTTCAGCTCGATATTCTATGCCTTCATCGCCACCACGGGTCATGTGGGTGGCGGGAATGGCGCTTACGAACTTGGCCTGATGTGGTCTCCGGCGGTCGCCGCTCTCGTAACTTGCCGGCTCACCGGCTTGTCTTTGAAGACGCTGGGTTGGGGTTGGGGCGCATGGCGGTGGCAATGGCTGGCCGTCTCGCTCCCGCTTGGCTATGTGGCGCTCGCCTATGGCGGTATTTGGCTGGCCGGGTTCGGCGGCTTTCCCGACCCGAAATTTGTCTCGACGACCCGTGAGAGCCTTGGTTGGACGGGCGCACCCGATTGGCTCGTGCTGAGCGGCTATCTATTGTTGATAGGAACCGCCGGCATGGTCATGAGCCTCGCCTTTGCCCTTGGCGAAGAGATCGGATGGCGTGGGTTTCTTGCGCCGCACATGACCCGCGCCTTCGGCTTCAAACTCGGCGCGCTGCTCACGGGCCTGATCTGGACCGCGTGGCATCTGCCCCTGGTGTTTCTCGCCGACTACCACAGTGGAACGCCGTGGTGGTTTGGCGTCAGTTGCTTGACCGTCCTCATGCTGGGGATGAGCATTGTCATGGCCTGGCTTCGGTTGACCTCTGGCAGCCTGTGGACGGCCGCGTTGTTCCACGCCAGCCACAACCAGTTCATCCAAATATTCTTCACACCGTCCACTCAGGCCAAGGGCGCGATAACGCCCTACGCGGTTGACGAATTCGGCTTCGCCCTTCCCCTGGTGGTTCTGGTGCTCGCAAGTCTGTTTTGGAAGCGCGGAGTCAAGTCGAACAATCAAGTCTAAGGGGCCAGCTTGGTCGCTTGGCGAATTCGAAGCGCGAGTTTCCGGACCTGGCCCTCCGCCGGCGAGCGATGCCGGACGTTGCTTAGATTTCGCCTTCGGTTCATCTTGCCGCAGGAAGAAAAGGCTCCGGCAGGCGGGGCCAGGATAGGGGGAAGATCGTGAACAAGCACAGGGTCTTAGTTTGCGCGGGGGTGATCGCCGCAAGTTTTCTCGCCACCACCGCATCTTCGGCGCAGTCGGCCGGCGACGCCCAATTGAAGGCTCTGGAGGGTCGCTTCGCCAAGGCGTTCGCCGCCAAGGACCTGGACGGGATCATGAAGGTCTATGCGCCCGACGTCTTTGTCTTCGACGTGATCACGCCCCGCCAATATGTGGGCGCGGCCGCTTATCGCGAAGACTGGAAGGCGCTTCTCGCCGGCTATGCCGGGCCGATCAAGGTCGAGGTGAAAGACGTGGTCGTCTCGTCCGAGGGGTCCGTGGGCTATGGCCACAGCATTCAGCAGGTGACGGGCGTCGGCCCTAAGGGCGAGAAGATGGACATGGTGGTCCGCGTCTCCGACGTCTACCGAAAAGCCGGGGGCAAATGGCTCATCGTGCAGGAGCACGTCTCCGTGCCCCTCGATGCTAAAACAATGCAGCCCGACCTGATGTCGAAGCCCTAGGCGACACCCCTTCGCCGCGTTCATTCCGATATCGAATAGCCATGGAATTCAGAACGCTTCGCGCATTCGTCGAGGTCGTACGGCAAGGTGGCTTCACCCAGGCCGCCAAGACCATCTTTGCGACGCAATCGACCGTAAGCAAGGCCGTCAAGCAGTTGGAAGACGAGATCGGGGCGCCGCTGCTCGATCGGGCGGGTCATGGAGCGACCCTCACCGCGGCTGGCGAGATTGTCTTTTCCCGCGCGGTGCGGCTCTTGAATGAGCGTGAAGATCTCATGGCGGAACTCGACGAGCTGGGCGAGCTCAAGCGAGGCACGCTTCGGCTCGGTCTTCCGCCCGTGTGCAGCGGCAAGATTTTCGCCCCCTATTTCGCCGTCTATCGGCGACGCTATCCCCAGATCGACGTCCGCCTGACGGAATTTGGCGCCGAGCGGCTGGAAGACCTGCTGCTGGCCGGAAAAATCGAACTCGCCGCGTCCCTGGTTCCCGTCGATGAAAGATTCCAAAGTCAGGACGTCAAACGGGACCAGTTGGTCGCGGCCATCGGCTTGTGCAATCCCCTGTCTCAAAGGTCATCGGTCAGTCTGGCGGACTTGCAGAACCAGCCTCTGATCCTCTTCGACGAAACCTTCGCCCTGACCAGGATTGTCCTTGAGAGCTGTCGCAGCCTGGGCATCGCGCCTGAGATCGTGGCGCGCAGCACTCAAGTGGATTTCATCGTCGAGCTTGTAGCCGCGGGACTCGGCGTCGCCTTTCTGCCCAGCATAGCCGTCGATGAATGGCCGCATCCAGCGGTCGCCTACGTGCCGATCACCTCGCCGGCGATCGTCTATCACACGACGATGGTCTGGCGGGCGGGCGGATTTCTGTCTCATGCCGCTCAAGCCTGGCTTGGCCTGATGCGGGAGGCGGCAGATCACGGCCCCTCAAACCCCCAGGCGCCGCATTCTGTTCTCGACTGAGAACCATTCAAACAATTCATTTTTGGAAACCCCATGGGCTTCCTACCTGAGCGCTCAGCCTGCCAGGACGTCTGGCGGGCCACAGCCCCGCTCCGGATCCCTCATCAAAAATGGCCTCACGCCAAGTCCACACGCCGCTGCGAATCCTCATTGTCGAAGACCACCCGGTGATCTCGCGCATGCTCGAAGTCACCCTTGAGAGCCTTGGACAGCGGGTTGTCGGCGTCGCGGCCGACGCCGCGGGTGTGCGCCGCCACGACGTCGGCCCCATCGACCTCGCCATCGTCGACGTGAATCTGGCGGACGGCCCTACAGGGCTGGCGATCGCCGCCTACCTCTCGAAGGAAGGGGTCGCCGTCGTGTTCCACACCACAGATCCGGGCAGGATTCCCGCAGGGTTTCCTCATGCTCTTGGCCTGCTGGAGAAGCCCTTCACTCTGAAGGGGCTCTGCGAAGTCGTCCAACTGGCGGGGTCGTATCGAAGGCGCCGTGGCGGAGCCAGCGGAGCGGCTTGACGCCATCAGGGGCTTGGCGCCGCCGCTGGGCCGCCTATAGTTAGGCGATAGGTTAAGTGTTTCATCGAGGCGCCGCCATGTCGCTGACTCTCTATTTCCACCCGCTGTCGTCGTTCTGCTGGAAGGCGCTGATCGCCCTCTATGAGGCGGGGGTTCCGTTCGAGCCCAAGGTGGTCGATCTGGGGGATCCGTTGGAGCGCGCTGCGTTCCAGGCGGTGTGGCCGCTGGCCAAGTTCCCGGTCCTGCGCGACGAGGCGCGGGGGCGCACCACGCCGGAATCGACCATAATCATCGACTATCTGGCGCAGTATTATCCGGCCGCGGCGGGGCTGATCCCGGCTGACTCGGATCTTGCCCGGCAGGTCCGCCTGCTGGACCGGCTGATCGACAACTACATCCACCTGCCGCTCCAGCAGGTGGTGGGTGAGCGGCTGCGCCCTGAGGCCCAGCACGATCCGTTCGGCGCCGATCAGGCTCGCGGCGCCCTTCGCCAGGGATACGACCTGGTCGCCCCGACGATCGCCGGACCCTGGGCCATGGGCGAGACCTTCACCCTGGCCGATTGCGCGGCGCTGCCGGCGCTTTACTACGCCGACTATGCGGTCTCGCTGGACGACTGGCCGCCGCTGGCGGCCTATCTCGACCGCCTGAAGGCCCGGCCCAGCGTGGCGCGGGTGCTGAGCGAGGCGCAGCCCTTCTTCAAATTCTTCCCCTTGGCGAACGACCGGTGAGGGGCCCTAAACGCGTTCGGGATCGATCTCGCCGAAACTGCCCGCCCCCTGCCCGCCCGTCCGATCCACCAGCCGGGTCCGCAAGCCAGCCGCCGCCGCCGCGTCCAGCTCGGCCTGGACGTCGGACAGGAACAGGATCGCGCCCGGCGCCTCGCCAATGGCCCGGGCGATGCGGGCATAGGACGCCGCCTCGCGCTTCGGCCCCGACGTGGTGTCGAACCAGCCGCTGAACAGGGGCGCCAGGTCGCCCTGGTCGCTGTGGCCGAAGAGCAGCCTCTGGGCCGCGATGGAGCCCGAGGAATAGACATAGAGCCGGTAGCCCGCCGCCCGCCAGGCCCGTAAGCCCTGGGCCGCGTCAGGATAGACATGGCCCTTGAACGCCCCCGCCGCATAGCCCTCGGCCCAGATCCAGCCCTGCAGGGTCTTTAGCGGGGTGGCCTTGCGGTCCTGGTCGATCCAACGCAGCAGGGTCGCCACCGGATCGCCGGGCTCGGCCGCCCTCACCTCATCCAGCAGCGGCGCCACGGCCTCGGCATGCGCCTCGACATAGGCGAGCAAGGCCTTGCGGGCATAGGGAAACAGGGTCTCGGCGACGAAGGCGATACTGCTGGTGGTGCCCTCGATATCGGTTAGGATGGCCCGGATCATGCCGCCTGCGGCTCGAAGCGCGGATAGGCGTCGGCGATCGGATCATCAGTATAGCGCGCCACCCAGCCCTCGGGATTTGTGAACAGGCGGATGGCGGTGAAGCTGGGCGCCGGCCCCATGTCGAACCAGTGGCGGATCCCAGCCGGCACGCTGATCAGGTCGCCGGTCTCGCACAGGACCATGTGCACCTTGCCATCCTCGCGCAGGCAGAACAGCCCGGCGCCCTCGACAAAGAACCGCACCTCGTCCTCGTCGTGGCGATGCTCGGACAGGAACTTGGCGCGCAGCACCGAACGCTGCGGATGATCCGGGCTCATCCGCACCACATCCACGGCCTGGTAGCCATCCTGCTGGCGCAAGCGCGCGACCTCCGCGTCATAGAGGGCCAATACGGCCTTGTCGTCCGCATCGGCGGCAAGCTCGCCACGAACCGGCCAGCGTTCGAAGCGCACACCGATCTTGGCGAGGGTGTCGGCGATCAACGCGCCCTCGGTGGTTTCCAGCAGCGGCGTGGCGGCGGCGGTGTCGGGATAGACGGTCAGGCGGCTCATGGCTTGGCTCCCATGCGATATTGTCGTTCGGTCAGGTCGGCGGCGAACAGCCACTCCAGGGCCTCGACCACCCGCTCGGCCTCGGCCACATCCGCGCCCCAGGCATAGAGGCCGTGGCCCCGGATCAGATAGGCCGGCGGCGCCGGCTTGGCCAGCAGGTGTGGTTCGACCGCGGCGGCCAGGCGGTTCATATCCTGGTCATTGGCCACGATCGGCACCACCACCCGCGCCTCGTGCGTGGTCTGGCCCGGCAGCGCCTTGACCAGTTCGTGCCCCTCGATGATCCAGGCGTCCAGGTCAGGAAAGGCCCGGCTCAGGGCCACGCCACCTGGCGAATGGGTATGCAGCACCGCGCCGATCTCGGGGAAGATGCAATAAAGCTGCGTATGCAGCCCGGTCTCCGCCGAGGGCTTGCCGCCGTCCAGCGAGCGGCCCTCACCGTCCACGGTCATGATGTCGGCTTCGATCAGCCGCCCCTTGTGTCGCCCGGACGAGGTGACGGCGATGCGACCATCGTCCAGCCGGGCCGAGAAATTGCCGCTGGTGGCCGGCACCCAGCCGCGGGCGTCAAAGGCCGCGCCGATGGCCACAAGCTGCCGCCGGGCGCTATCCAAACTCACAACACCCATTCCTGCCGCCGTCTCCCAAATGCCGGATCGGCAAGTTACGACGCCCCTGCGCGCCGACAAAGCCCGGCTTAGCGGAACAGCGCCGAGGCCTTGGCGATCGTGATCCACACCCCCCAGGCGATGGGGATCAGCACCCCTAGCCAGGCCAGGATCAGCAGCGGGCCGACGCTGTGCGAGGTCTGGTCGACCGCAGCGCCATCCGCGCCCGACGCAACCGCCGCCTCATCATCATAGTTGAGCCGCGCCGCGTCCACCGGCCGGATCAACAGGTTGGCGACGAAGCCCACCGCCAGCATGGCCGTCAGCACCCAGAAGATCTGGGTGTAGAACTGCGTTCGCGGCAAACCCCTGTCGATGGCCGACTGGCGCATATAGTTGACCATCTGCGGCCCCAGCACGCCCGCGGTGGACCAGGCGGTCAGCAGGACGCCGTGAATAGCGCCCACATAGCGGGTGCCGAACAGGTCGGCGAGATAGGCCGGAACCGTGGCGAAACCGCCGCCATACATGGACACGATCAGGCAGAACGCCGCGACAAAGGCCGCCAGCACCAGGGCGTTGGCCGCCCAGGGCGCCGCTAGCCCATAGAGCAGCCCGCCCAGGACAAAGAACACCGCATAGGTCATGCGCCGCCCTATCCGATCCGACAGCGAGGCCCAGAAGAACCGCCCGCCGATATTGAACAGCGAAATCAGGCCCACGAACGCCGCGCCCACCGTGGCCGCGGCCTTCTTGTCGGCGTCGTCGAACTTGAGAAAGCCGATCTCCGGATGGTGGAACAGCCGCCCGCCAAAGATCTCCTGCACCATGGGCGAGGCCACGCCGATAATGCCGATCGAGGCGCTGACGTTCATCAATAGCACCAGCCACAACAGCCAGAACTGGGGCGTAGCCAGAGCGGCGCCCACATCCAGATAGCCTCGCGCCAGTATGGCGGGATTGGCCGCCGGCGGCGTCCAGCCCTGAGGCGACCAGCCGGGCGGCGGCACACGGTAGGACAGCGACCCGGCCGTCATGAACACGAAATAGATCCCGGCCATGACCAGCAGGGTCTGGGCCACGCCGTTGGTGGTGGGCGTGGCGAAATGCTTCATGAGCAGGTCGGCCAGCGGGCTGCCGATCATGGCCCCGCCGCCAAAGCCCATGATGGCCATGCCCGTGGCCATGCCGCGCCGGTCTGGGAACCATTTGATCAGGGTCGAGACCGGCGAGATGTAGCCCAGGCCCAGGCCGATCCCGCCGATGGCCCCAGAGCCCAGCCACAGGATCCACAGCTGGTGGACCGAGACACCATAGGCCGAGATCACCATGCCGCCGCACCAGCACAGAGTGGCCACTAAGCCGGTGCGCCGCGGCCCGTTGCGCTCGACCCACGGGCCGAACAGGGCCGAGGCCGCGCCCAGGAACACGAAGAACAGGGTGAACATCCACCCCAGGTCCGCCACGGTCCAGTCGCAGGTCCTGGTGGTCAGGGCGTTGACCAGCCCGTCCCAGGCCCCGGCCTTGGGGCAGGCCAGCGCCTTCTTGATTCCGATCGACCGCGACAGGGGCAGCCAGAACACGCTGAAGCCATAGGCCATGCCGATGCACAGGTGCACGGCCAGGGCTGCCGGCGGCACGAACCATCGATTGAAGCTGTGTCCGGCGACGCCGCTGGAGGGATGCAGGAAGCCGCCGCCGGTCGCGGCCGTGGAATCGGTCACCAAGTCCTCCCGTGTCGCCTCGCATTCGCGAGTCTTGTTGGCCTTAGCGTTCAGCTTTCAGCGGCTTATGGTCAAGGCCTCATCAAGACCATGAACATCGATCAGGTGGGCCGCTGGCGGCTCTGGGGCCACAGGGCTAGGGTTGCGCCGAACGATCCCGGGAGAGTCGGATGCGGCGCGGTTGGCAATGGTTGAGCGGCATGGCCGCAATCTTGGCGCTCGGCGCCGTCCCGGCCGCAGCCGCCGAACAGCCCACGCCCTTCGAGGCCGTGGACCCCTTCATCGGCACCGGCCCCGACGGCCACACCTTCCCCGGCGCCACCGTCCCCTTCGGCATGGTCCAGCTGAGCCCGGACACCGAGATCAAGCCGTTCAAGCAAAGCTACAAATGGGCCGCCGGCTATCGCCACGAAGACCAGACCATCATCGGCTTCTCCCACACCCATTTCTCCGGCACGGGCCATTCCGACCTCGGCGACGTGCTGATCCAGCCCATCGCCGGCGAGGTGCGCCTGGAGCCCGGCGACAGCGACAAGCCCAGCTCCGGCTACCGCTCGCGCTTTAGCCACACGGGCGAGATCGCCCAGCCCGGCTATTACGCCGTGACCCTGGCCGATTACGGCGTGCGCGCCGAGTTGACCGCCACCCCCCGGGTGGGCCTGCACCGCTACGCCTTCCCCGCCGGCCAGCCGGCCCACGTCCTGCTCGACCTGCGCTCGTCGATCTACAACTATCCGGGCAAGGTCCTGTGGTCGCGGCTGCGCCTGCGGCCGGACGGGGTGATCACCGGCTTTCGCGAGACCCGCGGCTGGGCGCCGGGCCGCCAGCTCTATTTCGCCATGGCCTTCTCTCAGCCCCTGACCAGCCACCAGGTCTACGACCGCGCGCCAGCCAACGAATACAAGGGCTTCAAGGGGCCGGGAACGAGCCCCGCCGACCTGCAATCCATCGAAGGCCGCGGCCTGGTCGGGGTGTTCGACTTTGGGCCGCTTAGCGGCCCGCTGCTGCTCAAGGTGGCCATCTCTCCGGTCAGCGAGGACAACGCCGTCGCCAACCTGAAGGCCGAGGCCCCCGGCTGGGATTTCGACGCCGCCCGCGCCGCCGCCCGCGCGGCCTGGGAGCAGGCGCTTGGCGCGGTGGACATCCAGGCGCCTGCGCCCATGCGGGCCTCGCTCTACACCGCCCTCTATCACGCCCTCTTGGCCCCCAGCCTGTCCATGGACACCGACGCGCGCTATCGCGGCCCCGACAACCAGGTGCATACGGCCGACGGCTTCACCTTCGTCTCCACCTTTTCGCTCTGGGACACCTACCGCGCCGAACAGCCGCTGATGACCCTGATCCAGCCGGAAAAGCGCACGGCGGACTTGGTCAATTCCCTCTTGGCCTCGCGCCGGGAAAGCCCGTTCGGCATCCTGCCGGTCTGGCAGTTCGCCGGGCAGGAGACCTGGTGCATGATCGGCTATCACGCCGTACCCGAGATCGCCGACGCGATCATGAAGGGGATCAAGGGCTTCGACACCGCCGAGGCCCTGGACGCCATGACCGCCAGCGCCATCTACGCCCCCTATGGCGACCTGGGCGACTATATGAAGCTGGGCTATGTCCCCATCGACAAGGAACCCGAGGCCGCCTCCAAGACCATCGAATACGCCTTCGACGACTGGACCATTTCCCGCGTGGCGCAAAAGCTCGGCCGCCAGGATGTCGCCAGCCAGTTCGAAGCCCGGTCGAGCAACTGGCGCAACGTGTTCGATCCCAAGACCGGCTTCATCCGGGCCAGGAAGAGCGACGGGGCGTTCCGCGAGCCGTTCGACCCGACCTCGATCAAATATGGCAGCGACTATACCGAGGGTAACGCCTGGCAATGGTCCTTCTATGCGCCCCAGGACACGGCCGGCCTGATTAAGGCCGGCGGCGGCGAGCGCAAATTCACAGCCAGGCTGGACGCCATGTTCGACTTCGACGATTCCAAGCTGGACTATACCAGCGCCGAGGACATCGCCGGCCTGATCGGCCAGTACATCCACGGCAACGAGCCCAGCCATCACGTGGCCTATCTCTACGACTATGCCGGCCAGCCCTGGCGCACCCAGGAGCGGCTGAAGCAGATCGTCGACAGCCAGTACAAACCCGCCCCCGATGGCCTGGTGGGCAATGACGACCTGGGCCAGATGTCCGCTTGGCTGGTGTTCACGGCCTTGGGCTTCTATCCGGTGGCGCCCGGCTCGAACCAATATGTGATCGGCCGCCCGTTCGTGGACCGCGCGACGCTGAATCTGCCCAACGGCAAGCGCTTCACCATCGCCGCCGACGGTCTCAGCGAGGCCAACCGCTATGTGGGCGCGGTGTTGCTGAACGGCGCCCCCCTGGCCCACAGCTTTATCCGCCACGACGAGATCATGGCCGGCGGCGAACTGCGCTTCGTCATGCAGTCCACGCCCAACAAGACCTGGGCGACCAGGCCGGGCGAGCGGCCGTTTTCAATGTCCTCGCCGGTGGCCCGATAGGGATGCCTACCCCTTGCGCTCCTGCAGGATGTTGCCGCCGTCGACCACCAGGACCACGCCGTTGACATAGCTGGCCATGTCCGAGGCCAGGAACACCACCGTGGCCGCCACTTCCTCCGGCCGCCCCGCCCGTCCCGGCGGCGTGTTGCGCGCCGCCCGAAGCTCCTCGGCGGTGGACGCGCCGGTGTCGATCCAGCCTGGCGCCACGGCGTTCACCGTCACCCCAGCCGGACCGACCTCCAGGGCCAGGGCGTGGGTCAGCCCCACCATGCCGGCCTTGGCGGCGGAATAGGCGGACTCGCCGATATTGGACACCAGCGGGCCCGTAACCGAGGCCATATTGACAACGCGCCCATGGCCGTTGGCGACCATGTCCGGCAGGAAGGCGCGGGTGGCCAGAAAGGCGGTCTTCAGGCTGACGGCGATTCCGCGATCCCAGTCCTGTTCGGCCATGTCCAGAAATGTCGCCTGCAGGGCCGGTTCCCGAAGCGAGCCCATGCCGGCGTTGTTCACCAGCACATCCACCGGACCGACGACTTCACGCAACCGCTCGACCTCGGCGGCCACGGTCAGGTCGGCGACACAGCCGCGGGCTTTAAGGCCTTCAGCCGCCAGTTCGGCGGCGCGATCCAGCACCCGCTCGCTGGCTCCCGACAAGACCACCGACAGGCCCGCCTGCCCCAAGGCCCGCGCCACGGCGAAACCGATGCCGTCGACAGCCCCAGCGCCCGTCACCAGCGCCGTGATCGATTTGCAGAACAGCTCAACGCCCATGAATCGGTCCGCCCCATAACGCACCAGCCCACATACATCGCCCGCTCGTCAGACTGAATGCTGTTTGATGGTGACGCCGAAAACCAACCGCTCGATCAGCGCATTTTCTTTACGCCAAGCACTATCGGTAGCAGTATTCACCTTGGCTACGAATAGGGGGCGATCATGATCGAGTGGATCAAACGCCGGTGGCAAGACTTCGTTCAGCGTATCCAGGGCGAACCCAAGGATGCGATCACGGCTCAACTTATCGCATCGAAGGTGGACTTCGACTTGGCCATGGAATGGGCCGACATGCCGGAAATCAGAAAAATCGACGGCGCCACCGGGGCCATGTTGAAAGCGGGACGCGCCTCCCGCTCAGTGGTCGACCAGATCGGGGCTGCAATCACCGCGCGCCTGATCCTGGCGACAAAGATGAGCGACGACGAACTTGTCCGATACGTGCAGCATCTGCAAAACCGCTATGCTGTCGCCGTCGGCCCGGCTGCCTACGCGCGATACGCGGCGGGCATCCCCAAAAACGTCTTCGACGATTACAAGAAATTGTGGGCCGAACTGCAAACCCTATCCTACAGGCTTCGGCTCGCCTACTCCATAACCCACATGAGAGATAAGTATCTATATCAGATACGCACGAGTTGCTTTACCTTCCTGTCGCTATCCCTGGCCATCATTCTTGTGGTCATTGTCTACCAGCAGTTCGAGTCGACATCCAATCCCGTACTCAATTTCATGACCGTCGCCACGGTCGGCTTTGGCGGCGCCTTGACCTCAATCGCCAGGCGCGCCAACCAGCTTCTGTCCTCCAGCCCGCTCGAAGATGACCCCGTTATCCAGGCCAGCGCCATGCAGCAGGGCCGCGCAAGCCTGTTCATCGCCGCCCTCACCGGCCCCATCTTTGCCCTGACCTTGCTGCTGATCTTCATGACCACGGCGTTCAACCTGGGCGATCTGACCCCGAAGTTTCATGAGGCCGCCTGCGACGCGGCGGGCTGCGGCGAGCCCGATTTCAGGATCTTCAAATACGCCTTCTGGCTGGACAAGCCGTTCGACGCGGCAAAGCTCGCCACCTGGGCCTTCATTTCAGGCTTCGCCGAGCAGTTCGTGCCGGACGTCCTGGACAGGTTCGCCACCGCCGCGACCAAGAAGGGATAGCTTGGCGCGAGGCGGCCGGCGCTTGGAGCGGGATGAGGAAAGGCACGAAGCGGTTTTCCGCTCGCACCCCGCAGATGGGGCGAATCCCCGGGCGCCGCCACAGATCCGTCATCACCCCACTTGCGCGGTGATCCATGCCGTGAAGGTTAAGCCACAGCAATTTATCAGAATATCATCCCAGCCGTTCACGGCATGGATTGCGAGTACGGGGGCCGGCGATGACGGTCGGGACAGGCGCCCGGGAATACCCCCCCACATCCCGCTCTTACCATTTGGAATCGATCACTTTTTATGATCTTGAATTGATTCGATCCAACATCACGCGCCTAATGCGACGGCGCCCCCATCGCACCGACATTGTTGAATAGGCGGCGCAATTTGCCCTCCAGGGAAATGCGGAAGACATCCCTGCGTTCGTGACCGCGCGACAGGAAATGGAGATTTCTGCCCAGGCTGAAATAACCAAGTCCGGCCTCCCGCGCCAAGATCTTTATGGAGTCTCTGGAGTAGAGCGAGATATGCCCGTTTCGAGGCGCGGCGTACCACCAATTCAGGCCAGTTTTCAGCGAGACCATGCCATCCGAGACATTGGTGCCGATCAGCACCAATAGCCGCCCAGGATTACACCGCCGCAGAAGGTCGGCCAGCGACGCCCGCGGATCCGGCACATGTTCGAACACTTCAAACGACGTGCAGAAGTTATACCCTCCGTTGGCGGAAACGTAGTCTCCTCCGCCAAAGGGATCGACGCTGTCATAGGCCCAGCCCCGGCGTCGCAGCAGGGACGCCATCGCCCCATTGCCGCCGCCAAAGTCGAGGCCCACCAACCGCTCGCCGATCGCCTTGAGATAGGCTTCGGCCACAAAGGCGTTCAGCTTGGGCCGCTCCGCCGCATAGGCCGGATCGACCTTGGCATAGTCGGAATTATAGACGATCCCGCTCCATTGCTCCGGCGTGAAATGGTCGAAGGTCGGCGTAAAGATGAAATGGCACTCCACGCACCGATAATAGGGAATATCGACGCCGTATCGGCCAAGCGGATACCGGCCGGGCTCGCACGACTTGCCGAAATCGACTGCAGCGAACGGCAGGGCCTCGGCGCCGCAGATCTTGCAGGCCTTGGGCCGGTCCCGCTCCATCTGGCTGTCGACCACATCGCGCAACACGGCGCGCGCATCCAAGCCCATGACGAGGTCTCCCCTAAGCACAGGTCAGAGGAATCTCGATATGGGCGAGATCCCGATCGAATGTGGCTCTGGCTAAGCGGTTGTCACCTTCGCGGCCAAAGCATGGAGGCCGGCGACGCAATGGACAAGCGTCGCTGTAACTAATTCGCGTGCAAGACCATTTCGCCCGAAAGCAGCCGCATTGGATTTCCGCACGGTGTGGAAAGCGGGCATTGCTTTGAGATTGGCGCTAGGGCGACGGCCCTACATTATTGCCGGGGAAGGCGAATTCATGACCAAAGCAATTTTCGGCGCAGTTGTTATAGTATTGTTTGCCGCGTCATTGTCGACCGAAGCTATGGCTCAGACCAATTCGCCACTACTTGAGCTGCCACCAGCGACGCCGGGCATAGGCATTATCAATTCTCAGTTGACAATCTGCAATCCTCTGAGACTTACCGGCCAAGGTTTCTGCACGAACCCACTATCCGGGATAGTGAACGCACGCGACCAGCAACTCTTTCTGTAGATGTTCATGGAAATATCAGATGCAATCTTAAGTCTGTTTCGATTGGATCGCCTGACTTTGGAAAGCTCAATGGGTGCGCAGTTGTCGAGGAAATACCGGAAAACGTCGGGCTAGCAAAGGCTACGAAGATCCTCGTACCGTTGGTTCAACTGAGCGTGCACTCAGCGTTTGCCGCCCTCGGTCAGCCCGATGCAATCGTACAGTTCGTCGTTCGCTGGCCCGCCAGGCCCGCTTCGAAGTAGCAGGAGAGATAGTTCAAACCGAGGCGGATGTCGGGGCCGCACTATTGCAGCGCCTCCTATGGGTCGCGTGCCGTCGCCCGGTGGCGGCCAGGAACCCGACATTCGCCGCCGTGCGGGCTCTGGCGCCAAAAGCGGTAGCGTTCAAGAGCGGTTCGGGGTGAATTTATGCCGCTGACCGCGGGTTCAGCGGTTGAGCGGTGTGAGAGCCGCCGCAAGTTCTGAGATCCGCTCTGAATTCAGGCGATGGTGGCGCGCCCAGGCGCAGGCTTGCCGCTTGTGGTCAGCCGAAAGAGACTGCGTTTAGGGGACTAACCTATCCCCCGCCGAGCGCGGCTACGCCCCCCTCGCCGCCCGCTTGCGCGCGCGAAACCGCTCGGCCCAGCCCAGCTTTTCCGTCTGGACGCCGCGCTCCAGGGCCAGGGCGTTGTCCGCCACGTCCCGGATGATCACGGAACCCGATCCGGTATAGGCGCCATTGCCGACCCTGACCGGAGCCACCAGGGACGAGTTGGAGCCTATGAAGGCGTTTTCGCCGATGTGGGTCTCGAACTTGTCGAAGCCGTCATAGTTACAAAAGATCGTGCCGGCGCCGATATTGGCCCGGGCGCCCACGCTGCCGTCGCCCAGATAGGCCAGGTGGTTGGCCTTGGCGCCCTTGCCCACCTTGACCTTCTTGACCTCCACGAAATTGCCGATGTGGGCGTCCTCGCCGATGTCGGCGCCGGGGCGCAGGCGGGCATAGGGGCCGATCAGGGCGCCGGCCCGGACCATGCAGCCCTCCAGGTGGCTGAAGGCGCGGATCACGGCGCCACTTTCCACCGTCACCCCGCCGGCGAACACCACATTGGGCTCCACCGCCGCGCCGGCGGCGATCTGGGTGTCCCAGGACAGGAACACCGTTTCCGGCGCGGTCATGGTCACGCCCTCGGCCATCAGTTCGGCGCGGCGGCGGCGCTGCCAGACGCCCTCGGCGCCGGCCAGTTCGGCCTGGGAGTTGACGCCCATCACCGATTCCTCCGGCGCGAAGGCGGCGCTCACGGCCCGGCCAGCCGCATTGGCCAGGCCGACCACGTCAGTCAGATAATATTCGCCCTTGGCGTTGTCGTTGCGCACCTGGGCCAGAAGGGCGAACAGCAGCTCGGCCGGGGCCGCCAACACGCCGGAATTGCTGGCGCGAACCAACAGTTCGGCGGGGCTGGCTTCCTTGGCCTCGACGATGCGTTCCAGCCGCCCGTCGTTCGCCAGAATCAGCCGGCCATAGGCGCCGGGATCGGTCGGCTCGAAGCCCAGCACCGCCAAGTCGGCCCCGCCCGCGCGCAGGTCGAACAGGGACTGGATATCGTTGGCGCCCAGTAGAGGCACGTCGGCATAGGTGACCACCACATCGCCGTCGAACCCGTCCAGGGCCTCGCGCGCCGCCAGCACCGCATGGCCGGTGCCCAGCGGCGGATCCTGAATGGCGACACAGCCCTCGCCCAGCCGTTTGGCGGCATGGGCCGCCACTGGCGAGCCCCCAGCGCCGGCGACCACCATCACGCGCTGGCACCCCGCAGCCTGGGCGGCGTCGATCGCCCTGTCGAGCATGGCGCGGCCGCCCACCGTGTGCAGCACCTTGTGCAGCGGCGACTTCATCCGCGTACCTTGGCCGGCGGCCAGGATCACGGCGGCGCGGGGGCGGACGGCATTGCTCATGGGCTTCCTCGTAGACAGACTGGCCGCGCATGGAGACTCGGCCGTTGCGCTGCATCGGGATTTAGCCGAAACGCGGAGCGAATGCATGACGGCCCGGATTTGCGCGGCCGCAAATCTTTGGGAGCCTGCTGCTTGCCTCTGCCCCCGCACGCCCTGACGGGCGCGATTCTGGCCTTTGATCTGGACGGGACCTTGGTGGACACCGCGCCCGATCTCATCGGGTCTTTGAACGGCGTGCTGAAGGAGCAGGGCCTGCCGGCCCTGGCCCTGCGCACAGCCAGGGTGATGGTCGGCCGGGGCGCCAAGGCCCTGATCGAACAAGGCTTCTCCGCCGCCGGCGCGCCCCTGGACGCGGATCAGACCCCCGCCCTGGTGGCCCGCTTCATCGACCTCTATCGCAGCCGCATCGCCCTTGAGAGCCGCGCCTTCGACGGGGTGGAGGCTTGCCTCGAAGAGCTGGCCCGCGCCGGCGCCGGGCTGGTGGTGTGCACCAACAAGCCCACCGACCTGTCCTTCGCCCTGCTCGACGCGCTGGGCCTGACCGCGCACTTCGCCGCCGTCATTGGCGCCGACAAGGCCCCGGCGCCCAAGCCCGACGCCCGCCATCTGCTCGCGGCCATCGCGGCGGCCGGGGGGCGGGCGGACCGGACGATCATGATCGGCGACAGCGCCGCCGACATCGGCGCCGCCCACGCGGCCAAGGTTCCCAGCGTGGTGGTCAGCTTCGGCTATACCGAAATTCCTGCCGCCGACCTGGGCGCGGACCACCTGATCGACCACTTTTCGGAACTGCCCGCCCTGGCGGCGCGGATCCTCGGCTGATCTAAATGCGGGGGCCTTAGGCCTTAATCAACCGATATGGGCGAGACTGTGCTCCTGGGCCCTTGAGAATGATCGGAGAGCCCGCGGCAGGGAGTTTCGCTGATGTGGCTGATTTCGCTGGGTCTAGGCGCCGGCCTGATAACGGCGGCGGCGGCCGCCATGATGTTCCAGATCGTCGTCGCAACCGTCTGCGACCTTGCGGGGCTCATCCCGCCTCGCTAAATCTCAATAAATACAGTCTGCGGCGCCGCGACGGCCCAGAAGCAGGCATATCCAGCATCGCATTCGATTAGGGCGCCTCGCCCACAAACTATCGGTGGAGCTGGCTGTTGAACTCATCAACATTGCTCGCCATAGTCCCTCACAATTCTGTGTGGCGTCGATGGTCTCGGTTTTGCAAGACTGATCGCTGACGGGATTCAGGACATCGGGCTTGTCCTGATCTGAGCCAATAGATGCCGGGGGGCATGGAAAAGCTGTTCGCCAAACTTGATCGCTTCGGCGATGCGATTGCGGTTATCGACGAACAGGGTTCGGCGGTCACCTACGCCAATCTACTCGCCCTGGCCGAGGCTCAGATCGCGCCGCTTGGCGCAGGGCGCAAACTGGTCGCCATTGAGATCGCCAACAGGCTCCCCCCCCTGGCGGCCTATATCGGCGCCATCCGCGCGGGGCATGCCGTCATCCTGACCGGCCCCGACGGCGCATCGAGCGACGCCGCCATCGTCCGCAAATTCAAGCCGGACGCTGTGTTTCGCCACAAGGACGAGGCCTGGCGTTTGACGCCGGGAGCCGATCGCGCCGCGGCCCTCCACGAAGACCTGGCCGTGCTTCTGTCCACCTCGGGCTCCACGGGATCGGCCAAGCTGGTGCGGCTGTCCCACGCCAATCTGGCAGCCAACGCCCGGTCGATCATCGACTACCTGGAACTGAGGCCCGACGACGCGGCGATCACCACCTTGCCCGCCGCCTATTCCTACGGCCTGTCGGTGATCCATTCCCACCTTCTGGCTGGCGCCCGCCTGGTCCTATTCGAGGGCTCGGTCTCCGATCCGGACTTCGCCGAGCGCCTCGACCGGCACGGCGCCACCGGATTCGCCGGGGTGCCGCACACCTACGACCTGCTGGAGCGCACAGGCTTCGACCAGGCCGAACACCCCTCGCTGCGCCACCTCACCCAGGCCGGCGGTCGCCTGGCGCCCGACCAGGTCAGCGCCTGGGCGGCCAGCGCCCGGGCCTGCGGCCAACGGTTCTATGTCATGTACGGCCAGACCGAAGCCGCCCCGCGCATGGCCTATATGCCGCCGCAGGACCTGGAGCGCTATCCGGGATGCATCGGCCGTGCGGTTCCCGGCGGCGACTTTCGGCTGGAGCTCTTAGGCGGGGACGGCGACGAGGGCGAGCTGATCTATACCGGCCCCAATGTGATGATGGGCTACGCCGAAAGCCGCGAGGACCTTGCGCGCGGCGCGGAACTGGCCGAGCTGCGCACCGGCGACATCGCCCGCCGAAACGCCGCCGGCTACTATCAGATCACCGGCAGGATCAGCCGCTTTTCAAAGGTCTTCGGCCTGCGCATCGGGCTTGATCAGGTTGAGGCGCGCCTGGCTGAGGCCGGCTACGCGGCCGCCGTGGCCGCCGACGATTCCGGCCTGGTGGTCGCCGCTCCACCCGGCTGCGCCGATGCGGTCATGACCGTGCTGGAAGGGCCGTTGGGCCTGCCGCGTGCGGCCTTCAAGATCCTTCCTGTGGAGGCCCTTCCGCGGTTTGGAACCGGCAAGATCGACTACCCCACCATCCTCAAGCAGGGCCGCGCCGCCGAAGCCAGACCGGTGGCCAGCACCAACCTGCGCCAGGCCCTGGGCCAGGTTCTGGGCGTCAAGGCCGTCCGGCCCGAGGACACCTTCATCAGCCTGGGCGGCGACTCCCTCAACTATGTGCGCGCCTGGCTGGTCTTGGAGGACCGCCTGGGCCGGTGCCCCGATGGCTGGGAAACCATGACCATGGCCGAGCTGGAAGGCGACGCCCCCATCGGCCCCCGCCGCCGGATGGCCATAGACAGCGACGTTCTGGCCCGGGCCGTGGCCATCGCCCTGGTGGTGCTGCATCACGTGACCTCCAGCGCCGTCGGCGGCGGCGCCACCAGCCTGCTGCTGGTGGCGGGCATGAATTTCTCGCGCTTCCAGACGCCAAAGCTTGTGCGCGGTCGGCTCTGGCCGGTGCTGCAGCCCGTAATGGCCAAGGTCCTCATTCCCTATTTCACCATCGTCACGGCCTTCTTCCTCCTGCAGCGCAGCTTCTTCGCGCCCCAGTACCTGCTGGTCAGCAACTTCACCCAGGGGGCGGCGCAGGCTGGCGCCCGCACGACCATTTTCTGGTATGTGGAGACCTATTTCTGGCTGATCCTGGCGAGCAGCCTTCTGGTGATGCTGCCCGGGGCCCGCCGGTTGCTGTTGCGGCGACCCTGGACCTTCTCCCTCAGTCTCTTGCTGGCGACCACCCTGCTGGGCCTGGCGGCCAAGCTGGTCCCGGACCTGCCCGTCTTCTATACCCACACGCCCTTCACCATGGCCTATGTGTTCGCCTATGGCTGGGCCATCCCCCTGGCCAAGAGCCCGCCGCGCAAGGCCTTGCTGGCTATCGTGGGCGCTGTGACCCTGTTCCTGCTGGAACCGGCCGGGGTCGAGTTCGCCGCGCCGGTGACCTTGGCCACCCTGCTGCTGCTGCTCTTCGTGCGCAAGATCACCCTCGGCTGGAAGCTGACCCAGCTGGTCTCCGTCCTCGCCGGCGCCAGCCTCTACATCTATCTCACGCACAGCCTGGTGCTCCACCCGTTGCGCTCGCTGCTCGGGGGCGGCATACCGCTCGCCCTCACCCTGCCCGTGACCCTGTTCTGCTTCGCGGTCGGCATAGGCCTCTGGTGGTTGATCAATCTGGTCGAGACGGGCGTGGGGCGAACGTGGGAACGGTTCAAGCCGGCCGTGGAAGCCGCTGCCAAACTGCCTGTTGGCGCCTCTTGAACGATCATTCAATCCGCCTGATCACGCCCATAAGTGCTTCCGGGTAAAGCAAACCGGTCACTCCGCGCTCATTTTTCGAGCGGCGAAATCGGTTCTTGCCCCAAGGGCGTGGCCGCGTCAGTTTAGCGCGTTGAATCCTCGTTTAGCAGGATGGGAGAAGCGCTTCATGAAGCGACCGGCGTTCGTGCATCGATTGATCCTGGCCCCCATCCTGGCCCTTGCCGCCCTGCTGGCCAGCGCGAACCTGGCCGCCGCCGCGGATTCGGTCCATCCCCAGTGCCAGGTGGTGCGCCTGTCGGACATCGGCTGGACCGACGTGACCGCCACCACCGCCCTGACCAGCCTCATCCTGCAGGACCTTGGCTATCAGCCCAAGATCACCGTGCTGTCGGTGCCGGTGACCTTTGCGGCCATGAAGAACAAGGACGTGGATGTGTTCATGGGCAACTGGATGCCCTCGCAGATCCACGACCAGGAATCCTTCGTCAAGGACGGTTCGGTCGAGGTGATCCGGCCGAACCTGGAGGGCGCCAAATACACCCTGGCCGTCCCCGCCTATACCTACGCCGCCGGCCTGCACGACTTCTCCGACATCCCCCGCTTCGCCGGCCAGCTGAAGAATTCTATCTATGGCCTGGAGCCGGGCAATGACGGCAACCACCATGTGCTGGACCTGATCAAGTCCAACGGCGCGGGTCTCGGCGGCTTCAAGCTGATCGAGTCCAGCGAGCAGGGCATGCTGGCCCAGGTGGAGCGCGCCTATCGCGACAAGTCGCCGGTCGTGTTCCTGGCCTGGGAGCCGCACCCCATGAACACGCGCTTCGACCTGCGCTATCTGACCGGCGGCGACTCCACCTTCGGCCCCAACTATGGCGGGGCCAAGATCTACACCAACACCCGCGCCGGCTATTCGCGCGATTGCCCCAATGTCGGCCGCCTGTTGCGCAACCTGCAATTCTCCCTGGCCGGCGAAGACACCATGATGGGGGCGATCCTGGACAAGCACCTGGCGCCGCAGGACGCGGCCCGGGCCTGGCTGACCGCCCATCCCGAAGTGCTCAAGCCCTGGCTGGCCGGCGTCACCACCTATGACGGTCGCCCGGGTCTGGAGGCCATGCACGCCTTCGCCCCCACGGCCGCCACAGGCGTCGACGCCTTTGTGACCGGGCACAAGATCCCCATCGGCCCTTGGATGAGCGATCTGGTGGATCTGGTGAAGGCCAATGGCATGGGCTTTTTCGACGCCATCTCCATCGGTGTCCACGGCGCGGTGGACGGCCTGACCAATCTGATGAAGCACGTCCCGCCCCTGATCCTGATCTTGGCCATCGCGGCGCTGGCCTATGGCCTGCAGCGCTCCATCCCGCTGTCGATCTTCGTCGCGTGCGCCCTGCTGCTGATCATGAACCAGGGCTATTGGGACGCCATGCTGGAGACCCTCTCGCTCGTGCTGTTCTCGGCCCTGATCTCGACCCTGATCGGCGTGCCCCTGGGCGTCGCGGCGGCGCACAGGCCATGGCTCTACAACGCCATGCACCCGGTGTTGGACCTGATGCAGACCCTGCCCACCTTCGTCTATCTGATCCCGACCCTGGTGCTGTTTGGCCTGGGCGTGGTGCCGGGCCTGATCTCGACCGTGATCTTCGCCCTGCCCGCCCCGGTGCGCCTGACCCATCTGGGCGTATCCTCGACACCCAGGCCGCTGATCGAGGCCGGCCAGGCCTTTGGCGCCACCAACACCCAGCTGCTGTTCACCATCGAATTGCCCAGCGCCGCCCCGACCATCGTCGCCGGCATCACCCAGTGCATCATGCTCAGCCTTTCCATGGTGGTGATCGCCGCCCTGGTCGGCGCCGGCGGCCTGGGCGTGCCGGTGGTGCGGGCGCTGAACACGGTCCAGGTGGGCATGGGCTTCGAAGCCGGTTTCGCCATCGTGCTCCTGGCCATTATCCTCGACCGCATGACCCGGCCTCGCGCGGACCGCGCCGCGCACTGAGCTGCGGCCTCACTTCTCAGTTCTGTCTAGAGGGCCTCCCCCATGGCCGTACGCCAGCCCAATATCCTGATCCTCATGGTCGACCAGCTGACCCCCGGCGTGCTGGCGACCTATGGCGGTAAGGTCGCGCGCACCCCGCACATCGACCGGCTGGCCGAACGGGCGGTGGTGTTCGACAGCGCCTATTGCAACAGCCCTTTGTGCGCGCCCTCGCGGTTCAGTTTCATGTCCGGTCAGTTGCCTTCGGCCATCGGCGCCTATGACAACGCCGCCGACTTCCCCGCCGATACGCCCACCTTCGCCCACTATCTGCGCCACGCCGGCTATCGCACCATGCTCAGTGGCAAGATGCATTTCTGCGGTCCGGACCAGCTGCACGGCTTCGAAGAGCGCCTGACCACCGACATCTATCCGGCCGATTTCGGCTGGACCGCCGACTGGACGCGGCCCGGCGAGCGGCTGGAATTCTACCACACCATGGACAGCGTCTCTCAGGCGGGTCCCTGCGTGCGCTCCAACCAGATCGATTTCGACGAAGAGGTGGTGTTCGCAGCCCGTCGCAAGTTGTTCGACATGGCCCGGGACTGCGACGAGCGCCCGTTCTGCATGGTGGTGTCCATGACCCACCCCCACGACCCCTACACCATCCCCGAACCCTGGTGGAGCCGCCAGTCGGACGAGGAGATCGACCTGCCGCGCGTGTCCGCGGACGAGGTTGTGCTGGACCCCCACTCGCGCCGCCTGCGCACCGTCATCGGCCTGGAGCAGCAGTCTGTGACCGAAGCCCAGGTCCGCGCCGCGCGCCGCGCCTATTACGGGGCCTGCGCCTATGTGGACGACCAGATCGGTTCGATGCTGGCGGCCCTGGACGAGTGCCGCATGGCCGAGGACACGGTGGTCATGCTGCTGGGCGACCACGGCGACATGCTGGGCGAGCGTGGCCTCTGGTACAAGATGAACTTCTTCGAACCCGCCTGCCGCATTCCGCTGATGATCGCGGCCCCTGGACGGTTCGCGCCCAGCCGCGTCGCCGCCTCGGTCTCTCTGCTCGACATCCTGCCCACCCTGGTCGAGATCGCCGGCGATGGCGCGGCGGTCGCCTATGCCGCCCCCGTGCACGGGCAAAGCCTCCTGCCCCACCTGACCGGCCAGGGCGGCCATGACCAGGTGATCGGCGAGTATCTGGGCGAAGGCGCCATTTCCCCCATCGTGATGCTGCGGCGGGGGGCGCTCAAGTTCATCCACTGCCCGGTCGATCCAGACCAGCTCTATGATCTCTCCGCCGACCCGGACGAGCGGACCAATCTGGCCGCCGATCCCGCCCATGCCGGCGCCGTGGCCGCCTTCCGCGCCGAAGTCGCCCAGCGCTGGTCGCTGGAGCGGGTGAATCAGGAGGTTCTCGCCAGCCAGGCGCGCCGTCGGCTGGTGGACGCCGCCCTGAAGCTGGGCAAGCAAACCCACTGGGATCATCAGCCGGTCGTCGAGGCCAGCCAGAGCTATATGCGCAACCATATCAAGCTGGACGATCTGGAAGCCATGGCGCGGTTTCCGCGTGTCGGCTGATCGGGAGATCGTTTTGCGAGGCCCCGTGCTTGAACATCCGCGACAGGATCGCGTCGCAATCGTTCCGATACAGCGGCGCAAACATTCTCTCGACAGCCTACCCCTCGGCCCTATCGTGATACGCCGTGAATTTCCTGCGGCGCTTGTTTCCGCTGGGATTGGTTCATGAAGTCACACGCGCGCGTGGTGGTCATCGGCGGCGGGGTCGTCGGCGTCAGCACCCTTTACCATCTGGCCAAGCTGGGCTGGACCGACGCGGTGCTGATCGAACGCAAGGAGCTGACCAGCGGCTCGACCTGGCATGCGGCGGGCCTGCTGCCCCTGTTCAATATGAGCTATTCCGTCGGCCAGATGCACAAATACTCGGTCGGCTTCTATCCGACCCTGGAGGCCGAGACCGAACTGAACGTCGGCTTCAGCCGCGTCAGCAATATCCGCCTGGCCCGCACCCAGGACCGGATGGACGAGTACAAATACTATGCCGGTGTGGCCAAGACGATCGGCGTCGATGTCCGCTTCCTGACGCCCGCCCAGGTCAAGGAGATCTGGCCGCTGTGCGAGGTCGACGACCTGATCGGGGCCATCCAGCATCCCGACGACGGCTATATCCAGCCCGCCGACCTGACCCAGGCCCTGGCCCGCGGCGCCCGCGCCCGCGGCGCCACCATCCATCGCCAGACCACCGTCACCGCCATCACCCAGCAGCCCAATGGCGAATGGCTGGTCTCCACCGACCAGGGCGACATCACCTGCGAGCACGTGGTCTCGGCCACCGGCAATTTCGCCCGCCGCACCGGGGCCATGGTCGGCCTGGATGTGCCGGTGATCCCTGTGGAGCACCAGTATATCGTCACAGAGGCCCACCCCGCGATCCAGGCCCGCAAGGCCGCCGGCCTTCCGGAAATGGGCGTGCTGCGCGAGTCCGACGCCTCCTACTACATGCGCGAGGAAGCTGGCGGCCTGCTGCTCGGCCCCTACGAGGTCGGCGCCCCGGTATGCTATGTGGACGGCCCCGATCCGCAATCCGAATACGAACTGTTCCAGGAAGACCTGGACCGCCTGGCCCCGCACATCGAGGCGGCCATCGCCCGGGTGCCGGCCTTCGGCGAGGTGGGCGTCAAGCGCGTCTATAACGGCGCTATCGCCTATACCCCGGATGGCAGCCCCATCGTCGGCCCGGCCTGGGGCCTGAAGAATTTCTGGCTCAACGAGGGCCACAGCTTCGGCGTCACCGCCGCTGGCGGCGCCGGCTGGCAGCTGGCCCACTGGATCGTCGATGGCGAACCCACCATCGACATGATGGGCGTCGACCCACGCCGCTTCGGCGCCTACGCCAGCCGCGGCTATCTGAAGGAAAAGAACGAGGAGGCCTACGCCAAGGTCTTCACCGTCCACTATCCGGACGAGGAGCGCACCGGCGCCCGCCCCCTGCGCCGCACCCCCTGCTATGACCGCATGAGGGCCATGGGCGCGGTGTTCGGCTCGGTGTTCGGCTGGGAGCGTCCCAACTGGTTCGCCCCCGCCGGCTACGCCCTGACCGAGGCCGATCTCCACAAGCCCGACGTGCTGCTGAACGAGAACCATCCCGAACCCGCCAAGGCCGGCGACCCGATCCGCGAGAAGTGGAGCTTCCGCCGCTCCAACTATTTCGAACATGTGGGCGCTGAGTGCCGCCACGTGACCGAAAAAGTCGGCCTGATGGATATGAGCGCCTTCGCCAAGTTCGAGGTTTCAGGCCCCGGCGCCGAGGCCTGGCTCGACACCCTGCTCACCAACCGCATCCCCAAGGACGTGGGCAAGCTCAGCCTGACCTATCTACTCACGGCCAAGGGCGGCGTGCGCGCGGAGTTCACCGTGTTCCGCGAGGCGCCCCAGCGCTTCTACCTGGTCTCGGCCGGCGCCCTGGAGCGCCACGACTACGACTATCTGACCAAGGCCCTGCCCACCGACGGCTCGGTGCGCCTGGAAAAGGTCACCACCCAGTACGGCGTGCTGGTCCTGGCCGGCCCGCGTTCACGCGACGTCCTGGCCAAGCTCACCGACGCGAACCTCTCCAACGAGGCCTTCCCCTGGCTCACCGGCAAGAGCATCGACATCGGCGGCGCCCACACCAAGGCCCTGCGGGTCAATTTCGTCGGCGAGCTGGGCTGGGAGTTCCACCACCCGATCGAGATGCAGAACTACATCTTCGACAAGCTGTTCGAGGCCGGCGCCGAGTTCGACATCAAGCCCTTCGGCATCCGCGCCATGGACTCCATGCGCCTGGAAAAGACCTACAAGCTGATCCCGCGCGAGCTGTCGATCGAATACGCCGCCCTGGAATCCGGCCTGGGCCGCTTTGTGGCGCTGAAGAAGCAGACCTTTGTCGGCCGCGACGCCCTGCTGGCCTGGCGCGAACGCGGCTTCGCCAACAAGGCGGTGACCCTGGAAGTGCGTGGCGTCACCGACGCCGACGCCCGCGGCTCCGAACCGATCTATGTGGGCGAGGATCTGGTGGGCCGGGTCACCTCCGGCGGCTATGGCTGGCGGGTGAAGAAGTCCCTGGCCCTGGCCATGGTCCGCCCGGACCTGGCCGTGGTCGGGACCGAACTGGAGATCAGCATTCTCGGCGACCGTTACTGCGCGACCGTCATCCCGGACTCGCCGTTCGACCCTGAAAACCTGGTGATGAAGGGCGTCTGACCAATTCATCACCGCTACGCCGCCTCCCGTGTTACGGCGGGAGACAAGCTTTGAAAGGCTGCCCCTGCCCCATGAACGCGGCCGTTGAATTCAAGGATGTCGATATCCTGTTCGGCAAGGCCGGCCGGGGACGCCGTGATCCGGCCCTGGCCAAGGCGTTGGACCTTCTGGCCGCCGGCTCGACCCGCAGCCAGATCGCCGCCGACACCGGCGTGGTTCTGGGCGTGGCGGGCGCCAACCTGACGGTCAAGGCCGGCGAGATCTCGGTGCTGATGGGGCTGTCGGGCTCGGGCAAGTCCACGCTGCTGCGCGCCGCCAATGGCCTCAACACCGTCACCCGCGGCCAGATCCTGGTGCGGCATGGCGACGGAGTGGTTGATGTGGCCGCCTGCGATCCGCCGACCCTGCGCGAAGTGCGCCGCAAATCCATCGCTATGGTTTTCCAGCAGTTCGCCCTGCTGCCCTGGCGCACCGTGCGCGACAACGTGGGCCTGGGCCTGGAGTTCCAGGGCATGGACAAGGCCGAGCGCCGGCGCATCGTCGATGAAAAACTGGAGCTGGTCGGCCTGTCCGAATGGGCCGACCGCAAGACCCAGGAACTCAGCGGCGGCATGCAGCAGCGCGTCGGCCTGGCCCGCGCCTTCGCCACCGACGCCGACATCCTGCTCATGGACGAGCCGTTCTCCGCCCTCGACCCCCTGATCCGCAGCCGCCTGCAGGACGAGCTGATCAGCCTGCAGGACACGGTGCACAAGACCATCATCTTCGTCAGTCACGACCTGGACGAGGCCCTGAAGCTGGGCGACCAGATCTCGATCATGGAGGGCGGCCGCATCGTCCAGACCGGCACGGCCGAGGACATCGTGCTGCGCCCGGCCAACGACTATGTCGGCCAGTTCGTGCGCCACATGAACCCGCTGTCCGTGCTGACCGGGACCACCGTGATGCGGGCGGTGGGCGAGTTGGCCGGCGAAGGCGGCGCGGTGTGGATGGACAGCCGCCGACACTATCAGCTGGAGCTGGACGCCGACATGCGCCCGACCAGCGCCCGTATCGACGGCGAGGACCACGCCCTGGTCCACTATTCCGACCATTCCGGCCCGATCCGCCCCGACAGCATGGTCCTGGCCGAGGCCGGCCTGCCGCTCAGCGCCATCATCCGCATCTGCCAGGCCAACAGCCATCCGGTGTTGCTGGTCGAGAACGGCCAACTGCGCGGCATCTGCGGCGAAACCGAGATTTTGCGCGCGCTGTCGGGCGCTGGGCGGGGTTAGCGCCGGCGATATGATTCCTCCCCCACTGGGGGAGGAATTGATACATCTCCTCCCTGTCGCGACCATTCAACCGCCAAGCCGCGTGCATGCGCGCCGCCCGCACGAAACTGCGGCACACTCCCCCGCTAATTCCCCTTCCCCCCGGAGCCCGACCCATGACCCAGGCGATCCTCGAGCGCGAAACCGCCCTTGCGTCCTTCTTCGCCCGCGACCTGGGCCGCGACGATCCGGCGGTGAAGGCCGCCATCGACGCCGAGCTGACACGTCAGCAGGAGAAGCTGGAGCTGATCGCCTCGGAGAACATCGTCTCGCCGGCGGTGCTGCAGGCCCAGGGCTCGGTCCTGACCAACAAATACGCCGAGGGCTATCCGGGTAAGCGCTATTACGGCGGCTGCGAATATGTGGACATCACCGAGCAACTGGCTATCGACCGGGCCAAGCAGCTGTTCGGCGCCGGCTTCGCCAACGTCCAGGCCCATTCCGGCGCCCAGGCCAATATGGCGGTGCTGTTCGCCCTGCTGCAGCCCGGTGATGTGATCCTGGGCATGGGCCTGGCCCACGGCGGCCACCTGACCCACGGCGCCCCGCCCACCGTGTCCGGCCGCTGGTTCAAGCCGGTCGCTTACGGCGTCACCCCCGACACCCACCTGATCGACTATGACGCAGTGGAGGCCCTGGCCCACGAGTACAGGCCTAAACTGATCATCGCCGGCGGCTCGGCCTATCCGCGCGTCATCGACTTCGCCCGCTTCCGCGCCATCGCCAACGCCGTGGGGGCTTATCTGATGGTCGACATGGCCCATATCGCGGGCCTCGTGGCCGGCGGCGTGCACCCCAGCCCCATCGCCCACGCCCACGTCACCACCTCGACCACCCACAAGACCCTGCGCGGCCCGCGCGGCGGCCTGATCCTCACCAATGACGAGGATATCGCCAAGAAGATCAATTCCGCCATCTTCCCCGGCATCCAGGGCGGGCCCCTGGAGCACGTGATCGCCGCCAAGGCCGTGGCCTTCGGCGAGGCCTTGGACCCCAGCTTCAGGCTCTATGCCCGCCAGGTCGCCGCCAACGCCAAGGTCCTGGCCAAGGGCCTGGCCGACCGCGGCGCGGCCATCGTCTCCGGCGGCACCGACACCCACGTGGTCCTGGTCGACCTGCGCCCCAAGGGGCTGACCGGCAAAGTCGCCGAGCGGGCGCTGGATGACGCCGGCATCACCTGCAACAAGAACGGCATCCCCTTCGACCCGGCCAAGCCGGCGGTGACCTCGGGCGTGCGCCTGGGCACCCCCGCCTGCACCACCCGCGGCTTCGGCGAAGCCGAATTCGCCAAGGTCGCTGAATTGATCGACCGGGTGCTTGAGGCGGCTCGCGCCGGCGAGGGGTTGGAGGAGGTTTCGGCCCAGGTCCGAGGCGAGGTCAAGGCGCTGTGCGCTGCGTTCCCGATCTATCGGGGGTGAATGCAAGTCGGGCGGCGTGCCGTGACCGCTATCCGGCTTCCACCAACGCCACGCCTTCCGCCTGTGCGGCCCGCTGCAGGGCGCCGTCGAGCGTGGCCAGGACGATGTCTTCGCGTTGAGCCAGTTCCAGATAGGCCGCGTCATAGACGGTCAAACGATGGCGGCGGGCCAGAGTGAGCAATTGGGTCTCGTCTGGCCGCGGACCCAAGGTGATCGGCAACCGACTTAGCCGGCGCAGAAACGCGGCCATGTCGGCTTCGCTGATCCGGCCACGACGCTCATTGACCAGAAGCAGGTTGCGCACCTCAAACCACCACAGGCTGGGGGCGATAGCGTCCTCGGTTCGAAGCCGCTCAAGAGCGGCGGCGGCCATTGGATGATCCTCGTCCTCGAACGCCCAGCAGCCGGCGATCGACGCGTCCACAACAAAGGCCATCAGTATTTGTGGCCTTCGTGACGCGCAGACAGGAGCTCCTCGGCGGTAATCTTGCCGGTGCGGCGCTGAAGGGCCTTGATGCCGTCAATGGCGCGGTCGATCTCCTGTCGCCGCCGATCGGCTTCCGGCACGAGGCGGGCGATGGCGTGACCGTGGCGGGTGATGACGATGCTCGCCCCGCGCTCGACCTCGTCGAGAAGCTGGGGCAGATGCGTCTTAGCGTCAGAGGATTGGATTTCGCGCATAGCTCGATTTCAATTGGTCGTTTCGACTGGTTGAAATATGCGCTCGCCTCAGGCGAGCGCAACCTGCATCGCAAAGTCGCCCACAATTAGATGGCAAGATGCTCGTGAACATAAGCCACGGCTTCGGCGAACGAGATCCCATCGCGCTTTTGGATCGCGAACGGGTGATCGGAAGGCTCTAGTACGATCAGAGGTCGAAGCCCTCGGGCTTGGGGGTGCACATGACATTGCAAATTCAAGGTCTCGGGATAGCCAGGTAAGCTGTTCGAAAACCACCCGAACATCGGCGGAAGCTTGGTTCGATTTTTTGATCCAAACTTGCCCATATAGAGCTGAAAACTCTCGCGGCTCAAAGAAGACCAGACGCCAAAGGACAGAACGTCTTTTCGACCATGCAACGGGACCTCCAGGCTACACCGGATAAAATAGTGTTGGTCTTTCCATATGCAGGTGTCGGATGTGAGTTCAAAATCGACATTCTTGTCATCCTCCGAAGCGTCAGACCAAACAGCAGGCCCCTGCGTCGCAACTGCTGGAAGATCATGGTGGATCCCACCGCAAACGGCGCATGTCCATCCTTCGGACAAGACCTCAACGGGGCGGCGGCGAAAGACTTTGAAGAGAGACCGCATATTACCTAGCTCACCCTGACTGCCTAGCTCAGCCTAGGGGCACAGGTCGTTCGCCAAAAGACGGAAATGACGACTGGTTGAGCGCTCCTAGCTAATCCCCCACCCCTCCGCCCGCTCCGCCCGCGGCGCCCGCTCGAACCGACGCCGGTAGGCCGTCGAAAAATGCGTCGCTGAACTGAAGCCGCAGGCCAGGGCGATGTCGGTGATCGGCATGGCGGTCTGGCGCAGCAGGGCGCGGGCGCGGTCCAGGCGCAGGGACAGGGCGAAGGCGCTGGGGGTCTGGCCCAGCCGCTGCTGGAACAGGCGCTCCAACTGGCGGGGCGAGACCCCGGCGTGGCCCGCGATGGCGGCGGCCGACGGCGGATCCTCGATCCGCTCCTCCATCAAGCGAACGGCGCGCTCCAGGGCCGGATGACCGACCACGGCCTGGTTCTGCGCCAGGCTGGGCTGGCGCTCCTCGCCGGCCCGGGTGCGGTCGAGAATGAACTGCATGGAGATGCGGTCGGCCAGGGCGCGGCCGAACCGGCCGGCGATCAGGTGCAGCATCATGTCCAGGGGCGCGATGCCGCCGGTGCAGGTTAGGCGGTCGCGGTCGATGGCGTAGAGATCACCCACGAATTCGACCTGGGGAAACTCCTCGCGGATCGCCGACAGGTTCTCCCAGTGGATGGCGCAGCGATAGCCTTTGAGGAGATCGGCCTCGGCCAGGGCGAAGGTCCCCGTGCACAGGGCGCCCAGCGCCATGCCCTGGCGGGCCAACCGGCGCAGGGCGGTCTTGACCGGGCGGCCCACCGACTGCCTCACATCGACGCCGCCGCAGACCAGGATGGCGTCCAGCGGCCCGCTCGCTTCCAGGGCCACCGTCGGCCCCAATGACAGGCCGTTGCTGGCCGCGGCGGGCGCCCCGTCCAGGGTCAGCATGGTCCAGTCATAGTCCGGCCGGCCGTTCAGGCGATTGGCCATGCGCAGGGGCTCGATGGCGTTGGCGCAGGCGATCATCGAATAGTTGGGCAGGGTCAGGAACCCGAACCGGCGAAGGGCGGAGGGGGTCATGGCCCCTTATCTTTCGATCACCAGGTCGCTGGTCGGCTTGGAGCAGCAGATCAGGATCATGCCCTGGTCGATCTCGCGCTGGCGGATGCCGCCGGCGGGGGTCATGTGCACCGTGCCGGAGACCAGCTTGCTCTTGCAGGTGCCGCACATGCCCTGGGTGCAGGAGGACGGCAGGCGCATGCCCGCGGCCTTGGCCGCCTCCAGCACGAACCGGTCTTCCGGGCAGTCGATGGCCCGGCGCGAGGCGGTGAACTCGACCTTGAAGATCTTGGCGGCAATATCGGCCGGCGCGTCGATGACCAGGGCGTCCGGGTCCTCGGCCACCAACTCGGCGAAATCGAAACTTTCCTGGTGATGCCGGGCCATATCGAACTCGGCCTCGGCCAACATCGCCCGCACGCCGCCCATGTAGGGACCGGGGCCGCATACAAACACCTCCCGTTCGCGGAAGTCCGGAACGATCAGCTCCAGCCGCGCCAAGTCGATGCGGCCACGATAGCCGTTCCAGGATTGGTCCGGCGCATCGGTCTCGCAGATCGTCGTCACCGTCAGCGCCGGCCGCTCGCGGGCCATCAGGGCCAGTTCGTCGCGAAAGATCAGGTCGGCCGGCGAGCGGGCGCTGTGCACAAAGGCGATGTCGGCGTCGCTGGCCAGGTCGTGATGGGCCCGGGTCATGGACATCAGCGGGGTTATGCCGCTGCCCGCCGACAGGAACAGGTATTTGGCCGCCGGATGCGCCGCGCTGGTGAAGTCGCCCATGGGCCCCAGCGCCTTGACGCGGACGCCCGGCTTCAGGGTGTCGTGCAGCCAGCCGGAGACCGCGCCGCCCGGCGTTCGCTTGACCGTGATCGAGATCCGGTGCGGCCGCATGGGCGAGGCGGCGATGGTGTAGCAGCGATTGATCGCCTGCCCGCCGACCTCGAACTCGAAGGTCATGAACTGGCCGGGCCGATAGGCGAACCGGCGCGGCTCTGGCGCCTCGAACACAAAGGTCATGACATCATGGGTCTCCCGGCGCACGGCCCGGCAGACCAGGGTGTCGTCGACCTCGGGGTCCCAGAACGGCGGCGGGGTGGCGATCAGTTGTTCGATCACGCAGCCACCGGCAGATTGGCGGACATGCGGGTCAGGTACCACTGGCAGAATTTCTCCACCAAGCCCTCGGTATAGGGCGAATAGGGACCGGGCTCATAGGCCGGGCTGCGCAGGCCGGACTGGGCCATGGCCACCAGATTGCCATCCTGCTTGTTGGTGGCCTCCCAGACGCCGGTGACATTGTCCAGGTCGTAGTCCACGCCCTCCACCGCGTCCTTGTGCACCAGCCAGCGGGTGCGCAGCAGGGTCTCTTCCGGCCCCAGCGGGATCACCGAGAAGGTGACGATATGGTCGCTCATGAAGTGATGCCAGGAATTGGGCTGGGTCCAGAAGGACAGGCCGCCCATGGCCGGATCGTTGATCTGGCCCAAGAGCTTCTTGGAAGCGACCTTGGTGTCCATGGTCTGGCTTTCGCCGGACTGGTCGATGGGCAAGCGCTCGGTGCGGAACCCCGTGGCCCAGTCGGCCAGATGCTCGACCTCCCGCGACGGCGTGCCCGCAGCCTCCCAACGGCAATGGGAATCCTTGACCAGGTCCTCATAGCGCTTGGCCTGTTCCAGCTCGGCGTCGTCCAGGGTCTTGGGCGAAAAGCCGAAGCCATAGGCGAACAGCGGGATGGTCAGTTCCGGATGGTTGGCCCCGCAGTGATAGCACTCACGGTTGTTCTCCATGGTCATCTTCCAATTGCCATGTTCGATCAGGTCGATGGACTTGACGATCTTGGCGTTGGGCAGGTCATGGGCCGCCAGATAGGGGGTCATGATCTCGGCCATGGCCTCGATATCCTTGGGCGGTTCGTCGGCCAGGCAGATGAACAGCAGGCCGGCCACCGAGCGCAGATGCACCGGCTTCAGGCCCCGGCAGCTCTTGTCGAAATCCTCGCCCATGTGGTCGGCGAAGATCAGCTTGCCGTCCAGGGAATAGGTCCAGGCGTGATAGCCGCACACCAGATTGCCCACCACGGCCTTGGGCGTCGTCACCAGCCGCGCGCCGCGGTGGCGGCAGACATTGTGAAAGGCGCGGATCTGCATGTCGTCGTCGCGCACGATCAGCACCGACCAGCGGCCGATATCCACCACCGCCACATCGCCCTCTTCGGGCACGTCCGGTTCGACGCCCACATAGATCCAATGGCGGCCGAAGATGTTCTCCATGTCGGCGTCGAAAATATCCTGCCGGGTATAGAAATCAGCCTCCAGGCTGTGGCCGGGTTTGCGCCGGGCGATCAGGTCGGAGAGGGAGGCTGGGGTCGCCGCGGTCATGGTCGAGCGCCTATGGCTGAAACTGGGGACGGCGCACAGACTACTCCCGCCGGCGCGGCTGGACTTTCATATAGGCGACACCGAATGGAGAATAAACGACACCGCAAGCCTGCGCGCGATCGGCTGCATCGGCAATGGACGTATGCGACACCGATGTCGGCTCGATACAAGTTGACTGCCGCCTTCATGATGGCTTCCCCGGCCGCCTAGGCCCACCCTGCATGCACCGATCATCGGGCGGCCTCCATGCAGAAATTTTCAGCCTTCGAGCTCTTCAAGCAGGGGCTTTCCGGTCAGTCCGGCTGGAAGCCGCAATGGCGCTCGCCCGAGCCCAAGGCGGCCTATGACGCCGTGATTATCGGCGGCGGCGGCCACGGCCTGGGCGCAGCCTATTACCTGGCCAAGCAGCACGGCCTGAAGAATATCGCCGTGCTGGAAAAGGGCTGGCTGGGCGGCGGTAACACCGGCCGCAACACCACCATCATCCGCTCCAACTACCTGTTCGACGAAAGCGCCGGCCTCTACGACCATGCCGTCAAGCTGTGGGAAGGCCTGTCTCAGGAGCTGAACTACAACGTCATGTTCTCCCAGCGCGGGGTGATGATGCTGGCTCACACCGTGCACGACGTGCAGGTGTTCAAGCGCCACGTCCACGCCAACCGCGCCAATGGCGTCGACAACGAATGGCTAACGCCGGAAGAGGCCAAGGCCTTCTGCCCGCCGCTGAACATCAGCGACAACATGCGCTATCCGATCCTGGGAGCGGCCCTGCAGCGACGCGGCGGCACCGCCCGCCACGACGCCGTGGCCTGGGGCTATGCCCGCGCCGCCGACAGCCTGGGCGTCGATATCCTCGAGAACTGCGAAGTCACCGGCATCCGCCGCAACGCCGCCGGCGCGGTGGAGGCGGTGGAGACCACCCGCGGCCTGATCAAGACCCCCAAGATCGGCGTCTCCGCCGCCGGCCACACCAGCGTGGTCCTGGGCATGGCGGGGGTGCGCCTGCCCCTGGAGAGCTATCCGCTGCAGGCCCTGGTGTCGGAGCCGATCAAGCCGATCTTCCCCTGCGTGGTCATGAGCAACACCATCCACGCCTATATCAGCCAGTCGGACAAGGGCGAGCTGGTCATCGGCGCCGGCACCGACGTCTATACCTCCTATACCCAGCGCGGCGGACTACACATTCCGCAGCACACCCTGGAGGCCATCTGCGAACTGTTCCCGGCCTTCCGCCGCATGAAGATGCTGCGCAACTGGGGGGGCATCGTCGATGTGACCCCCGACCGCTCACCCATCGTCGGCAAGACCCCCGTCCCTGGCCTCTATGTCAATTGCGGCTGGGGCACTGGCGGGTTCAAGGCCACGCCCGGCGCCGCCCACACCCTGGCCTGGACCATCGCCAAGGACGAGCCCCACCCGATCAACGCCCCCTTCACCCTGGAGCGGTTCCGCGACGGCTTCCTGATCGACGAAGCCGCCGCCGCGGCCGTAGCGCACTGAGACCGCTCATGTTGTTGATAACCTGCCCCTATTGCGGCCCCCGGCCCGAGCTGGAATTCAGCCACGGCGGCGAGGCCCATATCGCCCGCCCGGAAAAGCCCAGCGAGCTCAACGCCGAGGACTGGACCGAGTACCTCTACCTGCGCGCCAATCCCAAGGGCCTGCACGCCGAGCGCTGGCGGCACATCCACGGCTG
The DNA here is from genome assembly GCA_036494815.1 of Caulobacteraceae bacterium. GTDB lineage: Bacteria > Pseudomonadota > Alphaproteobacteria > Caulobacterales > Caulobacteraceae > Poindextera. The sequence continues at coordinate 194,682 of DASXNV010000063.1, forward strand.
CGCCCGCTTCTTCAACGCCCTGCGCGACACCACCACCGACCAGTTCGCCGCCACCTACAAGACCGGCGAAGCGCGTCCCGACCTGAAGGGCGCCGGCGCATGACCGCCCCTTTCCGCACCCCCGCCGGCGGCCGCATCGACCGCGGCCGGCCGTTGAGCTTCAGCTTCGACGGCCAGACCTATCAGGGTTTCGAGGGCGACACCCTGGCCTCGGCCCTGCTGGCCAATGGCGTCCATCTGATGGGCCGCTCGTTCAAGTATCACCGGCCGCGCGGCGTGATCGCCGCCGGTTCGGACGAACCCAACGCCCTTGTGGCCGTGCACCGCGACGCCGCCCGCTATGCGCCGAACCTGCGCGCGACCCAGGTCGAGCTCTATGACGGCCTGGCCTCGGACAGCCAGAACCGCTGGCCCAGCCTGAATTTCGACGTGGGCGCGGTCAACGACCTGATGTCGCCGTTCCTGTCGGCGGGCTTCTACTACAAGACCTTCATGTGGCCGCGCAAAGCCTGGGACAAGCTCTATGAGCCCACCATCCGCGCCGCCGCCGGCCTGGGCCGCGCGCCCACCGAAGCCGACCCCGACCGCTATCTGAACCGCTACGCCCACTGCGAAGTGCTGGTGGTCGGCGCCGGCCCCGCGGGTCTGGCCGCGGCCCTCGCGGCGGCGGAAAGCGGCGGCCGGGTGATCCTGGTCGACGAACAGGCCGAGTTCGGCGGCTCGCTGCTGGCCGCCACAGACGCGGTGATCGACGGCCAACCGGCGCTGACGTGGCTCGCGACCACCCTCGCAACCTTGGCCGCCAATCCGCGGGTCACCCTGCTCCCGCGCGCCACCGCCTTCGGCTATTTCGCCCACAACATGATCGGCGTGGCCGAGCGCTTGACCGACCACCTGGCCCAGCCCCAGCCAGGCCAGCCGCGCGAGCGCCTGTGGCAGGTCCGCGCCAAACAGGTGGTGATCGCCGCCGGCTCCATCGAACGCCCACTGGTGTTTCCCGACAACGACCGGCCCGGCGTGCTCTTGGCCGACGCCGCCCGCACCTATCTGAACCGCTATGGCGTGCTGCCGGGCAAGCGGGTGGTGATCGCCACCGGCCATGACGGCGCCTATCGCGCGGCGCTGGACCTGCACAAGGCCGGCGTCCAGATCGCCGCCATCGCGGATCTGCGGCCCAATCCCAGTGGCCCGCTGGTCGAGGCAGCGCGTCAGGCCGGCCTGCCCATCCGCGCCGGCTGCGCCATCACCGGAACCGAAGGCTCGCTGCGGGTGCGCGCCGCGCGCCTGGCCCCCATCGTCGCCGCCGGCCAGGTCGGGCGCGCCGAGACCGTCGCCTGCGACGCCGTGCTCATGTCCGGTGGCTTCACCCCCAGCGTCCACCTGTTCTCGCAATCGCGCGGCAAGCTGCGCTGGGACCCCGACCTGCTGGCCTATCTTCCAGACCAATCGGCGGAAAAGGAACGCTCGGCCGGCGCCTGTCGCGGCCTGTTCGGCCTGGCCGAGGCTCTGGCGGATGGCTATGCGGCCGGCGCCGCCGCTGCCGACGCAACCGCCACCCGCAGCTTTGCGGTCCAGGCCATCGAGGCCGCCCCGCAAGGCGTCATCGGCGCCTTGCCGCACGACCGGGGCGTCAACGCCAAGGCCTTTGTGGACTGGCAGAACGACGTCACCACCAAGGACCTGAAGCTGGCTGTGCGCGAGGGCTTCCAGTCCATCGAGCATATCAAGCGCTACACCACCACCGGCATGGCCACCGACCAGGGCAAGACCTCGAACATCAACGCCCTGGGCGTGGTGGCCGACGCCCTGCACAAGCCCATCCCCCAGATCGGCCTGACCACCTTCCGCATGCCCTATACCCCCGTGACCTTCGGCGTGCTGGCGGGCCTGGCGCGGGGCGACCTGTTCGATCCGATCCGCGCCACCCCGATCCACGACTGGGCGGTGGAACAGGGCGCCGTGTTCGAGGACGTGTCGCTGTGGAAGCGCGCGCGCTTCTTCCCCAAGGGCTCCGAGGACATGGAGGCGGCCGTGCGCCGCGAGTGCCTGGCCGTGCGGGCCGCCTGCGGGATCTTCGACGCCTCCACCCTCGGCAAGATCGAGGTGGTGGGCCCCGACGCCGCCGAGTTCATGAACCGTATGTACGTCAACGCCTGGACCAAGCTGGGCGTCGGCAAGTGCCGCTATGGGGTCCTGTGTCGCGAGGATGGCTTCGTCACCGACGACGGGGTGGTCGGGCGCATCGCCAAGGACCGTTTCCACGTCACCACCACCACCGGCGGCGCGCCGCGCGTGCTGGGGATGATGGAAGACTATCTGCAGACCGAGTGGCCAGACCTGAACGTCTGGCTGACCTCGACCACCGAACAGTGGGCGGTGATCGCCCTGCAGGGTCCCAATGCGCGCAAGATCCTGGAGGGCCTGGTCGAAGGCATCGACCTGTCGGCCGAGGCCCTGCCGCATATGAGCCTCACCGAAGGCCGCATCTGCGGCGTGCCCACGCGCCTGTTCCGCGTCAGCTTCTCGGGCGAACTGGGTTTCGAGATCAATATCGCCCCCGACCACGCCCGGGCGGTGTGGGAGGCGGTATGGGCCGCCGGCCAGGCCCACGGCCTGACGCCCTATGGCACCGAAACCATGCACGTGCTGCGGGCCGAAAAAGGCTTCATCATCGTCGGCCAGGAAACCGACGGCACAGCCACGCCGGACGATGTCGGCCTGACCTGGGCTGTCGGCAAGGCCAAGCCGGACTTTGTCGGCAAACGCTCCCTGGCTCGCCCGGCCATGTCTGCCCCCGACCGCAAGCAGCTGATCGGCCTCTACACCCAGAACCCGGAGACGGTGCTGGAGGAAGGCGCCCAGATCGTCATCGAGCGCGTCCAGGCCCCGCCGATGAAGCTGATCGGCCACGTCACCTCGTCCTATTATAGCGCAGTTCTGGGCCGCTCGATCGCCCTGGCCATGGTCAGCGGCGGGCGCGGGCGGATGGGCCAGACCCTCTATTCACCGTCCCCCGGCGGCGACATTCCGGTCCAGGTGGTCTCGCCGGTGTTCTACGACCCAGAAGGAGCGCAGGTGAATGGCTGACATTTCCGCCGACCGCCGCGCCCCGTTGGACGGCTTCAGTGTCGCCGCTTCGCTGGGCATGAGCGCCGCCCCGCCCGCCGCCCGGTTCGTCCTGCGCGGCCGTCCGGAAGCCCTGGCCGCGGCCGAAACCGACTTCGGCCTGCCCCTGCCGCAAGAGGCCTGCCGCGCCGCCAGCGCCGGCGACCGTCACGCACTGTGGCTTGGCCCGGACGAATGGCTGCTCCTGGCCCCCGTCGCCGAAGCCGATGCCCTCGCCGCAACGCTGGAAGCCGCCATGGCCGACCTGCCCCATTCGCTGGTCGAGGTCAGCCAGCGCCAGACCGCCCTACGGATCAGCGGCCCCCGCGCCACGGACCTTCTTTCCGTCGGCTGTCTGTTAGATCTCGATCCAGTGGCCTTCCCGGTCGGCATGTGCACCCGCACGGTCCTGGCCAAGGCCGAGATCGTCCTGTGGCGCACCAGCGCCGAGGACTTCCATATCGAGGTCTGGCGCTCATTCAGCCCCTATGTCTGGCGCTTCCTGGAGGCCGCTGGTGCGGAGTTTGTCTAGATGGCGATCGGATGATCAGCGTCTTCGAACTGTTCAAGATCGGCGTCGGGCCGTCCTCCTCCCACACCGTCGGCCCCATGAAGGCGGCCTTTCAGTTCGCTGAAGGCCTGCGGACTCAGGGCCTGACCCCCGCTCGCGTTCGCGTCGAGCTGTTCGGCTCCCTGGCCTGGACCGGTGGCGGCCACGGCACCGAGCGTGCGGTGATCCTGGGTCTGGCCGGCCAGGCGCCCGACACGGTCGATCCGGACCTCGCCAATCGCATCATCGCCACAGCGGCCGAGGTCAACAGCCTGAACGTCGCCGGCTGCGATCTGGTTTTCGATCCGGCCACGGACATCGTGTTCGACCGCGAGGCCGAAACCCCCGTCCACCCCAACACCCTGGCCTTCACCGCCCTGGACCAGGACGGCGCGGTCCTGGCGATCGAGCGCTGGTGCTCAGTCGGCGGCGGCTTCATCGTCCGTGAGGATCAGGTGGGCGCCGCATCCAGCGAGACCGCTGAGGTCCCCTACCCGTTCCGCTCCGGCGACGAACTTCTGGTCATGGGCGAGGCGGCGGGCCTCACCATCGCTCAGTTGATCCTCGCCAATGAGGTCGCCCTGCGCCCCCTGGCCGAGGTCGAGCAGCATCTGGATCGCATCATCGACACCATGATGATCTGTATCGAGCGCGGCATGGCCACCGAGGGCCAACTGCCTGGCGGCCTGAAGGTGCGTCGCCGCGCCGCCGCCCTGCGGGTCCAGCTCGACGGCGACCAGACCCGCAACCAGCTGACCCCGCACGAGATGATGGACTGGATCAGCCTGTTCGCCATCGCCGTGAACGAGGAGAACGCCGCCGGCGGCCGGGTGGTCACCGCTCCTACCAATGGCGCGGCGGGCGTCCTGCCCGCGGTGCTGCGCTATTATCGCGACACGGTGCCGGACGCGACCCACGCGGGACTGCGCACCTTTCTGCTCACCGCCACGGCCATCGGCGGCCTGTTCAAGATGAACGCCTCCATCTCCGGCGCCGAGGTTGGCTGTCAGGGCGAGGTTGGGGTCGCCTGCTCCATGGCGGCCGGCGGCTTCGCGGCGGCCATGGGCGCCAGCAACGCCCAGATCGAGAACGCCGCCGAGACCGGCATGGAGCACCATCTGGGCATGACCTGCGACCCCATCGGCGGCCTGGTCCAGATCCCCTGCATCGAGCGCAACGCCATGGGCGCGATCAAGGCGGTCACCGCCGCCTCCCTGGCCCTGCGCGGCGACGGCGAGCACCTGGTTTCCCTGGACAAGGTCATCGCCACCATGCGCCAGACCGGCGCCGACATGCAGTCCAAATACAAGGAGACCTCGCTGGGCGGTCTCGCGGTCAGCTTCATCGAGTGCTGACAGGCGCGGGCGGCTTTCAAGACAGGCGTTCAAACGTTCCGTGAACGGACTGAATGACCGTTCAACCCCCACGCACCCCAAAATCACTCGCTCGTCGGTCTTGTTCAAACGCACCGCACTCACCCGACATTGAGACAAAAATCGCGCATTATTCGCCCACCAAACCCCTCCAGTCCGGAATTTAAAACTAGCTATTGCCAAACGCGCGATTGAATAGTCATTTAACCGCATGAGGTACGGACAGACTCACGTTCAGGATCCGAAGCCCACAGGGCGCACGCCGCTGCGGGTCGGGATCATTCTCGCCGACAACTTCACCCTCTCGGCCTTCGCCCTGTTCATCGACCATCTGCGCCTCGCGGCCGACGAAGGCGACCGCAGCCGGCCCCTAAACGTCCAGTGGTCGATCATGGCCAGCAAGCCGGATCCCCTGCGCGCCAGTTGCGGCGTGATGACCACACCGACCAGCAATTTCCTCGATCCCCACGAGCTGGACTATGTGGTGGTGGTGGGCGGCGTCCTGCACGCCGGGCGGCAGATCGACGAGGCCACCGAGCGCTACTTGAAGCGCGTCGCGGACGCCGGGGTCAAACTGATCGGCATGTGCACCGGCAGCTTCATCCTGTGCCGCATCGGCCTGATGAAGGGCCGCCGGACCTGCGTCAGCTGGTATCACTACCAGGATTTCCTGGACGAATTCCCCGATCACGACGTCGTCGCCGACCGGCTGTTCCTGGCGGACGGCGACCGCATCACCTGCGCCGGCGGCGCCGGCACCGCCGATCTGGCCAGCCATCTGATCGAGCGCCATATCGGTTGGTCGGTGGCGCAAAAGGCCAGCCAGGTCCTGCTGTTCGACCGTACCCGCGGCGGCGGCGAGGCCCAGCCCCATCCGCCCATGTCGGAAAAGGTCAGCGATCCGCGCGTGCGCCGCGCCCTGCTGCTCATGGAACAGAACCTGGCCAGGCCCCTGCCTATCGCTCATGTGGCGGAGAAACTGGCCCTGTCGACCCGGCAGTTCGAACGGCTGTGCCACACCACCCTGGGCATGAGCCCGGCGAGCGCCTACCGCCATCTGCGCCTGCGCTACGCCCACTGGCTGATCGGCAACACCGACCGCTCAGTCACCGAGATCGCTCACGAGGCCGGTTTCGCCGACTGCGCCCACTTCTCGCGCCAGTTCAAGGAAACCTACGGCTCCTCCCCGTCCGGACAGCGCCGCCGCCCGGACCACGGCGCCGACGACGGCAATCTCGCCTCCATGCGGGTGTTCAGCTAACCCCTGCCCGCGCCAACGCCGCGTCGAGCGGGCCCAGCCACGGGCGAAAACGCTGCGCCCGGCCGATGCTGCTGGAATAGAGGGGCGAGCGCACCTGATCCAGGCTGGCCGAGGTCACTCGGCGCGGGGTCTCGTAGAAGCGCAGGCAAGCCTCGTCCCACGGCAGGCCGCAAAACGAGAGCAGCTTGCGGATCTGCGCCTCCGGCTCACGGATCAGGACTTCATAGTCGAAATCCAGCATCGTCCCGGGTGGCAAAATCTGGCGCCAGTGCGCCATCAGCCGCCGATAGAGGCCGTAGAACCGGCCGAGCTCGTCCAGATCGTAGGCGTATTCGTGGCCTCGGGTGAACAGCAGCGAATAGCAGGACAGGCAGGTGTCCAGCGGATCGCGCCGGCAATGGATGACCCGCGCGCCGGGCAGGGTCAGCGAGATCAGGCCAAGATGCAGGAAGTTCGAAGGCAGCTTGTCGACAATGCGCTGCGCCTCCGAAGCGGTCGCCCCAACCAGGTCCAGATAGCGGCGCCCCAGATCAGCGAAATCCTCAGGGGCCAATCCTGGCGCAGCGGCCAAGAAGCCAGGCGCCTCGGCCATGTCGGCCAAGTGGGTGGCCTCGCCCGCGCCATGGACCTGGGGATGCGAGGCCAGGATCTGCTCCACCAAGGTGGTTCCCGATCGCGGCATGCCGACTACGAAAATCGGCCTGGTCGAGGGATCGCCCGATCCGCCGAGGCGCCCAAGGCGTTCAGCTGAAAAGATCGCGGCGATCTCATCGATAAGTCCGGCATCCACCTGCGGATCGTAGCCGAGGCTCGCCCGCTTGAGCCGGGCGCCCTGGTCCAGGCGCGCAAAGGCCCGCTCCCCGTCACCGAGATCGAGATAGGCCTTGCCCAGGGCGAAGCTGAGATGGATGCGATCGTGGGGCGAGGCGTCCGGGCGATCGGCCAGCATCTCCATGGCCGCCAGATCGGAGTCGCCCGGCGCGTAGCGGGTAAGATTGGCCCTGGAATACCATGCGTCAGCCAGATCCGGTTGCAGGACAAGCGCCTGCTCCAACGCCGCCAGGGCTTCATCCCGCCGCCCCAGTTCGCCGAGCAATATGGCGCGGGACGTGATGATGCGCGCCGGCGCGGGGCTGACAGCTTCGGCGGTGGCGAAGGCCTCCAGCGCTTCGATCGGCCGATCGAGCCCCTGCAGGGCCTGGGCGCGCAGGTGAAGCGCGTCGGCGGCGCCGGGCGCCAAGGTCAGTGCGTGATCGCAATCACTCAGCGCCAGGCGCCACTGGCCCAGCTGGCGGCGGATATGGGCGCGGCGCGTCAGCGCTTCAACCTGATCGGGCGCAAGAGCCAAGGCGCGTTCAAGCCGCGCGAGCGCCTCTGGACTGCGGCCGAGATCCCGTTCGAAATCGGCGGCCAGGAGGTGCGCCTTGATCATGTCCGGCGCCAGGCCGACCAGATGGTCCGCCCGCGCCAGCCCCTCGGCATGCCGCCCGAGGGCGCCGAGAAGGGCTGCATAGTTGAACTGGATATCCTGATGTCCCGGCGCAAGCTCGAGCACCTGCCGGTAGCGCATCGCCGCCGCCTCCAGGTCGCCCAGCTGCTGCAGCGTCACGGCCAGATTGTTCAGCGCCTTGACGAAGCCGGGGTCGATCTCGGCGGCCCTGGCGAAACAATCCCGGCTTTGCGCCAGCTCTCCACGTTGGATGCGTACTCCCCCCAGCATGTTCCAGGCTTCCGCGTCCGTCGGGTCGCGCTCGACAGCCGCGATGGCCCGCGCGAGCAGGTCGGTGGCGTCCTCGGAATCGGGGATCGGCATGGGCTAGATGTATCGCGGCCATTCGAGCCGGTCACGAATATCCAGGATCTCGAAACCGCAAGGGGTTCCGCCAAGGCGGAACCCCTTCCAAAACGTCAGCCGCCGAAGCGATAGGTCGCCGTCACGCCCCAGGTGCGCGGCTTGGCGTAGACGCTGGGGATCTGGCCGGTAAAGGCGGCCACGTCGAAGGTGTAGACCCGGTAGATGGTCTGGCCGACATTGTTGACGAACACCGACAGGTCCCACTTCTTGTCGGGCGGGGTGTAGCCGAAGCGCAGATTGCCCACCGTATGTTCCGGCTCGTGCTCCACCGGCGCGCAGAGCACCGAGAAACACGATCTGCCGGTATATTGAATGTCGCCCTGGGCGAAGAAGACGCCCTCTTCGGTGTGGAAGTCGTAGCGAGCCAGAAGATCCGCAGAGACCTTCGGATCCTGGGGCAGGTGATGGTCGACGATCGTGCCGTCCGGCAGGGGCACGTTTTTGACCTGGTTGTCCTGGATCGCGGCATTGCCCTGCAAGGTCAGGCCATAGATCGGATGAGTGACGAACTCGGCCTCCAGGCCCTCTTCATTGGCCGGCAGGTTGATCACCGTCTCGACCAGGCCGTATTCCGCAAAGGCCTGATAGTTGTGGTAGTCGTAATAGAAGCCGGTCAGGTTCAGGGACGAATTGAGCGGCAGGGTCAGTTTCACCCCGGTTTCGAAGGCGTTCAGCACTTCCGGCTTATAGGGAATGCCGTTGACGAACGAGACCTCGAAACCCGCGGTCGGCGTCGCGGTCGACAGGGTGAAACCGCCGCTCTTGGTGCCCCGGTTGAAGCTGGCATAGACCAGCATGTTGTTCGACGGCTTGTAGTCCAGTTCGGCGCGGATCGAATAGTCGGAGAAATTCTTGTCCGCATCTGACGGCGTCAGCGTGATGCCGCTGGTCACCTGTTCATCTGCCGGACCGTTGAACGCAAACACCTGGCCGGTATTGAAGATGATCTGTTCGCCAGTGTTGTCCGTAGCGTGATAATTGACCTTACGCTCGTCGTGCCAATAGCGCGCGCCGAAGATCGCCTTGAAGTCGTCCGGCAATTGCCATTCATCCTGGGCGAAGACCGCATAGGACGTGGTTTTTTGCTTGAAGAACACATCCGGGATGAGGCCAAACACCGATGGGAAGGCGTAGGAGGCCGTATAGTGCCCATCTATCCCCATGCCATAGGCGCCGAGGACCAATTCATGGTCTCCAAAATGCCCGGCCGCCCGCAATTCTTCGGAATACTGAGTCATGTTGGCGCCCTGGCTGAAATTCACCTGGTCGTTGGGTGAAGCGCTGGCGTCTTCCAGATAGTGCTTATAGTTCGACTGAAAATCGGTGATCGAGGTGATCCGGAACGGCCCCAGCGGCGCCTCGACCTTCAGGTCGGTGGCGACCAGGGTGCGGTCCGTATAGGAGGGGCCATTGGCCGCCACCTTCCAGGGATCCCCGCCGCGCTGAGCGTCGATGGCGTCATTGCGATAACCCGTCAGGTCGGTCCCCGTCGGGTAGTTGGGCCCCGGGAAAGCCGGATTATAGCCCAGCTGCAGCAGCGGATTGACCATATTGGCCGGCAGATAGGTGCCCTGGCCGTGGGCGCCGGGATAGGCGGCTTCCCAGGAATACATGCCGGCCGAATTTTCATGCGGGTTGCGCGCATAGCGCATTTCCAGCTGCACGTTGCTGTCGTTGGTCGGCTGCCACTCTATAATGCCGCGCAAAGCGTAGTGGTTCGAGCCACCGCGGTCCGACGCCCCCGGGGTGATGTTCTGCAGGTAGCCGTCGGCATAGTCCTTCATGCCGGACAAGCGCACCTGGACATTGTCGCGGATCGGTCCCGAGATCGCGCCCTCCAGGTTGAAGTCGTTATAGCTGCCCGCTCCCGCCGTGATGTAGCCCTGGAAATCCTTGGTCGGCTTGTTGGAGATGAACTGGATCGCCCCGCCGGTGGCGTTGCGGCCGAACAGGGTGCCCTGGGGCCCGCGCAGCACTTCGACCCGCTGCAGATCGAACAGGGGGAAGCCGGAGGAGACGAACGAGCTGGCATAGCTGTCGTCCTGATAGACGGCCACCGGCGGCTCCTGCTCGTCGCCGAAGTCGTTCTGCGACACGCCGCGAATGTTGAACACCACCGCCGAGGGCGTATAGGCGTTCATCCTCAAGCTGGGCGCGGCCTTGGTCAGGTCGGTGGAGTCCTTCAGGCCCATGCTGGCGATAGCCTTGGCGCTGAGGGCCGTCACGGCGATGCCCACGTCCTGCAGCCTCTGCTCACGCCGCTGGGCGGTGACGACGATGGCCTCGATAGTCTCGGCTCCCGGGGCCGCCGCGGCCGGAGCCGCCGCTGGCGCAGCCGTTTGGGCCAAGACTGGGGTCGAGAGCGCCGCGCCGATCGCCGCGCCAGCCAGGACCACGCGCCGCTGGATCGAAGGCCTCGCCGAGGGCCCGTTAAGTCTATTCGCCATCAAACCATCCCCCTGATGGGTCGCGGCCGATGGGCGTTCGCGGAGCGCCGGTTCAGTGGCGCTCGAGCGATCCGCCTTCCAGGTCCGCGGGACCCGCTGTCACCGATAAGACGAGGCGAAGACCCCACCGGCCGCCGCCACCCCCTTCGCCAGAATCTGACCGTCCTTTTGAAGGTGAAGGAAGTCTAGGGTCTGCCGTTCAAATCCCATTGAATGAAAGCGCCACGCATAACGGCGTTCACGTCACAAATTCAGGGCCCCTATTTGGAGCTTTACAGACCTGCCAATCCCTTGTGCGTTCTGGCTTGTCAGCGCCTGCATCATGGTCACTCGACAGTGGCGCGCGACGCGCCTAGCGCTGCGCCGTCTCCCAATTGGCAGCCACGTAATAGTCCGCATTCGACCGGGCCAGGGCGGGCTCGCCCAGGATGTGGTCCGAGGCCTTTTCGGCCAGCATGATGGTCGGGGCGTTGAGATTGCCGGTGGTGATCGAGGGCATGATCGAAGCGTCCACCACACGCAGGCCGTCGATTCCGATCACCCGGGCCTGGGAATCGACCACGGCCATGGGATCGTCCATGCGGCCCATCTTGCAGCTGCAGGACGGGTGATAGGCGGTCTCCACCTTGTCGCGGATGAAGGCGTCTATGGCCTCGTCGTCGATCGAGGCGGCGCCAGGCTGCAGCTCCTCGCCGCGATAGCGGTCGAACGGCGTCTGGGCGAAGATTTCCCGCGTCAGCCGCACGCAGGCGCGCATCTCGGCCCAGTCGTCCGGATGGCTCATATAGTTGAAGCGGATCTCAGGCTTGGCTGAAGGGTCCGGCGAAGTCAGTCGCACCCAGCCTCGGCTCTTGGAGCGCATCGGCCCCACATGGGCCTGGAAGCCATGCTGCTTGGCCAGGGACTGGCCGTCATAGGTCACGGCCAGGGGCAGGAAATGGTACTGAATATCAGGATAGCGAATCCCGGCGCGGCTGCGGATGAAGCCGCAGCTTTCGAAATGATTGGTGGCCCCCAGGCCGTTCTTGAACAGTATCCAGCGCGCGCCGATCAGGCCCTTGGCCAGAGGGTTCATCGCCGAATAGAGCGTCACCGGCTTGGTGCTGGCCACCTGGAAATAGAACTCCAGGTGATCCTGCAGGTTCTCGCCCACCCCGCGCCGCTCGCACACCACCGGCAGGCCATGCCGCGCCAGCTCCTCGCCCGGCCCGACGCCCGACAGCTTGAGCAGCTGCGGCGAGTTGATGGCGCCGCCGGCCAGGATCACTTCTCGGCGCGCCCGGGCCATGACCTCACGATCGCCCTGGCGATAGCGCACGCCCACCGCCTTGTGGCCCTCGAACACCACCTGAGTGACCAGGGCATGGGTGCGCACGGCAAGATTGGACCGCGACCGCGCCGGTTTCAGATAGGCGTTGGCCGCGCTCCAGCGCCGCCCGTCGCCCACCGTCATGTCCATGCGGCCGAAGCCTTCCTGCTGATAGCCGTTGACGTCCGGGGTCAGCGGATAGCCGGCCGCCTCAGCCGATTTCAGCCAGGCCTCATGCAGCGGATTGGCCAGGGTTCCATAGCGGGTCTTCAAGGGGCCGCCGGCGCCGCGATATTGATCGCCGCCCTCGGCCCGGTCCTCGGCCCGTTTGAAATAGGGCAGGACATCGCCATAGGCCCAGCCTTGCGCGCCCTCCTCCTCCCAGCGATCGAAATCCAGCGGGTTGCCGCGGATATAGACCAGACCGTTGATCGAGGACGAACCGCCCAGCACCTTGCCGCGCGGTGTGTGCAGCCGCCGTCCGCCCAGGGCCGGCTCGGGCTCGGCCTCATAGTCCCAGATGTAGCGGGGATTGTTCATGGGGATCGACAGGGCGGTAGGCATCTGGATGAAGATCGAGCTGTCGCCGCCGCCGAACTCCAGCAACAGCACCGTATTGCGCCCGTCCTCGCTCAATCGGTTGGCCAGAACGCAGCCGGCCGACCCCGCGCCGACGACGATATAGTCGAAACTGTCTTCCACCATCGCGTCCGTCAGTACGGCGCGTCGATATCGCCCAGGGCGACATAGACGCTCTTCAGTTGCGAATAGTGCTCGATGGCGGCGCGGCCGTTTTCGCGGCCCAGGCCAGACTGCTTGTACCCGCCGAAGGGCAGTTCGATGGGGGTGACGTTGTACTGGTTTATCCAGCAGGTGCCCGCCTGCAGCCGCGCGATCACCCGGTGGGCGCGGGTCAGATCGTTGGTGAACACCCCGGCGGCCAGGCCGAAATCGGTGGCGTTGGCGCGCTCGACCACCTCATCCTCGCTGTCGAACACCAGCACGGTCATCACCGGGCCAAAGATCTCCTCGCGCACGATGGCCATGTCGTCCGAGCAGGCGTCGAACACGGTGGGGGCGACGAAACATCCCTTGGCCAGGGCGCCCTTGGTGACGCGATGGCCACCGACCAGCACCTTGGCGCCCTCGGCCTTGCCGCGCTCGATATAGCCCAGCACCTTTTCCATGTGGCCTTGCGAGATCAACGCGCCCACATGGGTGGCGGGATCCAGCGGATCGCCCACCACCATGCGCTCGACCCGGGCCACCAGCTTCTCCAGGAAAGCGTCCTTGACCGAACGGTGCACGAACACCCGCGTGCCGTTGGAGCAGACCTCGCCGGCGGAATAGAAATTGGCCATCAGGGCGCCGGAGACGGCGTTGTCCAGCTTGGCGTCCTCGAACACGATCAGGGGCGACTTGCCGCCCAGCTCCAGGGTCACAGCCTTCAAGGTGGCGGCGGCGTCAGCCATCACCTTCTTGCCGGTGCCGACCTCGCCGGTCAGGGAGATCTTGCGGATCTTGGGGTGGCGGCTCAGCAGCCGGCCGGTGTCGGCGAAACCCTGGACCACGTTGAACACCCCGTCGGGCAGGCCGGCCTCGGTGAAGATCTCAGCCAGGCGCAGCGCCGTCAGCGGCGTCAGTTCCGCCGGCTTGAAGATCATGGCGTTGCCGCAGGCAAGGGCGGGCGCCGCCTTCCAGGAGGCGATCTGCAACGGATAGTTCCAGGCGCCGATGCCGGCCACGATTCCCAGGGGCTCGCGGCGCGTATAGCCAAAGGCCGAAGGCCCCAGGTCCACGTGCTCACCGGCCAGGGTCGCCGCGAGGCCCCCGTAATATTCCAGGCAATCGGCGCCCGACAGCACATCGACGGCGATGGTCTCCTGGATCGGCTTGCCGGTGTCGCGGCATTCCAGCTCGGCCAGTTCGTCATTGGCGGCGCGCAGGAGGTCGGCGGCGCGCTTGAGCACCCTGCCCCGCTCCGCTCCGGTCATTGCGGCCCAACGCACCTGCCCCTGCTCCGCCGCAGCCACCGCCGCCTCGACGGTCTCGGCGCCGGCGATCTCCACCAGGGCCAGGGTCTCGCCCGTGGCGGGATTGAGCGTGGCGAAGGTCTCGCCGGACCCGGCCACAAAGCGGCCCCCCACATAGTTGCGGCGGATATCGTCCTTGGTCAGCTCCACGTGGCTGCGCGGCGAAGGCCGCATCTCCGCCAGGCGGCTGTCGACAAAGGCGGTCAGCATGGCCCGGGCCGACTCGCTGTCGGCTTCCCGCCAGGTGGACAGGGCCGCGCGCAACCAGACCCCGTCGATCATGGCCGCGATCATCGCCGCCAGCCGGCCAGCCTCGGTCGGCCGCACGAGCATCTTCAACGCGTGGCTCAGATTGGACAGCATGCGGCGCTGATAGACCGCCTGCACCCGGCGCAGGCTTTCGGTGTGCAGCACCTGGCCCCAGAAGGCCAGCCAGGCCGCGCCCGTGCGCTGCTCGAATTCCTTGGCGTCGAGATTGGCGTCGATGATCGCCTGGACCCGCTCGCGCGGACTATTGGCCTGACGCAACCGCGTGACCACCTTCGACCCCAGTCGGCCGGTCAGGGTGCGGAACGCGGCGTCGAGCAGCCCATCCTTGTCGCCGAAATAATGGGCCACCAGACCCGGCGAAACATTGGCCCGGCCGGCGATTTGAGACAGGGTGGAGCCCACATAGCCCATCTCCGCCAGGCTATCGATGGTCATCTCGATCAGCTGCTGGCGCCGCCCCTCTTCAGCCTCGCTCTTGGCCTGCGGGCCGGACGACGGATTGGACGACGAGGACAGGGCCATGAGAACCGCACATTGAATGAACGTTCAATGTGCCCCTTAAGCCCTTCGGACGCAATATGGTCAATCCCAGCAGGACATTTGCATCCTGTATTGTCGGCGCAGGGCCTGAACCTCGAGCCGGCGACCCGAGGCCGCAGCGAGACGCTAAATGCCCGTTCAGGGCCGAAAGGCTGCACCTTGAAAAGGCTGAATGTTCGGAGAAATTCTGGTGGATGCGACAGGGATTGAACCTGTGACCCCCTCGGTGTGAACGAGGTGCTCTCCCGCTGAGCTACGCATCCGATCCAGGGAGGGCGTGCCTATAGCCTGCGGCCTCACGCCTCGCAAGGGCCGAGCGGCGGCTTGGCGCGAACAATCGATCGGGCGGGTTTGACGGCGCCGCGCCAACCATACCGAGCGAAGGCGTCAGCCGCAGCGCCGTTGCAGGAACGACGGCCAGGTATCGGACTGGGCTTGCCAGCGACCGACCCTTTCGGAGGGCCCGGCCTCGGCGCCGTTTTCCAGAGACCGCAAACCTACTTCTTCAACGACGATCGACTTGTAACGACTGACCGAGACCCGGGCGTTTTCGCCGGGGCGAAGGTCACGATGGATCGAATGACCACCAAAGGTCTCGGTGATCTTGACGATATTGCCGCTCTCAAGGGCGTTTTCAACGAAAATAACGGTCATGGCACTTGCACAATCCTGGCCCGCGCGAGCGACGCCCCTGAGGTTGGACTAATGACTTGGAAAAGACGGACGCAGCGCGATCCGAACTAGAGCGGGTTGAGGAAAAGTGCGAAGCGGTTTTCCGCCCGCAACCCGCTCTAACTTGTTAGAATCGATCACGTTTTATGATTTTGGATTGATTCAGTCCAAAATCATCGTGATCTAGCGGAGCGCCGCCCGAGGCGCGAACCGGCGTGCGCCGTTCGCCTGCTTCAGCCAATAGTCGACCTCGGCGTTGACCGCGGCTTCGCTGCGCTTGCGACGAAGCGAGACTTGGGCGTGGTCGGCGCAATAGGGTCCGGAGCCGGAGCCTTCGCGACCACAGAAGCCGAAATCGCTGCAATTGGGGTCGCCGATCGGCCAGCGGCAGGCATGGCCATGGAGGCTGAGCAGGCTGGCCGTCGGCTTCAGGTCGAGATTGAGGGGAGCGAACGGCGCCGGAGAAACGGGCCGGGGTGTGACCACCGGCTGGACGGTGGCGCTGCGATGCGCCTGAACCAGGGTGGTCGCGGCGCGGCTCGAACCGGCGGGTCGGCCTCCGAGCGAACGCGGACGGGATGGCGCCTTGCGGCTGTCGAGACCCAGGCGATGGACCTTGCCGATCACGGCATTGCGGCTGACCCCACCCAGTTGCCGAGCGACCTGGCTGGCGCTCATGCCTTCAAGCCACATCTTCGTCAGAGCGGCGGTGCGTTCTTCATTCCAGTCCATTGCCATGACCCCCTAGATGATGATCCGCAGCCGCGCCCAATCCGTCGAAACAACAGCGTTCGATCAAAACTGAACAACGCAACAGAGCGGTTTATAACTGTGATATCTGTCTAGACGTCAGGCCCTCCCGCCGTCCTGAACAGAGTAATTGCACCGGTATTTATGGTTAACAATGCGACAGAACGTGCGCACCTGCGGCGCTGACTTTTCAACACGGGACTTTGATTTGGCATTTGGAGACAGGGATAACAGCATTCTCCAAAACGAATCTAATGGGTGGTAGGCGAGCGAAAAAGCCACCACAACCTGTTGTGTCACACGGCGATCCGGTCGACGCTTGAGCTTTGGCGCCGTGGCCCGCACCGCCGGACCCTGATCAGGCCTCAAAACAACCCCAAGCAGCGGCCGGGTGAGTCGGCTCTGAAATTTATTTCTCTTATATGGCAATGCATTAGACGCACCCCTAAAACGGGAGACGCCGCGCCTCAGAACAGTTCCGCCGATGAAATGCGACGCATTGGCACAGGCTGTAACGCTCGCCCAGCCACGCCTGCAATTTGATCCAACCAACGCCGGCGCCGCCGATCAAATCACTTGATCTGAATGAGAATTGGGGCCGTATTGGCAAGCACGGCGGACGCCTGCGAAGACTATGGTTACCGTCTTCGCCAAGACGACGCCGGGCTCTTTGTTCATTGCGCGCAAGCACGCGCAAGGTGGGTGGATTGGCTTGTCGTTAACGAGCGCCGAGTTTGCATCTGGAACTGACCTTCGGGTCGGCCGACGACCAGGGTTCATCCAGGCCGCCACCCTGCAAGCTGTGACCCACGCCGCTCGTCAACTTGACCTCGATCCGGTCCAGCTTCTGCGACAGGCAGGGTTAACACCGACCCCGACGGCGCCCTCTGACGCGTGCATCCCCGCGCCCGCGCTCGCCCGTCTGCTCCGCGCGGGCGCCCAGGCTTCGAGCCGGCCGGATTTCCCGCTGGTTGTCGCCTTGGCCTACCAGTCCCTCATGCTCGCGCGCCCGGACTTTTCGACCCAAGCACCGGGCACGATCGGGGACGGATTGGAGGCCTTTGAGCGTCACCTGAAGAACTGGCGCAACGCGCCATCGATCAAATTGGAACATCTTCAGGACGCGGTCATTGTTCGACTGGGCTTTCTCGATCCGGTGGCCGAGGGGGATGCCCTGACCATGGACCTGTGCATGGGTCTGGGCTTGCGGATGCTGCGCTGGGTCCTGGGCGAAAGCTGGTGGCCAGACCTGGCCTGCTTCACACGATCCAGACCAGCTGACGTCGCCCCTCATCGCCGCCTGTTTGGCCAGATGGCGTTCGATCACGGCTTCAACGGCCTGATCATCAACGCCAAGCGACTGGACCAACCGGTCGTGCTCCCGCCCCCCAGCCTGGCGCTCCTGATCGCCCGCTACGCGGCGAACAACGCCGTCCAAGGCGCCGCCGGCGCAGCCGGTGAGGTCCGTGAACTGATCGCCCGGCTGCTGCCCACTGGCCACTGCACCATCGACCGTGTGGCCCATCATCTTGGCGTCGACCGCCGGACCATCCATCGCCGGCTGGCGGCCGAGGGCCATTCCTTCACCCAACTGATCGATCAGACGCGCCGTGACATGATTGCGGACCAGATCGGCGACAGGACGCGGTCCTTGAGCTTCATCGCTGACCTGCTCGGCTTTTCCAGCCTTAGCACCTTCTCCCGCTGGCACCGCACAGCCTTTGGCGTCGCCGCCCGCGACTACCGCCGCACCGGACTATCAGGCTAGAGCCCTTTGAACACCGGCTCGCGCTTTTCGAGAAAGCTGGCCACGCCCTCCTTGTGGTCTTCGGTCTGCATCAGTCGGCGGATGGTCTCTATGGCCCAAGCGCCGATTTCGCGTGGATCGCCATAGGTGGCGCGGCGCAGCCCCTCCTTCATATAGCGCAGGGCCAGGGGCGGGTTGGCGGCGATCCTGGCGGCCATGGCCCGGGCGCGGGACATCAGCTCTGCGTGGGCGACAACCTCGCTGACCAGGCCGATGCGCAAGGCCTCCTCGGCGGTGATCACGTCGCCGGTGAACAAGAGCTCGGCCGCCTTGGCCGGCCCCACGATCGCCGGCAGGCGGTAGAAACCGCCCACGTCGCAGACCAGGCCACGCTTGATGAACAGCTCTGCGAACTTGGCGTGCTCGGAGGCGATGCGGATATCGGCATAGAGGGCTAACTCCATGCCCCAACCCACGGCCGAGCCGTTGACCGCCGCGATCACCGGCTTGTCGCATTCCAGGGCCGCCATGGCAGCCGGCGTAGGCCTGTGGCGCACAACCGGCGCGGAGGACGCGGCGGAGAAGGCTTTCGGCCCGGCCATGATCTCGCGCACATCGTCGCCGGAGCAGAAGGCCGGATCGGCGCCGGTGACGATCACGCAACGCGCCTCGGGATCGGCGACAGCCGCGCGGAACGACGCCTCCAGCTCGTCATAGGCCTGGTAATTGAGCGCATTGCGCCGCTCTGGCCGGTTGAGGGTGATGGTCGCCACATGGTCGGAGACCTCATAGCGGACATGTTCAAAGGCCTCGGTTTGGGCGGTCATCAGCCGTTCTCCCTCAAAATCTCCAGCGCCTGGGCCGCCAGGGCCGGCGTGCCATTGATCGCCTCGCGCTCGCTGGCCAGCACTCCGTCCAGGGTGCGGCGGTAGACGCCCTGCGAAATCGAGGCCAGGCGGAAGATCCCGAACGCCACGTAGAAGTTCCAGTGCTCGATCTCGCTGCGCCCCGTGCGGCGGCGATAGGCGCCCACATAGGCCGCCTCGGTGGGAATGCCGCTGGTGGCGAAATCCACCCCATCCAGGCTACCCCAGCTCAAGGAATGAGAGCGCCACATGAAGGCGTTGTAGGCGATGTCGGCCAGAGGATGGCCGATGGTCGACAGCTCCCAGTCCAGCACCGCGATCAGCCGCGGTTCGGTGGGATGGAACATGACATTTTCCAGCCGGTAGTCGCCGTGGGCGATGGAGACGCTGTCGTCTGGCGGGATCATGGCCGGCAGGGCCTCGATCAGAGCCTCCATGGCCGGAATGGGATCGGTCTCCGCCCCGCGGTACTGCCGGATCCACCGCGCCGCCTGGCGCTCGAAATAGGCCCCGGCCTTGCCATAGTCGCCCAGGCCCACGGCGCGAAAATCGACCAGATGCAGCTTGGCCAAGGTGGCGTTCAGCTGGTCATAGATCTCGGCCCGCTCGGCCGGCGCCAGCCCCGGCAAGGTGGCGTCGCGGAATATGCGGCCCTCCAGATAATCCATCACGTAAAAGGCGGTGCCGATCACCTCGGGGTCGTCGCACAGGCAGCGCATGTGGGGCACCGGCACGCCGGAGCCCTCCAGCGCTTTCATCACCCGGTATTCCCGATCCACCTGATGGGCGCTGGACAGAAGCTGGCCGGGGGGCTTTTTACGCAGCACATAGCGCCGGGGCCCCTCGCCGCCCTCGGTGGTCAGCAGGAAGGTCGGGTTGGACGCGCCGCCCTGGAACTGCCGCACCTGAAACCCATCGCCAAAGTCATCGACATGCCGGCGCAGATAGGCCTCCAGGCGCGCCTCGTCGAAGCGGTGCGCCGCCACAACCTCGCGCACCGGCGCGGATATGGTCTCCATCCGGCGTCCTCCTTCAGAGGCTGACCATGCCGGCTCCCGGCGGGTTGGCGTAAAGCGCCTCGACCAGGCCATGCCGGCGCTCCAGTGTGGCGCGCTGGTTCACATAGCCCTTGTCGGTGATCTCCCCGGCGTCGATCGAGGGCGGTTCGGTCATGATGGTGAAGCGGCCGATCCGGCGCGAGGAGCCCCCGGCGCCGGCATTGAAGGCGCTCAGCCGTTCACGGACGATCGCGACCAGCTTCTCGACCGGGCCGCCCTCGCCGGGCTCCGCCGCCAGGGCCTGCAGGCCCGCCGGCGATGGCCACAGCAGGGCGCCGATCAGCGGCTTGTCCTGCCCGGCGATCACCGCATCGTGGACATAGGGGCTGCAGGCCGCGACCACGTCGGGGCGCAGGGTGCCCACCGAAACCCAGGTGCCGGAATCCAGCTTGAAGTCTTCGGTCACCCGCCCGTCGAACACCAGGCCCTTGGCCGGATCTTCCGGATCAACGAACCGGGCCGCGTCACCCAGCTTGTAGAAGCCTTCCTCGTCAAAGGCGGCGGCGGTCTTTTCCGGATCGTTGTGATAGCCGGTGGTGACGGTCGGCCCCTTGACCCGCACCTCCAGCTTGGTCCCGTTGGGAACCAGCTTGAGCACGATCCCCGGCAGGGGCAGGCCCACCAGGCCCACCCGCTCGGTCTCCCAATGCACCACGGTGACGCCTTGGGTCTCCGTGGCCCCATACATGGTAGTCAGCGGAATGCGCTGGCCCGTCTCGGCGATGGCCAGGGCCTGCATCCGCTCATAGACATCGTGGGACAGGGTCGCCCCGCCATAGCCCATATAGCGAAGGTTCTTGAAGAACGAGGCGCGCAAGGTCTCGTCCCGCTCCATGGCCTCGGCCAGCATGCCAAAAGCGATGGGCGCAGAGCCGAATACGATGGGCGAGACCTCATACAGGTTCTTGATCGTGGTCTCGAACATGCCGGGAATCGGCTTGCCCTCGTCCAGGTGCAGGATCCCGCCGACCCAAAGATTGCCGTTGAAGCCGATATTGCCCGCCGAGATATGGCTCCAGGGCATCCATTCCAGGGACACCGGGATCAGGTCCGGATCGGGATCCTCCGACCGCAGGCCATCCTGGCCGGCGATCACCCCGGCCATCATGCCGTGGGTCTGCGGCACGCCCTTGGGCAGGCCGGTCGAGCCTGAGGTGAACAGGTATTTGGCCACCGTGGCGTGGTCCAGGCCGGCGCGCGCCGCCTCCACAGCCGCCGTTGGCGAGGTGGCCACGATCTCGGCCAGGGGGATGGCCCCCTCGCCGCTCCCGTCGGCGGTGACCAGCACCAGATCAGGATCCAGCCCCTTGAGGGTTTCGAAGGCCCGCGCGAACACCTCGCCGCTTTGGGCGAAAATCACCTTAGGCTGCACGGTGGCGAAGCAATGCTTCAGCTTGGCGTGGTCGCTGGAGATCAGGCTGTAGGCAGGGCTGATCGGCGCCGCCGGAACGCCCGCCGTATAGGCCCCCAGCATGACCAGGGCGTGCTCGATAGAGTTGGCCGACAGGATCATGACGCTGTCGCCCTGGCCCAGACCCCGGTCCAGCAGCCACTGGGCGATCCCGTCCGCCGCACGCCTGGCCTCGCCATAGATGACCTGACGCCAGGGCCCGTGTCCTGGTTCGCGCTGGCGGATGAAAGGTCGATCCGGATGCTCGGCTGCGCGGTCGGCCAGCAACCGGGCGATGGAGGCTGGGCCCTGCCCCGGCGCATGGTTCGACGAGATCAGAATCGAGCCGTCAGCCCGCCGCTCAACCGATACATCCGGCCCCTTCATGGGCAGGGGCTTGAACGCCGGCTGGGTCTGGGCGGGGCTCGCGGCGGCGCCGTCGGCTGGCGACATGGAATTCCTCCGGGGATTTTGTGACCTGGGAGGAGCTTAGCGCCTGGATGACCCCGCACAAGCACAACGCCGGTTTATGCCCTGGGGTCAGAGGGGGGGGCCGTAACAGGGTAGAGCTTTCAGGGTGGCCTTGGTCGGTCTGGTAGTGGATCGGCAGGGTCTCGAGTTCCCGCACGATCTCACCCAGCGAGAGAAAGCCGGCGCAATCAAAACCGCCCACGCGCGGCTCGCGCTCTTCCAACAGCTTGCGCACCAGGGCGGCCGCAGGCGCGGCCGGCGTGTTCGGCCCGGCGTTGGCTTCGGCCCAGAGCGCCCAGCGTGCGCGGATCGGCGCTGCGTCCATATCCAGACCCTCGGCCTCGACGATCATCCCGCCGCGATCGGAGCCCAAGGGGGTCAGGACGCCCGCCAGCACGCGCAGCAGCCGCGCGAACGGCCGCAGAGACCTCACCAATCGCGCCCTGACCAGCAGGCTGAGCAAGACGAGGCCGAAATGCATGACCGGCGGATCGAGCCCCGCCAGGAACAGCGCCTCCTCGCGGATTTTGAACCGTTGCGGCAAAAGATCGAGGTCGGGCGTTTCGCAGATCGACGCCCAGCGGGCGCCCAGGCCGGGCATGTAGACCTGGCGCAAACCCGACCAGCCGGGCGCCCGCCGCCAACCGCCGCCGCGAAACACGCCGATCGGCCGACCCACATAGCTCAGGATCGCCTGCACGACCGAAAGCCCGCGCGGCGTCTGCCCGCCAGGCGATATGACGACGGCCACCCTGTCCAGGCGCCGCCAGCCCTGGACCAGTTCGCCGAGCGCCGCGTGCGACAAAGCCGGCGTCGAGCTGGCCCCGGTGACCGCCAGCACGCCCGCCTGCAACGCCGCGGCGTGCACCGCCTCGTGAAAGCCAGCAACGAAGGCGCGGCCATCGGACAGGTCAATATAGTGGGCGCCGGCGCGCACCGTGGCCAAGGCCAGGCCATAGTCGCTGTCCTGGAACGGTCCCGCTGCATCGATGAGCAGCCAGGGCCGCAGGGTCGCCAGGTCTTCCGGCCGCCGGCGATCGAAGGTTTGAACCGACAGCCGCGCCCGGGCGCCCCGCACCTCGAGAGCCCGCTTGAGGTCTGTCAGGGCCTCCAGACCGCGCGCCGCCAAAACCAGCTCAAGACCGGGCATGTCCGCCAGCATGGCGGCCAGTCGCGACCCGAACACGCCCGTCGCGCCGAGGAGCAGAACCCGTTTGCTCATCGGGCTGGCGCCGCATGTTCGATTATGGCGCCTCCCGCGCCCAGATCAGTCATGGCCAGCCTCCTCGACATTGGGCGCCCAACGTTCGCGAAACAGGCCGGTCTGGCCGATGATCTCGCCGCAGAGCGGGTGTCGCAGCGACAGGACGAAGGCGAACCCTCCATCGACCCGGTCCACATGGCTGATGGTCAGGGCGCCGGGCTGCAGCCATTTCGGCAGACGCAGCCGCCAGGCGCCCACGGCCAGGAAATAGTGGTCGCTGTGAAAGCGCAGGGCCTGGTCATCCGCGCTCACCGACAGCGCGATGCCGAACCCGCAGCCCAGATACTCCTCCAGGCCCGTCGGGCCGGCGAACCGCTTGCTGCTGTGGATCACCTGCGGAAAGCCGCGCCCGCGCCCGTACATCCGGGTCCAGAACTGCCCGCCGCCCGCCGCATCTTCGGTCACCGTAACCACGGCCGGCGCCGCGATATCGTCGTTTAGAGGCAGAGGCGCGCCGATCAGGCGGGCGAGCTGGGCGACCAACCATCCAACCCGGGTGCGGCGGCTTTCGACGATTTCACCCACATAGGTGACGGCCGCGCCGGCATAGAGCCGCCTGCTAAAGCGCTCACGAACCGCCGGGGGCAAGCGCGACCAGGCCGCCGCGCCCAACAGCGCCCGAAACCGCATGTCGGGCAGAACCGGATTTCCCAGCGGCCCTGACCCCTCCACAGGATCGGGCCGGAAAGCGGTTTTTTGCAGCTTCGCCACCTCAACCCCCAATCTCGTCATGACTGTTATTTCTGTTATTAGAGAAATATGCGTCCAAATTTTTTAGGACGCCTTGCCCTTCTTCTCAGTCTTGGCCCGCCCGAGGCCCAAGAGGCTGACCACCCGCGACCCCATCTTGATGAGCGACATCAAGGTGCTGGGCGGCACGGTCAGCATCTGGCCGAACCAGGTGTCGAGCGTCGCCACGAAGGCGTTCATCTCGTGCAATCGCGCGCGCGCCACGCTGCTGATCCGGGGATCGCCGTCCGCCGCCTCGAGCACGTGGCGCAGCGCCGCCACCGCCGGATCTATCTCGCGTTCCTTGCGGCCCTGGGCGATGCGGGTCAGAATCTGCCACAGATCCGCCTCCGCCTCGTAGTGATCGCGCCGGTCGCCCAGGACGGGCACGCGGCGGATCAGCTTCCAGCTGATCAGTTCACGGATGCTGTTCGACACGTTCGAGCGCGCCATGCCCAGCGCCTCGGCGATGTCCTCCGCCGTCAGGGGCCGCTCCGAAAGATAGAGCAGCGCCTGGATCTGCGCGACGGAACGGTTGACGCCCCATTGCCCGCCCAGGTCTCCCCAGCGCAGGACGAATTGCTCCACCGCGATGGGAAGGCGTTTCGAATTGTCTGCTATTTCTGTCATGACAGAAATTTATGACAAACCACTCGGCCCGTCAAGGGGAGATGGAACCGGGCGCCGATTTTGGCTCGATCCAGGATCATCTCGCGCTAAGGTGGCCGAAAGAAAAAGGAGGAACCCATGTCTCGCACAACGGTGATGGCCGCGGCCATTGTCTCGATGGTCCTAGGATTTGCGCCGGCGGTCTTCGCCCAGCCTGCTCCCCCGGCCGACGCCCTGACCGATCCGGCGATGAAGCGCGCCGAGGTGCTGGCCTTCATCGGCGTCAAGCCGGGCGACCGGGTCGCCGATATCATCGCCGGCCGCTTTGTGCGCGCCCTCAGCCAGGCCGTCGGCCCCAATGGCAAGCTCTATGCGGTGATGCCCGCCGAGGTGGTCAAGGCCCATCCCCAGGTGCTGGGCATGTTGCAGGGCCTGACCGCCGATCCCGCCTATGCCAATGTGGTGGTGCTTTCGACGCCCATCGACGCCCCTGCCCTGCCCGCGGGCCTCGACGAGGTTCTGATCCGCCAGAACTACCACGACTTGCACGACAAGTTCATGGGGCCGGCCGACGTGGCGGCTTTCAACCGCAATGTCTTCGCGGCGCTCAAGCCCGGCGGCGTTTATGTGGTTCTGGATCACGCCGACGTGGCCGGCGCGGGCCTGAAGGACACCGACACCCTGCATCGCATCGACGAGGCGTCGGTGAAGGCCGAGGTGTTGGCCGCCGGATTCAAGCTGGACGGCGAAAGCCATGTCCTCGCCAACCCCGCCGACGATCACACCAAGAACGTGTTCGACCCCTCGATCCGCGGCAAGACCGACCAGTTCCTGCTGCGCTTCCGCAAGCCAGGATAGGCCCCGCCAGCACCCGCTCTTCCTGGTGACGGGAGGAGCGGGCTTGGTCGACCCCGGTGTGATCCGGCCCTAGGCCGGCTCAGCCATCTTGTCCTGCGTCTTGGTGTCGAAGTCGCTCGCCTCGTGCCGCTCGTGCAGTTGGCTGGAGGGCTCGCCCCAGACGCGGTTGACCATGCGCCCCCGCTGCACCGCCGGGCGTTCGGCGATGGCGTCGGTCCAGCGCAGGACGTTCTTGTAGTCGTGCACCTGCAGGAATTCCCCCGCCTCATAGAGCAGGCCCTTGGCAAGGCCGCCATACCAGGGCCAGACCGCCATATCGGCTATGGTATAGTCGTCGCCGCCCAGATAGGGGCTCTCCGCCAGGCGCCGGTCCAGCACATCCAGCTGACGCTTAACCTCCATAGCGAAGCGGTCGATGGCGTATTCGATCTTGAACGGCGCATAGGCGTAGAAGTGGCCCAGGCCGCCGCCCAGATAGGGCGCGCTGCCCATCTGCCAGAACAGCCAGGACAGGCACTCGGCCCGCTTGGCGGCGTCGGTGGGCAGGAAGGCGCCGAACTTCTCGGCCAGATGCACCAGGATCGCGCCGGATTCGAACACCCGGATCGGGGTCGACCCGCTGTGGTCCACCAGCGCCGGGATCTTGGAATTGGGGTTGGCGGCCACAAAGCCGCTGCCGAACTGGTCGCCTTCATTGATGCGGATCAGCCAGGCGTCGTATTCCGCGCCGCTGTGGCCCAGAGCCAGCAACTCCTCCAGCATCACCGTCACCTTCACCCCGTTGGGCGTGGCCAACGAGTAGAGCTGCAGCGGATGGCGACCCACCGGCAACGCCTTGTCGTGGGTCGGCCCGGCGATGGGCCGATTGATATTGGCGAACCGCCCGCCATTGTCCTTGTTCCAGGTCCAGATCGTGGGCGGGGTATAGGGTGTCGGATCGGTCATGCCTTGAGCTCCAGGCGTCTTACGGGGCGCACACGGAACCGGTGCGCAAACGCATGTGGGGGATGCGGCCGCGTTTGGCGAGTCGCGGGCGCGAGAGGTGTGGAATATTGCGGTGACGCCGTATGCAGCTGGCGTTTAGCAAGCGGCCACCGCAATCCCGAGCTTGAGCGATTATTTTCTAATCGATATGATTAGATCTAAATCGAAAGACACACCATGCCCACCAAGGTGCTCACCGCCCACGTTCCCCTGGCCCTCGCGGACAAGGTCGATCAGCTGGCTGCTCGCCTCGAGCGCTCCCGCGGCTGGATCATGAAACAAGCCCTGGCGGCGTGGGTCGACCAGGAAGAAGAGCGTCGGCGCCTCACTCTCGAAGCGATCGAGGATGTGGACGCCGGGCGGGTGATCGACCATCAGGCCGTCCAAGCCTGGGCCGCCAGCCTGAGCACGAGCGCCCCGGAGCTCCCGCCACGGTGATGGACCTGAAATGGACCAGCAAAGCGCTTTCCGATCTGAGCCGGCTTTACGCATTCCTGGCGTCCGTTCATCAGCCAGCGGCTGCGCGCGCCGTGCAGACCCTGACCGCCGCGCTATCGCGGCTGCTCGAACATCCGCGCCTCGGCGAACGGCTTGATGAGTTCAGCCCGCGGGAAGTCCGCCGGATCCTGGTGGGGCATTACGAGCTGCGCTACGAGATCCGGGATTCGACGATCTACGTGCTGCGGCTGTGGCACACCCGTGAGGACCGGTAGCGCGGTCACTTCCTCTGCTTCATCAGATTGGACTCCGCCACCAGCACCATCGCCGTGAACCCCACAGCCAGGGCCGCCAGCATGTACCAGGCCGGCGCCAGCGGGCTGCGGGTCACCTGCGTCAGGGCCTTGATGGTGAACTGGGTCGCGCCGCCGAAGATCGACACCGCCACGGCGTAGATGGTGGCCAGGGTTCCCGAGCGCACCGCCCGGGGCAGGGACTCGGTGACGGTGGTGAAGGACGGGCCGCTGGCGATCTCCTGTAGCACGGTCAGCATGGCCACCACCGCATAGACCAGCAGCACCGAATGCAGATGGTTCATGACCATGAAGCCCGGCAGCACCAGGACCGCCAGCAACCCTGTGGCCGTCAGCATCACCGGCTTGCGCCCCAGCCGGTCGGACAGCAGCCCGCCGACGGGCGAGGCGATCAGGCCGCACACCCCAAGGACAATGGTGGCGCCGAAGGCCTGGCGGGTTGGCAGCTTCAGGCTGTCCTGGGCGTAGGTGGTCATGTAGTCGAGCACATAGTTGCAGACGGTCGCCGAGCCGATCATCAAGAGGCCCAGCACGATCAGCCGCCGGGGCGTGCGCCGCGCCTCGGGCGCCAGGCCGGCGCGTCCCGCCCCCTCGAAAGTCTCGGGCAGGCTGCGGCGCAGGACCAGGCCCACCGGCACCACCAGCGCCCCGATCAGGAAGGCCGCGCGCCAGCCCCAGGCGTCCAGGGCGTGCGGCGACAGCCGGCTCGACAGCGCGAACCCCACCAGCCCGGCCGCCAGGGCCGCGGCGTACTGGGTGGTGTCCTGGATGGAGACGTAGAGGCCGCGCCGGTTGAGCGGGGCCGCCTCGAGCAGGAAGGCGGTGGATGGGCCGACCTCGCCGCCCAGGGCGAACCCCTGCACCAGACGAAAGCCCACCAGCAGCACAGGCGCGAAGAGCCCAATCTGGGCGTAGCCGGGGGTCAGGGCCATGCCCACGATCGCCGCGCCCATCAGGGTGAAGGTGAGGATCATGGCCGGCTTGCGCCCCACCCGATCCCCCATCCGCCCGATCACCACGCTGCCCAGCGGCCGGGTCAGGAACCCTACGCCAAAGGTCGCCAGAGCCCAGATCAGCCCGCCGCCGCTCTTGGACGACGGGAAGAAGGTGTGGCCGATCTGGATGGAGAAGAAAGAGAAGGTCAGGAAGTCGTAGAACTCGAGCGCATTGCCCAAGGCGACGCCGACCAGCTTGACCAGGGACGGCGGGCTGGGCGGAGCCGACCCAATGCCCGGTGCGCCTTCGCGAAGGCTCGCCTCCATATTTCCACTGTCCGATGCCCGCCGCTGCGATGACTAGCTCTCTAGGGCTCTGCGACCTCGGTCAAGCCAAGGTGCTCCGCACGTCTGACCAGACGCTTGTCAAACGTTCGGAAGCCGCCAACGGCGTTCGCCGCGGCCAAGTGTAGCGCGTCAGCGAAGTCCATCCCTTGCGCGGCCCACGACAGCGCCAGCTCAACGCGCTCGGGCTCTTGCAGTGTAACTCCCGGAAGGCCGGCGAACGCCCTCAAGGCCGCGCGGACCGCATCGGAGGAGAAGCCATAGGTGCTACGAAGCACCCATTCAGACTCCAGCATCACCGTCGTGGCCACGTGGACGGTGTCAGCCTCGATCAGGGCGCGCGCCCGAGCGGCTTGATCGGGGTCGTCGCCGGTCAGGAATCGAACGACGATATTGGTGTCAATCGCGACCATGCCGCCGAGCTTCCGCGAGAACGGCGGCGTCCATGTCCTCAATGGTTTTCGGCGGCCCGGACGTCTTGAGAAGACCAAACACGTCTTCAGTCCGGGTTTCGGCGAATAGGGGCGCCAGCTTGAGCAGAACCCCCTCCTCGGTCTCTTCCACAATGAGTTGCGTGCCCGCGTTCCAATTGCGGCTTTGCCTCACCGCCTTGGGCAGGATCACCTGGCCTTTAGTCGACACCGTCGTCGTCAATTTGTGCGGGATCGTCATCATCGCCCCTGGTAAGACGATGGTAAGATAGACGATCCGCCGCTAAATGCAACGGATCACCCCGCCTTAGACTCGCCGCGCGCCCAGCGTATTGATCTCCGACATCAATGTCGCGCGCTGAGCATCTAGCGCCACCAGCTTCTCGTGCAGCCGGTCCAGGGCCAGTTCGACCTGCTTGGCGCCATGGTCGGCGGGGTCATAGGCGGCCAGGATGTCTTCCAGATCCTCCAGGCTCAGCCCGGCCTTACGCCCGCGGGCGATCACCGACAGGCGCTGGAAGTCGCGGCGAGTATAGACCCGGCCGGCCCAGGAACGACCCGGTTTGACCAGGCCTTTTTCTTCATAGAAGCGGATGGCCCGGGCGGTCAGGCCCAACAGCTTGGACAGCTGGTTGATGGAATATTCGAAGCTTCTGAGCGCGCCCTTGGGTTCGGCGGCCGTAGTCGGAGCATAATCGACAGACATCTGAAATCTCCAATTAAAGCGGAATATTGTCGTGTTTTTTCCACGGGTTGGTCAAAACCTTGCCGTGCAGGGACTTCAGCGCGCGCACCAGTCGCCGGCGCGTTGAATGGGGCATGATCACGTCGTCGACATAGCCGAGCGAGGCGGCGACGAAGGGATTGGCGAAACGGTCTTTGTATTCGGCCTCGCGCTGGGCCAGCAGGCGCGGATCGCCGGCCTCGGCGCGGAAGATGATCTCCACCGCCCCCTTGGCGCCCATCACCGCGATCTCGGCCGTGGGCCAGGCATAGTTGATGTCGCCGCGGATGTGCTTGGAGCTCATCACGTCATAGGCGCCGCCATAGGCCTTGCGCGTGATCAGGGTCAGCTTCGGCACCGTGGCCTCGGCGAAGGCGAACAGCAGCTTGGCGCCGTGCTTGATCAGGGCGCCCTGCTCCTGCCTGGTGCCGGGCATGAAGCCGGGCACGTCGACAAAGGTCACCAGCGGGATGTTGAAGGCGTCGCAGAAGCGCACGAACCGGGCGCCCTTGCGGGCGGCGTCGATATCCAGCACCCCGGCCAGCACCTGGGGCTGGTTGGCGACGACGCCCACCGTCTCGCCGTCCAGCCGGCCGAAACCGCAGATGATGTTCTTGGCGAAGTCGGCGCCGATCTCGAAGAAGTCGGCCTCGTCCACGACCTTGAGGATAAGCTCCTTCATGTCGTAGGGCTTGTTGGGATTGGCCGGGATCAGGCTGTCCAGCGACGGTTCGGCCCGATAGGCCTCATCGAAGCTCTCCCGCTTCGGCGGCTTTTCCCGGTTGGACAAGGGCAGGAAATCCACAAGTCGGCGGACCTGGGTCAGGGCTTCGAGATCATTCTCGAACGCGCCGTCGGCCACGCCGGACTTGATGGCGTGAACGCGATAGCCGCCCAGCTCGTCATGGCTGACGTCTTCGTTAGTGACCGTTTTAACCACGTCCGGGCCGGTCACGTACATGTAGCTTGTATCCTTCACCATGAAGATGAAGTCGGTGATCGCGGGCGAATAGACGTCGCCCCCGGCGCAGGGGCCCATGATCACGCTGATCTGGGGAATGACGCCCGAGGCCAGCACGTTTTCCAGGAAGATGTCGGCGTATCCGGCCAGGCTTTCCACGCCCTCCTGAATGCGCGCGCCGCCGGCGTCGAACAGGCCGATGATCGGCGCTCCGGCCTTCATGGCCTGGCGCTGGACCTTCAGGATTTTGGCCGCGTGGGCGCCCGACAGCGAGCCGCCGAACACGGTGAAGTCCTTGGAGAAGACATAGACCAGCCGGCCGTTGATGGTGCCCCAGCCGGTGACCACCCCATCGCCTGGGATCTTGTTGTCGGCCATGCCGAACTCGGCCGACCTGTGCTCGACGAACATGTCGAACTCTTCGAACGAGCCCTCGTCCAGCAGCAGGGCGATGCGCTCGCGGGCGGTCAGTTTGCCCTTTTTGTGCTGGGCGGCGATGCGGCGTTCGCCCCCGCCCTGACGAGCCTGTTCGCGGCGGCGGTCCAGTTCTTCCAGAATGTGCTGCACGGGGCCTCGTCGGACATTGCAAAGCTACACAGGTTTCACCAAACCCGCGGACGTAGCGGCAAGTGATCCCCCTATTGTGCAAAAAACTCAATTGCGGTCCGGGTAAAAAGCAGCTTTCCTGTGAAGCAGGATTTTCACAACTGACACTTTTTGCGAAATTGCGAAATGACCACCAAGCTGTTCGTCGGGCCCAAGGTCCGCCATCTGCGCGAGGCCCGCGGCTGGACTCTGGAGGCCTGCGCCGGTCATCTGGGCCTGTCGATCAGCTATCTGTCGCAGATCGAAACCAACCAGAGGCCGGTCACCGCCCGGGTCCTGATCTCACTGATCCGGGTGTTCGAGGTCGACGCCTCCACCTTTGACGCCGACGATGACGAACGCCTGATCGCCGACCTGCGCGAGGCCACCGCCGAACAGTCCCAGGACGATCCTCCATCCCTGGCCGAGATCAAGCAGGTGGTGGCCGGCGCCCCCGGCTTCGCCCATCAATATCTGCGGCTGCATCGCGCCTATCGCCGCCTGGACGAACGGCTGAAGACCACCGAGGAGGCCGTGGCCCTGGACGAGGCCACCGCCGCCAGCGCCGCCCTGCCCTATGAAGAGGTTCGCGACTACTTCCACTATCGCAACAACTATATCCATGAGCTGGACCTGGCGGCCGAGGCCCTGGCGGAAGCCTGCGGCCTGGGCCTGGGAACCGCGCCCCAGGCGGCGCTGGAGACCTATCTGCGCGAGCGCTGCGACATCCGCCCGGTCACCGCCCCGGGCGCCAACGGCGTCCTGCGCAAATACGATCCCGCCAGCCGGGTCATGACCCTGGACGCCACCCAGCCGACCTCGACCCGGGTGTTCCAGCTGGCCTTCCAGATCGTCTCGTACGAGCTGCGCGACCTGATCGAGGCCGAACTGGCCCAGGCCGGCTTTCGCACCGCCGCGGCGGCAGACGTGTGCCGCATCGGCCTGGGCAACTACGCCGCCGGGGCGCTGATCATGCCCTATTTGCGCTTTCGCCAGGCCGCCCAGGACCTGCAGCACGACGTGGAGCGGCTGCAGTCGGTGTTCCACGCCAGTTTCGAGCAGATCTGCCACCGCCTCAGCACGCTCCAGCGCCCGACCCACCGCGGCCTGCCTTTCTATTTCGTGCGCATCGACCTGGCCGGCAACATCACCAAGCGCCACAGCGCCACGCGCTTGCAGTTCGCCCGCTTCGGCGGCGGCTGCCCCCTGTGGAACGTCCACGAAGCGTTCGGCCAGCCCGGGCGCATCCTGGTGCAATTGGCCGAGATGCCGGACGGAGCCCGCTATCTGTGCGTGGCGCGCGGCATCACCAAGCGCTCGGGCTCCTATATCCAGCCCGAGCGGCGCTACGCCATCGGCCTGGGCTGCGACGTGGGCCACGCCGCCCAGGTGGTCTATTCGCGCGGCCTGGACCTGACCGGCCCCGCCGCCCAGATCGGC
>DASXNV010000064.1:0-93145 GCA_036494815.1 Caulobacteraceae bacterium
CTATCCAGCCGGCCTCAAGGTCACCGACCAGGACATGGCCACCATCAACATCCGTCGCCACGACTTCCACGGCGAATGGAACTACACCATCGCTCCACGACCTAATCCGTGAGCCAATTATTCTTCAACAAGCCCTTAGTCGCCGCCGCAAGGCCGATCGGATGCAGGGGCGATCAGCCCTTCATTTTCCAGCGACCAAGAGGAATATGGCGCGTTTGACCAAGCAGGCTGTGGACGAGCACAACCTCATCCGCGGCGCAATTGATGGGGTCAATCGGAGTCTCCACCACATTCTTGTCGTCATAAAGCAAGGTGATGTGAGGCGTGAACTTCAGATCCACGCCTATTCCAACCTTTGTCAGCGCCTCGCCGAGCGTTTTTTGAAACACAATCAGCCGGACAAGACCTTCGTCGCCGCGCAAAACCAACGGTCGTTCGCCCGGCCTGCCGTGGAAACTCGCGATGCGATCGAACCTGGCCTCGAACGAAGGCGCCACAACGGCTGCCGCCGCCCTTTGCAGCGCCTTGTCGAGGGTCACAGGCTGAAGCCCAAATCGCTGCGCAAGCCACAGGCAGCTCTCGTCATAGGCCGTGAGCCCCGTCTCCAGACGCGAGGTTCAAGGCGGCGGTGTGATCAACCGCCATCTCTTCAACACCAATCCGGGCGAGCAATTGAAAGCCGGCAAGCAAGGCCTCTCGCTGACCTGCGTGACGCCTGCACTTCACCAAGCAGACATTGGCGAGTTCGAAAGAGAGCAGACCAGGCGCCAGCAGGCGCACACCGTTGAGCTGAGCCGCCATGGCCTCGCTATCCGGTTCGCCGAACAGCAGCGCCGCCTAGGCCGAAGCGTCAACGACCTTCGCGGCGGTTACGGTCGGCTCGGATGAGCCCCCCCCTCGCTGGGTGTCTAGAGACCCAGCCGGCGAACCTCGGCCACGATGTCAGTCGCCGTCGCGGGACGATCCTCTTGCGTTGCGGCCTCAATGATCGCCAGGCGTTCGCCCTGCAGTGACCGGTGATGCCGCTCGGCTCTCAGCCGCAATCGCCGCACCACATGGTCCGGGGTGTTCTTGATCGAAAGATTGACAGGCATGGTTCCGCTTTAGTTCCAAAATGGATCATGCCACAGCACAACTAACATCTGTGCTCCAATGTGACGAACGCCGCCGCATATCGCTCTGGCTTGAACCCCACGGTCAAGGCGCCGTCCACATCCAGCACCGGGCGTTTGATCATTGAGGGTTGCGCCAGCATCAGGGCGATGGCCTTGGCTTCGTCGATTCCCGTCTTGTCCGCTTCGGGCAGCTTTCGAAACGTCGTGCCCGCGCGGTTTAGCAGCGTCTCCCAGCCCACCGCCTTGGCCCAGGCCTGCAGCGCCTCGCGCTCCACGCCCTGCGCCTTGTAGTCATGGAACCCATAGGCGACCCCGTGCCCGTCCAACCAATCGCGGGCCTTCTTCATCGTGTCACAGGCTTTGATGCCATAGATGGTGACCGTTCGGCTCATCAGTTTCCTCGCTTGGGTATGTCCAGCCCGCGTTGAACCGCCGGCCGGGCCAGGCCGCGCTCCAGCCAGGCCGGGACATGCGTCAGCGTGTCGAACCGCACAAGCTCCCCCGCGCCATAAAAGCCGATCAGGTTGCGAACCCAGCCCAGCAGCGAGATGTCGGCGATGGTGTAATCGTCGCCCATAATCCATTGGCGCCCATCCAGACGCGTCTCCAGCACGCCCAACAGGCGCCTGGATTCGGCGACGTAGCGCTCCAGCGGCCGCTTGTCGGCGTATTCGCGGCCGACGAACTTATGGAAAAAGCCCACCTGGCCGAACATCGGCCCCACCGCGCCCATCTGGAACATCACCCACTGGATGGCCTCGTAGCGCCGCGCCGGATCGGCGGGCAGCAGTTGGGCGGCTTTTTCGGCCAGATAGATGAGGATCGCGCCGGATTCGAACAGGCCCAGCGGCTTTCCCCCCGGGCCGTCCGGGTCGATAATAGCCGGGATCTTGCCATTGGGGTTCAGGGCCAGGAATTCGGGCGTCCAGCTTTCGTTCTTGCCGATGTCGATTAGGTGAGGCTCGTAGGGCAGCCCGATCTCTTCCAACATGATCGACACCTTCACCCCGTTCGGCGTCGGCAGCGAATAGAGCTGCAGGCGGTCGGGATGCTGGGCCGGCCAGCGCGCGGCGATGGGAAAGGCGGACAGGTCTGTCATGTAGAACTCCAGGCGGTTCGATCCGCGGGCGCGCCTTGGCGTGAGCCGCGCTCAGGCGGTGGGCGCGGCGTGCTCCGTTGCAGCTCGGCAGGCTTCGGCCAAGCGCTTCGAGCGCCGCACATCCCAGAAGGTCCAGGCGGTCAGCACCCCCAAGGTCGCGTAGCTGACTGGCGAACTCATCAAGAGGTACTGCTTGATCGAGACCGTGAACACCAGCACACAATTGAGAGCGCACAACGCTAACAGGCCAGCTCCCCAGACCAGGGTCGCCACCATCATGGCGCGGCGGAAGCGAACGTCGTCGCGCAGCGCCTCGAACGCCTCCACCCTATCCGCCGACCCGCGCCGGGCGCCTGCCCGCGCCAGCTGATAGATCAGTGGCTTGCCGATCCCGGCCGAACCCAGGAAGGTCAGACCGACCAGGCCAGCCACCAGATTCTCGCGCAACTGCAGGAACTTCACCCCACCGCCGCCGGCAAAGGCAAACAACGAGAGCGCTATGCCGCTCAGCACCAGGATAGAGATGGCGTCGACTCAGCGGTCAGGGTTTGAATGCACCTGAACGTCGCCGGTCGACTGCGGGTGAACTTGGAGGCCGGCGAACGGTCGCTGGTCACGTCCACCCCAGGCGTTTGTGGTCACAGACTGCGACCTCGAAGCCAGGACGATCCGATGCCGGAGGCCAGTATTCGTCCATTCAACCCTACCCTGCTGAAGCGCACGATCCGCCGTGATGAACTGCAGGCCCTGGTCCCGCTTGGCGACACCACCATCTACGAGATGGAACAGCGGGGCGAATTTCCCCGCCGCTTTGCGCTGTCGCCGCGGTGCGTGGTGTGGGATTTGAGCGAGGTCGAAGCCTGGCTCGAGGCGCGTCGCAAGGGTCCGATCGCGCAAGCCGACCCACCGGACGTGCGCCGCCGCCGCAGGCATCCAGTGAAGGACGGAGGCTGAGGTGCGTTGTCTGTGGAGTGAAGGCCTTCCGGCAATAGGGCTAGCGCCGTAAGACTTCTCTTACTTGTTGGCTATATCCATCAAATTGCGAAATTTTGTTGGATATGGCATACACAGCCCATGCCGCGCCGCGCAAAAATCACTGAGAGCCTCCCGCCGCCCGCTCTGCGGGCGATCCATCAGCTCGGCCAGGATCTGGAGGTGGCGCGCCGCCGCCGCCGCATCTCTCAACAGCTGATGGCCGACCGCATGCTGGTTAACCGCGAAACCGTAATCCGCCTGGAGCGCGGGGATCCGACCGTGAGCCTCGGCGTGCTGGCCAGCGCGCTCTTCGTCTTGGGTTTCACCGGCCGCCTCGAAAAGCTTCTTGGGCCGGAGAGCGACGCCGTCGGCATGTCGGAAGATCTGCAGCATCTGCCCAAGCGCGCGCACGCGCCACGCAATGATGATCTCGATTTCTGATGGCCGTCACCGAAACCATCGTCTTCGTCCACCTGAAGGACGGCCCTGCGCCGGCCGGTCGGCTGACCATGACCGAGGAGCCACGCAACAGCTACGCGACTTTCGCCTATGGCCGTCGCTATCTGGAGCGCCCTGACCGGGTCCCTGTGGACCCGGTCACGCTGCCCTTGCACGCCCCCCGCGAGGACCGCACCTTCCAGACCGAAGAAGGGTTCTCCCTCTTCAACGGCGTGCGCGACGCCGCCCCCGACGGCTGGGGCCAGTACCTCATGTACAAGGCGATGGATAATCGCACGCCCACCGAAGCCGACATGATCCTCGCCTCCAGCGACTACCGGGTCGGCGCCTTGGCGTTTGGCCCCACCCCTGAGCGGCCCGTCCGAATCACACCGTGGGGCGACGGCGACGCGGCGGGGGAAACCTTCAGCCTTGAGGCGTTGGCCGAAGCGGTCGAGCGCGCCCAGGAAGTGGACCTGCTCGATGAAAACCTGCGCCGCTTGCTCACGGCGGGCTCGTCGCTCGGCGGCGCGCGCCCCAAGGGCTCGACCGAACTCGACGGCCAACCCTGGATCGCTAAGTTCCCGGCCCGGGACGACACCTTCCCGGTCTGCCGGATCGAACTCGCCACCATGCGCTTGGCGGCCGAGTGTGGCCTGGACGTACCACCGTTGGACTTTCGCGAGGCCTTTGGGCGCGACATCTATCTCATCCAACGTTTCGACCGGCGCCGGATCGGCAATGCGCTCGATCGCACGCCTTTCGCGTCCGGCCTGACCCTGCTGGGCGCCCATGAACGCGACGTCGGACGGCATAGCTACGCCGATCTCGCAGCAGCCCTTCGCCAATACGGCGCCGACCCAATGAAGGACCTCATCGAGCTCTATCGGCGGATGGTGTTCAACATCCTCGTCACCAATGACGACGATCATCTGCGCAATCATGGCTTCCTCTATGGGGCCAAGGGCTGGCGACTGTCACCGCTGTACGACGTGGTCCCTAAGCCGCAGGTCGGCACCGAGCGCACTCTCGTCCTTGGGGTCGGGCCGCAGGGCCGGGCGGCCAGCCTCGACAATGCCATCACCGGGGCCGGCGCCTTCGGTCTGGCGGCCGAGCAAGCCAAACACGAGGCGCAGGCCTTGGCGAAGCATGTCTGGGCCCGCTGGGCTGAGATCTACGCCGAGTGCGGCGTATCGCAGGCCGATCGAGATCGTTTCGCCACCTGCTTTCGGCAGGCCGACCCCGCGCTTGAGACCTGAACCGCATCGTCGCCCGCGTTCTCAGTGACGCCCGTCCATCGCGCAGCGCGCGGTTATCTCGCGCACGAGATAGTCGTCGTCGGTCACGGGACGCTCACGAATGGCGGTCGCGTCCTCCGGATTAAGCGGTAGGTCGCGCCTATGTACTGCCGCTCGTAGACGACCCGGATTTCAGAAGGTGTGAGCGAGCGGTCTCGAGGGCGGAAGGTAGCGATCGCCGCCGGCCCGACTGAGTCAGCCGGGTTCTCCACCTTCTCACCATGGAGGATGGCAAATCCGAAGATCTGTTTGACGATGTCGCGGACGTGGATTGCCGTGGCCGGCGCGCCGCGTTCGACGATCTTCCCGCAGTGGGAGCGAAGATCGTCCGGTAGGATTTCGGTGAGCAGACGGTTGCGCCAAACCGGTTCCAACTCGCGGGCCTAGATCGACCGGCGCATGGCGCGGGTGCTGTCGGCCATCGGCGCCTTCTGAAGCCATAATTCGCCGAACTCGCCGAAGCTCCTAGCCTCCTTGATGCGCCGCTTTTCCCGCTGCTTCTCAATGGCAGGCGACTTCCCCTCTGCCACGGCGCGACGCGCGTCCACGACCTACTCGCGGGCTAGCGCCAACGAAATACCGTCAACCCCGTAGCGGCCAAGGTGAAACGTCTCGCGACGGCCGTGCAGGCGGTAGTCCAGCCGAAAAGCTATGGATCCACTGGGACTTACGAAGGCGTACATGCCATCTCGGTCCGTGACTCTGTAGCCTTTCGGCTTCAGCTTGAGGTTCTTGAGGGTAGCGTCGGTCAGCTTTTTTTTAGCTCCAAAATACCGTCAGGGATTTTCGGAGCCCTTCGACAACGTATTTCTCTTGCGTTTCTCATTACTTAGGTATCAAGAAAACACCGTCAGAGGGCTCCTAAGCGTTGACGGTATGCGTCCAGGCAGGCTCCAGCAATGGAGGCCCGGACAGTCAGTCGCTACGTCAAAGTGAGCCGACGGCCGGCCAATGTCGTCGATACGAATCGGCAACAATCACGTTTCTGTTCAATGGGTTGCGGTCTTGGATTCAGGTCTTAGCGATAGGCGCCGAGGGCTCCGGAATCATTCCCACTCGATCGTCCCCGGTGGCTTTGATGTGATGTCGTAGACTACCCGGTTCACGCCCTTGACTTCGTTGATGATCCGAGTCGCAGCCTTGGCCAGAACCGGCCAGGGGAATTCGAAGAAGTCGGCGGTCATGCCGTCCGTGGAGGTGACCGCGCGCAGTGCGCAGACCTCCTCATAGGTGCGCGCATCGCCCATCACGCCCACGGTCTTGACCGGCAGCAGGACGGCGAAGGCCTGCCAGATGCTGTCATAGAGGCCGGCCTTGCGGATCTCATCCAGATAGATGGCGTCGGCCTGCTGCAGGGTCGTGACCTTCTCGCGGCTCACCGCGCCGGGGATGCGGATGGCCAGGCCCGGCCCCGGGAAGGGATGGCGGCCGACGAAGGCTGGGGGCAGGCCCAGCTCCACGCCCAGGGCGCGCACCTCGTCCTTGAACAGTTCGCGCAGGGGCTCAACCAGCCTGAGCTTCATGTGCTCTGGCAGGCCGCCCACATTGTGGTGGCTCTTGATCACCACGGAAGGCCCACCGCGGGCCGAGACGCTCTCGATCACGTCCGGATAAAGCGTGCCCTGGGCCAGAAAGCCGGCGCCTTCGATCTTGGCAGCCTCGCGATCGAAGATCTCGATGAATACCCGGCCGATGATCTTGCGCTTGGCTTCCGGCTCGGAAACCCCATCGAGTTCGCCGAGAAATTCCTGCGACGCATCAACATGAACCAGTGGGATATTATAGTGATCCCTGAATAGAGTGACCACCTGTTCGGCCTCGTTGTGGCGCAGCAGGCCGGTGTCGACGAAGACGCAGGTCAGCTGGTCGCCGATGGCTTCGTGGATCAGCACCGCCGCCACCGAGCTGTCGACGCCGCCGGACAGGCCGCAGATCACCTTGCCCTCGCCCACCTGTTCGCGGATGCGAGCCACCGCCTCGCTGCGAAAGGCGGCCATGGTCCAATCGCCGTCCAGGCCGGCGATCTTGTGGGTGAAATTGCGCAGCAGCCGAGCGCCGCGCGGGGTGTGGGCCACCTCCGGATGAAACTGGACGCCATAGAAGCGGCGGCCTTCGTCGGCGATGGCGGCGAAGGGAGAATTGTCCGAGGTGGCGACCACGTGGAAGCCTTCGGGAATAGCGGTGATGACATCGCCATGGCTCATCCACACCGGTTCCAGGTCGCCGATGTCGCCCAGGCCGTCCAGCAGCGGGGTCTCCTTGGCGATGCGGATGTCGGCGCGGCCGAATTCGCGGTGATGACCGCCCTCCACCGCCCCGCCCATGGCGGCGCAGATGGCCATTTCGCCGTAGCAGATGCCCAGTACTGGGACGCCGAGTTCGAACAGGTGAGGATTGGGCGTCGGGCTGTCCTCCTCCCCGGCGCTGGCCGGACCGCCGGACAGGATCACCGCCTTGGGGGCATAGCTTTGAAGGAAGCTGTCGCTGACCTTGTCGAAGGGGTGGATCTCGCAATAGACGCCGCTCTCGCGCACCCGGCGGGCGATGAGCTGGGTCACCTGGCTGCCGAAATCGACGATCAGGACGCGGTCGTGGCGGGCGGTGTCGGTCATGGACGTCCTTGGTCTAGATCGGTGGGCGGGCTCTTAATCGCAAATCGCCCTGCCGTCACGCGGTCCGCCTCATCACAGCGACGAAGAAGCCGTCGGTGGCGGCGGAAAGCGGGGTAAGGCGAAGATAGTGTTCAGGAGTGCGGCGCTCGGCCAGTCGCTCCAGGCCATCGGCGTCGACCTGGCCGGAGGCTGCGATCTCATCGACCGTGTCGAGAATCTCAAAGGCCGGATGAGCCGCGCGGAAAGCCTCGATCCGATCCTCATTCTCATCGGCCAGCAGCGAACAGGTGACATAGACCAGTCGTCCGCCGGGCTTCACATAGGTGGCGGCGTCCGTCAGCACGGCGTCCTGCTCGGCCATTCGCTTTTCCAGCTGGGCCGGAGTCAGCCGCCATTTGGCGTCGGGGTGGCGGCGCCAGGTGCCCGAGCCCGTGCAGGGCGCATCGACGAACACCAGCTCCATCTTGCCGGCCAGGTCCTTGAGCGGATCGGGGCGCAACGGGGTCTTGACCTGCAGGTTGCGCACGCCAGCTCGCTCGGACCGGCGCACGGTGTCGGCGAGACGCCTGGCGTCGGAATCATAGGCGTATAGCTGGCCGGTGTTGCCCATGGCTGCGGCCAGAGCCAGAGTCTTGCCCCCGCCGCCGGCGCAGAAATCCAGCACCTGCTTGCCCTTGATCTCGCCTGCAGCCGCCGCGGCGATCTGCGAGCCGAGGTCCTGGACCTCGAACCAACCCTTGCCGAATTCCGGGATCGCCTCCACCGGTGGCGCGCGATCGGTCGGCCCGGGCGCAGCGATGCGCAAGGCGCTGAGCGCGACGCCAGCCGGCGCGGCGCTCAGAGGATCCAGCGCCTTGATGGCGCGGCCGGGGTCGGATTTCAGCGTATTGACGCGCAGGTCGATCGGCGCGCGAGTAGCCAAGGCTGCGGTTTCGTCCGCACGGCGGTCCCCGAAGACGCGCGCCAGGTGCGGGTCGAGCCAGGCCGGATAGTCGCCTACGACCGACGGGTCGGCGCCGTCCAACGCTATCGGCATGGTGAGCTTGGCGGTTTCGTCCTCACTCAACGGCCCGGCGCCGTGAGGGGCCTCGCCAGTCGCCTCGGCGATCCGTTCCAGCGGCCAGGTCCAGCCGAACGCGAGCGCCCCCAGCACCACAGCCCGCGGCGTCTCAGCACCCATACGCGCACCCAGAGAGCGGCGATGGCGCAGGGCGTCCAGCACCAGGCCGGAGACGAAGGCGCGATCCTTCGATCCGGCATAGCGGCTGGCGTCGCCCCAGGCCTTTAGCGCCAGCCGGACCGGCTTGTGGCGCTCGTCCATGTCCTGGATGACGGCGATCGCCGCCGCCACCCGCCCCCCGTCACGCACGCTCTGGCCTCGCTGGCCTCACGAGGGCGCCGAGTAGTTGGGCGCCTCGCGGACCATGTGAACGTCGTGGACATGGCTTTCGCGCAGGCCCGCGCCGGTGATGCGGATAAACCTGGCCCGCTTCTGGAAGCTGGCGATATCGCCCGCGCCCACATAGCCCATGGCCGCGCGCAGGCCGCCAACCATCTGGTGGATGATGGAGCCGATCTGGCCCTTGTAAGCCACCTGACCCTCGATGCCCTCCGGAACCAGTTTCAGGCTGTCGCTGACTTCCTTCTGGAAATAACGGTCGGCAGAGCCACGGGCCATGGCGCCCACCGAGCCCATGCCGCGATAGGCCTTGTAGGATCGCCCCTGGTACAGGAACACCTCGCCCGGCGCCTCTTCGGTCCCGGCGAACATCGAGCCCATCATCACGGTGGAGGCCCCAGCGGCGATGGCCTTGGCCAGGTCGCCGGAATATTTGATCCCGCCGTCGGCGATGACTGGCACGCCGCCGTCCTGAGCCGCGCGAACCGCATCGAGGATGGCGGTCAGTTGCGGCACGCCCACGCCGGCGACGATGCGAGTGGTGCAGATCGAGCCTGGCCCGATGCCGACCTTGACCGCATCGGCCCCGGCGTCGATCAGGGCCTTGGCCGCGTCATAGGTGGCCACATTGCCGGCGACGACCTGGACGCGGTTGCTTTCGCGCTTCACCCGCTCGACGGCGCGCGCCACGTGGATGGAATGGCCGTGGGCGGTGTCGATCACCACCACGTCGACCCCAGCGTCCACCAGGGCCATGGAGCGTTCATAGCCTGGATCGCCAACGGTGGAGGCGGCGCCGACCAGCAGCCGGCCTTGCATGTCCTTGGCGGCGGAGGGGTGAGCCTGAGCCTTGTCCATGTCCTTGACAGTGATCAGGCCGACGGCGCGATAGGCGTCATCGACCACGATCAGCCGCTCGATCTTGCGGCTACGCAGAATGACCCGCGCCTCGTCTAGGCTGGCGCCTTCGCGGACGGTGGCCAGGTGCTCGCGGGTCATCAGTTCCGAGGCCGGCATATCGAGATTGGTCTCGAAGCGCATGTCCCGGTTGGTCAGGACGCCCACCAGCTTGTTCGACCCACGCTCGATCACCGGGAAGCCCGAGAATCGGCGCCGGGCGGTGATCTCGCGCACTTCGCGCAGGGTCGTGTCGGGATGGATCGTCACCGGATTGATGACCATACCGCTTTCGTAGCGCTTGACCTCGCGCACTTGGTCGGCCTGTTCGTCGACCGTCAGATTGCGGTGCAGAATCCCCAAGCCCCCAGCCTGGGCCATGGCGATGGCCAGCCGGCTTTCGGTCACCGTATCCATGGCGGCGGATACGATGGGGATATTCAGACTTATCTCGCGTGTGAACTTCGTCGCGGTGTTGACATCACCCGGCATGAATTCGGAAGCGCCAGGTTCAAGCAAAACGTCGTCGAAGGTCAGCCCTTCGCGAATCTCCATGAGACTCTCCATTTTGCGGGCCGCCTATAGCTGGGGCTGACGGCGATGGGAAGGGAGTCATTCGCGAGCGGGTGATAGACTGGCTGAAAGAGAGGGCGATTGGCCCTCCTTGTTTCCCACTTTTCACCGTCATGGCCGACATAGGCCGGCCATCCATGTCGTGAACGAACGGGCGAGGCTACGGGCGTGGGATTTTCGTCCAGATGGACCGTCGCGGCGGAAATTTCACGGGTGGATCGTCGGCATACGCCGACGATGACGGTGCGGTGTTAGGCGATGACGGCACTATTGGAGTAGACCAATGCCTACCGCCCCTTGAACCCCGTCGCCACCAGATACAGCTCCGAACTCTCCGCCCGGCTGGCCTTGGGTTTGACGTGCTTGACCAGCTGGAAATGGGCCTTGAGCAGCTTCAGCACGCCTGCCGTCTCGCCGCCCTGAAATGCCTTGGCCACAAAGGCGCCGCCGGGCTTCAGCACTTCGACCGCGAAGTCGGCGGCGGCTTCGATTAGGCCGATGATGCGCAGGTGGTCGGTGCGCCGATGGCCGATCGTGTTGGGGGCCATGTCGGACAGCACCAAGTCCGGCGGACCGCCCAGGGCCTCGATTAGTTTGTCGCCGCAGTCTGGATCTGTGAAATCCATCTCGAACAGTACGGCTGGCGG
Organism: Caulobacteraceae bacterium; assembly: GCA_036494815.1. Lineage (GTDB taxonomy): Bacteria > Pseudomonadota > Alphaproteobacteria > Caulobacterales > Caulobacteraceae > Poindextera. The sequence goes on from DASXNV010000064.1 coordinate 11,054, forward strand.
CAGGGGATCTACTGGCAGCAGGTCGACTCCGACTACCGCCGAGGCGCCCCGCTCGAGCGCGATCTGGACCCAACCGCCTGGCGCGCAGCCCAGGTCGATCACGCGCGAGCCCGACCGCAGCAAGTGGAAGCGGTCGTCGATCTCCGACAACTTGAACGCCGCGCGCGAGCGGTAGCCTCTGGCCTTGGCCTCGACCACGAAGGGATCGTTCAACTGGCGCTCCAGCCAGGCCTGGGACGACGGGGTGCGGTCCTTGGCGGTCTTCAGACGCACCGCAGCGGTGCGGGCTTTGCCTACATCATTGCCGCGGGTCGGCGCGCGCACCAGGCGGCGCTTGGGAGGGTCTTCGGTCATGCCACCGCTTTTGCGCCACCCTGCCCGCCTCCGCCACCCCGGCGGCGGCGGCGCGAGCGGCGGCGGCCGGACGCGTCGGCCATCAGCGACAGCAAAAGCCCTTCGCGCAAGCCGCGATCCGCCACCCTCACCCGCGCGCAGGGCCAAAGTTCCTGCACCGCTTGCAGGATGGCGGCGCCGGCCAGGACCAGATCCGCGCGATCCGGACCGATGCAGGGTTGAGCTGCGCGCTGATCAGGATCCAGGCATAGCAGCCGATCAGCGGTGGCCTCGCACTCTTCGCGGGTCAGCCAAAGCCCGTCGACCTGGGCGCGGTCATAGCGCACCAATCCCAGATGGATGCCGGCTAGGCTGGTAATGGCGCCGGAGGTGCCTACCAGATGCGCCTTCCCTTGGGCGAAGGTCTCGCGCAGGGCTTCGGCGTGCGGGAAGTCGGCGATGCGCGCCTTCACCGCCTCGACCATCTTGCGATACCATTCGTGTTCGCCCGGCCGGATCTCGGGGAACTGTTCGGCCAGGGTGACCACTCCGATGGGGATCGATAGCCAGGCCTTTATCGGCGGCATGGAACTGACCCGGCCATTGGCGTCACCGCTCTGCCCGCGCAAATCCACCCAGGACAGCTCAGTCGAGCCGCCGCCGACGTCCAGCACCAGGGCGGCGTCCGCGGTTGGGTCTAAAAGAGCCAGGCAGCCCGCGACCGATAGACGCGCTTCTTCCCGCGGAGTGATGATCTGCAGCTGTATCCCGGTCTCGTGCGCCACCCTCTGGATGAACTCCGCGCCGTTTTCCGCCGAACGGCAGGCCTGGGTGGCGATGGCGCGAAGCTCAGGCGCGCCACGGCGCCTGAGCCGGTCGGCGCAGACCGAAAGGGCCGCCAAGGCCCGGTCCATGGCGGCCGGCTGCAGCCGCCCGGTCTGGGACAATCCCTCGCCCAGGCGAACGATGCGCGAGAAGGCGTCGACCACGCGAAACCCGCCCCGCGAAGGGGTTGCGACCAGGAGACGGCAGTTGTTGGTGCCCAGGTCCAGCGCCGCATAGAGCGCACCAGCCTGGCGAATCGCCCCTTCAGCGGCGTCGCCCAGGCCGCTTGGTCGGTGACGCTCTCTGGACGCGTTCGCGTCAGACATACAACAAACCTGGGCTCAATGACGCGGCGCTGCGCCTAGCGGAGTGAAACTGTAGCAAGCTGGGTCGGTCGCCGGAAGTGAGTCGCCTCTCTGGGGACGCCGGTCGGTTTCGTTCATCTCTCAGTCAGGCGGATTGTGTATGATTTACGACGCTATGAACACGCGACTCGCAAAATTCACGCTGGGCCAAGTGGTCCGCCACCGTGTCTTCCCCTTTCGGGGAGTGATTTTCGACGTGGATCCGGTCTTCGCCAACACCGACGAGTGGTGGAGTTCGATCCCTGAAGAGATCCGTCCAAGCAAGGATCAGCCGTTCTACCACCTGCTGGCGGAGAACGACGAAGGCACCTACACCGCTTATGTCTCGGAACAGAACCTGCTGCCTGACGACTCGGGCGAGCCGGTGGCCCACCCGCAGACGAGCCTGATTTTCGACGGGTTCCAGGACGGCCAGTACCATCTGAGGCCGAGAATCACGCACTGAGCGCGGCGTGTTCGAGGCGCAGAGTCTCGCTCGAGCCCCCCGCCCTTCTACTGGGCGTCCTGCGTCCGTCGATCCAAACCAGCTTGAACTGACAGCGCTCTACGACCAGCCGGCCAACCCATCGCCGCCGGCGTCGCCAAGTTCCGAGCCTCCATCCACATTGAGGATGGTCCCGGTGATGTATTTGGCGCTGTCGCTCGACAGGTACAGCGCCGCTTCAGCGATGTCGCTCTTGGAGCCGTAATCGCGCAACGCGATGCGTGACTTGATGCGCTGTTCGTCCTCGGGATTGGGCGCCAGGCGCCGCATGCCTTCGGTATCGGCGATCGGACCGGGCGAGATGGCGTTCACCCGCACGCCCGCTGGGCCCCATTCCATGGCCAGGCACTTGGTCAGCATATTGATGCCGGCCTTGGCGGCGCAGACATGGGCCTGGAACATGGACGGACGCACCGCCTGGCCGGCGGTGATGGAGATCAGCGAGGCGCCGGGCCGGTTGAGGAACTCGAACGAGGCCCGAAGCACGTTGAAGGTGCCGATCAGGTCAATATCCACCACGGTCTTGAAGCCGTTGGCGCTCATGCCCAGGGCCGGGGCCACGAAATTGCCCGCCGCGCCGGACAGCACCACGTCGATCTTGCCATAACGCTCGGCCGTCTCGCGCAGCGCGGCCTCCACCGCCGCATAGTCGCGCACGTCGGCGGCGACGCCGAACGCTTCGTGGCCCTCTTCGGAGATGGTCTTGGCCGCGGCTGCGATCTTGTCGGCGCTGCGGCTGATCAGGGCGACCTTGGCCCCCGCCCGGGCGAAGTGTTGGGCCACGCCCAGATTGATGCCACTGGAGCCCCCGGCGACGAACGCCACCTTCCCCTTCAGCAACCCGTCCTGCAAACCGCTCATATCGATCTCCTCCGCCCCATGGTGTTTGAGCCACGTTCTATCGCGCACCTGCTGGTGTTGGACACCCCGACGACGTAACGACGTTGGCCTGAGCTGGGGTCAAGACGATTAGACTGACGTGGAATTCAAAGCGGCCCGGGCGTTGCGGAGCCGCCGCAACAGGAGAAATGCGTCACATGGAGATTTCGCTGGCAGGCCGCGCGGCCCTGGTGACGGGCGCGAGCCGGGGTATCGGCAAGGCCATCGCCCTGTCCCTGGCAGAGGCCGGCGCGGACATCGCCGTTAATTATCGCCGCGATGTCGAGGCGGCCAACCAGACCGTGGCCGAGATCAGGGCCCTGGGCCGCAAGGCCATGGCCTATTCCGCTTCGGTGGAGAATTGGGACGATGACGTGGCCATGGTGAATCAGATGGTGGCCGACTTCGGCGGCGTCGGCATCCTGGTCAACAACGCCGGCATCGCCAGCCGAGGTCAAAACGTTCTCGACACCGACCCGGCGGAGATGGAGCGCGTGGTGCGCGTCCACGCCTTTGGACCGCACTATCTGAGCAAGCTCGTTTTACCCCACATGCGCAAGGAAGGGCGTGGCGACATCATCATGATCTCCAGCGTCGCCACCCAGTCCATGAGCGCCCGCGGCGCGCCCTACAATATGGGCAAGGCGGCCATGGAGGCTCTGGCCCTGACCCTGGCCAAGGAAGAACGCGGCTACGGAATCCGCACCAATATCGTCGCCCCGAGCCTGACCGTGACCGAGATGGGCAAGCGGCTGAGCAAGATGGCCGCGGGTGTCGCTGACATCCACGAGCTTGACGCCCGCTCGCCCTTTGGCCGGGTCAGCACACCCGAGGATGTGGCCGCGGTGGTGACCTTCCTGGTCTCATCCGCCAACCCTTACGTCAACGGGCAGAAGGTCGATGTGAACGGCGGCGGGTGATGATCGTTCGCCAGTGAGCCCCTACGCCTCCAGCCAAACTGGCTCTGTCCGACCGATCGCCAGCGCCTGACCCAGCCGCAGCGTCGTGTCCCCGACGAAATTGTGGGCGCCGATATGGGTCAGCCGAGATTGGGTGTCGAGCCAGATCTTGCCGCCCAAATTCAGCCACCGCCGGCAGAAGGCGTAGTCTTCGCTGAGATAGATGCCGGTGTCTGGTTCGATCATGCATTCGAACAGGGCGTATTGGTGCTCGCTCGGTCGGGTCGGCCTCGGATAGACGTGCATGGCGGTGTAGCGCAGCTCCGGATGGGCCTGGGCGAGCTGCTCCAACACCTTGCGGCGGATCAGCATGAACCCCGTGCCGGCATAAACTCCTGTGGCGAAACCTTCGCGTTGCTCCAGCGCCGCGCCCTCGCAAAGCGTGCCGACATAGTTGAGCGACGCCAGGGCTGCGGGCTCGCCAAGGAGAGCCTGTCGCGCGGCGCTGTTGCTCCAATCGGTGACCTTCAGCGGATAGACCCCGCCGACCAGATCCTCGCCGAACGCCAGCAGCCGCCCGACGGCCTCCGGCTCGAAGGCGATGTCGGCGTCGATGAACATCAGATGGGTCATCCGCGGCAGGTCGAGAAAGGCCGACACCAGGGTGTTGCGGCTGCGCGTGATGAGGGCGTCATGGCCTAGCAGAGCCAGCCGAACTTCGAACCCGTGCTGGCCGGCATAGTGGATCAGCTTGATAATCGACTCCACATAACCCTGAGTCAACATGCCGCCGAAACAGGGTGTGGCGATCATGATGACGGCGCCATGCAGCTCGTTCTTGTTGTTCGTCGCCATCAACAGCCAAACTAAAAATGAACCCAAGAATCAATCCATAACTTCTATAGCACTCACGCCTTTCGTTCGGTGATAATTCAGACTATTTCTTACGTGTTGCACAGACAATGCGATTATTACTAAAGCATTGCGCGCAGGTCACCCCCGGCCTCACCGTCGACTTCCGTCGTCCGCCAATCCGTGGTCCAACCGCGTTCGAGCCGCTTTTCGGGAAACCACATGGAAACGCCCTCCCCCGCCGCCACTCACCGAATGTGCGCGCAGCGCTGGTTCGAAGACTTTGAGCTGGGCGAGCGGTTCGTGCTGCCGTCGCGGACCATGACCGAGGCCCTGTTCGCCGCCTTTCAGTTGGCCAGCGGCGACAACCATCCGATTCACTACGACGTGGAATACTGCCGCGCCCGCGGCATGCCGCACATGCTGGCCCATGGCTTCCAGGTGCTGATCCAGACCGCCGCCGGCGCCGGCCTGTTCCCGCACATGGTCGAGGATTCGCTGAAGGGCTTCACCGAACAGAGCAGCCGCTTTCTTGGCCCCGTCTATGTGGGCGACACGCTCTACGCCTCGCTGACCGTGGCCGAACTGCTCCCGCAGCGAACGACCGGCCTTCTGGTCATGCGCTCACAGGTGCTGAACCAGCGCGGCGAACTGGTGATGGACGGGGTGCAGAAATACCTGCTGCGCAAGAAGCCCTAAGCGGCCTCCTGGCTCGCCAGCCAGCCGGAAAGCGCCGCCAGCACATCGTCGGCCGGGCGGTAGCCCCGGGCCACCAGGCCATAGGTCCCATCAGGATTGGGGCCGGCGATCAGGGTCGGAAAGCCGGTGACGCCTGCGCGCTGCGAAATGGCGTAGTCGGTCCACGTCGCCTGCTTCAGCGGCTCGGTTCCCAATCGCCCTAGCGCCGCGCCGCGGTCCAACCCCAACTCAGCGATCAGATCGGCCAGGACCCCGGTCGATGTCGCATCGCGGCCCTCGGCATAGAAGGCGCGCTGCACCTGGCCGAGGAACTTCAGCGCCAATTCGGGCGCCTGCTCGCGCACCAGCACCACCGCCTGGGCCGCCGGGTCGGTGTCGTAGATGAAGTCCGCTCGCTCAAACAGCCCATAATCGAAGGGCTGGCCGGTCGCCTCGGCCACATGCTCCCAATGGCCGCGCACCTCGCGTTTGGTCGCCTCGGTCATGGGCGCATCGGTTCCGGGGCGCAGGCCACCCATCACCAGCCGGATCGGCAGGTCCTCGCCAAAAATGGCGACGACCCCGGCGATCACCGGGGCGAAACCCCAGCACCAGGAGCACATGGGATCGGCGAAATAGACCAGGTGCGGACGGTTGGGGGGCATGACCACGCTCCGGCTCGGGTCAGCCCAGAATCCTCCAGACATGCAGGGTTCGCAAGGTCCTATTGGGTCAGGTGATCGGTGGCCACGGCCTGGTTGAACATGGTGTTCATGGCGCTGGTGATGTCCGCCGGCGTATTGGCGGTGAAATAGAAGCCCGACGAGGCGCAGGCCTTCAACGGCGCCGGTATGTTGACAATATTGTTGTTCGCGTAATCATCCTCATCGCCCGAAAAACTCGCGTTCGGATTCTGGATCGGCTGATAGGGAATATAGAGGACCGCGATCCGGATGCCCTGGTTTTTCATGGTCGTGCACAAGGTCGAATTCAGGTAGGTGGCGTGGTTGCTGCCCGACCAGCTCCCTGACCAATAATATTGATTGTCCTGCGAACCGTCGGTGACGAAAAACACCCAGGGCTGTCGGTTCGACACCGACGCGCCGGTGCCGATGCCGTTGGATTGGATCGCCGTGGTGACCTCCGGCAAGGCGTTCTCGAAGTGGGTGCCCCCCGAACCGAGGTTCGAATTGACCCCCGTATCCAAAAGTGTAGCCAGATTTGTAGCTGCATAGTTGATCGTTGAGGAGTCCGTCGCAGAACCAGAGATATTATAGGTCAGCGGGGAATAGGCATACATGTATCGGATGAAGGGATACAATCCGATCCGGAATTGATGCGTATACTTCTGTGTTGTATTCGCCGTTTGAATTAAGGACTGGACGGCGTAGCCCACGGCGTCCAATCGCAACTGAATACAGGCGCTGGTTCCCGCTGTGGCGCAAGACGTGACAGCTGTGTTATGGGAATTTCCGCCGTTGCGCGACAGCGTATAACCCTGGTTGCCGGACATGTGGCAGGCTAGGGTGCATCCGCCTGGGTATTGTGACTTGTCGTCGGGGTTGATCGCCGCCAGGCGCGTCTCTTCGCTGTCGGTGGACGGCAGCCCCATCGAACCCGACACGTCGAGCAAGAGGTAGAAATCGAGATAGGGCGGCATGCCGTTCACGGACGACGACGTCGCCGACAGGTGCATCTTGTTGATGCCGAACAGGCCCATGAAGGTCGTCGGATAGTCCGCCGTCGCCGTGACCGTGGATTTCACATAGCCGGCGGATTTGACGACCGTGGCAACCGATTGAAGATTGGCGGCGCCCGCAATGCTGGTCGCATTCTTGGTGAAGATGGCGATCGCGTTGGTGACGCCCACTGGAATGGAACCGTCGCTCTGCATCGTCGCCGCGGCGGTGAACGCCACGGAACCGGTGGCGACCGAGCCGACGCTGGCGGCGTCCACCGCGTCCTGAAGCTGCATGTTAGCGGAAAGCCGGCCGGAAAAGTCGATCGCCGCGCCGACGGCGCCCAACACCACCGGAAGCGAAAAGACCAGGATCATCGTTACATTGCCGCGACGGCTTTGACGAAAAGCCGAGAGGAAGCTGTTCAGCCTGCCTAGATGCTTGGTGATTGAGTTTTGCAATGTCTCGAACGCCGTCTGTTTCTTCCGCTTAACGCGTCAGCTGAGCAAAATTCGCGTCACAGTGTAGAAAAGACTGAAAGATGGACCGAACCCGGCCTCTGCACACGCTCGTGCGCAAAGGGTCCATCGCCTAGCCCTCCTCACAAACGCCCCACACCTTGAAGTCGGCTGCAGAATTAGACTGCAACTGATTAACATTTCGTCCTAACCTCCATTCATAACGCTCGCACCCGTCGAGCTCCTGGGAGGGATGAATGACTATTGAATTGAAGATGTTGACCTGGACGTTAGTCCTGGCCGTTGTGCAAATCCTGTTGTTCGACATCGCGCGAACCCGCCAATACGGCATCAAATGGAACACCGGCCCCCGCGACGAAACCATGCCGCCGCTCAGCCCTCAGGCCGAGCGCCTGCACAGGGCCCAGGCCAACCTGTTCGAGACCCTGCCGCTGTTCATCGCCGCGGTGCTGATCGCTCAACTGGCGGGCCGAGACAACAACATCACCGCCCTGGGGGCCCAGATCTATTTCTGGGGCCGCGTGGCCTATGTGCCGCTCTATGCCTTCGGCGTGCGCCAGGTTCGTTCGTTGGTCTGGCTGGTCAGCACCGCCGGCCTCGTCATGGTGGCTATCCCAATTTTGCATTGAGAGCCCGCGACTTTTTAAGCCGTCGAGGCTAGGAGAGACTCCGTCGGCGGCGCAACCTCGCCCGCCGACCGATTTGTGCTGGAGATCGCTGATGCCTGGTGTGGTTTCAACCGCTAGCGCCGTGTCCAAGACCTGGACCTTCTTCGAGGGCGATTGGCACGAGGGCAATGTGGCCATCATGGGCGTGCGCACCAACGCCGCGTGGCTGGGCTCGTCAGTGTTCGACGGCGCCCGCGCTTTCGAGGGCGTGACCCCCGACCTCGACAGGCATTGCGAGCGCGTCAACGTCTCGGCCACCAATTTTCTGCTCAAGCCGGTTGTGGACGTCGACACCTGGATCGGCCTCAGCCGTGACGGGCTCAAGCGCTTCGCCGCCGACGCCCAGCTCTATATCCGCCCCATGTATTGGGCAGACGCGGGCCTGGGCGGCGGGGTCAAGTTCGACCCCGAAACCACGCGCTGGTGCCTGTCGATCTACGAGGCGCCCATGCCCCAGACCCGCGGCAGCGCCCTCACCCTCTCGCCATATCGCCGCCCGAGCATCGAGTGCGCCCCGGTCGATTCCAAGGCCAGCTGCCTCTATCCCAACAACGCCCGCGCCCTAATGGAGGCGGGCCGCAGGGGGTTCGACAACTGCATCCTGCTGGATATGCTGGGCAATGTGGCCGAACTGGCCAACGCCAACATCTTCATGGTCAAGGACGGGGTGGTGTTCACCCCCGCCCCGAACGGCGTCTTCCTTAATGGCGTCACCCGACAGCGCGTGATCGCCCTGCTACGCGGCGACGGCGTCGAGGTGGTGGAAAAGACCTTGGCCTATCGCGACTTTCTGGACGCGGATGAAATCTTCTCGTCCGGCAACTACGGCAAGGTCACGGCCATGATCCGTATCGAGGATCGCGAACTGCAGCCTGGCCCGATCTATCAACGCGCGCGCGCGCTCTACTGGGCCTTCGCACACGGCTGAGCACACACGGTCTGATCTCTACGGGCCGAACACGATGGCCTCGGTGAAGGCCAGGTCGTTAATCCTCGGCCCCACGGGGCCCCGGAAATATTTCGGCGACTTGCCGTCGAAATAGTGACCCACTAGGCCCGGCACGGGACCGTTGGCGTCGCAGATGACCAGCATATGGCCGGAGCTCAGCAGGAACCGGCCGATGACGCCGGCCAGGCGCGCAAAATCGGCGGTATCGCGGCAATAGGCCAGTTGCAGGGTGCGGAAGGGCGAATAGCGGATCTGCCGCCGCAGGAACACGAAGGGAATCCAGGCCTCGCCTTCGCGCACGATCAGGCTGACGCAATCTTGGGCCGCGTGAGCGCGCAAAAGCTCGAACTCCGCCTGATCGGGGTGGTGGTCCATGCGGCTGAACGGCCCCACCTCAATCACCCGCGCCCCAGTCCGGCTTCGCGACAAGGCCGGCATGGACAGAAACTGTCCCCGACTGAGCGGCCGGAATCCCATGGCGGTCAATACCGGCAGGGTGTGTGACATGGGTGAGGTGTTCAGATAGGTCGCGCCCTTGCGCCTCATGGCCATGGAGACCAGCAGGCTCGCCTGGCTGCGATAGGCCGGCTGCACGTACCAACTCGACACATTGAAGCGCGACGCCTGATCGTCGCCCATCGCCGCTCCGGTGAAGATCAGCAACAGAACGCCCACAGGCGTGCCGTCGTCCTCCAGCATGTAGCCAAAGCGTGGAAAATCCTTAGGAACCTCGCGGGCCGCCAGTCGGGCGAAACCGCTGGTCCAGTACTTACGAGGCCGGTCGGGAAACCCTTCGGTCAGCAGGTTGACGATCGGGTCCAGGTCATCGCCCTGGATCTGACGACAACGAACCATCGGAGGCTTGGGTGACGACATCGGAGTTCTACCTGAAGCAAACCAGTATCACCGGCGGTGACCTAGCCTCGGCCCCAGCAAGATTCGTGCACGACGAAAGTGGCGCAGCGCTCCGGGAAGAGATCACGGCCGTGCGCAAAGTGATCCTGGAGCAGTTCCAGATGGTCGCCGCCGCCCAGGGAGAGCGAGTCAGAGCTTTGTGGACGGTCTGGTCCTGCTGGATTCCGGCCTGGACTCGCTCTGCTTTGCGATCATCGTCGCCGAATTGGAGGACAAGCTGGGCCTGGATCCTTTTTCCAGTTCGCAAGAAGTCTATTCTCCCGTGACCTTCGTTGATTTTGTCAGGTTCTACGAGATCGCGGCGACTTGAGCTCCGGCACGCCGCAAAACCGTGCCCCGCCCAAATGATGATGTTCATCTCCGGCACAGCCGGCGTGCCGAAATGGACCTGACGCCAAGGATCGCACCCAATCTGCCAGTCAGCTCCGGCGGCAAACGGGATCTTCAGCATGCGTACCGTGATCGTCTCCAGCGGCCGCCGCGGGGTGGGCCTTGCGGTGGCGAGGGGCCTCGCCGCCGTCGGTTATCGCGCCATCGCCATCGCCTGTCTGACGGGCGAGGGCGGGCGCAACATCACCGGGGCGGTGATGACCGTGGACGGCGGCAGTACCGCCTGAGCTCTATAGAACCTGGGTCTGTGCTTCCGGCCCTCGTTCGATCAGTTGCAATCCGTCGGCTCCCAGATCGAACACGCTGATCGAAGCGTGGTCGGGCCGAAAGGCCAGAACATGTTCGTCATTGGTCACCGCGGTCACCGCCGCATTGATGGCCACGAAATGGCTGAACACAGCCGCGCCCGGCTGAGCCGCGACGGCCTCCGCGACCGAACGGCGCCAGGCGTCATAGTCCAGGTCGCCTTGCACCTCGCGCCACAGGCCGGTGAACACCGTCCGCAGCCAGGGACCGCGCTCAGCCTCGGACAGGGCCGATGGCGTGGGAATCTCGCCAAATCGGGCGTCGATCCCAACCTCCACGCCCAACCGGTCAGCGAAGGGCTGGGCGGTCTCGCGACAGCGCCGCAAGGGAGAGGAAAACACCCGGGTGGGCCTGACCGCCGGCTCAAGCGCCATCAGGGCGTTGGCCGCGGCGCGCGCCTGGGCATGACCCTGGTCGTCCAAACCCGGGTCGGGATCCGCATCCTCGCCCCAGGTGGAGGACGGCTTGCCGTGGCGGATCATATAGATGCGGGTCATGTGTCGGTGCGGGCCTTATGCGAAATAACCAATTTCCGCCGCAATCTTGATCAGATCGCGCCGCCCTGTGCGATCATCTTTTCCGCGCGGCCGGTCAAAAACCCGTCGGCTTGCCCAGGACCGAGGCGGCGGACGCTCCCCGTCGTCGCGCAAAAGATCTCCGCGCCTCGATCGCACGGCCGAAACCATCGCCGACGCCCCCATTCCGGAAACGATGACAATTTGAGCTGCGATTGACTAAAATATGTGCGCGCGGCAAGACCGGGGCTCCTGTAGGCAAGCCCATCGCACTGGCCTCTTGTGACTCCCAGTCCGCCTGTGCTGCTTGCCGACACCTAACCCGGCGCTCCTCTTTCGCGCTTTGAACAAGTGGCCACATCGCCCCAATGAAGAAGATCGAAGCGATCATCAAACCGTTCAAACTGGACGAAGTGAAGGAGGCGCTGCAGGACCTGGGCGTTCAGGGCATGACGGTGCTGGAGGCCAAGGGCTATGGCCGCCAGAAGGGGCATACCGAGCTTTACCGCGGCGCTGAATACGTCGTGGACTTCCTACCCAAGATCAAGATCGAGGTGGTGATCGCTGACGGTCAGTTGGCCGCCGCCCTCGAGGCTATCCAATCCGCCGCCCGCACGGGCCGGATCGGCGACGGAAAGATCTTCGTCTCCGAAATAACCGACGTCGTGCGGATCCGCACCGGCGAAAGCGGCGCCGCCGCGATCTGACACGCACACACGCACTAACGGCACACACCACCGGCCTACACCGGTCCACCTAGGGGAACACGATGGCGACTGCAGCAGAAATTCTGGCCCAGATCAAAGACGAGGAGATCGAATACGTCGACGTGCGCTTCACCGACATCCGCGGGAAGATGCAGCACGTCACGTTCGACATCGCCCTGGTCGACGAAGACTTCCTGACCGACGGCACCATGTTCGACGGCTCGTCCATCGCTGGCTGGAAGGCCATCAACGAGTCGGACATGAAGCTGCGCCCGGACCTGTCGACCGCCAACATCGACCCCTTCTATCAGCAGAAGACGATGTTCCTGTTCTGCGACGTGCTGAACCCGGACACCAATACCCCCTATAGCCGCGACCCGCGCTCGATCGCCAAGGCGGCGCTGGCCTACACCAAGTCGGCCGGCGTGGGCGACACGGTGTTCTTCGGCCCCGAAGCTGAGTTCTTCATCTTCGACGACGTGAAGTGGTCCACAGCTCCTCACGACACCGGCTATTCCTACGACTCCACCGAACTGCCCACCAACACCAACAAGGCCTATCCCGAAGGCAATATGGGCCACCGCCCGGGCCCCAAGGGTGGCTATTTCCCGGTCAACCCCGTCGACTCCGCTCAGGACCTGCGCGGCGAAATGCTGTCGGTGATGGGCGAGCTGGGCATGGAGCCGGAAAAGCACCACCACGAAGTGGCGCCGGCCCAGCACGAATTGGGCCTGAAGTTCTCCGACCTGATCACCATGGCCGACCGCCTGCAGCTCTATAAGTACGTGGTGCACAACGTCGCCGCCGCCTACGGCAAGACCGCCACCTTCATGGCCAAGCCGATGTTCGCCGACAACGGCTCGGGCATGCACGTGCACCAGTCGATCTGGAACGAAGGCAAGCCCCTGTTCGCCGGCGACAAGTATGCCGGCCTGTCGCAACAGTGCCTGTGGTACATCGGTGGCATTATCAAGCACGCCAAGGCCATCAACGCCTTCGCCAACTCCACCACCAACAGCTACAAGCGCCTGGTGCCTGGCTATGAAGCCCCGGTGAAGCTGGCCTATTCGGCCCGCAACCGCTCGGCCTCGATCCGCATCCCGCACACCGACAGCCCCAAGGGCAAGCGGATCGAATGCCGCTTCCCCGATCCCATGGGCAACCCCTACCTAACCTTCACCGCGCTTCTGATGGCCGGTTTGGATGGGATCGCCAACAAGATCGATCCGGGCGGCCCCGCCGACAAGAACCTCTACGACCTGCCGCCCCGCGAGCAGAAGAAGATCCCCGAAGTCTGCGGCTCGCTGCGCGAAGCCCTGGAAAACCTCGACAAGGACCGCGGGTTCCTCAAGGCCGGCGGCGTGTTCGACGACGAGTTCATCGACGCCTATATCGAGCTGAAGATGGAAGAAGTTCACCGGCTGCAATTGCACCCGCACCCGGTCGAGTTCGACATGTACTACAAGTGCTAGTCTGACAGGCCTTGAGCCATGTTTTCGACGAAGGCCGCGGAGCAATCCGCGGCCCTTTTCAATTGCGGCGGGAAAATGTCGGAATCCCCTTGCCAAATCGGTTTTCGCCGCCTTCCATATTTCAGCCGACATTGCGCACTCGAAATATCGAGGAGCGACCGGCAGGTTCGCTTCAGGAGGACGATCGAGTGGCTGGCTTAGGTTCAAATCGCACCCCACCCGCTTTTCAGGGGCCCACAGGGAATGCGGCGCCCACAGCGCAGCGCACCATCCCCCGCGAAGTCATCGCCATGGTTGGGACCGCATTCGGCGTCCTGATCGCCGTGGGCGCCGGCTCACTGATCGCCGACCAGATTCCCGACCATTCGCCGTGGCTGTTCATGCTGTCCTATGCGGCGCCCGCAGCGGGCGTATTCGCCATCTTTTGGCTTGTTTCTCGGCGGCTCTGATCCCGAACAGCCCTACCTAATACCTCTTCGACAGGACAAACGGTCGGATCGCGACCCGCCTTAATGTCGCGATGGACGCCTAGGCTCTGGCCGAGGGGCCGCCGGAAGCGCTATGTCCGCGCGCCACATACCCGGCGGTCGAGAATCAAACGATCCTAGCTAGATGTCCAAGGCCACGCCTCAAGCCTCCCTGTTCGATGACGCGCTCAATCCCGCGCCCGCGCCCCCCCTCGCCTCGCCGCCGCACGAGCCGCGCCCGACCTCGGCGGCCACCGCCGCCGCCGCATCCGGCTATTCGGCCAAGGACATCGAGGTTCTGGAGGGCCTGGAACCGGTGCGCATGCGCCCGGGCATGTATATCGGCGGCACCGACGAACGCGCCCTGCACCACCTGTTCGCCGAGGTGCTGGACAACGCCATGGACGAGGCCGTGGCCGGCCACGCCAAGCTGATCGAAGTCACCCTCGACGCCGACGGGGCGCTGACCGTCAAGGACGACGGCCGCGGCATGCCCGTGGACCAGCACCCGAAATATCCCGGCAAGTCGGCGCTCGAGGTCATCATGACCATGCTGCACTCGGGCGGGAAGTTCTCCGGCAAGGCCTATGAGACCTCCGGCGGCCTGCATGGCGTCGGCGTCTCGGTGGTCAACGCCCTGTCAGAGCAATTGCAAGTCGGCGTCTGGCGCGACGGCCACGAATGGCGGCAAAGCTTCTCCCGCGGCAAGCCCGTGGGCGGGCTGCAACAGGTCGCCACCTCGCGCAAGCGCGGCACGGCGGTTCGCTTCCTGCCCGATCCGCAGATCTTTGGCGAAGGCGTGGCGTTCAAGCCGGCGCGGCTCTACCGCATGACCCGCTCCAAGGCCTATCTGTTCCGCGGCGTCGAAATCCGCTGGCGCTGCGCGCCTGAGCGCATCCACGACCAGACGCCCCCTGAGGCCACCTTCCACTTTCCCAACGGCCTGGCCGACTTCCTGGCCGAGCGCACCGCCGGCATCGAGACGGTCACCGAGGCCTTCAGCGGCCGCATTGAGCGCACCGGCGAGGCGGGCGCGGTGGAATGGGCACTGACCTGGTCGCCCGCGGGCTTCGGCGAGGCCGACGGCTTCATTTCGTCCTACTGCAACACCGTGCCGACGCCGGAAGGCGGCACTCACGAGGCGGGCCTGCGCGCCGCCCTCACCCGCGGCCTGAAAGCCTATGCCGAACTGACCGGCGAAAAGCGCGCCACCATCGTCACCGCCGACGATGTCATCGCCCAGGCCGGCGCCTTGATCAGTGTCTTTATCCGCAATCCAGAATTCCAGGGCCAGACCAAGGAACGCCTGTCGTCCAGCGACGCCCAGCGCCTGGTGGAGGCGGCTCTGCGCGATCCGTTCGATCACTGGCTGACGGCTTCGCCCAAGGCGGCGAACCAATTGCTGCAGTTCGTCATCGAACGGGCTGAGGAGCGGCTCAAGCGGCGCAAGGACAAGGAGGTCGCCCGCGCCTCGGCGACCCGCAAGCTGCGCCTGCCCGGCAAGTTGGCCGACTGCTCCGGCCAGGCCACCGACGGCACCGAGCTGTTCATCGTCGAAGGCGACAGCGCCGGCGGCTCGGCCAAACAGGCGCGCAATCGCCGCACCCAGGCTATCCTTCCCCTGCGCGGCAAGATCCTCAATGTCGCATCGGCCAGCAACGACAAGACCGGCGGCAACAAGGAACTGTCCGACCTGACCCTAGCCCTGGGCGTCCAGGGCGGCAGCCGGTTCAAGGAAGACGATCTGCGTTATGAGCGGATCATCATCATGACCGACGCCGACGTGGATGGCGCCCACATCGCTTCGCTGCTGATCACCTTCTTTTATCGCACCATGCCGGGCCTGATCCGCGCCGGCCGGCTCTATCTCGCCCTGCCCCCGCTCTATCGCATCAGCCATGGCGGCAAGACCGCCTATGCCCGAGACGACGGGCACAAGGACGAACTCCTGGCTACACAGTTCAAGGGCAAGAAGCCGGAGATCGGCCGATTCAAGGGCTTGGGCGAGATGATGCCCGCTCAGCTGAAGGAAACCACCATGGATCCGGCCCTGCGGACCCTGGCCCGGGTGACCCTGCCCCGCGCCGAGGAGCCTGTGGAGGATCTGGTCGAGACTTTGATGGGCCGCAAACCCGAACTGCGCTTCCGCTTCATCCAGGAAAACGCCGAGTTCGCCACCGAGGATCTTGACGTTTAGGGGCTTTTAAGGCGATGAGCCGACACCGGCCCGGCCTGGGGCTCCCTGCTGATTTTCGTCCCACAGCGGCCCCAAATGGGGACTTTGGGCCGCGCCATCAGGGATCAAATGCCGCGGCCGGCGGCCAATTCCCTTTGTTTGATTGACTTTCTGACCGCGAATCCTATGTTCCGCGCCAGTTGAGCCGGGATCGACTGGGCGATTTGCGCCCCGATGCGCCGGCCTTTTCATCACAGAGCATGACTGAATTTTCCGAACTGGGGCTGAGCCCCGAAACTCTCAAGGCCGTCGCCGACAGCGGTTACACCACCGCCACCCCTATCCAGGCCGAAGCCATTCCGATCGCGCTATCGGGCCGCGACGTGCTGGGCATCGCCCAGACCGGCACCGGTAAGACCGCCGCCTTCACCCTGCCAATGATCGAAAAACTGGCCAGTGGCCGGTCCAAGGCGCGCATGCCGCGCAGCCTGGTCGTCGCCCCCACCCGCGAACTGGCCGACCAGGTCGCCGCCTCGTTCGAGAAATACGCCAAGGGCACCAAGCTGACATGGGCGCTGCTGATCGGCGGTGTCTCCTTCGGTGACCAGGAAAAGAAGCTGGATCGCGGCGTCGATGTGCTGATCGCCACCCCCGGCCGCCTGCTGGATCACTTCGAGCGCGGCAAGCTGCTCATGACCGGCGTGCAGATCATGGTGGTCGACGAAGCCGACCGCATGCTCGACATGGGTTTCATTCCCGACATCGAGCGGATCTTCAAACTAACCCCGCCCAAGAAGCAGACCCTGTTCTTTTCGGCGACCATGCCGCCGGAAATCACCCGGCTGACCAAGCAATTCCTCAACGATCCGGTGCGCATTGAGGCCTCGCGGCCCGCCACTACCGCCGAGAACATCGCCCAGCACCTTGTCCGCATTCCGCTCAGCGATCCCAAGGCCAAGCGCATGGCGCTGCGGGCGCTGATCGACGGCGCCGAGATCAAGAACGGCATCGTCTTTTGCAACCGCAAGAGTGAAGTCGATGTGGTCGCCAAGTCGCTCAGGGCCCACGGCCATGACGCGGCCGCCATCCACGGCGATCTCGATCAAAGCGTGCGCACCAAGACGCTCGAAGGCTTTCGCAGGGGCGAATTGAAGCTGCTGGTCGCCTCGGACGTGGCCGCGCGAGGCCTTGACATTCCTGATGTCAGCCACGTGTTCAATTTCGACGTTCCGCACCACGCCGACGACTATGTCCACCGCATCGGCCGCACCGGCCGGGCCGGTCGTAGCGGCGACACGTTCATGATCGTCACCCCCGCCGACAGCCGCAACCTGGACAAGGTGCTCAAGCTGATCGGCAAGGTTCCGTCCGAGACGGTGCTGGATCTGGACTGGAGCCAGGCCGCCGGCGGCGACGAGCGTCGAGGCGGCGGCAGCCGCTCCAGCCGCGAACGCCCCGCTGGCCGCGAAGGCGGCGGCGCCCGCAGCCGCAGCCGTGAGCGTCCGCGCCCCGAAACGCCGGTCGAACAGCCCGATGTGGTCGAAGCGGTCGCGGCAGCGGCCGTAAGCGAAGCTCCGGTTCGCGAAGCCCCCGCTCGTGAAGAACGCGCCCCGCGGCGCGCCCGCTCCAGCAACCGCCCGGCTCGCCTCGACGATCGTCCCGCGCGCGTGGAAGACAGCCCTGCTCGCTCGGAAGACCGTCCGGCTCGTTCGGACGACCGTCCGGCTCGTTTGGACGGACGTCCCGTCCGCTCGGAAGAAAGACCCGCCCGCTCTGAAGAACGCCCGGCTCGCCGCGCGCCAGAGCCCGCGCGGCGCGACCGCGAGGAGCGTGAAGAAAGCGGCGTGCGCGGCTTCGGCGACGACACCCCCGCCTTCCTGCTGCGCCCGATACCCAAGATGGCCGAGGCCAAGAGCTAGCCCCTTCCCCCGCAAGGGGGGAAGGTTTTCAGCCCTACCGCTTGATTTGCCCTTCCAGGAACTTGCGGATCCCCGGTCCGTAGGGGGGACGCATCTGTTGCAGCGGGCCGATATCTTTTTTTATCTGCGTATAGATGGCCTTGCAGTGGCTGAACTCGCGAAAGCCATCGACGCCGTGATAGCTGCCCATGCCCGCCGGCCCGACCCCGCCGAACGGCAGATCCTCCTGAGCCACGTGAAAGACCACGTCATTGATCGTGACTCCGCCTGAGGTGGTGCGGGCCAGAACCTGCTCGCGCTCGGCGTCGTCGTCCCCGAAATAGTAGAGCCCCAGCGGCCGGTCGTGGGCGTTCACATAGTCGATCGCCTCGCCCACCGAGCCATAGGTCTTCACTGGCAGCACCGGCCCGAAGATCTCTTCCTGCATCACCTTCATGTCATCGGTGGGGTCGATGATCAGGGTCGGCGCGATCTTGCGGTGTTCCTGCTGGGTGAGATCTTCGCCGTCGGGCTTCATCTCAATCACCCGCGCGCCTTTGGCCCGGGCGTCGTCCACATAGCCCATGATGCGGTCAAAGTGCCGTTGGGCGATGATGGCGGTGTAGTCGGGATTGTCCTTGAGGGTCGGGAACATCTTGTTCACCGCCCCCTGGGCCTCGGCGATGAACCCCTCCAACTTGTCGCTGGGGGTCAAGACATAGTCTGGGGCCAGGCAGATTTGGCCGGCGTTGAGGGTCTTGCCGTTCATGATCCGCGCCGCAGCCACGCCCATATCGGCCGACTTGC
This sequence comes from Caulobacteraceae bacterium, assembly GCA_036494815.1. GTDB lineage: Bacteria > Pseudomonadota > Alphaproteobacteria > Caulobacterales > Caulobacteraceae > Poindextera. Next base: position 29,797 of record DASXNV010000064.1, read on the forward strand.
CGATGATCACCGGGCTCTTGCCGCCCAGCTCCAGGGTCAAAGGCACCAGGTTCTCGGCCGCCGCCCTCATCACGTGCCGCGCCACGCCCGTGGCGCCGGTGAAGATTAAGTGATCGAAGGCGAGGCCCGCAAAGGCCTGGCCTATCTCCGGCCCGCCGGTGATCACGGCGATCTCCTCGTCGGAAAAGGCGCCGCCGAACAGGGTGGCCATCAGATCCGAGGTCGCTGGGGTATATTCAGATGGCTTGATCATGGCCCGATTGCCGGCCGCCAGGATCCCGGCCACGGGCGCGAAGGTCAGGTTGACCGGAAAGTTCCAGGGGCTGATCACACCCACCACGCCCTTGGGCTGGAAGCGGACCTCGGCCTTGGCGCCAAAGAGACCCAAAATCGGCGGCGAAGTCTTCCGCTTTTCCGGCCTCATCCATTTGCGCAAATTGTCGCGGGCATGTTTCAGCGGACCGATCGAGGCGGCCACGTCTGTGAAAGCGGTGGCCTCGCGGGAGCGCGAACCGAAGTCCGTGTTCAGCGCGTCCTCGATCTCGATCCGGTGCTCGACCAGCAGGCCGATGCAGCGGTCGAGGCGTTCGATCCGTTTTTCCGCCGAGGGCACACCGTCGCGAAGATGAGCGGCCTTCTGTTTGGCCAGCAAGGCTTTCATCGAATTTTCGTCGTGGCCGACGGTCGCGGTCATGGATCGGAAACCTCCCAGGGCCACACTGACGGTGGCGTCAAGATCGCACCATGTGGCCAAGTCCGGCGGCGGACAAGATCACCCTAGGTCAAGCCACCCCAGCTCCATGCCCGATTCAGATTTCACAGGTCTTTCAGGCTCAGCTTTAACCCGCTGTTTCATTCTCTCTCGTAGCGTGAATGGGAGTGGATCGCCGAATGCGGTCCCACTAAGTGACTGGGGAAGACTGAATGTCTGCTGGCGTCGAAAGCACCCTACGCGGGCCTAACGCCTATGACCTTGCGCGCAAGGTCTTGGTGGATATGGAACACCGGCAGATCTGGCCGACCGCGCTGAACTACGAGCTGTGGCTGCACTTTGTCGCCAATCCCGACGGCGCCCTCGCCCAGGAAATCCAGCGGCTGTTGTCATCCGGCGAAGTGATTACTGAAAACGTCAGCGAGCAGCTGGCCGCCGCGTTCCTGCCCAAGGCCCGCCTCAACGACCAGATCCGCGACGCTGGCGATCAGCTGAACAAGGAACTGACCGCCGTCGCCCAGGCGATCAAGCAGGCGCAGCGCTCCAGCGAGCAATACGGCCATACACTGGCCGGCGCCGGCCGCACCCTTGAGGAAGACGCCGCCCCCGAGACGCTCAAGCGCCTCATCGAGACCCTGACCGGCGCCACCAAGCGCGTGCAGCGCGAGAACAAATCCCTGGCCAAGCGGCTGGACGAATCCACCGCCGAGGTCGGCCGCCTGCGCGAACACCTGGAGCAGGTGCGCCGCGACGCCACCACCGACGCCCTGACCAACCTGGCCAACCGCAAGGCCTTTGATGACGAACTGATGCGCGCCTGCGCCGAGGCCACGGAAAAGTCCGAGCCCTTGGCCCTGGCGGTGATCGATATCGACCACTTCAAGCGCTTCAACGACACCTGGGGCCACCAGACCGGCGATCAAGTGATCCGCTACGTCTCCAGCGTGATCGGCCGCATGGCCCCGCCGCCCCGCTTCGCCGCCCGCTATGGCGGCGAGGAATTCGCCATGATCTTCCCCAGCGAACGCGCCGCCGACGTCCTGGCGACCCTGGAGGAGATCCGCGAGGAAGTGTCATCCCGCGCCCTCAAGCGCCGCTCGACCAACGAGGATCTGGGCGCCATCACCGTTTCGGCGGGTGTGGCCGAGCTGAAATTCGGCGAAAAGATCGAAACCCTGATCGACCGCGCCGACCAGGCGCTCTACGCTTCCAAGCGCACCGGCCGCAACCGCGTCACCACCGACGGCGACGTCATTCCACCGGCGGCGAACGCGGCGGCGGCTTAGAGCGCCGTTACAGGCCCTATTCCGCTGCTGTCGCCGGCACGATGGTGACGCTCTCGCCACAGCCGCAGGCGTCAGTTTCGTTGGGATTGTGGAACACGAACTTGGCCGACAGGCGCGAGGTCTCGTAGTCGATCTGGGAGCCGATCAGGAACAGGATGGCCTTGGGTTCGATCAGGATCCTGACGCCCTTGTCCTCGACCACCTCGTCCATCGGATCGGCGCTCTCGGCATATTCCAGGACGTATTCCTGGCCGGCGCAGCCGCCGTTCTTCACCCCCACGCGCAAGCCGGCATAGGGCTTTTCCGCCCGATCCATGATTTCGCGCACCCGTTCGGCGGCGGCGTCGGTCAGGGTCACCACCTTGGGGCGCGGGCGACGGACGCGGGGTTGAACGATCGGATCCGTGGTCATCAGAACATGTTCAATTGCAGCTTGGCCTCGTCCGACATCCGCGAGGGGTCCCACGGCGGATCGAACACCAGATTGACGTCACAGGACTTGATGCCGTCGATGGTCAGCACCGCATCGCGCACCCAGTCCGGCATCTCGCCAGCCACGGGGCAGCCTGGAGCGGTCAGGGTCATGTCGATAGCCACGTCCTTGCTGTCCGAAACGTCGACCTTGTAGATCAGGCCGAGCTCGTAGATGTCCACCGGGATCTCCGGGTCAAAGACGGTCTTCAGCTTTTCGATCAGCTGGTCGGTCACGGCGTCGAGCTCCACCTGGCTGAGGGCGGTGGCTTCGATCTGCGGGGCGCTGCTGGCGTCGTCCATGGGCGGGGTCAACTCTAAGCGAAAAAGGTTTGCACCTTGGCGAGGGCGTCGGCGAATGCGTCGGCCTCTTCCAAGGTATTATATAGGGCGAAGGATGCGCGCGCGCTCGAAGTAAGGCCGAAACGTCGCATCAAGGGCTCGGCGCAATGGGTTCCGGCCCGTACGGCTATGCCATAGCGGTCCAGAAGCTGGGCCACGTCATGGGCGTGAGCGCCCTCGACGGTGAAGGAGAAGATCGCCCCCTTGCCCGGCGCGGTCCCAATCTCGCGAAGCCAGTTGGCCCCGTTCAGGCGGATCTTGACCCGGTCATACAGCGCCCGCTCGTGGGCGGCGACGGCATCGCGGTCCAAGGTCCGCAGCCAGTCGATGGCGGCGCCAAGGCCGATGGCCTCCAAGATCGCAGGGGTGCCGGCCTCGAACCGGTGCGGCGGGTCGGCATAGGTGACAGTGTCCAGGGTGACTGTGCCGATCATCTCTCCGCCCCCCTGATAGGGCGGCAGGGCGGCCAGACGGTCGGCCTTGCCATAGAGCACGCCGATGCCGGTGGGGCCGTACAGCTTGTGGCTGGAGAAGGCGTAGAAATCCACGTCCAGGGCCTGGACGTCGACGCTGGTGTGAACAATGGCCTGGCAGCCGTCCAGCAACACCGGAACCCCTGCGGCGTGGGCGATAGCCACCAGTTCGGCTGCGGGATTGATGGTGCCCAGCACATTGGACATATGGCTGAGGGCGACCATGCGGGTCCTGGGACCCAGCAGGCCGCGATAGGCCTCCAGATCCAGCAGCCCTTCGTCAGTGACCGGCACGAAGCGCAGGACCACGCCCAGTCGCTCGCGCAGAAAATGCCACGGCACGATATTGGCGTGGTGCTCCATCACCGACAGCACGATCTCGTCGCCGGCGGTCAGCGACAGGCCGAAGGACGAAGCGACCAGGTTGATGGCCTCGGTGGCGCTCTTGGTGAAGACGATCTCGTCGACGCTGGCGGCGTTCAGCAGCCCGCGCACGCTCTCGCGAGCCTGTTCGTAGGCCTCGGTGGTTTCGTTGGCCAGGGTATGCAGGCCGCGATGGACATTGGCGTAGGACTGCTCCATCGCCCGGCTCATGGCGTCGATCACCGCGCGCGGCTTTTGCGCCGAGGCCCCGCTGTCGAGATAGATCAGCGGCTGGCCGTTCACCTCCCGCTTCAGGATCGGAAACTGCTCGCGGGCCTTTTGAACGTCGAAAGTCATGAGCCGGCCCTCAGCCGCTCTGCCACCCAGGCGCGGGCCACATCCCGCGCGCCCTCATGTTCGATCCGGTCGACCACTTCGCCGACAAAGGCTTCGGTCAGCATGGCGCGGGCCTCGGCCTCTGGGATGCCGCGCTGCTGCGCATAGAACAGGGCCTGTTCATCGATCGCGCCGACCGTATTGCCGTGGGCGCAGGAGACGTCGTCGGCATAGATCTCCAGCTCTGGCTTGGCGTCGACCTCGGCCCGATCCGAAAGGATCAGGGCGTGGTGGCCCATGCGCGCGTCGGTGCGGTCGGCGCCCTTGGAGACGACGATCCGCCCCTGGAACACCGCCCTCGCCTGGCCACGCACCGCGCCCTTGGTCAGCTGCCGGGTGGTCCCCTCGACCCCGGCATGGTTGACAGCTGTGGTCAGGTCGGCATGGGCCGTGGTGTCCAACAGATAGATTCCATCCAGGCGCAGGTCCGCGCCGCCGCCGGGATGACGCACGCGGGTCTCATGACGCTGGCGCTTGGCGCCGCGGGTCAGCACGGTCTGGGCGAAGACCGCGTGGGCGGCCAGATCGACGCTGGCCTGGCTGATAGCGACGGCGTCGGCGGCTTCATCGACCAAGACGATCCGCTCCAGCCGAGCGCCCTCGCCCAGGTGAATGTCCAGGCTGACGTCGGCCACATAGCCTTCGCCCAGGCCCTCATAGGTCTCCAGCAATACCAGCTTCGCGCCGGGCTTCAGGGTCAGGGACCAGGCCGAACGGTGCGCCGTTCCCTGAGCCGCCGAGACGAAGCGCAGGGCGATCGGCCCCGCCTGCGCAGGCTCGACGGTCAGGGCGTCCGAGCCGCCCAGACGGCGCCCGTTGAGGAACAGGATCTCTTCCGCCGCCTGGTCCCCGAACGGTCCGGGCCGCAATCCGGCCGCATCGCCCGGCGGCGAGGCCGGCGGCAAGGTGCGGATCAGGCCACGAAGATCCGTCCAGCGCCAGTCCTCGTCCCTACGGCTGGGCAGTTCGGTCAGGTCGCCGGTGGCGAGCGCGCTGGCGAGGCTCATCAGGCGGCCTCGTGCGCATACTTGTCGTAGCCTTCGCGCTCCAACTCATGCGCCAGCTCCGGCCCGCCCGAGGCGGCGATGCGGCCGGCGGCCAGCACGTGCACCCGGTCCGGGCGGATATAGTCAAGCAGGCGCTGATAGTGGGTGATCACCAGCATCGAACGGTCTGGCGCGCGCATGGCGTTGACCCCTTCAGACACGATGCGCAGGGCGTCGATATCCAGGCCGGAATCGGTCTCGTCGAGGATCAGGAAGCGCGGCGAAAGCATCGCCATTTGAAAGATTTCCATCCGCTTCTTCTCTCCGCCTGAGAAGCCGACATTGAGCGGCCGCTTGAGCATCTCGAAGTCGATCTTCAGCGACGCCGCCTTCGCGCGAGCCAGCTTCAGAAAAGCCGGCGCGGTGACCTCGTCCTCACCGCGCGCCTTGCGCTGGGCGTTGAGTGCGGTGCGGATGAAAGTCAGGCCGGGCACGCCCGGGATCTCCAACGGATACTGGAATGACAGGAACACGCCCCTGGCCGCCCGTTCGCTGGGGTTCAAGGCCAAGAGGTCCTCACCGTCCAGGCTGACCGAACCCTCGGTCACCTCATAGCCCGGCCGCCCGGTCAGGGCGTAGGACAGGGTCGACTTGCCGGCCCCGTTCGGTCCCATGATGGCGTGGACCTCGCCCGCGGGGACGCTCAGGGACAAGCCCTTGATGATCTCGGCGTCGCCGACTCGGGCGTGGAGATTATTAATGGAAAGCATTGTTTATATTCTCACTTTATCTCGTCATGGCCGGGCTCGTTCCGGCCATCCATGCCGTGAACGAACGGGCGAGCTCGTGGGCGTGGGATTCATTCTGAGAGCTGGCGGCGGTGATGCCTTCACGGCGTGGATCGTCGGGACAAGCCCGACGATGACGGTGGTGGGGGGACATCATGCACCCACCTCCAACGGCGTCAAAAATTCCAGCCGGTTGCCGAACGGGTCATAGATGAAGACCCGCTCGTGTCCTGGCAGATCGCCATCATCCTTGACCTCATAGCCGGCGGCGCGGGCGCGAGCGGCCAGGTCGTGGACGTCCGCTACGCGAAAACCCACATGCGCCTTACGGGCAGGCGTAAACGGCGTCTCGACACCCAGATGCACCTTCACCGCCGCGCTCTCGAACCAGGCGCCGCCCCGCTTAGCCAGTTCCGGCGGCTTGGGCTGTTCGGGCAGGCCGAGCAGCGCGCCGTAGAATGCCCGCGCCTTATCCTCTTCACCCGCTGGCATGGCCAGCTGCACATGATCGATGACCTGCAGCGTCATCCCACGCTACCCTCCAGCGAGATGGCCACCAGCTTCTGCGCCTCGACGGCGAACTCCATCGGCAGTTCCTGCAGCACCTCGCGCACGAAACCGTTGACCAGTAGAGCCACCGCCTCTTCCTGGCTCAGGCCGCGCTGCATCACATAGAACAACTGGTCTTCCGACAGGCGGGTGGTGGTGGCCTCGTGCTCGAACTTGGCCGAGGCGTTGCGGGCCTCGACATAGGGCACGGTGTGGGCGGCGCAGGACTTGCCGATCAGCAGGCTGTCGCACTGGGTGAAGTTGCGGGCGCCCGTGGCCTTGGCGTTGGCCGAGACCAAGCCGCGATAGGTGTTGGAGGAGTGACCGGCCGAAATGCCCTTGGAGATGATGCGCGAGCGGGTGTCACGACCGAGATGGATCATCTTGGTGCCGGTGTCGGCCTGCTGGAAATTGTTGGTCACGGCGATGGAATAGAACTCGCCGGACGAGCCGTCGCCGCGCAGCACGCAGGACGGATATTTCCAGGTGATGGCCGAACCGGTCTCCACCTGGGTCCAGCTGACCTTCGATCGCGCGCCGCGGCAATCGGCCCGCTTGGTGACGAAGTTGTAGATGCCGCCCTTGCCCTGGGCGTCGCCGGGATACCAGTTCTGAACCGTGGAATATTTGATCTCGGCGTCGTCCAGCGCCACCAGCTCGACCACGGCGGCGTGCAGCTGGTTCTCATCGCGCATGGGCGCAGTGCAGCCCTCCAGGTAGGAGACATACGCGCCCTTATCGACCACGATCAGAGTGCGCTCGAACTGGCCGCTTTCCTTGGCGTTGATACGGAAATAGGTCGACAGCTCCATGGGGCAGCGCACGCCCGGCGGCACATAGACGAAGCTGCCGTCAGAAAACACCGCGCTGTTCAGGCAGGCGAAATAGTTGTCCGAGGTCGGCACCACCGAGCCCAGATATTTGCGCACCAGTTCGGGATGCTCGCGGATCGCCTCGCTCATGGGGCAGAAGATCACCCCCGCCTCGGATAGCTCTTTCTTGAAGGTGGTGACCACCGAGACGCTGTCGAACACTGCGTCCACCGCATAGCGCGGCGCGCCCTCGACTCCGGCCAGGACTTCCTGCTCGCGCAGGGGAATGCCCAGCTTGGCATAGGTGGCCAACAGCTCGGGATCGACCTCGTCCAGCGACTTGGGGCCGTCCTTGGTCTTGGGCGCGGCGAAATAATAGGCGTCCTGATAGTCGATCTTGGGGAAGTTCAGCCGGGCCCAGTCCGGCTCGTCCAGGGCCAGCCAGCGCTCATAGGCCTCCAACCGCCAGGCCAGCATCCATTCCGGCTCTTCCTTCTTGGCCGAAATGAAACGGACAGTGTCGGCGCTCAGGCCCTTGGGGGCGAACTCCTGGTCGATATCGGTGATGAAGCCGTGCTTGTAGGCCTCGAGGGCCTCGACCTGATCGACGGTTTGCTGGACAGCGGCCATAATCGATATTCCCTAAGCGGCCGACGCGCGACGACGCGCGCGAAAACGTTCGTGAATGGCGAGCCAGACCTCGGCGAACCGAGTCCAGTCGTCGGATGTGGTGGCCCAGCCGCTGCTGACGCGCAGGGCGTTTCCGGCAAGCTGGCCGTAGCCCATGGCCAACAGCACCTGGCTGGCTGTGACCTTGCCGGAGGAGCAGGCGGATCCGGCGCTGACCATCACCCCCTCCAGATCCATGGCGATGACCTGACGCTCGGATTCGAAGCCTGCGGCGGCGAAGTTGAGCACGCTGGGCAGGCGCGGCGCGTCCGTGCCGAACACCTGGATCTCCTCGTCATCTCGGGTCAGGGCGATCTCGGCGGCGTCGCGCCAGGCAGCCTGGCCGCTGAAATTCGGCAGATCGCGCAGGGCGGCCACGGCGGCGGCGCCAAAGCCGGCGATGCCGGAGACGTTCTCGGTGCCCGCGCGGCGGCCACGCTCCTGGCCGCCCCCATGCAGGCGACGCGACAAGGTGGCCCGGGTTCCAGCGACCAGTGCGCCAGCGCCGTGCGGCCCGCCCAGCTTATGTGCTGAGAGCGTTAGGGTGTCGGCGCCGATCAGGGTGAAATCCACCGGAATCTTTCCCGCCGCCTGGACCGCGTCCACGTGAAGCCAGCCGTCGGCCGCCCGCACTAGCGCCGCGGCCTCGGTGGTGGACTGGATCACGCCGGTTTCGCTATTGGCCAGGGAAACAGCGACAAACGGGCGGCCATATTCGGCCGGCCAGGACTTCAGGCGATCTTCCAGCCAGTTCAGATCGACCACGCCGCTGGACAGCACCGGCCAGCCCTCGACCATCAAGCCGTGGGCCATGGCGTTCTGCAGGGTGCTGGCGTGTTCGGCCAGGCCGACGATCGGCCGGCGACAACCGGCTGCGATGGCGCTGTCGATGGCCAGGGCGTTGGCTTCGGTGCCGCCGCTGGTGAAGGTGACCGAACCTTCCTTGACGCCCACAAGGCTCGCCACCTCGCCCCGGGCCCGCTCGACGGCGGCGCGGGCGGTACGGCCGGCGGCATGCACCGAGGACGGGTTGCCGCCGATTGCCAGGGCGCAGGCGACCGCCTCCGCCGCCTCGGGCCTGACCGGAGCAGTGGCGTTATAGTCGAGATAAACAGAAGCCCGTGCGTTCATGCGGCCACCGCAGGTGCGGCCCGGCGCAACCGGCCTTCCAGCACATCCGCCAGGGAAACGCTGGACAGATAGCTATGGATCTGATGCCCGGTCTCTTCCCAAAGGTCGTGGGTCAGGCATTTGGCCCCGCCCTTCATGCACCCGCCGGCGGATCCGTGGCCCGAACAGCGCGTGGCCTTCAGCGGCTCATCCACCGCCATAACCACCTCGGCCACATTGGTCTCGGCCGCCTCGCGAGCCAACCGGTAGCCACCGCCTGGGCCGCGGCTGGACACCACCAGGCCGCGCCGGCGCAGACGGGCGAAAAGCTGTTCCAGATAGGCCAGGGAAAGTTGCTGGCGTTCGGCGATCTCGGCCAGGGAGACGGCACGCTCGGCGCCGTGGCCAGCGAGGTCGGTCATCGCCATCACGGCATAACGACCTTTCGTGCTCAGTTGCATGGCCGGGATCCTTGATCCGTCTCAGGTCGCTTCAGGGGCGTGTCAGAATTCGCGCGCATTAAACGCGGCCTGTGCTATGAACCGCGGCCTCGCGGCGGGCACGCCCCGTCCAGGGATTGGATTTAGGAAGACCGAGCGCTGTGGTCAAGTATTCTGACCAAGGCTCGCGCCAGGAGGTTTCATGGCCGAAGTGGTTCTGACCGGTGCCGCCGGACGGATCGAGGGCCGGTATTCGCCGGGAAAGAAGGAAGGCGCGCCTATAGCGTTGATCCTGCACCCTCACCCCAAGGCGGGCGGGAACATGAACCACCCGGTCTCGGCCCAGCTGTTCCTGCTGTTCATGCAACGCGGCTTTTCGGTTCTGCGCTTCAATTTCCGCAGCGTGGGCCGCAGCCAGGGCGAGTTCGACGGCGGCATCGGCGAACTGGCCGACGCGGCGACTGCGCTCGATTGGCTGCAGTCGACCAACCCCACCGCCTCCCAGACCTGGGTCGCCGGGTTTGATTTTGGCGCCTATATCGGCATGCAGCTGTTGATGCGTCGGCCGGAGACGGATGGCTTCATCTCGGTTTCGCCACCGACAAACATGTATGATTTCAGCTTCCTGGCCCCGTGCCCGGCCTCGGGTCTGTTCCTGCACGGCTCCAACGATTCGGTGGTGCCGCCGACTGAGGTCGAGCGCGTGGTGACCAAGCTGCGCACGCAAAAGGGCATCGTCATCGACTATGACGTCATCGACGGCGCCGACCATTTCTGGGCCCACAATCTGAAAGACGTAGAAAAGAACGTCGGCGGGTATCTGGACAAGCGCCTGGCCGCCAACCCGGCTTAAGTCTCTCGGTATTCGCCATCTTCATCGTCGCGGCGATGACGGTGAGGGTTGCGCTAAGGCCGAACGATCTTCCCCCCCGTCATCGGCGCTTTCACCCCCGTCGTGCCTGGAAAAGAAATCGGCAAGCCGTGCGCCGTGCGCGCGGCCAGATAGGCGAAGGCCTCGGCTTCGATCGAATCACCCCGCCAACCCGCCTCTTCGGCGGAGATGACCCGGGCCGTCAGAGCCTGACGCAGGGCCTGCATGATCGCCGGGTTATGGCGGCCCCCGCCGGCTGCGATCACCGTCTTCGGTCGATGGTCTTGCTCGAACCAATTGAGCGCGGCGGCGACCGCCTCCGCTGTGAAGGCCGCGAGGGTGGCGGCGGCGTCTTCAGTGGAAAGCCTGCGCACGCTCTCCAGCGAGAAATCGTAGCGGTCCAGCGATTTGGGCGGCGGGGCGCTGAAATAGGGATGGCCCAGTAGCGGCTCCAGCGCCTCGCGTGACACGGTTCCAGCCAGGGCCAGGCGGCCGTCCACGTCATAGCGCCCCAGGCCGCGCTCCTGCACCAACAGGTCGATCATGCCATTGGCCGGGCCGGTGTCGAAACCGTGGAACAGTTCGCCCTCGCCCAGCAGGGTGATATTGGCCACCCCGCCCAGGTTCAGCACCGCCACCGGCGACGGCAACCGGGCATAGCGGGCGAGGGCGGCGTGATAGACGGGCGCCAGGGGCGCGCCCTCCCCGCCCGCCGCCACATCGTCCAGGCGAAAGGCGTGGGCGACGGGCAGGCCCAGACCGCGGGCCAGGATCTCGGCCTCGCCCAATTGCACCGTGCGGCCGATTCGATCTGTCGTCGGCCGCTCGTGCAAAACGGTCTGACCGTGGAAACCGACCAGGTCGATCTGGTCGGGACGCAGGCCGTGCTCGGCCAGGAAATCCAGGGCCGCGGCCAGGTGGGCCGCCGCCACCGCCCGCGCCGCCTCGGCGAACACCGCCGGCTCGGGCTCGCCCCGGGGCCAGCTACGCGCCTGGTCAGTCGCATCCTGCACCACCGCCCGCGTCTCCACCGATAGGCGGCGCTCCCCCGCAGGGCCAAAGGCGTGGATGGTCTCGCCATCGGTCTCCAAGATCGCCATGTCGATGGCGTCCAAAGAGGTGCCGCTCATGAATCCCAGAACCCGCATCACGTCTTCCCAAACTTGACCTTCAACCGCCGTCAGCGTAGCGGAAAACCCATGATCACCGCGGCCACATCGCGCAAGACCTACCGCCGCTCGCACACATAGCGGGCCGGCTGCCAGATCCTATTCGATTTATGCGCCGCCCACCGGGTCGGCGGCATGTCAGCAAAACAGACGGTCTCCGACCTTCCCTTTCGAAGGAGACCTTCCCCGTGCCCACCCAACTATCGCCCCTTGCTGCAGACGCGCCGCTTGAGCGCCGGGGGGCGACGCTGCTACACGCGGCCACCCTTCACGAAAAAGCCGCTCCCATGACGTCCTTCACCCCGCGCTCGGAACTGGTTCAGGTGCTGCAGGCGCGCGGCCACATCTATCAGGCGACGGACCTGGAGGGCCTGGACCGCGCCGCCCTGGAAGGGCCGATCAGCGCCTATATCGGTTTCGACGCCACCGCCTCCAGCCTGCATGTGGGTAGCCTGGTGCAGATCATGACCCTGCGCCGGTTACAGCAGACCGGCCATCGCCCCATCGTGCTGATGGGCGGCGGGACCACCAAGGTCGGCGATCCCTCCGACAAGAACGCCCAGCGCCCCCTGCTAACCGACGAGGTGATCGCCGCCAATATAGCCGGCATCAAGCGCGCCTTCACGCCCTTCCTGCGCTTTGGCGAGGGACCGACCGACGCCATCATGGTCAACAACGCCGACTGGCTGGAAAAGCTTGGCTATATCGAGTTCCTGCGAGACTATGGCGTGCATTTCACCATCAACAAGATGCTGGCCTTCGAGTTCGTCAAGACCCGGCTGCAGAACGAGCAGCCCCTGACCTTCCTCGAATTCAACTACATGCTCATGCAGGCCGCCGATTTTCTGGAACTCAATCGCCGGTACGGTTGCCGGCTGCAGTTCGGCGGCTCCGAGCAATGGGGCAATATCGTCAACGGCATCGAACTGATCCGCCGCACAGAAGCCCGCGAGGCCTTCGGCCTGACCGCACCGCTCGTGACCACCGCCTCGGGCGCCAAGATGGGCAAGACGGTGGACGGGGCCGTTTGGCTCAACGCCGAGATGCGCAGCCCCTATGATTACTGGCAGTTCTGGCGCAACACCGAGGACGCCGATGTGGGCCGCTTCCTGCGCCTGTTCACCGACCTGCCCCTGGACGAGATCGCCCGGCTGGAAAGCCTGGCCGGGGCCGAGATCAACGAAGCCAAGAAGGTGCTGGCCAACGAAGCCACCACCTTGCTGCATGGCCGCGAGGCGTCTGAAACCGCCGCCGCCGCCGCGCGTCAGGCCTTCGAGGAAGGTCGCCTGTCCGACGACCTGCCGACCATCGAGATCGAGAAGGCCCAGTTGGAGGCCGGCGTCGTCCTGGCCAACGTCACCACCGACGCCGGCCTGGCGGGCTCGCGCTCCGAGGCCAGGCGTCTTGCCCAGGGCGGCGGCTTGCGGGTCAACGACAAGGCCGAGGTCGACGGCCAAAGGCTGTTGACCCTGGCCGACATCAACGCCGACGGGGTCATCAAGCTGGCCGCCGGCAAGAAGAAGATCGTGCTGGTGCGTCCGATCTGACGCGCGCCCATAGGGAGACGACCATGAGCGATGGCCTGAAGGTAGGAGACGCCGCCCCCGAGTTCGACCTGCCAACCGATGGCGGCGGGAGCGTCTCTTTGAGCGCGCTCAAGGGCCAAAGCGTCGTCCTGTATTTCTATCCCAAGGACGACACCCCCGGCTGCACCAATGAAGCCAAGGGCTTCACCGAGGCCGCGGCGGCGTTCAAGGCCACCGGAGCAGTGGTGGTGGGGGTCTCCAAAGACTCGGTGGCCAGGCATACCAAGTTCAAGGCCAAATACGATCTCGACCTGACCTTGGGCGCTGACGTCGAGGGCAAGGTGATCGAGGCCTATGGCGTGTGGGTCCAAAAGAGCCTGTACGGCCGAAACTATATGGGTATCGAGCGCGCGACCTTCCTCATTGGCCCCGACGGCCGGATCAAGCAGGTCTGGCGAAAGGTCAAGGTGCCCGGCCACGTGGCCAGTGTGCTCAAAGCGGCGAAAGAAGGTTGAGCGTCTGCCGCTAGCGAGGCGCTCGAATCAACTAACAGCCATTTTTCCGCGTCAAGCGAATTACCGTCGCCTTGGGGGGTGACATAGTCGCATATCCCCGCCCAAACTAAACCTGCGGGCGGGGCGCCAATGGGTCTTCACGCTTTGCGGGGGTGGCGCGGTCCGCGGTGATGTCCAAGCCTGGCGCGTGACCTTGGGCGAAACCGGTCGTATCGAAGGCGACATTAAGGCCGACACTATCGAGGTGCGCGGCCAGATCTATGGCTCGATTCAGGCCGCCCAGGTGCGCGTGGCGGCCACTGGTCGGGTCGAGGGCGACATCACCCACGACCAGCTGACTATAGAGGCTGGCGCCTATTTCCAGGGCCGTAGCATCAAGAGCCAAGCCCCCGGCGGCGGCGACCTGATCATGATCGCCAACGCCGCCCGCCACGCTTAAAAGGCTTAGGCGGCTTCTCCACCGTCCCGCGTCACCCCGACCCTCTGGGCCAGGGACGCGCCCATGAACGCATCCAGGTCGCCGTCGAGCACGCCTTGCGTGTCCGAGGTCTCCACGTCGGTGCGCAGGTCCTTGACCAGCTGATAGGGCTGCAGGACGTAGGACCGGATCTGGTGGCCCCAGCCGATATCAGTCTTCTGGTCTTCCATAGCCTGGGCGGCGGCCTCCCGCCGTTGCAGCTCCAGCTCGTAGAGCCGGGCGCGCAGCATTTTCCAGGCTTCGTCCCGGTTAGCGTGCTGCGAGCGACCCGCTTGGCAGGCCACGGCGACCCCGGTGGGGATGTGGGTCAGGCGCACGGCCGAATCGGTCTTGTTGATGTGCTGGCCGCCAGCGCCGGAGGCGCGATAGGTGTCGGTGCGTACGTCGGCGGGATTGATGTCGATGATGATGGTGTCGTCCACCACGGGATAGACCCAGGCCGAGGCGAAACTGGTATGACGCCGGGCGCTGGAATCGAACGGCGAGATGCGCACCAGCCGGTGGACCCCAGCCTCCGTCTTCAGCCAGCCATAGGCGTTCTGGCCCTTGATCTGCAGGGTCGCCGACTTGATCCCGGCCTGTTCGCCCGCGGTTTCTTCGATCAGTTCCACGGTCATCCCATGGGCGTTGGCCCAGCGGGTGTACATGCGCAGCAGCATGCCGGCCCAGTCGCAGGACTCAGTGCCGCCGGCGCCGGAATTGATTTCCAGATAGGCGTCGTTGCCGTCGGCCTCGCCCGACAACAGGGCTTCCAACTCCGCCCGCGCGCCGCGCTCCTTCAACGCCGCGAGTTGGCCGCGCGCATCGTTCAGCAGGTCCTCGTCGCCCTCGGCGTCCGCCAGTTCGGCATATTCCAGGGCCTCGGCCAGGCCCGACTCCAGGCTGCGCACCGCGTCCACCTGGCCGGCCAAGCGCGTGCGCTCGCGCATCAGGGCCTGGGCGTCGGCGGGGCGGTCCCACAGCGTCGGGTCCTCGACCCGGGCGTTCAGCTCATCGAGCTTTCGAAGCGCAGGGTCCCAGTCAAAGACGCCTCCTGAGCAGTCCGACGGACTGCTCGATGTCAGCCGCGGCGGCCTCGACATCCGGTCTCATGGTGATCTCCTAACAGGGGCGCGCCTGATAGCCCGCTTAGCCCTCGGCTTCAATGGGTGGGCGACGTCGCCGTTTTCGCTAATGCCGTTTTCGCTAATACAGCCCGTTCAGATCGGTCGGGGGCTTTTTCGGCGGCGGCGCGCCGGCCGCGGGCGGGCCGCCGGGGACCGGCTTCAGCTGGCCGTTAGGGCTGAGCAGCGCTCCGGGGACCTGCTCGTCCAGCGGCGTCATGGGCAGGGGCTTGGGCTCTGTGCCCGGACGGAAGGCCTCGCGAATACCGCGGACCATGCCGTATTTGACGTCTTTGGGCGGACGGAAGTCGTGCACCGGAGTGCCCTTGAGCGCGGTCTGCATGAAATCGATGAAGATCGGCACCGCGTCCACCGCCCCGGTCTCGTTGTTGCCCAGGGAGCGGTTGTCATCGAAGCCGACGAACACCCCCACCACGATGTCGGGGCTGAAGCCCACGAACCAGGCGCTGCGGAAATCGTTTGTGGTGCCGGTCTTGCCGCCGATGGGCCGGCCCAAGCTGCTGGCCTGGGCGGCGGTGCCACGCTGGACCACGCCCTGCAGCATGGTGGTGATCTGGTAGGCGGTGACCGGATCCATGATCTGCTCACCGCCCGGAGGGATGCGCGGCGATTCCTCACCGTTGAAAGCGCTGGCGCATTTGGCGCAGTCGCGCTGGTCGGCGTTGAGCACCGGCTTGCCCTGGCTGTCCTCCACTACCTCGATCAGGTGCGGGTTGACCCGCCGCCCCCCGTTGACGAAGGCCGAATAGGCCGCGGTCAGCTTGAACGGCGTGGTCTCCCCCGCCCCCAGGGCCATGGCCAGCACCGGATCCATATTGGTGACGACCCCGGCGCGCTTGGCCAGGTCGATGATCTTGGGCATGCCCACCGCCTGGGCCAGGCGCACGGTCATGGTGTTCAAGGACAGCTCCAGCCCTCGCCGGAGCGGCAGCATGCCCAGATAGCCCTTGTGGAAATTTTCCGGCGACCACACCTCGCCGGCCTTGGCCCCCGGCAGTGAGATCGGACCGTCCAGCACCTGGCTGGCCGGCGTATAGCCGTTCTCAAGCGCGGTCGCGTAGACGAACGGCTTGAACGAGGAACCGGGCTGGCGATTGGCCTGGGTGGCGCGATTGAAATTGGACAGGGAGAAGCTGTAGCCGCCGACCATGGCCAGGGTGCGCCCGCTCCACGGGTCGATGGCCACCAGGGCGCCATTGACCAGGGGCACCTGGCGCAGGTTGTAGACCCCCGGCGAGGCTGGTTCGACAAAGATCAGGTCGCCCCGGCTCAGCGCCTTCTTGCCCGCCTGGGCCCAGACCACGTCGGCGCTCTCCAGCACCCCGCGCCCGCCGCCATCGGCCTGCACCACGCGCACTATGCCGCCAGCGGCCGATTCAACCCGGGCGGCGCGCCAGTCGCGACGCTCCGACGGCGGGGTCGAGGCCTGGGCCTGTTTCTGCCAGCCATCGTCAGCGTCCACATGGCCCCAGGCGCCTCGCCATCCATGGCGACGGTCGTAATTCTCCAACCCCTTCATCAGCGCCACCCGCGCCGCCGTCTGCAGGCGCGGATCCAGGGTGGTGCGCATGTAATAGCCGCCCTCGTCGAGCTTCTTGCCCAAGGTGGCGATGCCCCGCTGGCGCACTTCTTCGACGAAATAGTCGGCGTCATGATATTTCGCCCGCGTCGGGGCGGTCTGGACGACCAGATCCTCCTTCATCGCCGCTTCGGCCTGGGCGCGCGTGACCATGTTCAGGTCGGCCATCTGGCTGAGCACGAAATTGCGCCGGCGGATGGCGGCGGCCTTGTTGCGCACGGGATGATAATTGTCCGGCCCCTTGGGCAGCGCCGCCAGGTAGGCGCACTCGGCCAGATCCAGCTCGGACAGCGGCTTGCCGAAATAGTTATAGGCGGCGGCGACCACCCCATAGGAGTGATAGCCGAGCCAGATCTCATTCAGATAGAGCTCAAGGATGTGCTCCTTGCTCATCGACTGTTCCAGCCGATTGGCGAGGATGGCCTCCTTCATCTTGCGCCCGACCGTGGCCTCGTTGTTCAAGAGCACGTTTTTGGCCACCTGTTGGGTGATGGTCGAGCCACCCTCCAGCCGCTTGCCGTGGCTGGCGTTCATCACGTCCTTGGCCATGGCCCGCAGCAGGCCCATGGGATCGACGCCGCCATGCTTGAAGAAATTATGGTCCTCGGCGGCCAGGAAGGCGTTCACCACCTGGGCCGGGATCTGGTCGTAGGAAACGAAGATCCGGCGTTCCTTGGAATATTCGCCGATCAGGGTGCCGTCCCAGGCATAGACCCGCGTCGCCGTCGGCGGGCGATAGTCGGCGAGATCGGCGGCGTCGGGCATGTCGTGGAACAGCCACGCCGCATAGACGGCCAGGGAAAATCCGGCCACGGCGATCAGGCTCAGCACTATAACGCCGGCGGTCGCGATCCATCGCTGCGGAAAGTTCAACGCCGAAGCCTCCACGGGACGAACCGCGCCCGCATGGATCACGCTCTAGCGCGTGTTGGGACGATCGCAAAGACGCCCCAGTTTGCGCCCATGGGGATTTCAGAGCGAATCAAACGCTAGCAAACCCCGCCTATCCCAGCCGTCGCGGGAATGGGCGGACTAAAAGTCAGATCCCTGAGCGCAAGGCCGGCCCACCAACCTACCGCGACGCAATCCGGGTCTGGCCGGCGAAGTAGTCGTCGATGGAGTCGCCCACCGCGTTCATGAACCTGGCCCGTTGAGCCGAGCTTTTCATGCGCGATTCATCCTCAGGATTGGTGATGAAGCCCATTTCCAGCAGCACCGCGGGCACGTCCGGGGCCAGCAGGACCACGAAGCCCGCGTCGCGATGGCTATGCTGCAACAGCGGCACCCGGTCGCCCACGTGATTGAGCAGGTCCTCGGCGAAGGCAGCCGATCGGTTACGGGTGGAGCGCTGCGTCAGGTCCAGGAGGATCTGGTTCACCGCCCGATCGCGGCCCGGAAGGTTGACGTTGATGAACCAGTCATTGGCGCCCATCACGTTCTTGACCACCCGGTCCGAACCCTTGTCGGAGAGGGTGTAGACCGTGGCCCCCCGCATCTCCGAACTGGGTCCGGAATCGGAGTGCAGTGAAATGAACAGGTCGGCGTCAGCGCTGCGAGCGATCTGCACCCGCGTTTCCAGGGGCACAAAGCTGTCGCTGTCGCGGGTCATGACCACGCGGTAGCGGCCGGTCCGCTCCAGGCGGGCCTTGAGGGCCTTGGCCGCCGCAAGATTCATGTCTTTTTCGATGCTGTCGGCCCCGGCGGCGCCTGGGTCCTTGCCGCCATGACCGGCGTCGATGACGATCACCTTCTTCAGGCGCAATGGCTTGACGACGGGGACCGCCGCCGAAACCGGCGCGGCTGGCGCTGAAATACGGACCAGGTGAGGCTCGGAGGCGACAGCCATCGTCGCGGCCTGCGCGGTCGGCGCCGGCTGATCGATAGCAGCCAGATCGATCACGTAGCGATAGACGGCGACCCCGTCGGACGGCGGCAGCAGGAAGCGGCGCTTGATTTCGGCCGGACGGGTGAGCTGCAGGCTGATTCTGGCCCCGCCGGCGGCGTTCTGAGCCGACCAAGCGCTGACCAGACCCACGCCATGACCTTGCGGCCCGGCGTCGGCGGACACCTTGGCCAAGCCGACCACCACCATACGATCAGACGCACCGTCAGCGATCACCTGCCCCTTGGTCGGGCTGTCCAGTTCGATAACGACGCGGGTTTCGTGCTGATCGCCGCCCAGACGAACCTGCAACACACCAGACGCTGTTTCGGCGCCATGAGAGGATCCGGACAGGCCGAGGCAGGCCAGGGCGGCGACAACGCCGGCCAGTCGCCCCTGCGCCGAAAAAATAACCCTCTTCACCTGCGCACGCATGCTTGGTCCGAAAATCCCGTCCGCTTTGAGCTCGACATCCGTTATCATCCGACGCCGTGCACAAACCGTTAAGCACGACTGAAGAGCCACCGCTTTCCTTTTTCGCGCGGTTGTTGCAAACTTGTGTCGCGCTTGGGACGCCCCGCATCGGGCGAGATCCGCGCACGGCGGCGTCGGCCTTGCTCTTATTTGGGCAAGATCGCCGCGCCTACCCCTCCGCGCCACCTGGCGCGTCAAGGATTAAACCTCATGGGCAGCGTCGCTTCCGACCGCTCAAAGCTGATGGTTCGATACGTCGTCAACGACGCGACGAACCCGCTTGCGCGCGCCCTCACGCACATCCGGCCCCCGGCGTTCAACGCCGGCGCGCGCCACGGAGATAATTTGAATGTCGAAAAGAATGTTGATCGACGCTGTCCACGCCGAGGAAACGCGCGTGGCGGTGGTGGACGGGACGCGAGTTGAAGATTTCGATTTCGAGAGCCAATCGAGAAAACAGCTTCGGGGTAATATCTATCTGGCCAAGGTGACGCGGGTCGAACCCAGCCTTCAGGCCGCTTTCATCGAATATGGCGGCAATCGTCACGGCTTTCTGGCCTTCAACGAGATCCACCCTGACTATTACCAGATCCCCCTGGCTGACCGCGAGGCGATCTTGCGCGAGGACGCCGAGGACAATGATGAGCCGCCCATGCGCGGTGGTCATCACGACGAAGATGTCGGCGACGACGATGACGACGACGATGTGATGAGCGATGAGCTCGCCCGTCGCAATCGCCGACTGATGCGCCGCTACAAGATCCAGGAAGTGATCAAGCGCCGCCAGATCATGCTGGTGCAGGTGGTCAAGGAGGAACGTGGCAACAAGGGCGCGGCCCTGACCACCTATCTGTCCCTAGCCGGCCGTTACGGCGTCCTGATGCCCAATACCGCGCGGGGCGGCGGCATCAGCCGCAAGATAACCACCGTCACCGACCGCAAGCGCCTGAAAAGCGTGGTCCAAAGCCTGGACGTGCCGCTGGGCATGGGCCTGATCGTCCGCACCGCTGGGGCCAAGCGCACCAAGGCCGAGCTGAAGCGCGACTACGAATATCTGATGCGCCTGTGGGAGAATATCCGCGAGCGGACCCTGCACTCGATCGCCCCGGCGCTGATCTACGAGGAAGAGGATCTGGTCAAACGAGCCATCCGCGACATGTTCGACAAGGATCTGGAAGGGATCTGGGTCGAGGGCGAGGAAGGTTACCGCGAAGCGCGCGACTTCATGCGCATGATCATGCCGTCCCAGGCCAAGAAGGTCATCGCATATCGCGACCCGACCCCGCTGTTCGTCCAGGCCAAGATCGAGGACCATCTGGCCCAGATTTACTCGCCGGTGGTGCCGCTGAAATCGGGCGGTTATCTGGTGATCAACCAGACCGAAGCCCTGGTGGCCATCGACGTCAACTCCGGCAAGTCGACGCGTGAGCGCAATATCGAAGCCACGGCGCTGAAGACCAATCTGGAGGCGGCCGAGGAATCCGCCCGCCAACTGCGCCTGCGCGACCTGGCCGGCCTGATCGTCATCGACTTCATCGACATGGACGAGGGCAAGAACAACCGCGCCGTCGAAAAGGTGCTCAAGGACGCGCTCAAGGACGACCGCGCCCGGGTTCAGATGGGTAAGATCTCCAGTTTCGGCCTGATGGAGATCAGCCGCCAGCGTCGCCGCACCGGCGTGCTCGAAGGCACCACACACGTTTGTGAACACTGCGCCGGCACCGGCCGTATTCGGTCCACGGAATCCAGCGCCCTGGCGGCGCTGCGGGCGGTGGAGCTGGAAGCGGTTCGCGGCGGCGCCGGAGCCGTCACTTTGCGCACCTCGCGTACGGTGGCCCTCTATATCCTCAACGAAAAGCGCGGCTTCCTCGAACGCCTGCGTCAGACCAAGGGTCTGGCGGTGACCGTGGTCGTTGACGACGCCCTGGCCCATTCCGAACACGGCATCGAACGCACCGAGAGCCGCGAATACGAACCGGCTGAGCTTCCGGCGAGCCGGACCGCCTTCGCTCCCGCCCCGGCTGACGCTGACGACGATGACAACTTCGTCGTCGACGAGGCGGAGGACGAAGACGAGGAAGAAGAGGATCAGGAAGAAAACGAAGGCGGCATCGAGGCCAACGGCGTCAGCGAGGAGCGCCGTCCCGCGCGCGCCGAAAGCGAGGGCGAAGCCGGTCAGCGGCGTGGTCGGCGCCGGCGCCGGCGCGGCGCTCGCCGAGACGAGCCCGACCGTCCGGCCCGCGCGGCTGAGGCGGCGGATGAGGCCGGTGAAGCTGGCGAAGGCGTCGAGGGCGATGATGACGCCTCGGACGACAGCGCCGAAGGGCGCAACCGTCGCCGGCGCCGCGGTCGCCGCGGCGGTCGCCGGGTGCGCGAAGATGTCCGTCGCGACGAGCCCTATGCCTGGTCGCGCCCGCGCGTGCCCGACGGCGACCCCTACATCTGGATGGATCCCAGCCAGCCGCCCCCTGCTCCTACGCCGCGCCCAGCCGCCCCTGTCCACGCCCTAGCCGCCCCGCCGGCCGCGCCTGAACTCGCACTCGCCGATGCGCCGCAACCCGAATTGCTGGGCGAGGCCGAAACGGTCGACGTCTGGGTCGAATTGCCCGCGCCGACGGAAGCGGTGGAGAAAAAACCGAGGGCGCGCCGCTCGCGCGCCAAGAAATCCCTAGCGGCTGAGGTCGAGACGATCCAGGAGACTACAGCCGAACCCTTGGCGGAGGCCACGATAGCGGTCGAAACGCCCGTGGTTGCGGCTGAGCCTGGACCGGCCCCGGCTGTCGAAGCTCACCCTGAACCGGTGCTTGAATTGGTCACCGCGGCCGAAACTGCGCCACCCGTGGTCGCTTCCGAGCCGGAATTGATCACTGTCGACGCGGCGGAGATCTCCAGTCCGCCGGTCAAGCCGAAGCGGGGTTGGTGGCGCCGCGGTTGAGACCCGGCGCGCAAACTGGCATGAGGAATGGGAGATTGAAGGCGCGGGGGCGCAACGGATTGTCGGAGCCTCTGGCATGAACAGCCACCCGCCTCGTCCCGCCACTGGTCGCGTATCGGCGCGGCGCAAATCGTGGATCGGCGCCGTCGCTAGCGCGGCGGCGCTGGTCGGCGGTCTCCTGGCCCCCGTCGCGCCCGCCTTCGCCCAGGATGGCCCCCTATCGCTGATCCGCGACACCGAAATCGAAGCCATCTTGCACCAGGACGCTGATCCAGCGCTGATTGCAGCGGGCCTGGACCCGAAGGTG
The DNA here is from genome assembly GCA_036494815.1 of Caulobacteraceae bacterium. Classification (GTDB taxonomy): domain Bacteria; phylum Pseudomonadota; class Alphaproteobacteria; order Caulobacterales; family Caulobacteraceae; genus Poindextera. The sequence continues at coordinate 52,054 of DASXNV010000064.1, forward strand.
GTGCAGATCCACATCGTTGGCGACAATGAGATCAACGCTTTCGTCGCGGGCGGCCAGAACCTGTTCCTCAACACCGGGTTGATCGTCAAAACCAAGACACCGAACGAACTGATCGGGGTCATGGCTCACGAAACCGGTCACATGGCCGGCGGCCATTTGGCGCGCTCGGACCAGGGCGGCAAGCAGGCCCTGGCCACCTTCCTCCTGACCATCGGCCTGGCTGCGGCTGCGGCGGTGGCCGGGGCCCCGGATGCGGCCGGCGCCCTGCTCTACAGCTCCGACTATTTCGCCACCCTGACTATCCTCAGCTATACCCGCACCCAGGAAGCCTCGGCTGACCAGGCAGCGATCACCTACCTGGAAAAAGCGCACGAATCGGCTCGCGGACTGGTCCAATTCTTCGACAACTACCGCTACGAAGAGGTGTTTTCGGGCGCCAAGCGCTACCCCTTCTTCCAGAGCCACCCCCTGACCTCTGAACGGATCGAAGCCCTGCGTATCCGGGCGGCGCAACAGGCCAGCTATAATGTGGCCGATACGCCCGAGGCTCAGGCTCGGCACGACATCATGGTCGCCAAGCTGAAAGCCTTCACCAACCTGCCGCAGCAGACCTTCATCGACTACCCGGAGAACGACACCAGTTTCCCCGCGCGCTACGCCCGCGCCATCGCCTATTACCGGGATTTGCAGACGGACAAGGCTGTGAAGCTCACCGACGCCCTGCTTGCTGAGCAGCCCAATAATCCCTATCTGTGGGAACTGAAGGGTCAGACCCTGTTCGAATTCGGCCGCCCCAAAGAGGCTGAACCGGCTCATCGGCGTTCGGTTGAGCTCAGGCCGGACGCCCCCCTGCTGCATATGAACCTGGGCCAGACCCTGTTGGCCGAAGACGATCCCAAAAAGCTCGACGAGGCGGTGAGCGAGATCCATCGCTCGCTCGACGTTGAACCCGACAATCCCTACGGCTGGCTGCTGCTGTCCCAGGCCTATGACCGCAAAGGCGAGCCGGGCATGGCGCGCCTGGCGGCGGCGGAACAGGAATTTTCCCTGGGCCAGGCCGTCGAGGCCCGCGTGTTCGCTATGCGCGCGCGCCACCAGTTGACCAAGAACAGCCCCGAATGGCGCCGTGCAACCGACATCGTCCTGGTCTCCAAACCCAGCAAGGAAGATCTGCAGGCCCTCGCCCGTGAGGGCAGCGTCGACGCGCCGTCGGTGCGGCGCTAGGTCGCCGATCGCCACCGATTGTTCCTAAATTCGGCTCAATTGGCATCCACCTAGGTTAGACTAACCCGTTCCCGCTCCTCCCCGCACAGGCGCACAGGAACGGCTTTTGATTCTCGCTTGATGATGGATTTGTCGAGCCGCCTGGAGTTGCCTTGATGAAACTGCTGCGCCTTCCTCTCACCGTCCTCGCATGCGCCATCGCTTTGACGGGCTGCAGCAAGGCTGACGAGGCTTTCGACGCCAAGGTCCACGCCTATCTGATGGCGCACCCTGAGGTCATCCGAGAAGCGATCGAGAAGTTGCAGCAGAAGGAGGAGGCTCAAGCTCTTGCGGAAAACAACCTCGCCATCGCGCAGGCCAGGGTGCTCATTCCGAAGAACCGCCAGGCGATCGAAAGCGATCCCCGCGACTTTGTCGCCAATCCGAAGGGCGCGATCACGTTGACTGAATTCTACGACTACCGCTGTCCCCACTGCGTGAATGTCGCGCCGGCAGTGCTGTCGCTTATCCAGAGCAACCCTGATGTGAGGGTGGTGTTCAAGGAGTTCCCCATCTTCGGCGCCGTCTCAGAACGGGCCGCCGCGGGCGCAATCGCGGTCAAAAAGGCCGGCGGAGATTACCTAGGCGTCTATCACGATTTCATGGCCGCCCGGCCGCTGGACGCGGCCGCCATCGACAGGATCCTGCAGGCTCATGGCCTTGCTCCGGCCAGACTCGATCAGTCGGAGTTTAAAGCGGCCGCCGCCCGGCAGTTGGGTGATACGCGCAAACTGACAGAGACGCTGCACATCCAGGGCACCCCTGCCTTCATCGTGGGCGACACCTTGGTGCCCGGCGAAGACCTGGATGCGGTCAGGGCGGCGATCGAAAAGGCCCGCGGCAAGGGGTGATTTTGGTCCTGGGTGCGTGGTTCGAGACGTCCGCTAGATCAACCCTGCCAAGGGCGAACTCGGGTCCGCGTACAACCGCTTCGGCATCCGGCCGGCCAGATAGGCTTCCCGGCCCGCGATAACCGCGTGCTTCATCGCCCGAGCCATGCGAATCGGGTCCTTGGCCTCGGCGATGGCGGTGTTCATCAGCACCGCGTCGCAGCCCAGTTCCATGGCGATGGTGGCGTCGCTGGCCGTGCCCACTCCGGCGTCCACCAGCACCGGCACCTTGGACTGCTCGACGATCAGCCGGACATTGACCCGGTTCTGCAGGCCCAGCCCCGAGCCGATCGGCGCGGCGGCGGGCATGATGGCTGAGGCCCCGGCCTCCTCCAGCTTAAGGCAATAGACCGGATCGTCGGTGCAATAGACCATCACAAAAAAGCCTTCTGAAACCAGTAGCTTGAGGGCGCGCAGCGTCTCCTCCATGTCCGGGTAGAGGTGCTTGGTGTTGGACAGGACTTCCAGCTTGACCAGGTCCCAACCACCGGCCTCGCGGGCCAGGCGCAGAGTGCGCACGGCGTCCTCGCCGGTGAAACAGCCGGCGGTGTTGGGCAGGAAGGTGAATCGATCGGGTTTGACATGGTCCACCAGCATGGGCTGGCTCGGGTCCGACAGGTTCACGCGGCGCAGGGCCACAGTGACGATCTCGGCCCCAGCCGCCTCGGCCGCAGCGGCATTGGTGGCGTAGTCCTTGTACTTACCGGTGCCGACGATCAGGCGCGAGCGAAAGGTGCGGCCGGCGACGGTCCAGGTGTCTTCCAAGGGCGTATGGGCGTTCATGGGATCAGCCGCCTCCGATAAAATGTACGATCTCGATACGGTCGCCATCGGCGAGCGCGGTCTTGGCGTAGATCGAACGCGGCACGATCTCAAGATTGCGTTCGACAGCCACCTTGCGCGGATCGAGACCCAGGACACTCACCAGGGAAGCGATGTTCGATATCGCCGAAAACCCACGTTCTTCGCCATTGATCACCAGACGCATTCCGGCCTCCAATCGAGCCCTGCTTGTGAGCCCCGCCGCGCAACGATACAAGACGGCGGATTCGACAATGGATCACTGACCGCGGAGCGGCATGACCAAACCGATCTATGTGCTGAACGGCCCTAATCTCAACCTGTTGGGGTCGCGAGAGCCGCACATCTACGGGACCACCACGCTCGAGGACGTTCGCGGCCTTTGCGAGGCGCGCGCGACGGCGCTCGGCCATGGGCTAGTGTTCCATCAATCGAATCACGAAGGCCAGTTGATCGACTGGGTGCAGGAGGCTCGCACGAGCGCCTGCGCCGTGGTGATCAACCCGGCCGGCTATGGTCACACCTCGATCGCGCTTCTGGACGCGCTCAAGGCCCTGACCATTCCCATTATCGAATGCCATCTCTCCAACCCGGCGGCACGGGAAGATTTCCGCAGGCACACCTACGTCTCCCTGGCGGCGACGGGCGTGGTCTCGGGCTTCGGCGCCCATAGCTATGAACTCGCCATAGAGGCGGCGGCTGGCCAGGCGGCCAAGACCGCCGCGTCCGCGTAGCAGCAAGGTTTTTCATTCATGACCGACTTAAAAGCCCCCGCGTCGAAGGACGCCAGCGGCTCGATCGATCCCAAGCTGGTGCGCAAGCTGGCCGATATTCTCACCGATACCGGCCTGACCGAAATCGAGGTCGAACAGGGCGGCCTGCGCATCCGCGTGGCGCGCGAACTGACGGCGGCTGCGGCGCCGATCCACTATGCGACCGCGCCGACGCCCGTCGCCGCACCGGTGGCGCCCGCCCCCATGGCAGCAGCCCCAGCCCCGGCGGCGGTCGAGCCCGAGCGCGGCGAACAGATCAAGTCGCCCATGGTTGGCACCATTTATCTGCAGGCCCAGCCCGGCACGCCCCCCTTCATCAAGGTCGGCGATCAGGTCTCGGTCGGCCAGACCCTTTTGATCATCGAAGCGATGAAGACCATGAACCCGATTCCGGCCACCAAGGCCGGGACGGTGCTCAAGATCCTGGTGGACGATGCTCAGCCGGTCGAGTTCGGCGAACCCCTCGTCGTCATCGAGTAGGGCGATGTTCGAAAAAATCCTCATCGCCAATCGGGGCGAGATCGCCCTGCGGGTGATCCGCGCCTGCAAGGAAATGGGCATCGCCACCGTGGCCGTCCATTCCGAGGCCGACGCCAGCGCCATGCACGTGCGCCTGGCTGACGAGAGCGTCTGTATCGGCCCCGCGTCGGCGGCCAAGAGCTATCTGAACATCCCCTCCCTGATCGCAGCTTGCGAGATCACCGGGGCCCAGGCCATCCATCCAGGCTACGGCTTTCTGTCCGAGAACGCCCGCTTCGCCGAGATCGTCGGCGCCCACGGCTACACCTTCATCGGACCCAAGCCCGAACACATCCGCATGATGGGCGACAAGATCACCGCCAAGCAGGCCGTGAAGGCGGTGGGGATCCCCGTGGTGCCGGGCTCCGACGGCGGGGTCACCACCGAAGAAGAAGCTTTCGCCGCCGCCGAGGCCATCGGCTTTCCCGTGCTGATCAAGGCGGCGGCGGGTGGAGGCGGGCGCGGCATGAAGGTCGCTCAGGACGCCGAAGGCCTGGCCGAAGCGGTCTCCACCGCCCGTTCAGAGGCGCGCAACGCCTTTGGCGACGACACTGTCTATATGGAACGCTATCTGGCCAAACCGCGGCATATCGAGCTGCAGGTGATCGCCGACAGCTTCGGCAATGTGGTCCATCTGGGCGAGCGCGACTGCTCCTTGCAACGCCGTCACCAGAAGGTCATGGAAGAGGCCCCTTCACCCGCCATCGACCCCGCCACCCGCGCCAAGATCGGCAAGGTGGTGGTCGACGCCATTAAGGCCATCGGCTATCTCGGTGTGGGCACCATCGAGTTCCTGTACGAGGACGGCGAGTTCTTCTTCATCGAGATGAACACCCGCCTGCAGGTGGAGCACCCGGTCACCGAGGCCATCACCGGCATCGACCTGGTGCGCGAACAGATCCGCATCGCCGCCGGACTGCCCCTGTCCTTCACCCAGGACGAGGTAAGGTTCGAAGGCCATGCCATCGAGTGCCGCATCAACGCCGAGAGCCCGCGCACCTTCACCCCCTCCCCGGGCCTGGTGACCGATTTCCACGCCCCCGGCGGCCTGGGTGTGCGGCTGGATTCAGCCCTCTATGCCGGCTATTCGATCCCGCCTTATTACGACAGCCTGGCCGGCAAGCTGATCGTCCACGGTCGGGACCGCGCCGAAGCCATCGCCCGCGCCCGGCGCTGCCTGGGCGAAATGGTGGTGGGCGGCATCGAGACCACCATCCCCCTGTTCCAAGATCTGCTTGTCCAGCCCGATATCATCGAGGGCGCCTACAATATCCACTGGCTGGAGCAGTGGATCCGTCAGGGCAATTGACCCGGTGCCGCTGGGAGGATCGCGCGCTGCGGGCTTCACGGTCGAGGACCTGATCGACTGCTATCAGCGCGGCGTCTTCCCCATGGCCGACGCCCGCGACGACGATCGAATCTTCCTGGTCGATCCCGAGCACCGCGGGATCATGCCGCTGCATACTGTCCACATCCCCCGCCGGCTTGCGCGCACGGTCCGAACCGACCCCTACCAGGTTCGCATCGACACCGCCTTTGATGCGGTGGTCGAGGCCTGCGCCGCCGCCCGCCCGGGCCGGGAAGACACCTGGATCAACGCCCCCATACAGGAACTGTATGGCCAGCTCTATCGCCTGGGCCTGGCCCATAGTGTCGAATGCTGGCTCGAGGGGAAGTTGGTCGGCGGTCTCTATGGCGTCACTCTGGGCGGAGTCTTCTTCGGCGAGAGCATGTTCTCCACCGCCCGCGACGCCAGCAAGGTAGCCCTGATCCATCTGGTGGCGCGCCTGACCGCCGGCCAGTTCAAGCTGCTCGACACTCAGTTCATGACAGAGCATCTCAGCCAGTTCGGCGCTGTGGAAATCCCCCGCGCCCACTATCGCAAGCGCCTTGCCGAGGCCCTCACACGCCAGGCCGACTTCTACGTCCTACCCGCCTATGCCGACGGCGCGGCGGTCTTGCAGGCGATCAGCCAGGCGTCATAGACCGGGTGCTGGAACAGGTTCAGTCCTGGTGAATTGGAAAACATCCAGCCGCGAAACACCTGTTTGCCGGGGGGCGGCGGCTTGTCATCCGGCCCCTTGGGTTGAGAGACGATCTCCACATGGGCGGCGGCATCGGTGATCACCTCGTCCGGAGCGGTGGTCTCGCAGGCGCGCACGATGAAGATCAGGGACTTGTAGCGGATCGGCTGGTTGATCGGCGCCTCGAAGCGCAGGGTCTCGGCCGAGACCTTGTCCAGGGCCTGGATCACCGCCACGGCGTAGCGCGGCCGCGTCAACGGCACGGCAGGCTTGGGCGGCGCGGGCCGGCCAGAGGGCGCCTCGCCCTCGTCGACGCTATCGTCGGAGGCCACGGCTGCGGGCGGCTCAGGGACCGGCGCATCGGGCTCGACGACGGTCGCGGCAGGCGGCGCAGTCGCCCGGACGGGCGCTACGTGAACGATCTTGGGGCTGGAGGGCGCAGCGCGGCCGGGTTCGTCCTGCTGGGCGCGCACCAGGCCGTTCAGGCCCAGGGCCAGACCCAGCGCGAGCGCGGCGCTGGCGAGCATCTGCGGCCGGCGCGCCATCCCCTAGTGGCCCGAGGGCGCAGCAGGCACGCCATAGGGGTCGGCGGCGGGCGCCGAGCCGGTGGCTGCCGCGGCCGGCGGGGCGGCCCCCGCCGCAGCCGAAGCGCCTGAGGCCGCCGGCGAGCGAATGAACTGGCCGATCAAGCCGAACAGGTCCACCGCGCCCTGGGTGTTCTGAAACTCGTCGCCCGGCTTCATATCCCCCGGCGCGCCGCCTGGCTCGATTGCCACGTGCGAGCCGCCCAACAGGCCGTCGCTGGTCACCTTGGCGGTGGAGTCGGCCGGCAGTTTTACGGTGGGATCGAGGCTGATCTTGGTCACGGCCATGAAGGTCTTGGGGTCCAGGGTGATCGACGCCACCGTACCCACCTTGACCCCCGCCACCCGCACGTCCGCGCCAGGCGCCAGGGCGCCCACCTGACCGAACCTGGCGGTCAGGTCATAGCCGCGGGCATTGGCGTGAATCGCCCCAGCGCTCAGCGCATAGACGAGAAAACCGGCCGCGGCGGCCAGCACAACCGCGCCCAGTCCGGTTTCGGCCCATTGACCTCGCGCCATGAGACCTACTCCGGTTTCCAGGCCTGATAATCGCCGGTGGCCGCCGGCCGCTGGCCGCTCTCGGCGATGGAGCCCGGCGGCCGCCAAGCGTCAATCGTGCCGGTCAGGTTGGGAATGTGATCCTTTTCCCATGACCGCCGCAGCAGCGGCTCGGTCGTCGGCGGCTCGTCAAAGGTGTAGCGCAGCCAGCCGTGCCATTCCGCCGGCACCTTGGAGGCTTCGGCATAGCCGTTGTAGATCACCCAGCGTCGCTTGCGGCTGTCGTAGCTGTCGGAGTTATCGCGGGCCTGATAATATTTGTTGCCGGTGTCGTCCTGACCGACGAACTCACCGCGCCGCCACACCGTGAACTTCAGGCCTAAAGCCCCGCCGTTCCACCACGTAAAAATCGTCTTCAGCACGCCGCTTGCGCTCCGCCGCGAACAGGAAAAAGCGCCCCAAGGCGCGCGCCGGGACTATAGGCGGCGCCCCGGCCATCGTCCAGCGACCTCGCTAAGGCTCCGCTCAACAGCTCAACACAAGATGTTGTGGATAGTGGTTGCTCGGCCCGCAATATCTATTGAAGATTACCTAGCCGGCCCCTAGGCTCGCGGGGATCGGCGGAGGATCGACATGCGCTTTGAGACTCAAGCCCGGCCAAACGACGCTGCAGATTCGAGCTTTGAATCGATTTCGAAACTGGCTCTGGAGCTGCGCCACGCTGAGCGAGACGCGGGCGTGGTCGAGGTCCTGGCTCCCGCCGCCTGGACCCAGGCACGTCTCGACGCGTGGCTCGACTGGGCCGACGCCCAGCCCGCCGAACGCCCCCTGGAAGACTTCGCCGACATCGTCCCCGCCGATGATCTCAGCGCCCAGGTCCTGGACGGCGCCTTGGCCCGCTATGCCGACACCCTGGCCGCCAGGGGCGCGGCCCTGGGCGTGTTCACAGGTGTCGGCGACGCCCACCGGTTCCGCGACAACCTGCTGGAAAGCCTGATCGCCGGCCGCGCCGCGCCCGCCACGCCATCGGTGACGCCGACCATTGAGCCGGAGGTCGTCGACCTCTCGGCGCTCGAATTCGGCGCCGCCGTGGAGCGCCATCTCGGCCTCGCCCGCCGTCAGGCCCTGCTGCGCGACGCCGCCGCCGCCCACGACGAGCGCCTGCAAGCGGTGATCGACGCAGTCACGCGCTGCGAGGGTCAGCGGGCGGCCTGCGCCGATCCCACCCTCAACGCAGCCCTGGGCCGCGCCGCCCGCCGGGCTCGCGACGCCGGGGTGTCCGACACCCTGATCCGCCGCGCCATCAGCCTGGCTCGGACCGGCGCCACCACATGGACCTCAGCCGAGGTCGAACCGATTGCCCCGGCGCCGCTGCTGCTCACCGCCCGCCGCAGCACCGCCGAAGCCGCCGAGCCCGCCGCCGCCCGCGCCGCCACTGCCGGCTGGGAGACGGGACGTGTCATCCTGTCGTTCGATCCTGCTGATGCTGAGGCGGCCGGGCGAACCGACACCGCCTGCCGCGCGGCCATCGACCTGCGCGCCTTCGACACCAGCGAAATGTTCGACATCGACCGCTTCGTCGCCGAGGTGCGCCTTTGGACCCTGGCTCTGGATCTTGAAACCTCTACTCGCCGCGCCGCCGATACCACCTGGCGGCCCCTGGGTCTGACCCTGGCCGGACTTGGCGAGCTGCTGGTGACCCGAGGCCTGTGCTTCGACGCCCCCGCCGCCCGCGCGCTGGCCGCCGAACTGTTCGCCCTCACCGCCGCCGCCAGCCTGTCAGCTTCGGCCGAGGCCGCCTTCGCGCTGGGTCCCTATCCGGCTTTCGAGCAGGACCGCGGCGCCCGCCTGGCCGCCATCTCAGCCTGCGCTAAGCGCTGCGATCGTTCTAGCCCCGTGGGCAAGGGCGCCGCCGAGCTGTTCGGCGCAGTGTTGAAATCGGCCCGCCGCACTGGACTGCGCAACGCGCAGGTTACCGCCCTCTATGCGGACGAGGAGCTGTCCCTGCGCCTTGGCGGCGTCAACCTGGGCGCCGCGCCCTGGGCTGGGCCGGTGACGGTGACCGAGATGGCCGAGGGCCAGTTGGTCCGCGTGCTGTCGCCGGCGGCCGTGCGTGGCCTGACCCGCCTGGGCGCGGATGTGGATCACGCCATCTTGCGCCTGATCGGGACCCGCGACCTGGGCGATGCGCCCGCCATCAACCGCAAAAGCCTGCAAGAGCGTGGGTTCACCGATCATGAGATCAGCGCCGTGCAGATGGGCCTGTTCGGCGCCGCCGATCTGCGCTCAGCCTTCGCTCCCGCCGTGGTCGGCGAAGGCTTCGTCCACGATGTCCTTGGCGCGTCCCGCGAGGAGCTGGACGACCCGGCCCTGGACATCCTGGCCCTGGCCGGCTTCAGCCCGGCCGAGATCGCCGAGGCCGAAGCGGCGCTCCTGGGCGGCGCTCTGACCGAGATCGATCTGACCGCCGAGGCCCGAGCCCTGATCGCCAGATCCGATCAGATCGCGCTCAGCGCCCGGTTGTCGCTGCGGGTCGCCGCCGAGCCCTTCACCTGCGCCCCAGATCTCAGCCCATTGCGCCTGGGTTGGGCGGACGAGCCGGCCACGGCCCTACGCATGCAATCGGCCGCCGCCCGCGCCGGGGTGCGCGCCGTGCGCCTGGTGCGCGATCCGGCGCCGGCCAGCGAATCCCTGGACCTGCCGGCCCTCACCGAAGAGCCGCCGCGCCGCGCCGCCATCCCGCCGCCGATTGTGTCCGAACGCATCGTGGAAAAGATCGTCGAACGCGATCGCACCCGCCGCCGCCTGCCCGACCGCCGCAAAGGCTATATCCAGAAGGCCGCCGTGGGCGGTCACAAGGTCTATCTGCACACCGGCGAATACGAGGACGGCGAGCTGGGCGAGGTATTCATCGACATGCACAAGGAAGGCGCCGCCTTCCGCTCGCTGATGAACAATTTCGCCATCGCCGTCTCCATCGGCCTGCAATATGGCGTGCCCCTGGACGAGTTCGTCGACGCTTTTGTCTTCACCAAGTTCGAGCCCGCCGGCCGGGTCACCGGCAACGACACGATCCGCTCCGCCACCTCGATCCTGGACTACATCTTCCGCGAGTTGGGGGTGTCCTATCTGGACCGCCAGGATTTGGCCAACGCCGATCCGGATGAGTTCAACGCCGATGGCCTGGGCCAGGGCAAGACGGACACCTCAGAGGACCCCCTGCCCGCCTCCAAGTTCATCTCCAAGGGATTCTCCCGCGGAGCGGCGCCGGACAACCTGGTGTTCCTGCCCACCGGCCCGCGCGCCAAGGCGGCGAGCCGTGAAGGCGGGAGCGAACACGACGTCTGCCCGGCCTGTGGCGACCTGGCCCTGAGCCGCCACGGCGCGCGCCTGGTCTGTGAAACCTGCGGGGCGGCGCCGGAGCGGTTGGGGTAAGACGCCGCGCCCGCCCAGCCGTCGTGGCCGGCTCTATGCCGGCCAACCATGCCGTGAACGAACGGGCGAAGCCATGAGCGCGGGATTCATCCTGAAAGCCCGTCACGTCGGCGCTTAAAGTGAACGGCATGGATCGCCGCCTTCGCGGCGATGACGGACAAAGCCGCCTCCCCTTAACAGCCCACGAAACAAATCCCGCTACATCCCTTTGGCCTCACCCTTGCGAGCCCCATACTGAAAGCCGCATCCCTGCGCTCTGGACGTGTCGAAATGAAAATCCTCGCCCTCGCGGCAGCCCTCGGCCTGCTGGCGGCGCCCGCCCTGGCTCAGAACGCCGCCCAGATCGCCAAGGTGCAGGACGGCGCCAATTGCCCGCACTGCAATCTGTTTCAGATCGACCTCTACAACAAACAGGTGCGCGCGCGAAACTTCGCCGGCGCGCGCATGCGCCAAGGGGATTTCAGCCTCTCGGTCTTCAACAAGGGCGATTTCGACCACGCCGACCTGCGCGACATTAACGCCTACGGCGCCCTGTTCAGCGGCGCCAACCTGCGCCACGCTGACTTGACCAACGCCACCTTTGTCGGCGCCTATCTTGAGGGCGCCAACCTGAGCGGCGCGAAGCTGACCGGCGCCAACTTCTCCGGCGCCCAGATGGATCGCGCCATAGGTCTGACAGAGGCCCAACTCAGCCGCGCCTGCGGGGATGAGACCACCACCGTGCCCCGCGGCATGCATGTCCCGGCCTGCAAGTAGGGCCGAAGCTCCTCAGTTCAGCGTAAACGTCGCCTCCCGCCGGCGCAGGTCCACCGAGACCTTTTGGCACTGTCTCAGCACGTCCATACCCAGCAGCAAGGCGGGCTGCTTGGTCAGTCCGAACCGGTCGAACGTGTGCAACTGTGCGAAGGCCATGGGCATGTTGCGGATCTCGAGCCCGCCGATATGGGTTTCGGCGATGTCGTCCAGCTCCACCATCATCTTGCGCCCGGACACGCTGACGATCTCGGCCTGCATTTTCGGATAGGGCGACGGCTTGCCGCCAGTCAGCAGCTTCAACAACGCTGGATTGCCCACTGACAGCTGAGAGCCTGAATCCAGCACCACATAGACCGGCACCCCGTGGATTTCGGCGTCCACCAGGATCAGTTGGCCAAAGCGGCTTCGGCCATGGACGATGATGGTGTGGCCATCGGTCGGCTCCGGCCGGCTCGGCGAGCTGGACAGGCGCATGGCTTTGAAATCCATGACGATATGCAGATCGTGCAGGGCGTCCACGCCCAGCATTCCGGCCGCCCCCAGATTGACCGCGCCCAAGGCCGGCGCCTCGATATGGTCAATCCTGTGATTGCCGATGACCAAATGGTCGATGATCACCGTCTTCACATCCTCGACCCCGGCGCTCTCGTGCATGGTCACGCTGGGACCGTCAGCCAGCTTCAAGGTCGCCGCCAGCTCGCGCGAGATCACTGTGCGGTCCGAACCGGTGTCGATCAGAAACTCGAACGGCCCCTGGCCATTGACCATCACCGCGATGGTCAGGCGCGAGGTCGGATCTTGAACCAGCTTTAGGCTTTGGGCCGCATCAGCGGGGTCGGTGGGTGCGGGCGTTGTGGTGGTTTCCGACGGGGCCGGCGGCGCGGGGTCGGTGGGAACGGCCGCGAAACAGATCGTCGCATAACCCGCCAACCCTAAGGCCGCGAGCGCACCCACAACGCTTCCCAATGCGGGTCCGGATCTCATTTGAACGCCCTGTTCCGCAAAGAGCAGTAGGCGCTTGTTTTGGGCGGAGGGGAAGTAATTCCTGAAGGGGGAGATGGCGCGGGAATGAGGAGCCTCGGCTCGCCGGCCAAAGACCCTGAAGGGCCGCCTCCGTACAAATACATCTGCAAGATCTGGACAAAAGAGCGGGATAGGTTTCCCGGTAGATTCGACGTCGATCCAACCCATCGTATCGTGAGGCCAATCACCTGGGCGCCTCAACAGCGAATGGCGCGCCTACGCCAAGAGCGGCGGTCGACTCCAAAACGTCATCGCGCGGTCGTATAGTCATAGTCAATCGCCGCAACTGGCTAGGCCGGGAGACGCCACCATGAGCACGCAAGACATCGCAAACGACCTCGTCGATCTCTGCAAAGCCGGGAATTTTGGTGAGAGCGGAGAAAAATATTGGTCCGACGATGTGGTTTCCGTCGAGCCCGGCGGGCCGCCCGGAATGGACCCCATTTCTCGGGGCAAAGCCGCCGCCCGCGCCAAGGGCGAGTGGTGGGCCGGGGCCCACGAGGTGCACGGCGTTGTTGTTGAAGGCCCCTATGTGAACGGCGACCAATTCATCGTCCACTTCACCATGGACGTAACCGTTCGCGAGTCCGGAAACCGGATCAAGATGGACGAAACCGCCCTTTATACGATCAAAAATGGCAAGATCGCCGAAGAGCGGTTCTTCTACGGCGGATAGACCCAAATGTTGCGCTGACGAAGGTCGGCGCCCCTCTTCAGGCATGATCTGCAGCCCCGAGTGAAACGCGGCCTCGACGAGGCTTGAAGTCTGAGGGGACAGGTCAACCTGCCGCCTCGAACACATGGACCAGCTTCGGGCCTTGGGCCGCATCGGCGAGGTCGGATCTCATTTGAACGCCCTGCTCCGTAGGCGCAGCAGGCGCTTGCTTTAGCCGAAGGGGATGCATTTCGTTTGCGAAGAGGCGTCGGGCCAAACCGCCCCCTATAGAAAGCCCTCTCGGTTCCTTCGCTTTCCTCCACCGACCTTTTGATAGCGTCGCTTGTAAAAAGCCGTGTAAGTTGATCAACTATTGGTCGGAAGATTTCCAATGGAAAGCCATCCAGACAACCCTGGCTCGTCCCGCGACGCGCTCGAAACCATGCGCCGGCTTGAGGCGATAGTCGCGTCCGCGATCGATGGGATCATCACCATCAATGACCTACAGCGCATCGTCCTATTCAATCCTGCCGCTGAAGTCATGTTCGGCCTCTCGGCCGATGAAGCCCTCGGCGAGCATATTTCTCGTTTCATTCCTGAACGCTATCGGGCAGCCCACGCCGCACACATCCATCGCTTTGCGCAAACCGGCGTCACCAACCGCAGAATGGGCGCGCTAGGGGCGATCAACGGACTACGCGCCGACGGCAAGGAATTTCCGATCGAAGCATCCATCTCACAGGTCGAGGTGGGCGGCGAGCTGCTGTCGACGGTCATTCTGCGCGATATCACCGAACGGAAAGCATCCGAGGAAGCGCTACGGGAGAGCCGCCAGCGCATGGAGGGCATCGTGGAGTCGGCGATGGACGCCCTCATCACCGTCGACGAGCAACAGCGGATCATGCTGTTCAATCCGGCGGCGGAACGCATGTTCGGCGTCCCGTCCGCGCAGGCGGTAAGGGCGCCGATCGAACGCTTTATTCCAGAACGGTTTCGCCCGGGACACTCGGAACATATTCGTCGCTTTAAGGAAACTGGGGTCACCAACCGGCGAATGGGCGCTCTCGGCGCGATCAGCGGTTTGCGGGCAAACGGAGAGGAATTTCCTCTTGAGGCCTCGATCTCTCAGGTCGAGGTCGGCGGCTTGAAGATCGCGACGGTGATCCTGAGAGATATTACGGAGCGTCTCGCCAGCGAAGAGGCTCGCAACCTGCTCGCCCGGGAGGTCGATCATAGAGCTAAGAACGCCTTGGCCGTGGTCCAGGCTGTTGTTTCATTGACGAGGGCTCCGACAACTGAGGCGTTCGTCACGGCCGTTCGCGGGCGCGTGTCAGCGCTCGGCCGCGCCCATTCGCTACTGGCCAGGAACCGGTGGCAAGGGGGAGATCTGACCCAGATCATAACGGACGAAACAGCGCCCTATGAGAAGCCAGGGCAGATCCAAATCCGCGGCCCGTCCGTCGTCCTCGATCCCAATGCGGTGCAGCATGTCAGCCTAATGATCCATGAGCTTGCGACAAACGCCGTCAAGTATGGCGCGCTTTCGGTGGATCAGGGCCGGGTGGATATTCGCCTGACTATATTGCCGGGGCAGCAATTGGAGCTGTGCTGGACCGAAACAGGCGGGCCGGCAGCTGGTGAGCCTGCGTCGACGGGGTTCGGCTCCACACTGGTCAGCCAGCTCGCGACGCGGCAGTTGGGCGGGTCTGTCAATATGAGCTGGCCGGTGGAAGGTCTGCGACTGGTCGCAACCCTGCCTTCGTCCGTCTACCGACGCGATGTCGTCCCCAAACAGGCGACGGCGAAGGACGTGAAGCAGGAACTCAACGCGGCGTCTCGGGGCGCCTGCGTCCTGGTCGTTGAGGATGAAATGCTCATCGCCATGGAATTGTGCGCCGCGCTCACGGAGTTCGGCTGGAAGATCATCGGCCCGGCGGCGACGATCGAAGAGGCCAACCGTCTCATAACCGAGACGCCCCATCTCGACGCCGCTGTCCTGGACGTCAACCTCGCCGGACACCTGGCCTATCCGGTCGCCGAACGGCTTCGCTCGCAAGGCGTGCCGTTTGTTTTCTGCACCGGCTACGAGCAACTCGACCATCATGAGCGATACGGCGACTACCCGATCGTTCGAAAACCGGTGAACCTGCGCATGCTGGACGATGAGCTTCACCGGTTGCCGCCCGCCGCGTGACGGGACCGGCTGGCCGTTGAGCGGTTCGCGCCCTCTCCTAAATCTTGACTGGCTTCACCACCCGGATATGCAGCTCCTTCAGCTGCTTGTCCAGCACCTCGGACGGGGCGTTCATCATCAGGTCCTGGGCCTGCTGATTGAACGGGAAGGCGATGATGTCGCGAATAGCCGAGGTGCCGGCCAGGAGCATGACGATGCGGTCGACGCCAGGGGCGATGCCGCCATGGGGCGGAGCGCCATAGCGGAAGGCGTTCAGCATGCCGGCGAATTGCTCCTCCACCGTCTCGGCTGAATAGCCGGCGATCTCGAACGCCTTCATCATGATTTCGGGCAGATGGTTACGGATCGCACCGCTGGACAGCTCGATGCCATTGCAGACGATGTCGTACTGATAGGCCAGGATGTCCAAGGGATCATTGGTCTGCAGCACCTCCAGCCCACCCTGCGGCATGGAGAAGGGGTTGTGCGAGAAGTCGACCTTTTTGTCGTCCTCGTTCCACTCGTACATGGGAAAATCGACGATCCAGCAGAACTTGAACTGGCCTTCTTCCACCAGGCCCAGATCAGTCCCGACCTTGGTGCGAGCAGCGCCGGCGAACTTGTAGAAGTTGGCTGGCTCGCCGGCGGCGAAGAACACCGCGTCGCCGACCTTCAGATCCAGTTGGGCGCGGATAGCCTCTGTGCGCTCGGGGCCGATGTTCTTGGCAACAGGACCGGCGGCGCCGTCCTCGCCCTCGCGCCAGAAGATATAGGCCAGACCCGGCTGGCCCTCGCCCTTGGCCCAGTCATTCATACGGTCGCAGAAGGCCCTCGAGCCGCCGCCCGGCGCGGGAATGGCCCAGATGGCCGCCTTGGGGTTTTCCAGGATGCCCGCAAACACCTTGAAGCCCGAACCGCGGAAGGGCTCGGACACGTCGTCCATGATGATGGGATTGCGCAGATCTGGCTTGTCGCTGCCATATTTGGCCACCGCCTCGCGGAAGGGGATGCGGGGGAACGGCGCTTGCGTCACCGTCTTACCGTTCGCGAACTCCTCGAACACCCCCTGCATCACCGGCTCGATCGCGGCGAACACATCGTCCTGGGTGACGAAGCTCATCTCCATATCCAGCTGGTAAAATTCACCGGGCGAGCGGTCGGCCCGGGCGGCCTCGTCTCGGAAACAGGGAGCGATCTGGAAATAGCGGTCAAAGCCGGAGACCATCAGCAGCTGCTTGAACTGCTGCGGCGCCTGCGGCAGCGCATAGAACTGGCCGGGATGCAGGCGCGAAGGCACCAGGAAGTCGCGCGCGCCCTCGGGGGAGGAGGCGGTCAGGATCGGAGTCTGGAATTCGGTGAAGCCCTGGTCAATCATCCGCCGGCGCAGAGAGCTGATCACCTGGGAGCGCAGGACGATGTTCTTGTGCAGGGTCTCGCGGCGCAGATCCAGATAACGGTATTTGAGCCGCATATCCTCCGGATAGTCCGGCTCGCCGAATACCGGCACTGGCAGCTCAGCGGCCTCCGACAGCACCGCCACAGCGCGGGCGCGCACCTCGATCCCGCCGCTTGGCAGGTTGGCGTTTACGGTTTCGGCGCTGCGGGCCACCACCTCGCCATCAATGCGGATCACGCTCTCGGCGCGCAGGCGCTCGATCAGGTCGAAGCCTGGAGTTTCGGGGCTGAGGACGATCTGCGTCAGGCCGTAGTGGTCGCGCAGATCGACGAACATCAGCCCGCCGTGGTCCCTCTTGCGATGAATCCAGCCCGACAGCCGCACATTGGCGCCGGCGTCCGAGGCTCTGAGGGCGCCGCAGGTGTGGGTGCGATAGGCGTGCATGGAGGATTCACTTATAGGGGCCGAAAGGCGCGGAAGGGCGCATGGCGGCACGGGGTTGTCAAGTTTGGGGGGGGCGCCCCTCGCCCGCCTACTTCACCTCGGACGGCACATCCACGTCGCAGATGGTGTAGTCGTTTCCGCGCGCAGCCTTGGTTTGAGCGACCAGGGCGGTAAAATAGGCGCTCTTGGTGTCGATCACCCGCACAGTGGGTCGCGAAGCCGCCGGCATATCGGCCAGGACCTGGACTTTCAGCATCTTGTCCTGGGGGGCCGCCACCGGCTCGCCGGTCTTGATGCGGTTGGCCGCGTCCTGGCCTGCGACAACGCGGCCGATGGCGGCGTAGCGTGTGTTCAGGGCGTCGTGGCTGGCGCGCATGATGAAGAACTGGCTGTTGGCCGAGTCCGGACTGTCGGCCCGGGCCATGCCGATCACACCAGGACAGAACAGGCCATAGGCCGAAACTTTACCGTCGTTCATCAGCGGGGCCATGGCGATGGCTTGGCTGTGAATCGGCAGGGCGCCAATGAAACCCAGTTCCTGCCCGGCCATCTTGTCGACCAGCGCCACCGGGGCGGCCGGTCCGCGCTTGAAGGCGAATTCACCGGGCAGGTCGGGCAGACTCGATCCACCCTCGCCTGTGTTCTTGGGATCGCCGGTCTGGTCCATAAAGTCGTCGATCACCCGAAAGAAGGTCAAGCCATCATAGAGGTGCTGGCGGGTCAGCACCTTCAACCGCTCCACGGACAAGGGCGCGACCATCGGAACCAGCTCGACGATAATCCGGCCCTGGTTGGTGTCGATCACCAGGGTGTTATCGGCGTCCACCGCGCGCCAGTCCCCCGTCGCCGGTGGGGCGAAGGCTGCCGCGTTCACCGGCGTGCTCATGCCGCCGAGGCCGATCGCCAGCCCCATGATCCCCACCAGGGCCGTTATCGCACGCCGCATCAATTCGTCTCCATTGCCGAAAGTTTCGCTCTCGGCCGTCAAAAAAGCCTGGATCGCGTCGGAATCGTGGCCGTCAGGCCTTGCCCAGCTTGACCAGCATCCGCTTAGCCACGCCCTTGGGCACGAACGGAGTGATATCACCGTTCAGCTTGGCGATTTCCTTGACCAGACGAGAGGCGATGGCCTGGTGCCGCGGATCGGCCATCAGGAACACCGTCTCGATCTCGCGATTGAGCTGCTGGTTCATGGCCGTCATTTGGAATTCGTATTCGAAGTCGGCCACGGCGCGCAGGCCACGCACGATCATGCTGGCCCCAACCCTTTCCGCGAACTGCATGAGCAGGTTCTCGAACGGTTCGACCACGATTTCGGCGTGCCGGCTTAAGTGCGCGGTTTCTTCCTGGATGATGGCCACCCGCTCTTCGAGGCTGAACATCGGCCCCTTGTCGCGATTGATCGCCACACCGATCACCAGTTTGTCCACCAGCTTCACGGCCCGGCCGATGATATCCAGATGGCCGTTGGTCACTGGGTCGAAGGTGCCTGGATAGAGTCCGACGCGCGCCATGCCACTCCCCGTCTTATCTGCTTTGGCAGCCTTCGCCCTAGAAGGTGAAAACCGGCTGCTGTCAATCGGCTTGTGGCGTATCGCCTTCGTCTTCGATCTCCGGCTCGCCGCCTTCGCCTTCCAGACGCTCCACACCCACCACATGTTCGTCCTGGGCGGTGCGGAAGATGGTGACGCCCGAGGTGTTGCGTCCGGCGATGCGGATCTGGCCGATCGGGCAGCGGATCAGCTGGCCCTGGTCGGTGACCAGAAGGATCTCGTCGCTCTGGTCCACCGGGAAGGAGGCCACGAGCCGCCCGCCCTTCTTGCTGAGATCGTGCGCCAGCAGGCCCTGCCCACCACGCCCGGTGCGGCGATAGTCGTAGGCCGAGGTGCGTTTGCCAAAGCCTTCGGTGGAGACCGTGAGCACGAACTCCTCGGCCGCGCCCAGTTCGGCGATGCGTTCCACGGTCAGGCTGACCTCGTCGGAGGCGTCGTCCTCGTCCTCCGTCGGCGCCGGCGTATCCTCGCCCTCGTCGCTGGCGGCGGCGCGCATGGCGGTGGCGTGCTTGATATAGGCCCCGCGCTCCGCCGGACTGGCGTCCACTCCATTCAACACGGCCATGGAGATCACCAGGTCGCTTTCGCCCAAACGGATGCCGCGTACGCCGGTGGAATCGCGGCTGGCGAACACGCGAACCTCATCCACCGGGAAGCGGATGCAACGAGCCAGCGCGGTGGTTAGCAGGATGTCGTTGGCCGGGGTGCACAGGCTGACGCCGATGATGCTGTCGCCCTCGTCCAGCTTCATGGCGATCTTGCCATTGCGGTTGATCTGCACGAAGTCGGACAGCTTGTTGCGCCGGACATTGCCGCTGCGCGTGGAGAACATCACGTCCAGCCGGTCCCAGGTCGCCTCGTCCTCGGGCAGAGGCAGGATCGAGGTGATGGTCTCCCCAGGCTCGATGGGCAGAAGGTTGACGAAGGCCTTGCCGCGGGAATTGGGCAGGCCGACAGGCAGCCTCCAGACCTTGAGCTTGTAGACCTTGCCGCCGGAGGAGAAAAACAGCACCGGCGCATGAGTTGAGGCGGAGAAGACCCGGGTGACCGCGTCCTCGTCCTTGGTCGACATGCCCGAACGCCCCTTCCCGCCCCGCTTTTGGGTGCGGTAGGTCGCCAAGGGCGTGCGCTTGACATAGCCGCCGTGGGTGACGGTGATCACCATGTCTTCGCGGGCGATCAGGTCTTCGTCCTCGACGTCGGCGTCACCGTCGACGATCTGACTGCGGCGCGGAACGGCGAAAGCCTCGCGCACGGCGACCAGTTCTTCACGCACGATGGCCATGACCCGGTCGCGGGAGGAGAGGATGTCCAGATAACCACGGATGGCCCCAGCCAGTTCGCGGGCCTCGTTCATGATCTCGTCGCGGCCCAGGCCGGTCAGGCGGGACAGGGTCAGGGCCAGGATGGCGCGAGCCTGTTCTTCCGTCAGGCGCACGCGGTCGCCGTCCACCACCACGGTGCGTGGATCGGCGATCAGGTCGATCAGGGCGATCATATCGCCCGCCGGCCAGTCGCGACCAACTAGGCGCTCGCGCGCCTCGGCCGGATCCTTGGACGAGCGGATGATGTGGATCACTTCGTCGATATTGACCACGGCGATGGCCAAGCCGACCAATAGGTGGCCGCGGTCGCGGGCCTTGGCCAACTCGAACTTGGTGCGGCGGACCACCACCTCTTCGCGGAACTCGACAAAGCAGTCGATCAGGGGCTTAAGCCCCATCTGCAGCGGTCGGCCACGATTGAGGGCCAACATATTGACCCCGAACGAGGACTGCAGCTGGGTGAAGCGATAGAGTTGGTTCAGCACCACCTCGCCCGAGGCGTCGCGCTTCAGCTCCACCACCACGCGCAGGCCTTGGCGATCACTCTCATCGCGCAGGTCGGCGATGCCTTCGATGCGCTTTTCGCGCACCAGCTCGGCGATGCGCTCGACCATGGCGGCCTTGTTCACCTGGTAGGGCACTGAGGTGATGATGATCGCCTCACGATCCTTGCGGATCTCCTCGATGGTGGCTTCGCCGCGCATGATCACAGAGCCGCGGCCGGTCATCAGCGCCTGGCGCGGGCCGGTGCGGCCGATGATCTCGCCACCGGTGGGGAAGTCGGGACCCGGTACGATGTCCAGCAGTTCTTCCAGGCTGATCTGCGGATTATCGATGGTGGCCAGGCAGGCGTCGACGATTTCGCCCAGATTGTGCGGCGGGATATTGGTGGCCATGCCGACGGCGATGCCGCCAGCACCATTGACCAGCAGATTGGGGATGCGCGACGGCAGCACCACCGGCTCGCTCTCGGAGCCATCATAATTGTCGCGAAAATCGACCGTGCCCTTGTCCAGATCGGCCAGGATCGACATAGCCGCCTTGGTCAGGCGCGATTCCGTATAGCGCATGGCCGCCGGCGGATCGTTGTCGATCGAACCGAAATTGCCCTGCCCGTCGATCAGCATCAGCCCCATGGAGAAGGGCTGGGCCATGCGCACCAAGCTGTCATAGATCGCGAGGTCGCCGTGCGGATGGTATTTACCCATCACGTCGCCGACGATCCGCGCCGACTTCACATAGGAACGGTCAGGCGTGTGGCCCTGTTCGTTCATGGAATAGAGGATGCGCCGGTGCACGGGCTTGAGACCGTCGCGCGCGTCCGGCAAGGCGCGGCTGACGATCACGCTCATGGCGTAATCGAGATAGGAACGCTTGAGTTCGTCCTCGATGGCGATGGGGGCTATTCCCCCGCGCCGGGCGTCGTCCGGGGTGGTGGTCGGAGTATCGCTCAAGGGAAATCAGCCGCGAGAATCGAGCGGAAAGGTCATGGGCATCTGTTAGCACTCCCTGCGCCAGCACGCAAAAAGCCTTGCGAAGAAAGCGCGTCCTTCCCGCATTTCGTGCGTTAGGCAAGGAACACGGCCGTCATGGCGGCGCGCAGCGGGCCCCTTGCAATCGCACCGCGAACGCGCGCCTTGTCGGCGCCTCACGCAGGAGAGTCTTCATGGTCCGCATTCGCCCCCTGATCAGCGGCCTCGCTGCCGTCCTGGCTTGCGCCGCCGTCGCCCAGGCCCAGGCCCCAGGGTCGTTCACGGCGACGATCAAGGCGCCGGACGGCGCCAGTATCGGAACCGCCGTTTTGACCGAAGCGCCCTCGGGCGTGCTGATGCGGGTCGAACTCAAGGGCCTGACGCCCGGCTGGCATGGCATGCACTTTCACGAAAAAGGCGACTGCACCGACGCCAAGTTCATGAACAGCGGCGGCCATGTGCAAATGGCCGGGATGAAAATGCCCCACGGCCTGTTGAACCCACAAGGTCCCGACTACGGCGACTTGCCCAATCTCTATGTCCAGGCGGACGGCACGGCCAAGGCCGAAGTGTTCTCGACCAAGGTATCGCTCAAGGGCGGCGGCGACGGACGTTCGGCCCTGCTCGACGCCGACGGATCGGCGCTGGTGATCCACGCCGGTCCAGACGACCAAACCAGCCAGCCGATCGGCGGCGCTGGCGCGCGGGTAGCCTGCGGCGTGATTCGCTAGGCCCGCAAAGACGGTATCCCTGGCCCCATAGGCCCCCAATATATCCAGGCCGGGCAGTCGGGCGCGGAGAAGCGTCGGGAAACGATCAAGAACGGTTGGGATCATGGGGATCTCCTGCCCCCTCGCCTCAGAGCCCCCCTCCCGACAGCATGCTGTCACCAAGCGCGCCCACCGGACGACAAAAGGCCGCCACCTGAGTGACGGCCTCCAATGTCTCGCCCGAAAGGGACTTGTCGCCGGACTGTAGGGTAGCGCACGTGTTTCCGGCGGAGCCGGAGGACCGTTGCGCCCCCTCCGAACCGGACGTGCGGCTTTCACCGCATCCGGCTCTCCATCCCTGATCGTCAGGCAGCAAAGCGGTGGTCAGGAACCGTGCTGCGGTATTGGCCGCCGAAGCCGCCAACTTAGGCGATCCCGCATTCCCAGTCGGACAAGGTCCGCTATGCTTAGGCCCCGTGTTCAACCCTTTGCCGCCCTCGTCGGGCAGGTGTCGGAGCGGCTAGGTGGGGCGGCGTTCTAACCTCATCGCCCCACGCCCCGAGATGGCGTCTCAACAGTCTTTCGCCACCGTGATTCCCAGCACCTCTGAGGTCTACGATTCAACCAATACAGGCTTGGCCTTACACAGCTTGCAATGACGGGGGCCGCGCTAGACTGCTTCGCCGCTACCCGCCTTTTCCCAACATGCTGCTGTCCCCCTCCGGCTTTCGCCGGTCGCTTCCTGTCACCAGGCAGAGGTAAGTTGGGTTTGCAATGAACTCCCTAGCAGTTCATGCTTACGGGTGTTTCCACCCGTAAGCACTTGACTCGACTGATAAAACGGCGCACCTAGAACGGAATCTCATCGTCCAGATCGGCCGAGAAGCTCTCGCGCGGACCTGACGGCTGGGCGCGCTGGGCTGGTTGGAAACCACCGCCACCGCTGCTGTAGCCTGCGCCTTCGTCGCGTTCGTCGGAACCGCCGCCCTTGCCGTCAAGCATGGTCAGTTCGCCGCGGAATTTCTGCAGCACCACCTCAGTGGAATATTTTTCCACACCGGACTGATCGGTCCATTTGCGGGTCTGCAACGCGCCCTCAAGATAGACCTTGGCGCCCTTTTTCAGATAACTTTCCGCCACCTTGACCAGGTTGTCGTTGAAGATCACCACCCGATGCCATTCGGTCTTTTCCTTGCGCTCGCCGCTTTGGCGGTCGCGCCAGGTCTCCGAAGTCGCCACTGTCAGGTTGGCGACACGATCGCCCGACGTGAGCGTGCGGATCTCTGGATCCTTGCCCAGATTGCCGACCAGAATGACTTTGTTGACGCTGCCCGCCATGAAATCCTCACCTTAGTGTCCGTGAAAACCGCAATCCCCGCCGACCCTATCCAAGACCGGCGCCGGGATCAATGTTCTTGTTTCGTTCGACGCCTCAAGGCGCAGCCGCCGGCCCCGCGCCCAGCTTGGCCAGCTGTCCGTCACCGGTGCGCACCAGCAAAAGATAGCGTCCGCCCTTCAAGGTCTGGGACGTGAACACGCCTTCCTTCTGCAGAAACAGGAACTGTCCCTGATAGGCGCCAGTAATGACCTCCGAGGTCCCGCCAATGGCCAGGAAATGCAAACGCATCCCTTCCAGAGAAGCCGCGCAGGCCTCGATCGACGGCTCATGCTCGGAGACGGTATTGAACACCGACTTGCCGTCCTTGTTGACCAACTGCCAGCAAACGCCCGTGTTCATCGGCGCCTCAAGCTGCTTGTCGCAGCCTGCGAGGGCGCCGGAAATGGCGATCGTGGCCGCAAGGGTCGCGGCGAGTTTGGTCGGCCGAGTCATGACGGCACGCTACACCGGCCCGCAAAGAGGCGCGATAGAGACTCTGTGCGCCATGCACAGCTTATGCGCGGTCAGGCTCCCGACCAGGATAGGCAGGCGCTTCGCAAACGCTCTGCGACCAGGCCGGACGGCCGCGGGTGTGGATTTGAGCCTGAACCAGCAGAGCTTCCGGTGGCTCGTCGAATGCGCCCAGGCGTAAGCGCAGGCCTTCGGGATGATCGTCGCGCCGTGAATAGATCGGCGAGCCGCAGTGGCCACAAAAGGCGCGCTTCTTACCGGGCGAAGACTGATATTCCCAGATCAGGTCGCCGCCGCGCACCACCGCGAAACCGGAGGCTTCTCCGGGAACGACCGCTGCGGCGAAACCCTGCGCCTTGAGGCAGTCACGACAATAGCAAACCGTAACCGCGCCCAACCGCCCGCCCAGTTCGCCCGAATAGACAAAGCGGACGCCCCCGCAGTGGCAGCCGCCCTCAAGACCTTGAGCCGGCTTCAAACTCAAAATTCCGGGATCGTGCAGGCGCCGTCGGTCTGGTCGGCCAGGGGACGGAAAGTCTTGTTGTCCGACGACCATTCCACCCGGTGCGGCGCCAGCCTCAGGGTCTGGCCCATCCAGCGGCCGTAACTGGCTCCGCCCAGCTTTTCGCAGTGGCCGGCGAACAGGACCTGGACGCAGGCGTTAAGCGTGATCCCATCGCCGACCTTGCGCCATTCACCGCCGTTGTAGCGCAGGCAATCGCCGAGCGCGGTCTTGGGCGGAGGCGTCGCGGCGTCAGCGGGAGGCTCAGCGGCCTGGTCCGCGGCGTCGACGGGCGGCAGCGGAGTCAGGTTGGCGCCAGCCTCCCCGGCCGCGGCCAGGGCTCCCGAGGAATCGACGCCCACATCCAGGGCCTGGGTCGCCACTCCGTTCTTCCGGGCGCAGTCGGACAGGGTCTCCATGCCGACGAACTGCCCGGCCACAAAGCAGCGCAAAGGAGTCTTGGGGTCGGGTTTGACGTCGTCGGGACGCCCCATCTGCACCACCAATCCACCGGTGGAGGCTGGCGGCGGGGCTTTGGACGCATGTTCGTGCTTCAGGATCGCCAGGGCCACGCCGAGCGAAATGAGCAGTACCGCCACGCCGCCGCCCAGGGTCAGCCAGAGTCTGCGATTCTGCACGATATCCATGACGATTGGCTACGACGAGCCGACCCCAGTATCAAGTCAGGCCAGGATCTGCAGAGCCAAAGATGACGACGAGAACCCACCGGAGGTGGAGTTTGATGTCGTTGAGCTGGAGGTGCTGCCCGTCAGGCGGGCTAGCGCGCCCTTATAGTTGGCGATCTCGGACGTCAGATAGGCTGGGACAGTCCCCGTGAGCGCCGGCGCCGGCGGATTAGTGGCCGTGCCGAGGTTGTAGTAGGCGTTCTGCACCTTGGCCATGGCGCTCTGGATCGCCGTCTGGGCCGCCTTGATCCCCGCCGTGGTCGTAAGATCGAAAGTCTGATCAAGATTGAGGCCGTAGGTGTCGGTGGGAATCTTGGGCTTGGCTGTCGCGGTGCCCCCCGCCACGGTCTTGGGCGGCGTGACGATGGCTGATCCGGTCTGGATGATCCCCGCAGTCAGGCCCAGGGGCGCCAAGGCGTCCTTGCCCGACGGCCCTGGCAGCAATTCGATCGTCTGCGTGGCGTTCTGAGGTTTGATCTGAACCTCTTCCTTGCCATTCATCGGCAGCACCGACACGTCCACCTGGTAGCCGGAGGCCTGAGTGATCTTGTGAGCCAGACTTTGAGGCGTCTCGCCCGCCGAAATGGTCACCGTGCCCACCGAACCACCGGCCTTGGTCCTGATCTCAAACTGATCGCCGACCCGCACTGAGGTGGCCGAGGTCAGCACTTGTGAGCTGGTATATTGCAGAGTTCCGTTAGGAAGGCCGAGCCGATCGAGCACGCTCGCGCCGGTGGAGTCCACCGCGATGGATTCCGGCGCGTCATAGCCGTCCTGACCTTGCAGGCTCTGCGACCACTGTACGGTCCCATTGGCCACGTCGATATTGGCGACATAGCCCTCCTTGGTCCCGGTCGAGCCCTGATTGGTGGGTCCGGTCAGTCCGGGCAAGCCGCCATTCGAAACGCCAGCGATATAAACCTGTCCGTTGGCCACCGACAGGGCTGTGACCGAGTCGTTGCCGCTGCCGCCATAATAGGCCACAGCGTCGCTCGATGACGGCGTCAGGTCTTCGGACAGCTGGGCGACATAGGCGTCCTGGCCGCCAGAATACGCTGATGTGACTGTTCCGGCGGAGATGGCGCCGGTGCTTGTGGTCCCCGCCACGACCACCTGGCCATTGTTGATCGCCACACCCGCGACCGAGCCAACCCCTAGATCCCGCCTTGCTCCGGCGGTGGGCGCGCCCGTCGCATTAAGCGTGAAATTGCGCACCACGGCGTCGCCACTTTCCACCCCGCCGACGACGACCGTCGAGCCGTCGACTGCGAGTGAGGTGGCTGCGTCCGTTCCCGTCGTGCCGAACTGGGTTGTGAACAGCTTGGTTCCGGTGGCCGAGAAACCTTGCAGATAGCCATCCTGCCCGCCGACGGACTGGCCACCGCCCGGCAGACCACCGCTGGTCTGGCCCGCCACATAAACCGATCCGTCAGACCCGAAGGCGACAGCGTTGGCTTGGTTGGAACCCACGGCGCTATTCTGCTGGGTCCACTGGAGGTCGCCCTCTGAATTGAAAACGCTGACGAAGCCCTGTGTGGTGCCTGCGTTATTTGCCGAACTGGACGCTTCGAGCGCCCCGTTGACCGACCCGGCCACGGCCACATTCCCGGTCGCCGAGACAGCTATGGAGTATCCGTTGGCGGTGCCCGCCGAGCCCAGGGTGGTGGCGGACTGCAACTGACCGACGGAATCATATTTAAGCAGGGCGACGTCCTGGTTGCCCTGGATGGTTTGCCCATCGATGGATCCGGTGACATTGGCCACCACATAAACAGATCCGTCGGGGCCGGTGGCTGTGGCGTGGATCGCGCCGACCTGGGTCCCGAGCGCTGTCGACTGCGCTTCGCCCGCCACAGAATTGATGGTGCCCGGCACGGCCAAGGCGGCGGGCGGCGGAGTCGCTGTGGTGGAGTCGGTCGCCTGAAGCTTGACCAGCTGCTGGACCGGAAGTGAGTCCTTGGAGGTGCTCGAACTACTGGTGCTCGTGTTGCTCGCGGCGGCCGCAATGGTCGCCGCTGTCACCGCAGGGTTACCAGACGTTTGCGCCACATAGACTGCTGCGGCGGTGGACGGCGCCGAGAAACTGACGGTTTCCGCTGAGTCACCATTGATCTTGAGCGACCATTGATCCGGCCCCACAGGCAGGGTCACGGTCTGCGAGCCGACCTTAATAGTCTGGGGGGTCGGCGCAGTCATGTTGGTGGATACCCGGGTGGCGACACCCGCAGCCTTGAGCTGGCTATTGATATAGTTGACCACATTGGGCATCGACCGCGTCAGCGACGGGTCCATTTGCGACAGGTCGATCGGCACCGCGATTTGGGTGTGGTTGAACTTCGTGACGTTGATGCTGAACTGAACGTCGCCTTGGAAGGCGGGAACCGCGTCATTCAGGCCGCCGCTGAAGATGACGCCCGTGGTGAAGCTGTCCTTCTCGGTCGCTGGCGCCAGCGTGGTCGCATCGGTCGAGGAGACCGAACCGTTGGTCAGGCGCACATTGGGCAGCGAAAGCCCGTTCACATAGCTGGTGACCTGCGAAAGCCCGGTATTGAACGCGGTCGCCGCCTGCTTGATGCTGAGCGCGCTCGACGAGGTGGACAGCATCTGGGTGGTCAGCCCGCTCAGCGCGTTCAGGCCCTGGTAGAGCGTAAACAGGCTTTTGTACTGAACGCTGGCGCCGGCGACGTCGGTCTGCGCCGCGTTGGTGTTGATCACGTTGTGGCCGCTGAGGGCCAGGGCCGCTAGCGCGCTCGGCGCGGACTTGGCGGTCGAGGTGTCCCATGGCGGGGTCGGCGCGGCGGCGCTCGACGAACTGGAACCGGTCGAGCCGGAAGCCGACGCGCCTGAGGATCCCGTAAGGATCCCCTCCTTCGAGTTGTAGTAGCTCAACAGAACGCTGGTATCGATGGAAATCACAGCGCAGGCCTAACTGAGGACGCAATTCGGACGCCGCCAACATGCGCCCGCAAACCCTTCACAGAGCTTAATTCGCCTACTTTGAGTGGCTGCGGTCAGGCCGCGATGAGGTTGGAAACGGCCAAGTCCCGGCGCACATGATCACGCCTGGCGCGCCATTCCTCGGCGAGGATCGCCAAAAGGACCACATCGCGAAACGCCCCGTCCTTTTTTACGTGTCGCCGCAGATAGCCTTCGCGCCGAAAACCCGCGGCGGCCTGGGCTTTCAGGGCCGGTTCGTTGTCGGCCAAAACCTCGGCCCAGACCTTCTCCAGACCCAGATCCTGGAAAGCCAAATCGAGGCCAAGGGCCTGGGCCGCGCGGCCAACCCCGCGCCCCCGCGCCCACGCCTCTCCGATATACCATCCCCAGGCGGCGCGGCCGTGACGTCCGGCAAGACCACTCAACGCCAGGTAGCCGGCTGGGTCGCCGTTATAAGTGATGATCCAACCGCGCTGGTCTGGATCGCGGCGCATATCCTCGAACCAGTGCGCATGCTCCAACTCGGTCTGCGCCGGCAGGTCGCTCATCCAGCGATCGACCTCCGGCTCTCGCCGCCAGCGAAACAGCCGCGGGCAATCTTCGTCAGCCAAATCGCGGAGGTCGATCATGCGCGGTTCCTGCCCCTATCGCAGGAACCCACACTATCGCTGATTCACGACGCCGCGAGCGGGACTTTGCGAAAATCTATTTGAATAGCGACAAGATCACCTGTGGCGCCTGGTTGGCGATCGACAACGCCTGGGCGCCGAGCTGCTGCTGGACCTGCAAGGCCTGCAGCTTGGCGCTCTCCGAGGCCATGTTGGCGTCCACGAGATTGCCGACACCAGTGGTCAGGGTGTCCTGCAGCTTGCCCACAAAGGTGTTGTGCGCGCTGATTTCGCTAGATTGCGAGCCCAATTGGCCCAGGGCGCTGTCCACATTGGTCAGCGACGTGTTGACCATGGTCAGCAAGGCCGTGGCCGCCGTCACAGAACCGATGGTCGACGTGGAGCCGATCGTAACGATGGTTCCGCCCAGCGACAGGTTCTGCGTGCTCAAGGTGATGAACGAAGAGCCGTCGGAGTTGGCGAGGAAATCGATACTCGCCCCCAATGAACCATCCAGGATATTGGCGCCGTCGAACGAGGCGTTGCTCACAACATTTTTGATCTGGGACAAGATCGACTGATAGTCGTTGTTGAGCAGGACCCGAGAGGCCGTATTGTTTGACGGGTCCATCGCCGAGACCACCTTGGCCTTCAGCTGCGTCAAAAGATCCGAGACCGATTGGCCTGCAGTGCTGGCCACATCGGCGATCGACGTCGCCCGATTCAGGCTCATCGTCACCGAATCAAGGGCAGTGATATCCGCCCTCTGCCCTTGGGCGATCGCCCAGACCGAGGCGTTGTCCTTGGCCGAGCCAACCTTCAGACCGGTACTGATCTCGTTCTGAGTCTCGCTCAATTGCCCCTGAGTGGCGTTCAGATTTTCAAGCGCTATGAGCGCTCCGCTATTCGAATTGACGCTCAGCGTCATGACTGCCTCCGTCGGCCCTACCCCGAGACCGCGCCGGGTTTCCGGCGCTCGGGGAATCGCTTCTGACAACGAAGGTTATGGTTAACATCGTGAGCAGATGGTTAACGCTCAACAACCATTGGCCGCTCACCGGGCGACCGGCGGCGGTTAGAGAGAACCTTGCGAGCCGCAGCTCGCCTATGACGCCAGGCTTAGGCCTGGGCTTTGATCACATCGCCCGCCAGATAGCCGTCCGCCTCGCGGAGCTTGACGATCTGTTCCTGCGGCGCCTGCTGGACCACCTCGCCGGTCGTCCGGTTGATGACCTTGTAGACAAAGCAGCCTGCCGCCTTGTCGTCCTCGATCACGAGCCTCAGATCGGCGCCTGTAGGTTGGGCGGTCGCCGTCGAGGACGTCGCAGAGGCGCTCACATCCTGCACCGGCGCGGCGGGACCGACGGTCGGCGAAGGTTTGGTCGCGGAAGCGCCGCCCAAAGGAATTTGGGCGGATGCGGTTTGGGCGATGTCGGGCGAGCCGACGATATTTGAAAGTGGACTGGTCATGTCTCCCTACGCCGGGGTTCGGCCGGCGCCTCCAGCAGCGAGCGGAGGCGGGCGCAAGCGCCCGCCTCCTTGGCGTGGATTAGCGGAAGAGCGACAGCAGAGACGACGACGAAGAGTTCGCAATCGACAGCGCTTGGATGCCCAGGGACTGCTTGGTCTGCAGAGCCTGGAGTTGGGCGCTTTCTTTCGCGAGGTTCGCGTCAACCAGATTGCCGACACCCGTATCGATCGTGTCCTGCAGCGTTCCGACGAAGGTCAGCTGCGAGGTCAGCGAGTTCGAAGAAGCCCCCAAGGTCGCCAGAGCGTTGTTCACAGAGCTGATCGAGCTGTTGATCGCGGTGAGCGCCGTGCTGGCGAGGGCCGCGGTGCTGATCGATTGCGTCGCGGACAACGAGATGATCGTGCCGCCCAGCGACAGGTTTTGGGCCGCCACGGTCAGGTGGTTTTGACCGTCCGCGCTGGCGAGAGCCGCCAGGTTGGTCACGCTGCCGTTAAGCAGGTTGGCGCCGTTGAAACTGGCGTTGGAGATCACGTTCTGGACCTGCTTCACCAGTTGGTTGAAGTCGGTGTTCAGGGCGTTGCGGCTTTGGGTGTCGAGCGAGGTGTCCGTGGCCGACAGAGCCGTGGACTTCAGTTGGTTCAGCAGGTCGGAAACCGAGGAGCCGGCCGAGGTGGCCACGTCGACGGTCGATTGGACGCGCTGAAGCGATTGCTTCACCGAATCGAGCGCGGATGAACTTGAGCGTTGGTTCTGAGCGATGGCCCAGATCGCGCCGTTGTCCTTGGCGGAGGAAACCGCCAAGCCGGTGCTGACTTGGTTCTGCGCAGTGGCCAGCGAGGATTCGGTGGCGGTCAGGTTTTGCAGGGCGACCAGCGCACCAGCGTTCGTGTTAACGCTTAGCGTCATGACGAATAGTTCCTATTTCTCAGGTGTCCGACGTCATTTTGACTGCCGGAGGCGTTTTGCCTGATCAGAGGGATTGCAATGGGCGGGCCAGATTCGGCCGCCCCGGCGCTCGCTCTAGAATGTTGGATTCATGGCGTTATAGGTCGGTTAAGCCTGTTTTGGCCGGGCAATTTCTGCCGGGCCGGGCATTTTTTGCCGGCCGCCAGGCTAATTTTGCCGCCCTTCGCGACCGCGCAGCGGCTCTGGAGCCGGACGCCTTAGCGGCGCCCGGCTCCCGCGGCCTATTTGAACAGCGACAGGATCAATTGCGGCGCTTGGTTGGCTATGGAAAGCGCCTGAATGCCCAATTGCTGCTTTGTTTGCAGCGCCTGGAGGTTGGCGCTTTCCCTGGCCATGTTGGCGTCCACCAGATTGCCTACGCCCGTCGTCAGCGTGTCCTGCAGATCAAGCACCGACGTCGTTTGCAGCGTAAGGGCGTTGGAAGACGTCCCCAGGCTGGCCAAGGCGGCGTTGACGTTGACGATCGAGGCCTGCACGACATTGATCAGATTGCTGGCTATCGTCGCGGTGGCGAGCGACGCGGTCGCCGTCAGCGTGAGGATAGAGCCGCCAAAGGCCAAGGACTGCGCCCGGATCGTCAAGAGCGACGAACCGTCGGAGCTGGCCAGAAAGGCTAGGTTCTGAGCGCCGGCGTTTAACAGGTTGGCCCCGTCGAAGCTGGCGTTTTGAATCACCGTGGCGATCTGATTGCGAAGCTGGGTGAAGTCGGTGCTGAGCGCCTGACGGCTGGCGGTGTCCAAGGACGTATCCGACGCCGACAAGGCTTGCGCCTTCATCTGGTTCAGTAGATCCGACACGCTCTGACCGGCGGACATGGCGACATCGACGATGCTGGACCCGCGGTTGAGCGAGTTCTTCACGGAGTCGAGGGCTGAGATCTGGGAGCGCTCGTTTTGCGCGATCGCCCAGACAGCCCCGTTATCCTTCGGCGACGCCACCGACAGTCCGGTGCTGATCCGGTTTTGAGCTTGGCTCATCTGTGCACTGGTCGCGTTGAGGTTTTCGAGCGCGATCAGCGCGCCCGAATTGGTGTTCACCGAAAGCATTCGGCGCTCCTTCCATTCTGGGCGGGGATGACGGCTTTTGCCGCTGGGCTTCTAGCCCACGCACAGAGTGGCAAGGATCACGCCAGACACGCCGGCGACTTCGACCTTTTTGGTGACTGAAATATAAGGGGAATTTTTGACGGCAACTATTACCCGCCACGCTCAGCGCCCCGACTCGGCAGCTCTTGCCGCCGCAGCCCGGCAATCCTGGCCGGGCGCGGCGCGCTCTACGCCGCCGCTGGCCGGTTGGCCAGGCCCTGCATCATAATCCGGTTGATATCGATCAAGGCGTCGATCGGCTCCTTGCCCCGCATCACCTGGCTGGAGTAGCGCCCGACCCACATGCTCAGCGAAATGATCTGGGCCCTGAGGGCTGGCGGCAAAGCGTTTTCGGGCTGGGCGCAGTCGGCGGCCATGGTCGACCACATACGCCGGTTCCAGTCCAACGCATTGATCTTCGTTTGCAGATCGTCCGGCGCCGCGGCGGCGGCGTCCATTAAAGCCCGCGTGACCTGCCCGAACAACCGGTACTCGGCGTCCCGCGGCGATTCACTTCGAGACCTAGCCTGCTGGTAGGCTTGAAGCGACATTGCTCAACCTCTCATCTTCATATTCGATAAGCTTACGGCACAGCATCAGCGCCTTGTAATATTCGCGCTCCAGCAAGTGCTTGGAGATATTTACACACTCGGCCATGATGTCCGGGTTGGCGATGACGCCCATGAATTCGGACAGTCGCCTGACGAATTCATCATGGTAACGCGCCGCGCCGGCTTCATCGAGATACATCATCATGACCGGGAAATAGATGTGCCGGGCTGGCGAGGTGACCTCGTCTTCCTGCATGATGTCGCGTTCGCGCAGGACAGACGCTTTGTTCTGCAGCAAAAGGACACTGCGCCGATCACCGTTTTGAACCACCGCACCGTTCAGCACGAACTTTTCGCCGGGCTTCAGAGACAATTTCAAAGGCATGGTGACCGCCCTCCATGGATCGGCTTGAGATCATACCTGTTCCCCACCGCTCCTGCGCCCGCGCTCGCCGCACCGCTTGTTTCGACTAACGAATAAAAGGCACGGAGGTTAATGGCGCGTTGCGGGCGACCAGCGCGTTGGCTCAACGGATGATCTCCCCAAACACGGTCGGGACAGGAATTCCGCATCCTGCGGCGATTCTCCATGCGGGCCGAACCGACCGATAATTTCGGTCCCGCAACGCGAAATCAGTGATCGGCGAACCGTTGCAGCGCAAGCGTAGCTGGCCCGCCTCGCCGCCAGATGGCGAAGGGCGCGACAGACGGTCGCAGGCGAAGCTAGCCGCCCAATCTATGGTCGGATCCGTCGGATAACCCCCGCCCCGATCAATCGGCCGGCCAGGGCGGCGCAGTCCTCGATCGGTTTTCCGATTCGATCAGCGATCGCCAGGAGGTCATGCTCGCCGTCGGCGTAGGCCAATAGGTTCATCATGGCGCGAACCTGTTCGCCGCTGCCCTTGGTGCTGATGGTCGGATAAAGCCCGCGCGGGCCCAACTGGGGCTCGCAAGGCTGAACGGCGATGAAGGTTTCGTTGGCCTCCAAAGCGCCGACGCAACGCTTCAGGGCTTCAAGTGAGCCCTCCAGGCCGCGCGGCGTCACCAGGGAAAGATCGTCCAGGGAGGTGTGGTATTCGGGATAGGTCCCGTATTTGGACCGCATGATCGCAACCACGGGCAAGCCCACATGTGGGCTGCAATATTGCCGCTCGTCACTGCCTCGCTCCAGAAAGGAATAGGCTACATAGTCCGGTGCTGTGCGGCCAAGCACGTGTTTGGCCACCCGGTCGGCCACGGTGTCGCCAAGGCGCGACGGCATGAGCGACCAACCTCGCTCGTCCCCGACGCAGGTGACGACGAAACCGGCCACAGTGCGTGACTTCATCGCCTCTAGATGCCGGCTCAGATAGACGATCGAGCCGATGGTCTCCGGCAGGAACAGGATGCGGTAGCTCAGCCGGCGATCCGGCAAGGCCGCGATCCAGCGGGCCAGAGCCGTGGTCACCACTGGACCGGAGAGTTCGTTATTGGCCATGGAGGGGTGGCAGACATAGGTGGAGACCAACACCTCCGCGACCTCACGCCCCGGCAGCAGCAACTCGCCATAGTTCAGCACGCCCGGCGCCAGCGTGGAGTCGATCACCGCCCGATAGCGTCCAGGCGCCAGAGCCTGGCGGGTTCGGTCGGTCAGGCAAAAGCCCCACCGACGCTGGTAGTAGGAGGTGACATAGGGAATGGCGTCTGGCTGCTCCGGCAGCGAATGCAGGCGCGGTTGCAGCGCCTCCAGATCCATCCAAGCGTCGATGGGCTCAGAGTAGCCGACCACATGCAGGTTGTTGGCCCGAAAATCGATCACCCGGCGCCCGGTCTCGTCCGCCACATAGGCGTCGCGGATGGTCCATTCGTCCGGCACGGTCCAATCAAAGGCCTTGGTCCCGGACGGGACGGACGCCACAGCTAGGTCGGGCAGCAGACCCGTCAGATAGGCCAGGGTCTGGCGAACCCCCGGACCGGTCAGGCTGCGGCAGATCGGGAACAGATCGCGAGCCCATTCATACATGGGTTCGGGCAGAGGCTCGGGCGAAACATCTCTCATGCCGCCTTCTCGACCCGATATAGCAGCCCCTCGGCGTCCCCCGCCGCGACCACCTCATCCACAGCTTCGAACAGCAGGTTGGCGTCGATAGTGCGCAGGCCGCTCTCCTGGCCAGGCCGTTCACCCCGATACAGTCCGCGAGCCCACAACCGCTCGCCCATCGGGTCTACGTCCGTCACCACGCCGCGTTCCAGGTCGCGGACATAGAGGCCGAATGTCCGGCGTGTTTCGACGCCGTCCCAGCCCACATAGCCGCCCTCGAACCGCTTGTGAAAACGCCAGGGCGCCCGCAGCATCTCTTCCACGTGATGATAAAAGGTCATGCTGTGCTGGTCCGGCAGGTCGAGAATCGCGATTTTGCCACCCATGGCCCGCAGCACCCCGAAGGGCGAGTCGGCCCCATAGCCGCTGAAATTCTCCAAGCCACGAAACCGTTCTGCCTGGGCGCCGATCACCGCGAAGGAATAGATCGGATGGCCCGTCCTTACGGACGCGGCGCGCTGTCGCCCCGCCTCCGTCAAGGCCCCCATCTGGCTTGGCGACGAGCGAATATCGAACGTGCCCCCTTCGGTGAAGGCGAAGTTGAACAAGGGCAGCAGCAGAGTCCCAGTGGGCGTCACGGCCTGCAGGAAACTATCCAGCACATCCTGCGCAGCCCCCGCCGCGGGGCGGCCCGACCTGATCAGGCCCCGCGCGGTGCGACCGACCGAGCTGTGAAGCAACACCGTGTCGCCAGCCTCCATGCCGGACCTGCGCCAGAGCGCCGCCAGATCGGTGATCGCCTGCGTCGACATGTCCGTCCCTTGAGGCCTTTCGTTCGAGGCCAACCTTGGCCGACCCGCTTTCCACATCATCTAACCCTGTCACGCGCCCAGGTTAGCAATGCCTTAATCCGGCGCCTCCAGCATTAACCATCCGCTAGGCCTAGTGAGTCCCTTCATGTCCGCGTCTTCGTCGTCCAAACAGGCCGCCCTTCGCTCGCAGACGTCCGTCTCGGCCCTGGCCGTCGCCACCGAAGGCGTTATCGCCGCCACGCCCCGTTTTATCGATGGCGAGATGGGCGATCCCGCCTCTCAACAGGCGCTAAACCGGCTGAACCAGGCGGTGGCGGATCTGCGGGCCTTGACGGTGAAACCGTTGCTGCAGCGCGCGGTGGCGGCTATCGGCGCCGAGGATCACAAGAGCGCCGCCGAGTTGGCGCTCAAGGTGCTCAACCGCGACGAACGCAACGGCTATGGCTGGTACATCCTGGCCATCGCGCGCGAGAAAGCCGGCGACTTCAAGAGTTCGATCGCCTGCTATGAATCCGCCCTGGCCCTGCTGCCCAACCATTCCGACATCGCCAACGATCTGGGCCGATTGGCCATGCGACTGGGCAAGACGCTGGAAGCGGCAAAGTTCTTCGCCATCTATTGCGCCGCCAATCCCGATTGCGCCCAGGGCGCCAACAACATGGCGTGCGCGCTGCGGGATCTCCATGACTACGATGGCGCCGTGGGTGTGCTGCGCCCGGCGATCCTGGCCAATCCGGACGTCCCAGTCCTCTGGAACACCCTGGGCTCCATTCTCAGCGAACAGGGACAGCCCGCGGCCGCGGTCACCTTTTACGAAGAGGCGTTGAGGCTCGATCCCGGTTTCGCCAAGGCGCGCCACAACCTGGCCAACGCCAAGCTGGATCTGGGCGACCTCGACGGCGCCCTGGCCGATTGCGAAATCGCCATGTCGCACGCGATCGCGCCCTCCGATCTGGCCATGATGCGTCTGGCCCGCTCAGCCATGCTGCTGTGTCAGGGGCGCGTGGCTGAAGGCTGGGAAGATTACGAAGCCCGATTGGATAGCGATTTCGTGGGCTCGGCCCACTTCATGATCGATCGGCCGCGCTGGCGCCCCGAAGACGATCTGGAGGGCAAATCCCTACTGCTGCTCGGCGAGCAGGGCCTGGGCGATGAGGTCGTCTTCGCCAATCTGGTCCCTGACGTTCTGGAAGCCCTCGGCCTCAATGGCCGGTTGTCCCTGGTCCTGGAGCCCAGACTGGTGGCCCTGTTTCGTCGCTCGTTTCCCACGATCGATGTAAGCGCCCACACGACCTACAAGGTCGATGGTCATACGATTCGTTGCGCGCCCTCCGTAAAACAGGACGAAATCGATCTCTGGACGCCGCTGGCCTCCCCGCTGCGGCGGTTCAGGCGCTCCGCCGAGGCCTATCCGAATCGCCCCAACTATCTCACGGCCGATCCGGAACGTGTGGCCCACTGGCGCGGCTTGGTCAGCGCCCTGCCCGGCCCCAAGATCGGCCTGTTGTGGAAGAGCCTGAAGCTCGACGGCGCACGCCTTAAGCAATTCTCACCGTTCGAACAGTGGCGGCCCGTGCTGCAGACCCCGGGCCTCAGCTTCGTCAATCTGCAATATGGCGACTGCGCCGCCGAACTGGCGGAAGCCCACGCCTCGCTGGGCATTGAGATCTGGCAGCCACCTGGCATCGACCTCAAGGAGGATCTGGACGATGTAGCAGCCCTGTGCTGCGCCATGGATCTGATCCTGGGCCCGACCAACGCCACCACCAATATCGCCGGCGCCTGCGGCGTCCCGATCTGGCTGGTTTCCGCCCCGGCCGCCTGGCCGCGCCTCGGAGCCGAACACTACCCCTGGTATCCGCAGGCGCGTGTGTTTCAGCCCGTTGGATATCACCAATGGGATGAGCTGATGGTGAGAATGGCTGGCGCGCTCGAGCAAGAACGACCAAACCTTATGCGCGATCAGACGGTTAGCTAGCCGACGCCGCAGTCAATGCTCAGCAGGGATCGCAGAGAAAGCGCCCAACCGGTGATCGATCCGAGCCGAGATTGAACGCTTGTTCGAATCGCCCTTGCAACGGGCGGCGCGCTCCGTAGTCTACGGGGATAAGTCGAACAGTTGTTGGGCGCGCCTCGGACGGGCCGAAGGGGATAGGATGAGTCAGCGATTTGAGGGCACCAGCGACTACGTCGCCACCGAGGATTTGAAGGTTGCGGTCAACGCCGCCATCGCCCTGGAGAGGCCCTTGTTGATCAAGGGCGAGCCCGGCACCGGCAAGACCATCTTGGCCTATGAGGTGGCCAAGGCGCTGAATGCGCCGCTTCTGACCTGGCACATCAAGTCGACCACCAAGGCCCAGCAGGGCCTTTACGAATACGACGCCGTCACCCGCCTGCGCGACAGCCAGCTCGGCGACGAGCGGGTCAAGGACGTCAAGAACTATATCAAACAGGGCAAGCTCTGGGAGGCCTTCGCCGCGCCCGCCCGACCGGTGCTGCTGATCGACGAGATCGACAAGGCCGACATCGAATTTCCCAACGACCTGCTGCAAGAGCTGGATCGGATGGAGTTCTATGTCTACGAGACCAACGAGACCATCAAGGCGGCGATCCGCCCAGTGGTGATCATCACCTCAAACAACGAAAAAGAGCTGCCGGACGCCTTCCTGCGCCGCTGCTTCTTCCACTATATCCGCTTCCCCGAAGCCGAGACGATGAACGCCATCGTCGACGTCCACTTCCCAGGGATCAAGAAGAAGCTAGTCAGCGAGGCGCTGCGCATCTTCTACGACATGCGCAAGGTGCCGGGCCTGAAGAAGAAGCCTTCGACTTCCGAACTGCTCGACTGGCTCAAGCTGTTGCTTGTCGAGGATATCGATGACGAGGCTCTGCGCGAGCGCGATCCGACCAAGTTGATCCCGCCCCTGCACGGCGCCCTACTCAAGAACGAGCAGGACGTGCACCTGTTCGAACGCCTCGCCTTTCTGGCCCGGCGCGAGGGCGCGGGTGGGCGGCCGGGCCAATCCTGACCCGCGGCGAGCTGACCTGACACCATTGGACAGCCCCGCCAGAGCGCGGGGCTAACCTTCTGACCGAAATAGGTTCTCCGATTTGGGCCGCATATCCCGAACAGGTTTCGCCGGTACCCTCCAGCGCTCCGTTACCGCGATTTCACTGGACGTAGCCTAGAGCGAAGACGAGGCTAAACGCCTGTTTCGATACGGGAAGGTCTGAATGCAAAATCGACGGCTCATCGGCGGCGCGGCCCTGGCGGCGATCGCCATGGGGACTTCGGCGTGTCATCCGGTGCGCCAAGCGCTGCATATCGACCAAGGTCGGACCATGACCGTCGCGGCGGCCTTGAACTGTCCGGACGAGCAAGGCCGCCTGACCCGGGTTTCGGCCAGTTCGGACGGGCACGCCTGCGTCTATCGCGGCGAGCAGGGCGACGACGTCACCTTGAGCCTGGTGGCCCTGAACGGCCAGACTCCGCAGATGGCCCTGGAGCCGTTGGAGGCGCAGCTTCGAGCGCTGGCCCCGAAAATCCATGCGGAACCCATGCCGCCGAAACCGCCCGAGCCTCCCACGCCGCCAGAGCCGCCCGGTGGGGACGATAACACCAAGGGGGGCGGCCACGCCCATAATCACGCGGCCGGCGACGCAGACAACGATTCTGACGACGACCACGACGAAGACCATGATCGCGACCACGACCACGCCAAGGTCGACCTTCCCTTTGTGCACGTGGACGCCGACGACAGCCATGGCCATGACCGCGCTAAGGTCGACGTGCCTTTTGTCCACGTAGACGCCGATGACGATAAGGCCCATGTCAGGGTATTCGGGGTGACCATCGACGCCGACGACGACAACGCCAATGTTCACACCAGTTGGGGCTCCAAGACCGCTGTCATCAAGGCGGGGCCCCAGGGCGCCGAGATCCGGGCCACAGACCTACGTCACGGCGCCGACATGCTCTACATCCTGGCCAGCGACACCCCTGGCCCAGCCGGCTATCGCAGCGTCGGCTATGCAGCGCGCGGACCGGCCTCGGGTCCCCTGGTGGTCGGAACCTTCAAGAGCAAGGTCCAGCACCACGGCGACTTTCATGACCGTGACGTGGAGGCCCTGATCCGGCTGAATGTGAAATAGCCTAAGGTTGAGGTTCGTCAGGCCGCGACCACGTCCGTCACCTTGTACGTCAACAGCCGCCCATCCTCGTCGGTGATGCTGACATATTCACCGACTGCGAAGCGATGGTCGCCCAGACGGTAGAGTGGTTCGTCCGCCTCGGTGTCGTCGCCATAGTCGAAGAACCAGCGCTCGCCCCGCCGCGCCAGCTTGCCCTCGACGGGTTCCTCTTCCGGCGCGAACCGGCGCACGACGCAGTCGCCGCGATGGGCGCGAAATTCGGTCTCATCCAGCTTGCTGTCGGGCGTCAGGGGCGCAACCAGGGCATAGCCCCGATGATCGTCGCCATCGGCGAACTCGGTGCCCGGATTACGCGCAAGGCGGATGACAATGCGGCTCAACCCCATGGTTTTCTCCTTATTAGTTGGGGTGGACTAGTGAGAGAGGAACAGCGACGGCGCTCCGGCGGCGTTCAGGAAGGACCGCGTGGTCCCGCCGAAAATAAACTCCTGCAGGCGCGGGTGGCCAAAGGCGCCAGCGACCAAAAGGTCCGCCGAAACCGCCTTGGACGCATTCAACAGAAGCGACGCGGCGTCGCCGCTGTCGTTGACTCCGTGGATATCCGCCGTCACGCCCCGCTCGGCCAGGAACTGTTGCAGCCGCTTGGGCTCGAAATAGCGTGAAGAAGAGGCCGGCGCGGCGATGATCACCACGCGCGCCGCCTTCTGCAACAGCGGCAGCGCGGTGCGCGCCGCGCGGCTGGCTTCCTTGCCGCCATCCCAGGCGATGGCGATGACGCCCTGGGCGTTAAGGCCCGCTCGCGCCACCAGCGTCGGCCGCTGTTCATCAGCGACGATCTGCTGAAAACTTTCCGCCAGCGGCCCCTTGCCGCGCGCCGTGCTGTCGTCGAACACCACCACGTCGGACAGCCGCCCCTCCATGGACAAGGCCGACCAAACCGGCGACGTCAGGGCCGTGAAGGTTTTGCGTCCATAGGCGCAGGTTTCCAGATTGGCCCGGGCCGCGCGCTCACCCTCGGCGGCGGCGTCCTTCAAGCTCTGCACAGCGGCCACCTGGACCCCGCCCATGAAGCCCTCTCCCATCCAGGGCATCAGATCGGCTACGTCAGCTGGAGCGTAAACCGCCGCCAACTCCGCCTCAAACGGCGTAGCGATCGCCG